>CACAGI010000045.1 GCA_902532015.1 uncultured SAR86 cluster bacterium | reverse complement strand
TCTAAGGCTTAAAGAGGCATGTACACAACAGTAATCAAACTCAATACCTTGACCAATCCTATTGGGACCACCTCCTAAAACCATTATCTTTTTTGAACCTGAGGGATTAGCTTCACATTCCTCTTCGTAGGTTGAATACATATAAGCAGTGGAAGATTCAAATTCGGCAGCACATGTATCAACCCTTTTAAAGACTGGCAAGATATTTAAATTCTTTCTTAGATCTCGAACGTCCTTTTCATCCGTTTGCATTAAGTAAGCTATCCTTGAATCAGAAAATCCTTTTGATTTCAGTCTATATAATATTTCCGACTCAAGATCTTGAAAGCTCAAATCTGATAATATTTTTTCTTCTTGTATCAAATCATTTATTTGTATAAGAAACCAAGGGTCAATTTTCGAGTTTGAAAAAACTTCTTCTACTGACATTCCTGTTCGGAATGCATCTCCAACATACCAAAGCCTATCTGGACTAGGAGTGCTGATTTTCTGTTTTAAGAATTCTATTTCATCTTCAAAATTAGTAATTTCATTTAAGCCATCACGACCTGTCTCTAACCCTCTTATAGCTTTTTGTAGTGATTCTTGAAAGGTTCTTCCAATCGCCATAACTTCACCAACTGATTTCATTTGTGTTGTCAAAACAGGTTCTGTTTGTGAGAACTTTTCAAAATTGAATCTTGGTATTTTCGTAACAACATAGTCAATAGAGGGTTCGAATGATGCCGGTATTACTCCACCAGTTATATCGTTACTTAATTCATCTAATGTATAACCGACGGCAAGCTTTGCAGCTACTTTTGCTATAGGAAATCCAGTTGCTTTTGAAGCTAAAGCCGAAGACCTTGAGACTCTGGGGTTCATTTCAATAACCAACATCTCGCCATCTTCCGGATTAAGAGTAAATTGAACGTTAGAGCCTCCCGTTTCAACACCTATCTCTCTTAAGATATCTAAAGAAGCATTCCGCATTAGTTGAAATTCTTTATCAGTTAAAGTTTGAGCAGGAGCTACTGTTATTGAATCTCCTGTATGCACTCCCATGGGATCTAAATTTTCAATACTGCAGACAATGATGCAGTTATCATTTCTATCTCGAACTACTTCCATCTCATATTCTTTCCAACCACCTAAAAACTTATCAATAAAGATTTCTGAAGTCGGAGATAATTCCAATCCTCTTTTACAAATTTCTTCAAATTCTTCATTGTTATAGGCAATGCCACCCCCAGACCCTCCCATTGTAAAATTAGGCCTCAATACGCAAGGAAAACCTATTCTCATTAATAGCTCATTTGCTTCTTCTAAGTTATGGGCTAGGCCAGACTCAGGGACTTTTAAACCTATGCTTTCCATTGATTTAGCAAATAACTCTCGATCTTCTGCTTTATCTATAGCTTCCTTAGTGGCTCCTATCATTTCAACATTATGTTTCTTTAGAATTCCTCTGCTATCCAAATCAAGAGCAGCGTTAAGAGCAGTTTGTCCTCCCATGGTTGGTAATAATGCATCTGGTTTTTCCTTTTCAATAATTTTTTCAATAGTTTCCCAATGTATTGGTTCAATATAAGTTGCATCAGACATACTTGGGTCAGTCATTATTGTTGCAGGATTAGAGTTTATTAAGATGACTCTGTAGCCGTCTTCCTTTAATGCCTTGCACGCTTGCGCTCCGGAGTAGTCAAATTCGCATGCCTGTCCAATAACAATAGGACCAGCCCCAATAATTAAAATAGAGTCTATATCGTTGCGTTTAGGCATTGTCTCTCATATTATCTTCAAACTTTTGAAATAATTCCTTTAAGTCATGAGGTCCAGGGCTAGCTTCAGGGTGACCTTGAAAGCTAAATGCGGGCAAAGTACTATGTTCTATTCCTTGAACCGTTCCATCAAACAATGATTTATGAGTTACCTTCAACTCTTTAGGTAGAGAGTCTTCTTCAACAGTAAAACCATGATTCTGCGAAGTGATGGATACTTTCATTGACTTAAGATCTTGGACAGGATGGTTTGCTCCATGATGGCCAAATTTCATCTTTGAAGTTTTACCTCCAA
>CACAGI010000044.1 GCA_902532015.1 uncultured SAR86 cluster bacterium | reverse complement strand
GAAAGCCAGAGAATCCATCAGCACACTAATTAATACTATAATTAAAAGTATAGTTTTATTGGTAAGGTCTATACCAAAATGTACAAGAATAGATGCATTTTGATTGATTAAAAAAAACAATGAAGCAAAAAAACCTAGGTGGATTGAAATACCAGACATCAACCAAACAAGATTCCTTTGTAATAAGGGCTTACTAACTGGAAAACTTATTATCAGAAAAAATAATACAAAATAAGTGATTGCGCTAAGGCCAATGAAAGCTTTATTCAAATTTGGCAGGGAAGATAAATATAATAAGACTAGACTGAAAAAAACAAACAAAATTGTTGATAGATTAGAAAATCTTAATCTCAGGAATTCTACTAACGAAATACATGTTAAAAAAAGAACGAAATAAATTAAAAAGTCATTAGGTAATAGAAAGATTAAGGACACAATGCCTATAGAAAGTATTAGCGCACTTATTAGTCTCTGTTTAAGCATTATTACAAAGAGAAGTTTGATTTATCTCCAAATCTCCTAGTTCTAGTTGAATATTCCGTAATAGCCTTTTCAAATTCATCATCATTAAAATCAGGCCACAAAAGGTCAGGAAAATAAAGTTCAGTATAGGCCAGTTGCCATAATAAAAAATTGCTTATTCTTTGTTCTTTGCCAGTTCGAATACATAGATCAGGATCTTTAAATCTTGAAGTAGACAATAAGGAATTAAGATCAGCTTCAGATACATCATCTACACTTGATTTCTTAAGTTGGTTAATGGCATTAAGAATATCCCATCTTCCCCCATAACTTGCAGCGACAACTAGATCTAATTTCTTTTCTTTTTCAGCACAAATAGTTAGTTCTTCTGATTTTTTCATTTGATTTACTAGATCATTGTCAAACTGAGATAGATCTCCAATAAAGCTTAATTGGACAGAATTCTCTATCAAATTTGGAACTTGCTCTTTTAAAGCAGTGTTAAGGAGTTTCATTAAAAGATTCACTTCTTCATTTGATCTGCCCCAATTTTCACTACTAAAAGCAAAGATAGTTAAAGTCGATATACCTTTCTCAACAGCAAATTCTACTGCTTCTCTTGCCCTTTGAACGCCTTTTTGATGTCCAGCTACACCTGGGAGACTTCTTTGAGAAGCCCATCTATTATTACCGTCCATAATAATAGCTACGTGATCAGGAATGTTTTCGGAGCTTTTGCCTTCCATAAGAAAAGTTTTAGAAATCTAGCAAATCTTTTTCTTTTGCTTCCAATGCTGCATCTACCTTTTCTACAAAAAGGTTTGTTAACTTCTGTATTTCTTCTTCTCCCTGTCTTTCCTCATCTTCTGAGATTTCTTTTTCTTTTAAAAATTCTTTAAGTTGCGAATTTCCTTCTCTGCGTACATTCCTAATTGAAACCTTTGCATTCTCAGCTTCAGCTTTAGCTTTTTTTATAAAGTCTCTTCGAGTTTCTTCCGTTAAATCAGGAAGAATAACCCTAATAGTATCCCCTGAAGTAGCTGGATTAAGCCCTAATTCAGATTCAGAAATTGCTTTCTCTATCTCTTGTACCATTCCTTTTTCCCAAGTAGCAATAGCCAAGGTCTTGGCATCTTCTATTGAAATACTAGCAACCTGAGATAAAGGAGTAAGTTTTTCGTAGTAATTCACCTTTATACTGTCAAGAAGAGAAGGCGTTGCTCTACCAGTCCTAATCTTTTTAAACGCTACATCAAGAGCACCGAGGCTCCTTTCCATGCCTTTTTCAGTATCTTCTATAATCTCTTTTAACATCTAACCCTCAATCTGAGACATTACCTCACTTGCAAAGTCTACTTTTTCTACCTCTATGCCTTCTCCGACCTCAAATCTAGTACAACCTACAATAGTAGCATTGTGCTCTTTAAGTAAATCATTAATTTTTACACTTGGATCCTTAACAAATTCTTGTTCAGTTAGACTTACTTCTGACAAAAACTTCTTGATTTTGCCTTCAATCATTTTTTCAATTATCTCAGCAGGCTTTCCACTCTCTTCTGATTGCGCTTTATAGATCTCCCTTTCCTTTTCAATGATATCTTTTGGAATTTCTGCAGGAGAAAGAGCCATAGGGTCAGTTGCAGCAGCGTGCATTGCAATATCTTTTGCAAGCTGTTCAGTGCCTCCTTTAAGAGAAACTATTGAACCGATCTTATTATTACTATGTAA
>CACAGI010000043.1 GCA_902532015.1 uncultured SAR86 cluster bacterium | reverse complement strand
CTAATGTGATGATCGCACTTAGGACAAACATACAAATTTGCTTCTAACTCGGGAACATAAAGTATATTGTTACAGGCATTACAACTTTGCCATAAACCTTCTGGAATGGTAGATTTCTTAGTTGCACCTTTTCTTATAAAAGAAGGTAGTAATTTTTCAAACCAACTAGCCATAGCTATTTTAGCGCTAAGGATAACTCTTTTGTTTTTGCAGCTATTTTCTTGATAGTGTCTCCCCCTTCGCCCACTAAATCTACGAATACACTCCCAACTACTATACCATCTGCAAAGTCTTTTACGGATAAAGCTGACTTAGAATCTTTTATTCCAAATCCTATAGCTATAGGGAGATTAGTTTCGGTACTCAAAAGTTCAACTTTCTGCTGTACGTCTTCTGAATCCAAGTCTTTTGATCCAGTTATACCTTTAACAGAAATATAATAAATATAACCGGAAGATAAATTACAGATTTCTTTTGCTCTGGAGAGGTCGGTTGTGGGTGCTATTAGTCTTATTACATCAATTCCGTAGTTTTTAGCCTCCTTTGAGAATTCCGTACTCTCTTCTGGAGGCATATCTACTATCAATATTCCATCTACACCTTTATTAGAAGCTTCCTTACAAAATTCTTGAACTCCCATAGATTCAAAAGGATTCATATAACCCATAAAGACTATAGGAGTTGTTTTATTAGATTTTCTAAATTTAGATACTAGGTCTAAAGTATCTTTAATGCTGGTCTTATTTAGTAGTGCTCTCTCATGACCTCTTTGTATAGAAATCCCTTCTGCCATAGGATCAGAAAATGGAATACCTATTTCTATGATATCAGCACCTTCTGATACCATGCAGTTCATAATACTTAGAGTTGAATCTAGATCAGGATCCCCTGCAACGATATAGGTTATCAGCGCTTTAGAATCAGTTAATGCAAGTTTATCAAATTTTTTTTTGATTCTATTCACTAAAGTTCTATTCCTTCTATGGAGGCAACAGTATTTATATCTTTATCTCCTCTTCCGGAAACATTGACTACAATCGTTTGATCCGGCTTCATTGTAGGAGCGAGTTTTTTTACATATGCTAATCCATGAGCAGTTTCCAAAGCAGGCATAATGCCTTCTATTTTTGTAAGTTCTTTAAATGCATCTAAAGCTTCTTCATCATCTGCTACTACATATTCTGCTCTTCCTGTATCTTTTAACCAAGAGTGTTCGGGACCAACTCCTGGATAGTCTAAACCTGCTGATACAGAATGTGTCTCTAAGATCTGACCTGCATCATCTTGCATCAAATAGGTTCTCATTCCATGTAAAACACCCTCTTTTCCATCGTTTAAAGGGGCTGCATGTTTTCCTGTGCTCAAACCTAGTCCTCCAGCCTCTACACCTATTAGCCTCACTTCCTTAGACTTTATAAAAGGATAAAAAAGACCCAAAGCATTTGAACCTCCTCCTACGCAAGCAATTAATACATCAGGATTTTTACCAATTTCATTTTTGCTTTGCTCAATTACTTCTTCGCCAACAACGGCATTAAAATCTCTTACAATTTCAGGATAAGGATGAGGACCAGCAACACTTCCAATAATATAATAAGTATCATCTACATTTGTTACCCAATCACGCATAGCTTCATTCATTGCATCCTTTAACGTCCTAGTTCCAGAAGTTACCCCAACAACCTCGGCACCTAAAAGTTTCATTCTAAATACATTTAATGATTGTCTTTGTATATCTTCTTCTCCCATGTAAACAATACATTCCAAGCCATGACGTGCCGCTACTGTTGCACTTGCAACCCCATGTTGTCCAGCGCCTGTTTCAGCAATAATTCTTTTCTTTCCCATGTGCTTTGCTAGAAGGATTTGGCCAACGGTATTGTTGATTTTATGAGCTCCTGTATGATTTAAATCTTCTCGTTTAAGATAAATTTTTGCCCCTCCCAAGAGCTGAGTCCAACGTTTTGCATAATAAAGTGGAGAAGGTCTTCCTACATAATGAGATAAATCATTTCTAAATTCTTTTAAGAAATCTTTATCATTTTTAATAAGTTTATACTGTTCAGACAGGTCATCTAAGGCGGGAACTAAGGTTTCAGCTACATACCTACCGCCGTATACTCCAAAACGACCATCATTATCTGGTAAATACTCTTCAGACATTAAATCTCCTTACTTTGTTTATCAAATCCCTTACTTTCATTGGATCTTTCTTACCTGGTTTGCTTTCTACTCCAGAACTCACATCTACTCCTTTGCAAGACACTGAGGAAAGAGCCTTTTCAACGTTTATTGTATCTATTCCTCCAGCTAACAAGAAAGGAATTTTTAATTTAGTTTCTATTAAGTCCCAATCAAAAGATTTACCTGTACCTCCGTAAGATCCTTCTTCATGTGAATCTAATAAAAGCATTTTTGCCTTTTCAAAATTATAGTTTATTTTTTCAAA
>CACAGI010000042.1 GCA_902532015.1 uncultured SAR86 cluster bacterium | reverse complement strand
TAATATCTTTCACATGAAAAGAGAGCTTGGAGATATTATGTGGTATTGGGTTACTGCGTGTATGTCTCTAGGACTTGATCCTGTAGAGGTTATAACAGAAAATCAAAAGAAACTAGAAGCTCGTTACGGAGAAAACTTTACAGTTGATCAAAGCGAAGTAAGGGCAAAAGGAGATCTCTAATTAATATATTCTAGAAACAGCTGATTTTTCTTCAATGCCCTTTTCTGCTCTTCTTAAATCCATTTCTTTCCATACATCCTCTAAAGCATTCAAGAAATTATGAATATCTTTGGCGTCATGTCTTGGAGTTATAGTTACTCTAAATCTTTCATCTCCTTTTGGTACTGTTGGATAAAAGACTGGCTGTATGTAGACGCCATGTTTTTCAATCAAAAGATTAGCAGCTTTCTTACATAGAACGGGGTCATATAAATGTATTGGGATTATATGACTATCATTTTCTAGGAATGGTATCTGTAGTTCAGATAAGCCTTTTCTAATTAAATCTGAGTTGTTTCTGATGTTCTCTCTTAAGTCTTCAGAATATTTTGCAATATTTATGCTTGTTATCGATGCAGCAGCTATAGATGGGTTCATTGAAGATGTGAATATAAAACCAGGAGCAAAACTTCTAATATAGTCAATAATGTCAGAATTAGCTGCAACGTATCCACCCATCTGTCCGAAAGATTTAGATAGAGTTCCATTGATTATATCTATTTGGTCCTCAAGTCCTTTTTCCGCTGTTATCCCTCTGCCTTCAGGGCCATAAAGGCCAACAGAATGAACTTCATCAAGATAAGTCAAGGCATTATATTCTTTTGCTAACTCAACTATTTTCTGCAAAGGTGATCTTAGACCTTCCATAGAATACAAAGATTCAAAAACAATCAGTTTGGGGGTATTCGCATTTGCCGTATTAAGAAGCTCTTCAAGATGTTCAGTGTCATTGTGTCTAAAAACATGACAAACTGCATCGGCATTCTTAATACCTTGTATAAGGGAAGCATGATTTAGTTCATCAGAAAAAACTTCAATGCCTTCCAAGTTTTTGCACAAAGTCCATAGAGTTGACTGATTTGCTGTATAAGCAGAAGGAAATAAGAGAGATGCATCTTTTCTGTGAAGATCTGCTAAAAGATTCTCTAAATCAACATGATATGTAGAGGTTCCTGATATATTTCTTGTTCCACCAGAGCCTGTTCCTAGTTCAGTTATTACATCTACAGATGTTTTGGTTACTTCAGGATGTTGACTGAGATTTAAGTAATCATTACTACACCAAACCTCAACTTCTCTTTCTTTCCCTTCAAAGCGTTCTGTTGCTTTAGGGAAGCTATTCTTATTTCTGTTTATTGCTCTAAATTTTCTATAGAGACCCTGAGACTTAAGAGAAACCAATTCATCCGAGAAGAATTTTTTATAGTTCATAAAATTTAGTAAAATATATAAATGTCTAGGCCAGCGCGTGGGCTGAATTATAAACTAACACATAATAACTTCATATAAATAGGAAGCATTCTCATTTAGATAATAGTGCAAAATTTAACAATACTTTCGAGAAAAAGTCCTTTAGCACGAATTCAAGCGAAACTTGTAGCTAATGAGATATATAAATTATTTCCTGAAATTAAGATTGAACATATCTTTAAATCAACTTTGGGTGACTTAAACCAAGATACCCCTCTTGATGAGATGCCTGAAATAGGTGTTTTTACAAATGATATAAGGGAAGACCTAGTAAGCAATAAAGCTGATATCGCAGTACATTCTTGGAAAGATCTGCCTATAGATTTTGAAGAAGGCACAGAAATTATAGGAACCCTACCAAGGGCTGATATTAGAGATATGGTCTTTTTTAAGAAATTAAGCTTAAAGAAAAAAAACCTTTCAATATTGAGTTCCTCGCCAAGAAGAGAAAAAAATCTATCAGAATTTTTACCTAAAGCTTTGCCCATGGATATAGACCAAATTCTATTTAAAGAAGTAAGAGGCAACATACACACAAGGTTCAAAAAACTCTTAGATAGCAAAGAAGATGGTCTTGTTGTTGCCAAAGCTGCCATTGATAGAATTTTGCATAACGGGATGCAGGAGTTTGATGCCGATAAAGAAGAATTAATAGAAATGGTAAAAAAGCTTACTTGGATGATAATACCCATTTCACAAAACCCTTGTGCCGCGGCGCAGGGTGCTTTAGCCATTGAATGTAGATCAAATGATAATCCTACGAAAGAAATTGTCCTGTCTATTTCTTCCCCAAATTCAATTGCATCTATTGAAGAAGAAAGGAACATACTCCAATCATATGGAGGGGGGTGTCATCAAAAAATAGGTTCAAGTGTAGAAGTGCTTAAGACAGGGTTAGTTAAAACGACAAAAGGAGAAACTGAACTGGGAGAAAATATATCAAAAAGATTTTATGTTGCTAATGAAGAAAATAATTCTTTTTTTTCA
>CACAGI010000041.1 GCA_902532015.1 uncultured SAR86 cluster bacterium | reverse complement strand
TCAGAAATAGAAGTTACCTCTGCTTATGAGCTATCCAAGGAACAGATGGCCTCTGTTAATGAAAGGCTTGAAAAAAGGTATGGAAAAAACATAGTAGTAAGGTCGAAGGTTGACCCTGCTCTCATTGGTGGCTTTTCAGTTAAATGCGGAGATGAAGTTATCGATCTCTCAATCAAAGGAAGGCTAGGTAAATTAATCAATCAAATTAAATAGAAAAATGGAAGAATTAAACCCCTCAGAAATTAGTCAGGTTATAAAACAAAAGATAGATGCACTCGATACATCAGCTAAGCCAAGTAACGAAGGCACGGTAGTATTTCTGGCAGACGGAATAGCAAGAATTCACGGCTTAGGAGAGGTCATGAACGGAGAACTGATAGAGTTTGATCATGGAGTGATGGGCATGGCTCTTAACCTTGAAAGGGACTCTGTTGGAGCTGTGATTTTAGGAGACTACAAGCTTTTGGCTGAAGGAAGCTCCGCAAAGTGTACAAGCAGAATATTGGAAGTGCCGGTTGGAGAGGCCCTTCTTGGCAGAGTTGTAGATTCTCTTGGAGCTCCAATTGACGGCAAGGGAGAGATTAAGACCACAGAAACCGCACCAGTAGAAAAGGTGGCGCCTGGAGTTATCTCAAGAAAATCGGTTGACCAGCCTGTGCAATTAGGGATCAAGGCGGTTGACAGCATGGTGCCCATAGGCAGGGGCCAAAGAGAGTTGATTATCGGTGATAGACAAACTGGGAAAACAGCCATAGCAATAGATGCGATAATTAACCAAAAAGATACAGGCGTTAAATGTATTTACGTGGCCGTGGGACAGAAACAGTCCTCTATTGCACAAGTGGTGAGGACTTTGGAAGAATATGGGGCCATGGAAAATACTATTGTGGTGGCAGCTGCTGCAGCCGACCCAGCGCCCATGCAATACATAGCACCTTTTTCCGCCTGCTCTATGGGCGAATATTTTAGAGACAGGGGTGAAGACGCCCTTATTATTTATGATGACCTATCAAAGCAGGCGGTTGCTTATAGACAAATGTCTTTGTTATTAAGAAGGCCGCCAGGAAGAGAGGCTTATCCTGGAGACGTTTTTTATCTTCATTCGAGGTTGCTAGAAAGAGCAGCAAGAGTAAGTGAAGAATATGTTGAAAGCTTTACTGAAGGAAAGGTTAAGGGTAAAACAGGATCTTTAACAGCCCTGCCAATTATTGAAACGCAAGCGGGCGATGTTTCTGCCTTTGTCCCCACCAACGTTATATCTATTACGGATGGTCAAATATTTTTAGAATCTTCACTTTTTAGCTCTGGACTTAAGCCCGCTATGGATCCAGGAATCTCCGTATCAAGAGTAGGAGGAGCCGCACAGGTTCCTATTATAAAAAAATTGGGAGGTGGTATAAAAACAGCATTAGCTCAATACAGAGAGCTTGAAGCTTTTGCTCAATTCGCTTCAGATTTAGATGAGGCCTCTAAAGAACAGCTAGAACATGGAGTAAGGGTTACAGAGCTAACAAAGCAAGACCAATTTTCGCCAATGTCTGTTGCAGAGATGGGGTTGATGCTTTTCACTGCCAACGAAGGCTTTTTAAGAGATGTAGAGGTAGAGAAGATTAAAGACTTTGAAAAGGCCTTAATTTCTTATATGAATGCGGAGCATAAAGACTTGATGGATCGTGTTTCTGAGACCGGCGAATACAACGATGAAGTCGAAGGCGCCTTTAGAGAGGCTTTAGATAAATTTATGTCAACTCAAACTTGGTAATAGTTCGTGGCTAACAGTAAAGAAATAAAGACACAAATAGCAAGTATTAGTAATACTCAGAAAATTACTAGTGCTATGGAAAAGGTTGCTGTTAGCAAAATGAAAAAGACACAAGAAAAAATGCTTAAAGGCAGGCCTTATAGAGACAGGATGCTCTCAGTTATAAGCCACCTAGCCAAAGGACAGCCAGAATATAAGCCCACTTATATGGAAGAAAGGGATCCCAAGAATATAGCTATTATTGTAGTCAGCTCAGACAAGGGCCTATGCGGAGGCCTAAACGCCAACCTATTGAGAGAAGTCACAAGGTTTGCGGCTTCAGAGTCGGCTTCAGGCAAAGAGGTTAGCTACTCTCTTATAGGTACAAAAGCCCAATCCTTTTTTAGATCCTTTGGAGGCAATGTAATTTCGGCTACTGAAAAGTTGGGTGATGAGCCTTCAATAGAACAACTTGTTGGATCAATGAAAATTTTGCTAGATTCTTTTGCAGAAGGAAATATTGATAAGGTTTATTTAGCGAGCAATAAGTTTGTTAATACCATGACGCAACAACCCGAAGTAACTCAGTTGCTTCCTCTGGGCGCCTTAGAAGAGGAAGGAGATACACACGAAGGATCTAGGTGGGACTACATATATGAGCCCGACGATTCAAGGCTACTTATGGATGGACTCATGGAGAGGTATATAGAGTCTCTTTTATATCAAGCTGTAATCGAAAATATATCTTGTGAGCAGGCAGCCAAAATGGTTGCAATGAAGAGTGCAACGGACAACGCAGGAAGTCTTATAGATGAACTGCAACTTGTTTATAACAACGCCAGGCAGGCGGCTATAACTCAGGAAATTTCTGAGATTGTTGCTGGTGCTGAGGCGCTTTAATAATTGGATAGAAATATGAGCAAAGGA
>CACAGI010000040.1 GCA_902532015.1 uncultured SAR86 cluster bacterium | reverse complement strand
CAATTTTATGAAGGAAAATTAATGAATAGAGTAACGGAGCATACAGGGTCTAAATATCCAATAATTCAAGCCCCCATGGGGTGGATTGCCAGAAGTCAATTAGCATCAGCTGTTTGTAATGCAGGTGGCTTTGGAGTAATTGAAACTTCTTCCGGTGAAGTAGATAACTGCAAAGCTGAAATAGAAAAGATGTCTGAATTAACTGATCAGCCGTTTGGAGTAAATTTACCCTTACTCTTCTTAAGAGATGAAAGTATGGTGGAATTCTGCGTTCAACATGGAGTTAAATTTGTAACTACCTCCGCAGGCGATCCTTCAAAATATATCGATATCCTAAAATATGCAGGAATAACTGTTTATCATGCAGTGCCTAGTGTTGAGGGTGCAATCAAAGCAGCCAATTGCGGAGTAGATGGACTAGTTGTGGAAGGCACAGAAGGTGGTGGTTTTAAAAGCCCTGAAGAAGTAGGTCTCTTTGTATTAATTCAAGCAATTAGAAAACAAATTGATTTACCGATTATTGCTGCTGGTGGAATTGCGGATGGTGCTGGCATGGCAGCTGCTTTTGCTGTGGGTGCCGAAGGAATACAAATGGGGACTAGATTTGTTTCCAGCAAAGAGAGTCCTGTGCATGATAATTTTAAAAATTATATTTTTGATTCTCCGCTTAATGGGACCTGGATACTCAATAAAACCTCTAAGCCAGTAATAAGAGCCCTTAGAACAGATTTCACAAAGGATATCCTTGATGCAGGAGAGATGGACATGACTGCCATGGGGAAAATCCAAGACCTGTATTTCGGAGGTGACATGAATGCTGCTCCTGCTCTTTCTGGTCAATCAGTCGGTTTAATTGATGATGTGAAATCTGCTGAAGAAATAATACAAGACACTATAAAAGAGTTTAATGAAACATGTTCTAAACTGGGAAATCTTACGTTATAAAATGTTTAATTTAAATATTCTTCCTTCTGCAGCGGATAATGAATACAAAGGCAATAAAGTTGCCCTTTGGTTCTTCATAGCCTTTGTGTGCTTAATGACATGGAGATCCATAATCCATATGTTCTTTGAAGAATACGGTATGCATGGAATTGCAAACCTAGTCATCTTATCGGGCGAACCAGATCCTATGCCTCTTATCTATATGTTTTTTTCTCTATGGGGTTTTGCTCAAGTCATTTTTTGTGGGGTATCTTGGATTGTAATCTTTAGATATAGAACTTTAATACCTTTAATGTACTTATTTTGGTTGATCGAGTGGTCCGGTAGGCTCTTGCTCTACCCTCTCCTAGGAAAATCTGCTTTGGCTAGCGGTATTTACTCTTCAGGAAATACGCCCGGAGTTGAAGGTGCTCCCTATGTAACAGTTTTACTAATATTACTGCTTGTGCTCTCAATGAGACAACAAAGTAGTAGTTAAGCTTTGAAATGATTAAAAAGCTATCTTACTCTTTTCTATTATTGGTTATATCTGGATTGTTAGTTTGGGAATACAAGGTCAATATAATTGTATGGGCACTGCCTCAAGTTATGAACTTCATAAATCCAGTTCAAGAGAATGTACCAACTAATTGGGCAGAGGGGCCCTTGCAGATTTTAGATAAGAATGATTCTAGACCAAATATTATTTTAATTTTGGCAGATGATATGGGTTATAACGATATTTCTTTGCATAATGGAGGAGCAGCAGAT
Organism: uncultured SAR86 cluster bacterium; assembly: GCA_902532015.1. Classification (GTDB taxonomy): domain Bacteria; phylum Pseudomonadota; class Gammaproteobacteria; order Magnimaribacterales; family Magnimaribacteraceae. The sequence continues at coordinate 1,027 of CACAGI010000040.1, read as the reverse complement.
GGATCTCTACAGACTCCTAATATTGATTCATTAGCAAAAGATGGTATCTGGTTTTCTAGAGGTTATGCTGCAAATGCTACTTGTGCTCCTTCGAGGGCTTCGATAATGACCGGAAGATACCCAACAAGATTTGGGTTTGAATTTACTCCTGTTCCAGATGCTGGGAGGATGGTTCTAGCTTGGCTTGCTGAAGAGGATGACTCGGAATTAAAAGCAAGAATTGATAGAGAGTTGGCAATGAACTTACCTCCGTTTATGGAACAAGGTATGCCGTCTGAGGAGATAACCATTGCAGAAGTCTTAAAAGCTGAAGGATATTACACAGCCCATATTGGAAAATGGCATCTTGGCAATGCCGGTGGAATGGATCCTCTTAGTCAGGGATTCGATGATTCTTTATCTTTAGCAGGTGCATATTATTTACCTGAAGACCATCCGGAGGTTGTGAATGCTAAATTTGAAACGAGCATTGATAAGATGGTTTGGAGTTCAGGTCAGTATTCTGCAAGGTTCAATGAAGGAGATGCTTTTGCACCAGAAAAATATGTAACTGATTACTATACGGATGAGGCTCTGAAAGTAATTGAAAAAAATCAAAATAGACCATTTTTCTTATATCTGAGTCATTGGGCAATTCATAACCCTCTACAAGCTCTAAGAAGTGATGTGGAGCGAATGAGTCATATGTCAAAGCATAACCTTCAAGTGTATGCGGGAATGATAGCCGCGCTTGATAGAAGTGTTGGAAAAATTGTTAAAAAATTAAAAGACTTGGAAATATACGGCAAAACTATGATTATTTTTACTAGTGATAACGGTGGTGCGAATTACATTGAGTTAGAAGATATAAACAAACCTTTTAGAGGCTGGAAAATCAGTTTCTTTGAAGGAGGAATAAGAGTTCCCTTTATTATTAGTTGGCCTGATGAGATAGAATCAGGGCTAATCTCCGATAGTGCAGTGCATCACTTTGATATTTTTTCAACAATTGCCTCTGCCTCTAAAACGCTCACGTTTAATGAAAATA
>CACAGI010000039.1 GCA_902532015.1 uncultured SAR86 cluster bacterium | reverse complement strand
AGGTGTAACCACAGGAATATCAGCTGCAGATAGGTCAACAACAATACAGGCTGCAGTGAAAAAAAATGCTATTGCAGAGGATATAGTACAACCTGGCCATGTATTTCCAATCAAAGCCCAAAATGGAGGAGTTCTAACTAGAGCAGGTCATACTGAGGCAGGTACAGATCTGGCTTCACTTGCTGGATTTGATCCCTCTGCCGTGATAGTTGAAATAATGAACGATGATGGGACTATGGCTAGAAGAGGAGATCTAGAAAAATTTGCTAAGAAGCATAATCTTAAGATAGGAACTATTGCAGATTTAATTCACTACAGGAATACTAGCGAAAGAAGCATTAACTTAGTAGATAAAACTAAAATTGAATCTGAAGAAGGCGAATTTGAGCTTTTTGCATATGAAGATACTATTAAGGGAAATATTCACATTGCACTAGTTAAAGGCAAAATTAAAAAAGATCAAGATATTATGGTAAGGGTTCAGCAGAATAATACCTTGCAAGATGTAATAGGCATTAATAAGTTTGGTAGCAGATTATCTTTCTCTCAGGCAATGGAAAAAATTAATACTGAAGGTAGTGGAGTCCTTCTTCTGTTGGCACATCAAGAAACTCCTCAAGAAATATTATCTAATGTTTCTTTCCTAAAAGGAGACAAAAAAAATAAAGAAAATGATGCTCCTGACTCGAGGATAGTTGGAGTTGGAGCTCAAATCTTAAAGGACTTAGGCGTTAAAAAGATTAGATTATTGGGAGCTTCAGCTAAATATCCTCTTACTGGTTTTGATCTAGAAATTACAGAATTTATTAATTAATACAATGAAAGGCTTGAACTCTAATCATATATCTGACGAATCCAAAGAAGCAGTTTATGCAATAACTTATACGAGTTGGAATAGCGAGATTGTAAATACTCTTCTTGAGGAAGTAACTAAAGAACTACTTAAGAATGGTGTAAATAAGAAAAGGATCCTAATAAAAGAAGTGCCTGGAGCTTTTGAATTACCTTTAGCATCAAAAATATACGCACTAAAAGATAATGTAGATATTGTTATAGCACTTGGCGCTATAATCAGAGGCGATACCCCACATTTTGACTATATTTCTAAGGCTTGTATCGAAGGTTTAATGAAAGTTTCTCTAGAAACTAAAAAAGCAGTAATATGCGGAGTATTAACAACAGATGATGAGACTCAAGCAAAAAGAAGATCTGATCCCAATCAAATGAACAAAGGGTCAGAATTTGCTTTAACTGCCATGAATATGATTGACCTTGATTAATTGTGAAATCCAAAAAAGACACTTCCCCTGTAAGATCAAGAGATAAGGTACTGCAAAGCCTGTATGAAATTGAATTGGGAGGGTCAACTGCAGAAGAAATCCTTAAAAATAAGGAAATGCAGAAAAGATATCCTCATTTTAAAGACTTATTAAGTGGAGTTACTAAATCTATGCCTAGTCTAGACAAGTTACTTCTAAAGCTTATGGATAGAGAGTTATCGGGACTGGACCCAATTGAAAGAAACGCTCTAAGGCTAGCAATTTACGAAATGTTATATTCAGATCTAGATAAGCCAATCATTATCAACGAAAGTATAAGACTAACTAAGAAATATGGAGCAGTTGATGGTCATAAATATGTTAACGCTGTTCTTGATAAGGCTTTTAAGACTGATCTGCAACAGATTTTATAAATAAGGGTGAGGACCAAGCCCTTTCCTCTGCTTCAGACAAACAATCACCTTCTCCTTGTCCTTGAGAATCTCCACAAAGGTTAACTTTGGTACATTTACCTGAATCATCTCTATCACAATTAAGATTTGACGAATTAATGGCCAGAGAAGGTTCTTGTATAGCTCTAACATAATAGATAATTTCTCTATTTGCATTCATGAAATTGTCATCTGTAAACTCTACTTCGCATCCTTCTGTAGAAGGATCACAAGAAAATACTTTCCAGGGGTCTTCTATTAAATTTTGAATTGGTTCTCCCGAGTAAGCCTGTGGCCTTATTCTAATCACTTCAATTCTGGTGATCAGTTTTCTTTCGTCACTTGGATTAAAGCACTCACCATTACATAATCTAAGTATAGTTTCCTTATTCAACTCTTCCTCGACATTACAGCCTGGTAATTGCTTTTGAGATCCTACGGCTCTTACTCTAAATTTTGGATTTATATTTAACTCAAACTCGCTTCCCATTGATTTTATTTGCTTTGAAGGATGATTGATTAGGTCAAACCATAGAAGAATTCTATCTCCACTTGTTGCGTATACTTCTCTATTATTAAGGGAATCCCAAATTGATTGTCTATCTTTAGAAGTAGAATGAGTGGCAACCAATCCTCCTGTATATAGGAAAGACGATATTCTTTCCAGTTGAGGAGGACCACTCCTAGTTAGCATTAATTCTTCTAAATCTACTTCTTGAGTTCTAGGAATACTGGAATAACTTGCATCTAGGTTTGAATTATCGACCAAAGGTCCAGAGGATTTATATTTGGAATCACTATTAATAATGCGATTAATTTCTTTATATCCTGATCCAGGCCTTGCCCCATGATTATCACTTGATCCTATAAATCCAAATCTGTAGGCTTCTGTTTTATTATCCTCAAAATTTCGTAAAGCAAGCGCATACTGTATTGATGAGCCTGGTCTATAATCAAATGCAGGTAAAAAACAATCAAGACACTGTCCACTTTCTGACCATTCTTTAAAGTTATATTGAGGTATTGTTAAAATACCAAAAGGATTAGACATCACATAACCTTCCCTAGCCGACTT
>CACAGI010000038.1 GCA_902532015.1 uncultured SAR86 cluster bacterium | reverse complement strand
TTGCCAAGAACTGATAGCCAATAGATTAGAAGCAATTAATTTTACAATTGAACACATGCCCTTTGGTGAGGTTAAGAATCTATGGGCAACCTACGGCGATAGTGGTCCTCTTTTTGTTTTCTTGGGGCATACGGATGTAGTACCGACGGGACCAATAGAAGAGTGGTCTCATAATCCTTTTAATCCAACTGAAAAAGAAGGATTTTTATATGGTCGAGGAGCGGCCGATATGAAAGGAAGCGTCGCTGCTTTCGTTACCTCCATTGAAGACTTTATGATTGAAAACAAATCTGACATAAAAGGAAGAATCGGTATTTTGTTAACCAGTGATGAAGAAGGTCCTGCAGTCAATGGTGTGGTCAAAGTCGTTGAAGAATTAAGCAATAGGAAAGAAAAAATAGATTGGTGCTTAGTTGGGGAGCCAACAGCTAGTAAAAGATTAGGTGATGTCATCAAAATTGGTAGAAGGGGATCTATAGGAATGGAGATTAAGATCTTTGGAGTTCAAGGACATATAGCCTACCCGCATAAAGCCAAAAATCCTATCCACCTAGCAACAGAAGCAATAAATGACATATCTAAATTAAATTGGAAAGACGAAACTGGGCAATTCCAAGATAGTGTTCTTCAAATATCAAACCTTAATTCAGGAACCGGGGCTTCCAACGTAATTCCTGGAGAATTAACACTCAACTGTAATGTTAGATACTCCCCTTCAACAACAACAGAAGATATTAAGGAATCAGTAGAAAGTATTTTAAAGAGTCGAAATTTAACTTACGAGATTAACTGGATCCAAGGAGGAAATCCTTTTTTAAATACTGAAAGAACACTAATAGAATCTGTAAAAAATTCTATAAGTTCCATTATTGATATAGTACCCGATCAAACTACCGACGGAGGAACATCGGATGGAAGATTTATAGCTCCCACAGGAGCAGAAGTTGTTGAACTGGGTCCAGTGAATGACTCTATACACAAAATAGATGAAAGAGTAAAAATAAAGGAACTGGCACAGTTATCAGAAGTCTACAAGAATATTTTAAAAAACTTACTTACTTAAAAATTTGCTTTTTTTATTCATATAAATTATCTCTGGAATACCAAGTAATGAAAAAGTTAAAAAAAATAGGAACCACTTCTTGTCATTAAGTTTTGAAGCTACCCAGCAAGCATGATAAGTCCAATAAACCTCCCAAGCTGTTAGCAGCAAAATAGCTAGAATAAGCACAATTGCTATTCCTCTAAATCAGTTGTTGCCTTAACAAACTTATTTGCAATAATTAAAATGATTCCCACGATTACCAGGGCCAGAATAATCTGATTAAATAAACCTGGCATACTAGATATACCGGATTCAAATGATTTACTTGCTAAAAGTCCTGCTAGACCAGCTGCTAAAGAAGAAGATAGAAACCATATACCCATCATTTGTCCCTTATATCTTTTAGGGGAATATTTTGCAGTAGCTGATAATCCAACAGGACTTAAACACAGCTCTCCTAAAGTATGAAAAAGATAAGTCAATAATAACCACTTAACTCCTGCTTTCTCATTTTCCAAAGCAACCTCAACACCAAAAATCATCACAAAGAAACCTATAGCCATTAAGAAGCATCCGAGAGCAAATTTCTGAGGTGTATCTAGATCAAGATTACGTTTTCCCAAATTTATCCAGAAAGCAGCAAAGAAAGGAGCAAAAATTACAACCATCAAGGGATTAGCAACTTGGAGGAAGGTTGCAGGCATTTCCCATCCTAGAATAAATAAATCTGTATAGTCCTTGGCAAACAGATTTAACGATGAGCCACCTTGGTCAAAACCAGCCCAAAAAAGAACTGAACCAATGAATAGCAATAGTAACATTGATATATTTCCTTTCTCAGCCTTGTTTAAGCCCGCAAATAAATACAAATATACAAAATAAAAGATAGCAACTATCAATATCAGATATACGATTATTTGATTAAGTATTTGCGGATCAATACTCCATAAACCTACAAAAGCAGAAATAATTATCAAGGATAAAAGAACCGAAGAAATAGAAAAAATTGAGAGGTATCTTGAGCTGTCTTCTGATTCATCAAGAGTTGGTTGTAGTCCAGCTTCACCTAAGGATGCTTTAGAAAAAATATATTGAATAACTCCAAAGGTCATCCCTACTCCCGCAGCCCCAAACCCCCAGTGCCAGCCAACTTTTTCGCCTAGGTAGCCACAAACTAGAAAACCTAACATACTCCCTATGTTTATGGACATATAAAAAATTGTGTATCCAGCGTCGACCCTTATATCTCCAGGCTTGTATAACTGACCAACTATTGTTGAAATATTTGGTTTTAAAAGCCCAGTTCCTATGGAAACAAATACAAGACCTAAAAAGAAAGTTTTTTCAAAAGGCAAGGCAAGGATGTAATGTCCAATGGTGATAATGATTGCACCAATTAATACTGTTCTTTGTGCTCCAAAAATCTTATCAGCAACCCAGCCGCCTGGAACACATAAGAAATACACTGAGGCTCCATAAACACCATAAATTGCCATTGCAGTACCTGTATCTAGATTCAATCCTCCTTCAACTACTTCCCTTGTCATAAAAAGAACCAATAAACCACGCATTCCGTAATAAGACATCCTCTCCCACATCTCAGTTAAGAAAAGTGTAACTAAACCCTTTGGATGACCTAGAAAATAAGTATCACTGCTTGATTTTGTTAATTCATTCATAATATGTTCCTAATTTATATATAGAATAATCAAAAAAATTCACATAACCAAATTATTATGAAAGGTGCGGGTTTTCTTAAAAGAATGTTTTCGTTAATTTACGATACATTAGCAATCATAGGA
>CACAGI010000037.1 GCA_902532015.1 uncultured SAR86 cluster bacterium | reverse complement strand
TGAACATGTATTAGCAACTCAATGCTTAAAAGCCTCTAAGTTAAGAAATATGAAAGTTGTAATTGATGGTGAGCTTTCTCCCGGAGTAACTCCAAAGGATGTTACCTTAGCAGTAATAGGACAAATAGGAACAGCTGGAGGAACTGGCTTTGCAATCGAATATTCTGGGTCAGTTATAGAAAAAATGAGCATTGAAGGCAGGATGACTGTATGTAATATGTCTATTGAAGCAGGAGCAAGGGTGGGTTTAGTTGCATTCGACAGTATTACTGAAGAATATGTAAAAAATAGACCCTTTACCCCTAAAGGAGATGAATGGGAATTAGCTTTATCTCAATGGAAAGAATTAAAAAGTGATGAAGGTGCGCATTTTGAAGAAACTATTTACTTAGATGGATCTGATCTTAAACCTCAAGTTACTTGGGGTACTTCTCCAGAAATGGTTATAGATGTTGATGGAGAAATTCCTATAGCTAACTCTGAGTCTATACAACATGCACTTGAATATATGAACTTAGAACCAGGAATGAAAATTTCTGATATCAAATTGGATCAAGTCTTTATAGGTTCATGTACAAATTCTAGAATTGAAGACTTAAGGTTGGCTGCAAAGGTAGTTGAAGGAAAGAAAATTTCATCTAATATCAAAAGAGCTATTGTAGTACCAGGATCTGGCCTAGTTGCTGAACAAGCAGTTGAAGAGGGCCTAGATAAAATTTTTTTAGAGTCTGGCTTTGAGTGGAGGGCGCCTGGATGTTCGATGTGTCTTGCGATGAATCCCGATCAGCTTGGAGATGGAGAACATTGTGCTTCAACTTCAAACCGAAATTTTGAAGGACGACAAGGGTATGGCGGAAGAACGCATTTGGTTAGCCCTGCTACTGCAGCTGCTTCAGCGATAGAGGGAAGATTTGTTGATGTAAGGGAGTTGTTCTAATGAAGAACCAATACATTTACCATTCTGGAAAGATTCTTCCTCTATCAAGAGATAATGTAGATACAGATCAGATTATTCCTAAACAATTCTTAAAATCTATAAAGAAAAGCGGTTTTGGAGCCAATCTCTTTGATGCTTGGAGATATGAGGATGAAGGGCATCCAGGCCAAGATAATGACAGTAGGCCAACAAATGACAGTTTCGTTCTTAATCAAGATAAGTATAAAGGAGCTGATATATTGATAAGTAAAAAGAACTTTGGATGTGGTTCTAGTAGAGAGCATGCTGTGTGGTCTCTACTAGACTACGGCATCAAGGTTGTGATTGCTGAAAGTTTCGCTGATATTTTCTACAACAACTGCTTTAATAATGGCTTACTACCAGTGCAACTTCCTGAAGAAGTAATTGCGAAATTATTTGTTCTTTCCGAGGAAAGTAAAGAGATAGAAATTGATTTAATTGAGCAAATAATTTCTTGTGAAGGAAATAAGTTAACGAGTTTCGATATCGATCCATTCAGAAAGCAATGTATCTTAGAGGGTTTAGATGAGATTGGACTTAGTTTAAAACATGCTGATGCAATTAAAGAATATGAACTAAATAGAGCCAAAATCGTTCCTTGGATCTTTAATACTTATGAATAAGAAAAAAACAATACTCTTTCTCGCTGGAGACGGTATAGGTCCAGAAGTTTCGAGTTCTGCAAAAAGTATTCTTGAGTCCATCGATGAAATTTATAATTTAGATTTAGTTATAGAAGAAGCTCTAGTAGGAGGTTCAGCTTATGATCAGACTGGGCTTCCTTTACCAGAAGAAACCTTAAATGCAGCACGTAAATCTGATGCAATCCTGTTGGGAGCAGTTGGTGGCCCTAAATGGGATGATTTAGATTATCAATATAGGCCTGAAAGAGCTCTACTAGGATTGAGATCTGAGTTAGATTTATTTGCAAATTTTAGACCCGCAATCCTTTCAAAGCATTTAACTGGATCTTCAAGTCTTAAAGCTGAGAAAGTTGAGAATCTTGATTTATTGATAATCAGAGAGTTAACCGGAGGTATTTATTTCGGAGAGCCCAGAGGAAGGAAAGAAAGTAAGAAAGAAGCATTTAATACAATGATATATAGTCATGAAGAAATAGAGAGAATTGGAAGGGTTGCTTTTGAGGCTGCCCAAAAAAGAAATAAGAAACTTTGCTCAGTAGATAAAGCAAACGTATTGGAGGTAAGTGTTTTATGGAGAGAAGTCATAACTGATCTATCTAAAGATTATCCAGATGTAAGTCTTTCACACATGTTAGTAGATAATGCTGCCATGCAATTAGTAAGAGAGCCTAAACAGTTTGATGTGGTAGTCACAGGTAATTTATTTGGAGATATACTTTCAGATATAGCAGCTATGATGACCGGATCAATAGGGATGCTTCCTTCGGCTTCAATTAATTCAGAAAATAAAGGCATGTTTGAACCTGTACATGGTTCTGCACCTGATATTGCCGGTCTAGGATTAGCTAATCCGTTAGCTGCAATTCTGTCAGTAGCGATGATGCTTAGATATAGTTTTGGCCTAGAAGAGCCTGCGAGTAAAATTGAAGAAGCAATAGAGAAGGTTCTCAAGGAAGGCTATAGGACTAATGACCTAGAAGGTCCAGAAGACATGAAATTAAATACAGATCAAATGAGTCAAAAAATATTGGATAATTTGGAAGGTTTCAATGAATAAGGCAAGTAAGATAGCTATCGTTGGAGCCACTGGAATGGTTGGTCAGAGTTTTTTAAAACTCCTGGAAAAGGTTTATTTTCAAGATGCAGAAATATCTCTATTAGCGAGTAGTAATTCAGCTGGTAAAGAAATAAATTTTAGGGGAAAGAATCATAGGGTCGAAGATTTATCGAAATTTAATTTTTCTGAATTTGACTTAGCACTTTTTTCTGCAGGATCTTCAGTAGCATCTATTTATGCTCCCATAGCAGTTTCTCAAGGATGTGTGG
>CACAGI010000036.1 GCA_902532015.1 uncultured SAR86 cluster bacterium | reverse complement strand
TAAGGATTTGTTTCAGGCGTATTTTTACCTTTTTTTCTAGCGACTACATTTACGCTAAAAAAAGAGCTTTTATTTTTTTCTAGATAATCTAAATTGTTTTCAATGAACTTATAGACACTAGGATTATGCTTGCCATACCTTATACTTGCTCCGATAATTATTTGTTCATACTCTTGTAGTGTATTGTCCTCAAGACTGTTAAGAGGTTTCAAGTCTACATTCAGAACTTTGTTAACGTTCGATGAAATTCTTTCACATATCTTTTTTGTATGTCCATCAGTTGAGCTATATAAAATAAGGGTCTTTAACATCTTTATTTTATTTTCTCAGTTCCATTTTGCATTTGGTGGCATAGACATCAATATGGCATCAGTATTGCCACCAGTCTTTATACCAAATGCAGTTCCCCTGTCCCAAAGCAAATTAAATTCAACATACCTGCCTCTTTTGACTAATTGTTTTTCTTTGTCTTCTTCAGTCCATTGCTCATCTTTTAGATTACTGATAATGGTAGTTATGGCTTTTAATGAAGCGAGTCCTACCTCTTTTATAAAAGAAAAATCATTGTCCCAGTCATTTGTTTTTAGGTGGTCTATAAAAATCCCTCCTTCTCCTCTGGCCTCTGATCTATGAGGCAGATAAAAATACTCATCGCAGGCTCTTTTGTATGTTTCGTAATATTTAGGATTAGAAGAGTCACAAGCCTCTTTCATGCATTGATGAAAGAATGCAACTTCCTTTTCGGGGACGATGGTTGGAGTTATATCGCCTCCTCCTCCAAACCAAGAATCTCCAGTCACTATAAATCGGGTATTAAAATGAAATGCAGGAACTTTGGGTGAATGCATGTGTGCTACCAAGCTAATACCGCTTGCCCAGTAGTTGGGAGCTTCTTCTGTACCTTTTACTTCTGATTTAAAATCATCATCAAATTGTCCTGATACTGTAGATATATTTACACCAACTTTTTCAAATACATTACCTTTCATGATGCTTATTTCACCGCCACCCTCAAATTTATGGTCCCAATGCTTTCTTTCGAATTTGCAACCATCAATATCTTCAAAGTCCTCGCAGAATTTGTTCCTTAACTCTCTAAACCAAGAGGAAGTAAGAGATTTTTTTTCTTCAATATCCATCTTTAATTTAAAAAGATTCCCTAATTCTTAACACAAATTCTTTAACATTTTCCTGAGGAGTGGTCTTCAAAATACCATGACCTAGCCCGCACACCCATCCTGCTCTTTCTTCTGATTCAAGAGCAGACATATGACTTATAAAGCTTTCTAGTTTTTGCAAGAACTCCTTATGGGGCAAGGTGAGGAAACGCTCATTAAAATTTCCTTGTATAAAGCCATGGTTTGTTTTTTTAAAATAATCTCTAATGTCTATATTAGAATCTAATCCCATGCCAGCCAGTTTTACCTGTTGATCGATTTGTTTAGAAATTATAGTGTCGTAGTCAATTCCATCCTTGGCATAGTAACCAACTTTATTAGGAAACTCTTTAGTGAGGGCTCCAAAAGTTTTTTCTAAATAGATATCAAGGTCTCCATTAGAAAGCTGGTGAGCTGCCGAATCAAAGATCATTACAATTTCAGCTCCTGCATTCAATTGTAATTGTATATTCTCTTTAAGCAGAGGCAGTATCACGCCTTCCAGTAGGCTAGATTGAAAGTTATTTAAATTGATATTTCGTAAGTCTTTATTGATGTTGCACGCATAAGCTATTAAAGTCCACGGCCCTCCTACAAAACCTATTAAGGACTTTTCATTCGGAAGCATTTCTAATGTTCTTTCAATTGCTTCTCCTTGAAAGTCCATAAAGTTTATCGGATTTTTTTTGGTTAGAAGGCTAGAAGCATTATCTTCGTTGAGATGCTCACCAAATTGAGGTCCGGGGGCATAAGATAAATCCATGCCCAGTGCTTCAAGAGGGAATAATATATCGCTAAAGAGTATAGCTACATCAAAATCAAATTCATTAATGGGCCCCATGGCCGTCTCTGCTGCAAGTAATGGCTTTTTACAGAGCTCCTCGAAAGAATGATTTTTTTTTAAAGCTTGATAATGATCATGATACCTTCCAGCCTGCCTCATGAACCATATCGGAGGACCTTTTTGAGGTGTCCTATTAAGTGAGTTTAAGAATTTAGTATTAGGCAAGTTACTTTTTAGCTATTTATTTTAGTTGCAATTTCTTTAGCTGCATAAGTTAAGACACAGTCAGCACCCGCTCTTTTAAAGCACAATAAAGCTTCAAGCATAACATCTTCTGCAAGCCATTCATTTTCTATAGCTGCTTTTAGCATCGCATACTCACCACTCACTTGGTAAACAAAGGTTGGAACCTTAAATTCATCTTTAACAGCCTTAACTACGTCTAAATATGGCATTCCAGGCTTAACCATAACCATATCGGCACCTTCCTGAATATCCAGTCCAACTTCCTGTAAAGCTTCTTCAATATTAGAAACAGACATCTGATAAGTGTCTTTGCTTCCTGCTCCTAAATTAGCTGAAGAGCCCACTGCATCTCTGAAAGGCCCATAAAATTTTGAGCTATATTTGGCGGCATAAGAGAGTATCAAGGTGTTAAAAAAAGAATTATTTTCTAGTGCCTCTCGAATAAAGCGAACCCTTCCATCCATCATATCCGAAGGAGCTATCATATCTGCTCCAGCCTTCGCTAGAACTAGGGCTTGCTCAGCCAGAATAGGCAGGCTCTTATCATTATCTACATACCCATTGTTATCGAGCACTCCGTCGTGGCCATGGGACGTATAAGGATCAAGGGCAACATCTGCAATTACAGCAATATCAGAATTAGACTTTATTTGTCTTATAGCTTGAGAAACTATATTGTTCTCATTTAGAGAATCCGTTCCGTTTTCATCTTTCTTCGCTGGATCAATAACTGGAAAAACTGCTACCCCATTTATGCCCATGGAGCTAATTGATTCTATTTCTTTATTCAGAGAATCTAGACCAAA
>CACAGI010000035.1 GCA_902532015.1 uncultured SAR86 cluster bacterium | reverse complement strand
TTTGTGCATTTCAATTTTAAATAATATTTAGTATTTACTTGCAGGATATCTCATATAGCGTCATGATATGACGCTATAATTCACATATTAAATAATTAATGCCAGAAAGTAGCTTAAGACAAATACAACTATTACAGATTCTGCCTAGATACCCCAGTAAGGTATCTACCAATCAAATGTTGATGGAAATGAGAGATTTAGGATATGTAGTCTCTTTGCGAATGATACAAAGAGATTTGGAATCCCTAGAGGCAGTTATGCCTATAGTTTGTGATGACAGAGAGAGACCTTTCGGTTGGTCTTGGCATCAAAATGCATTTGGATTGCAACCCTCGATGGATCCTATTGAAGCACTAACCTTTTCTTTAGCAGAACAGTATCTTGAGCCTTTAATGCCAAGTAAGAGTTTTAAGAGGATTAAGATTTTCTTTGATAGGGCCAATTCAGTTCTCAAAAAGATAAAGAGAAATGAAATAAGCAGATGGAGAGATAGAGTTAGGGTAGAGCATCAATGGCAAAGATTAGAATCCCCTAAGATAAATGAGAAAGCCGAAGCAGAAGTATACGATGCTTTATTAAAATCAAGACAACTTAAGGTCTCTTATAAGAATAGAAATGCTCCAAGAGCTAAAGAAAGGGTTATCAATCCTTTAGGATTAGTTCTAAGGGGGCAAATACATTATTTAATATGTTCTTTTGAAGAAGATGCTGATAATCCTAGATTTCTTCCTCTTCATAGGTTTTTGAGGGCTGAGTGGAATGGAAATGAAGCTTACGAGCCAGTTAACTTTTCCATAGATAAATACATTAAAGAAAATAATCTAAGTTACCTATACTCGAAAAGGATCTTTCATTTAGAGGCCATATTTGAATCGCACGCAGGGTTTCATTTAACAGAAAGCGCATTGTCAAAAGATCAAGAGCTTAAAATTCTTGATGATGGAAAGATCTACATTAAAGCTCCTGTAAGTGATACCGCACAACTGCGATGGTGGCTGTTAGGCTTTGGAGGCCAGGTGGAGGTAATTTTTCCAAAGAGTTTAAGGGAAGAAATAAAACAAAGTGCAAAAGACATGTTAAAACTTTATCGGTAAATCTAATTTCAATCTAAATTCTTCTTAATCAATTCAGTTTTTACTTTCGTGCGTCACATCGTGTCGTTTTATATGTTATGTTCAATACGTGGACATCAAAGATCTCAACCAAGAAACCATCAATAAAATTTCACTTCCAGATGAAGATGAAATTGAAGACGATGTGCATAGAGTTTTTTTGGGACTAGAAGCTATTGAAGAATATTTTTTGGATATGGGTTTAGATCCTGAAGAGGTTTACGATTCTATGGCTTACTTTTGTATCTGTGCCTTTTGCATGCATGCTAAGGATTTAGAATTTGCCAGACAAAGGTTGATGATTCATTTAGAGAGAGGTCTAGATCATTCATGGGAAGAGAAGAAGAAGGTTCAAGAAACAACTGACGTTCATCAAGCCGACTTTTTCTCAATTTTTTTAACAAAAGACGGAAAGCCAACTTTCCAATAAATTTCAATAACTTATGCGATTAATTTTTTTCATATTAACATTTCTGCCTTTATACACTTTTAGTGGAATAGAAATAACAACCATAGACTCTTGGAGAATAATAAACGCAGGTAGTCATACACTATTAGTTAGTAAGTTTTCGGAGGAGATAGAGTCTGATAACGGTTTCTTATTTATGATGTCTAGACCACATTGTCTATGTGAAGAACCACAGTTTGTTATGTACTCTCCTGAAGATGAAGACTTTGTAGCACCTGAAGAAGACACAAGGTTAAAAGGAGAACTACGAGTAGACTTTAAGAAGTGGGCAGAAGTTGAACTAGAAGTCTTTTTAGCAATCGAAGACAGAAAGCAAAACGTCATTAAACTCAAAGGAACTTTTCCAAGTCTAAGAGATGCAAAGGTAATAGAACTAGATACTGTTTATGGTTCTGATAAGTGGGTACTTAAACACATAGACCATGCTATGGAACAGGCAACTAAGCTATGTGAGTCCTTTATCCCTTATGAAGAAGAGGAGATAAAAGAAACAAAAGGAAAAGAAGTATGAAGCGTGTAATGGTGGTTTTAGAAATTGAAGGCAGTGAAGCAGTTGTTGTTAAGTCAAAGGAATTAAAACAGTCCAAGGAGAAATGTTTAGAGAGTCTTAGAGATAATGATGATTGCGAAGTGATAGGTAAGTTCATTATTTAAATCACAGGGTTATGGGTCAAGTAGTAGATATAAATAGTCAAAAAAGTGGGAATGTAAAATATTTACATAAAACTGGATGGGAAAAGGGCTACAAGATTAGAGGCAAATGGAACGGCTTTTACGAATGCATAGGCATATTGCCTAATTCAGATATTACTGTTTATGCGAAAGGTAATTTTAATATGGGATTAAGGGTTGGTAGATGGGAGATATCTTATATAGACCATAACAGAGAAAATCCTATTCAAGTCCATACGGGCTGGTATGAACATGGAAAAAAACATGGAGTTTGGAATATCCATAAACCTGGTCAGGTCACAAAAGAGGATTTATATAAGAAAGGTATATTGGTAGATCAATATGAATAGAAAAGAAAGAATTAGAAGAAGAGTTCAGGCCCATAGAGAAGGTAAGTGCTGGGTTCATGAAGATAAGTTAGTTAAAGCTATCACCAAACCCTTTGAAGGTCTTGCCACTGATGAAATAAACAAAGTAGACGGAATGTTTCCTTACCATGCACTATATTCTCATGTTGGTTGCATGCCACTACCTCCTGATAAGAGTCATGGGCAACTCGTTAATATGTGCCCTACTTGTAATAAGGAAGCAAAGAAATATTTAAGTAACGATCAAGATGAAGAACATCAAGAAGAACAAAAAAATTTAAAGGAGAAGGATTAATAAATCATAAAGAATATATTGCTGAAGCCATTGACGAAGATGGTAATGAACTCACCGTTAAAACATTTGCTTTAACCATGCGAGAAGCATTGGACAAT
>CACAGI010000034.1 GCA_902532015.1 uncultured SAR86 cluster bacterium | reverse complement strand
ACCGAAATGCTAAAAGGCTCAGATGAAAGTCTTAGAACTGAAATAGTAGAATCTCTTAAAGAGGTATTCTCACAATTCCATGAAGATGATGGATTGTTGTTTCCTAGTGCCACTTGGATAGTGACTGGTTCAAAATAACTTGAAACCACATTTGAACAATCTTGGAATCAGTTTTATGAGAAATGCACCAATATGTTCTAAGAAATGAAAACGAAAAGTAGTATAGGTTGGCATTGAAATTGCATTTAATCATGTGAATGCAATTAAAAAGGAAATTAAAAACCAAAACATTTAACAGGATCTTACTAGAAGCTATTTATGTATCTCCTCTGATTTTTGGCCTATATTTTGTAATTAATTTTTATAACTACACTACATGACATGACAGCTGAAATTAAACCAAAAAAAACTAAGAAATGGTTAGGTATGGAAATGACTGAGTCTTCCCGTAATACTCTTGCTATAAAAATTCTAGTAACTTTTGTTATCTTCGATACAGTAGCAGACTTTCTTTAATTTATCCGAACTTACAAAAAGTAAGCTTATTTCCATCTAAGTCTCTTACATATGCCCCGTAAAACGTAGGAACTCTTTGTCCTGGTTCACCCTCATCTGTTGCACCTAATTTAATAGCTTTTTTATACAGAGCATCAACATCTTCAGTTGTTTCGAGAGTAATACCAACCATACTGCCATTGCCTATTGATGCTTCTTCTCCATCATAAGGTACAAAGACCGCAAAATTTGTATCATCGCCTGGTATTGTCCAAAAAAAACTTCTTTCATTTGGCCCGAAGCTAGTAACCCCTAAATCCGAGAAGAGTTGATCATAAAACTCTTTGGCTCTATTAAGATCATTTGTTCCTACTGTTACATATTTAGCTATTTTTCCCTTCATTACTTTCTCCTAAATTATAATTAACTTTTATTAACTTCTTTTCTAGTCTTAAACTCAAGTACGGTCGCATTAATACAATACCTTGGCAGTCCATTTGGACCATCTGGAAAAACATGACCTAGGTGTATATCAGAAGTCGTCGAACGTATCTCTATTCTTCGCATACCGTAACTGTTATCTGCCTTCCTGTAAACAGAACCTTCAACTGGTTTTGTAAAAGACAACCAACCAGTTCCAGAGTTAAATCTGTCTCTTGTATCAAAAAGGTGTGCGCCACTAAGTTTATCTACAAACACTCCATCAGGAGTATTTTTAAAGATCTCGTACTCCTTACAGAACCTTGCATCGGTCCCATCATCAAAAGCTACTCTGTAAGCTTCAGAATTACCTAACTTAAAAAATCCAAGGGCCTTATAAAATTCATCAGGCGACATATATCCTTGATGCCCAAATACTTCCTTGCCCTCATCTAAAAATATAATAGTTGGAGTAGCCCAAGTAGGAGTCTTTACCTCTAAACCTTCTAGCTGAAATGCAAATCTAAAAGCTATAGGAATGCTTCCTTGATATTCTTCAACTACTAGAGATTTAAATTTCTCACAATAAGGACAATATCCTTGTGGCTCTATAACTAGAATAGTTTTTTCAGTTAATAGTTGACTGTTATCTGCTGCAAGTAGTTTATCTTTTGAGAACCTAATTCCAGTTGAATGATCAGGGCAATATCCATTAGGGTTTTTAGCAATATAATCTTGGTGATACGTTTCTGCAGCAAAGAATTCATCTAAGGATTTAACTATTGTACTTATTTGTCCATATCCTGATTCATTAAGTAATTGTTGATATTCGAAGATTAGTTCTTTAGTAATTTGTAATTGTTCATTATTAGTAAATAGAACTGTAGACCTATACTGCGTGCCTATATCATTTCCTTGTTGATTAATTTGTGTAGGGTCATGAGATTCAAAATAATGCTGTAACAATTCTTTAGTAGAAATAATATTTTTGTTATAAGTTACTTCAACAACCTCTGCATGGTTATTTGGATTAAATTTATTGATGAACTTCGTGATTTCTCTATACGAAGGACGCACTCCATAACCATCTGCGTATCCTGAAATAGCGTCCACAACTCCAGGTAATGCTTCATAGCCCTTTTCTGCACCCCAAAAGCATCCAGATCCCAAAACAATTTTTTCTAAATGTGATGTAGATTGATCATTATTTGAAAAAGTAAAAGAACTTAAACTTACAACAACCATAAAAAAAAGCCTCTTCATAATCTAAAAACCCAAATTATTATTAGCTAACCAATTTATAGAAATTATTATGCCCCATACAGCTTGAATAAAAAGTACTGCGACAGTTCCGGTGATTCCAAGAAATCTAAATATACTCTTGGCTTCTGGTCTAGTTATGCCGTAAGCATGGGCTATTCTAGAAATAAGAAATATATCTCCAAGAATCACGATGGCAAGACTTGAAATTTGTGCAATGTTCTCCAAAAGAAAGGAGAGTATTAAAAAAAATAAAGCATTTTCTAATAAGTTCCCATGAGCTCTAGTAATTTGAAGCATTCCAAAATCTTCACCAATGCCCAGGTTAGTTTTTGTTTTAATTCTTTGACGACCTGTTAAATAAGCTAGAACTATAGCCAAAATAGTCAAAGAGCCTGCAAAAAATAGAGTAATCATTGTCTTGAATAATTTATATAAGTATTAGTCTATTATTGTATACGAACAAAGAATGAATGGGGATGGTAGACACGAGTGGACTCGAACCACCGACCCCCACCATGTCAAGGTGGTGCTCTAACCAGACTGAGCTACGTGTCTACTGACTTTCTAACTTTGTCACTGCAAATGGTACTGCAAAATAGCTCTATTAATACCTCTTTTTGCTCTACTTGTAGTCATATTTACGAGAATACTATCATAGGCTAAATCTTCCCACTCAATCTATCTATATTTAGCTCCTAATCTAGTAGCCTGAGGAGCACTTGCAATTCAGAAAACACCTAGTTAGATTGGACTTTCGCATTAAAGGAAAAAGGGAAGTGAATTAAAAATGATTAAGAAATTTCTAAATTGGTTCTGGAAAGGCAATGCTGACGAGAACCTAGAACAGAAAGAGTAT
>CACAGI010000033.1 GCA_902532015.1 uncultured SAR86 cluster bacterium | reverse complement strand
GAGTCATTGTATTCTTTTACAGCAAAAGTCTTATTCTTTAAAACTAATCCCCTTTTTCCCCTATCGTCGTCGAATAACTCAGAAAGATGATCTGACTCAATAACCTCATCTCCTGTTTCAGACAAAGTTTGAAGATAAGACGAAGGACTTTCCACAAAAAAAATTGTTTTTGGTCTATTTTGATTAGACTTACCATAATTTCCTGCTACATAAAAAGAAAAATCAATGTTTCTCTTAGGTATTAGGTTGTTTTGTATAAATTTTTTTAAATCTTCAGGTTTATCTGTAGGAATTTTCGGACCTTTACCTTTAATTGTTTTAAATGGGGTCTCACAATAAACATTAATCCTTTTAACTGAAGGTATAAGAGATAGCTTATATAAAAATTTTTTTGAACCTGTGTTACGCATTGCACGCTTTAGAAAATGCCGGTCTACAAGATTTATCTCTTCACTGTCTTGTAAAATTGGAAGATATTTATTTTCCCAAACTTCCTTTTGGCTTTCACCATGTTGTATTGATTGATTTCTTATTTCGGAAACACTCTTAAAAGTTTTAGAAACAGATACTTTAGATCTATGACAAATCTCTCTACCATCTATTTCCTTAAGAGGACTTTTTTCATCTATCAAAACCTTAGCGGTATCATCTTCTAATACTGCGAGACTAAGTTCACCTTGTATAAGGTAATCCTCAACTTCTTGAATGCTCTGGACATCCCTCAATATCTCTAGAGGTTTGTCTTTGATTCTAATTTTTTTTGTTCTCTGTATTTTCTTCCATAACTGACAAACATCCCCTCTTCCACCAATAACTTTAAAGAGATCTGTTTTTTTAGTAACTAGACGTCCTGATGTTCCTATTTGATTAATTAATGCTTCTTGATCCATTAGTTCGGTATCAAGATAAAATTCTTTTTGAAACGTAAAATTAAATACCGTCATTCATCTACAAGGAATTCTTCTAAACCAATATCGAAAAAACCTAAAGGAAAATCTCTACTTAATGAGCCGTCATCTCTAAAACCAATCTCAACAGGCTTTGCTTCTCCATTAATGCTTTCAACATAAATACACTGCACTTGACCGGCAGGTAATTTACCTTCTCTTATTCTTTTCTGAATTCTAAAAAGTATATTTTCACTATGAGTCTCAATAATCCATTGGTTTTTAGTACTTTCAACAAAAATGTCTGCTAAATCTGCTTGAAGTTTAGGGTGTATATGCACTTCAGGTTGTTCAACTAATATGGTGCTCATTCTTTCTGTATGAGCAGCAACTATTATAGGTAACAATTGGGAAATACCTCTTCCAACATCAAGAAGAGTTAACTTCTTACCTGACTTATCTACTAACTGAATATTAGCTAAAGGAGCTCCACTAAATGGTAGAGACTCTATTTCAACTTTATAAGATATTCCCAATTTTTCTAGTTCTATATTAACTAGTTTTTGTACTTCTGATTTCTTTAGTCCACGTCTAAATCTGAGGCTTTGTGGCCCAGATGATATCATTCTACTTTTTTCGTCTGATTCGTATTTACTATAAACATATGAAACAGAAGGGTCTTGATTCATTAAGTCAGGGACAGTTGAAATCCTTGAAGGTATTCCCCTTATAGGTGGGATATGGACAATATTTGTATTGAATTTGGTTATAGCAGACCTAATAAAGCTTGAGAGAAGAGATAAATTAAGATCACGAATAAACTTTTCTTTTTTTGTATCAGAAAATGGAGATTCTCTATCATCCGTTGAGTAAAATTTCCCTTTGTAAACTCCATATAGATCGTTTCTGTTTAGCATAAAAGATCTTCTTGAGGAGATATCTAAATATATTAATTTTTCGAATCTTGGTACTTCATAATCTGATTTAGATTTCTTTGCCTCAAAATTTAGTGAAGAACAATCGACTTCATAAACTAGTCCTAAGGAGTTTTGGCTTTCTTTTTCTAAGATGTTACTCAAGAAAGTGAATCCATCTTTTATTAGTTTAGAAGCTTTTACAGCTTTAAATTTAATTGCACCATTTACTAGCAATTCAAAGTGATTAGCTTGAAAGTTTGTTTTAAATGTAGAATCAAGAAAATTTAACTCAAAGCCTTTTATTATTGGCCTATAATCAGTTTTGTCTTTAGAGTAGTCTAAGGAAATGTCTATATTACTTTCAGAATTAGTAAAACCTAAAACTATACCTTTCTTCTCTCCTTGACGATGAACTTGTTCATAGTCACCCAGATCGATGGTCTGGCTTAATAATTCTAAATATCTACGTTGAGTTAGATCTATTTGGTATCTAAGATCACTTGTATTTTCTGCACAAGAAAGCATAGATTGAAGAAATGCGCTTTTACCAACAGAATTTGGGCCATAGATTAAATTAATCCTTTTAAAATTTACTCTGTTAGATTTTTTCCAACTTTTAAAATTTTCAACTGAAAAACCGTTAATTGCTGATGAGCTAGGGATTAATGACCCTGGACTACTTCCAAAGAAGCCTCTCATAATAGGAGGTCCATTTTTTTTATTTGGTCTATAAATTCTTGTCATGAATTTAACTATAACAGAGAGATTAGCTCGCTGAAATTATATTTTTTAAAAAGATATAATATTCTGTATAGCGTCATATCATGACGTTTTATGTGCTACCTTAATTGAGCTAATCTCCCGAGGAATATGAATAAACTAATTAAAGTAGATCAAAAAAATAACAGACTTAAACAACACGTGCTTTCTTTTTTAAGCTTCGTGTTTTCTAACGCAATAGGTATTAGTGGAATAGCATCATTAATTGCTTTTATGATCACTGATTTACTTCTATACCTTAAGGTGGCTTCTATTCTTTCTATTACTGTAATTAGTCTTATTTTTATTTTAAGCACCCAAGCACTATATTCTTTTGGATTAGACAAATGTTATGTAGAAATTGAAGCTAAATTTCTTGATCTAACTTTGTATTCTTCTCTTATATTAGGAACTTTATTTTTTCTTCTTGTAGAGCTTTCTGGTATATCCTAAAAAATCAGGCATAGTAGTCCATTCGTCCTTATAGAATTTTTCAACACCAACGGGTATGTCCTTTGGAAAGCCTTGTTTCTTGGTATGTTCAACCCATTCTCTTCCAGACTTAAGGTTTTGGCTTCTTGCGTATTTCCTTGCTTCTTTGAATGATCTATATTTTCTTTTTTTTGTAGAAACATAACTTGTTCCTAAGAAGTCAGTGACATCTATCCATCCTTTATTTTTATAGAATCTAATAGGATCTTTATGAACATCTGTAGGAAAATCTGAGCTTCTTGTATGCTCTCGCCACTCTTCATATGATTTAAGATTTAAACTTCTAGCG
>CACAGI010000032.1 GCA_902532015.1 uncultured SAR86 cluster bacterium | reverse complement strand
AAAGGGAGCTAAATTAAACTCCCTTTTTTTAAAGTTTATTGAGTATTCGTAATTTAAAATTCGTACTTCAATCCCATGCTTATATTTCTACCCGGTTCCATAAATAAGTCTAAATCAGGATCATTTGAAGACTTTCCTTTTACACTTGACCAATTCCAATAGCTTTCATCTGATAGATTTCTTATTGCAAGTCTAGCTATCAAGTTTGGATTAATCCTGTAACTGGCATAAACATCATAAGTGGTTAATCCAGATAATTTTAGAGCAGGAACGCAACCAGATCTTCCACATGATGGAGCTAAGTGATCAGGACTTCCTCCAACAATATTAGCGTACCCACTTATCCTAAGATTTCTGTTCGGCGAACTCCAAGATAAACCTAAAAGAGCTTCATCTGGATCTATAGAGATCAATTCTTCACCATTCTGATCACCGCTAGTTACGTTGAATGCGAAAGAAGCTTGTAAATTATCAGATATATCAGTTTTTAAATCTACTTCTAGGCCTGTGATATCCACTTCGTCTAGATTACCGTACTCAAATACCATCATGCCCATTACCATTCCGGTCATATAGCTATCTATAAATTTGTCATAGCTGTTGTCATACACAGCAATTGACCAAGAAGAGTTATCTGTAGCACCTCTAAGGCCCAATTCAAAGCCTTTACTTTCTTCAGGCTCTAAACCAGGACTAACCTTGACAGAGTAATAATAAGCTAAATTTGTAAAACTTAAATTTGCGCTCTGAAAATCTGGTGCTCTGAAGCCCTCAGCGTATTGTCCAAATAATGATAACCCATCTTCAAACTCATGAATAAAACCTAATTTTGCTGAAAGTTCATTGTCATCAATGTAAAGCAAATTATTATTTGCTGGTTCATTAATAGCATACAAAGCATCAGGCTGTGGGTTGAGTTCATAACTATCGTAACGTGCACCAAAAACTATAGATGTTTTTTCATTCAATTCCATTCTGTTGTTAAAGAAAAAACTTTGTCTCTCAATCTCTGTGTCAGGGATAGTTTTATTTGGATAAAACTCACCACCCAAAAAAGTATTTTGCATTCCAGTCATTAAATTCGTCTCGTAACGTATTCTAGGTCTTTCAACATCAACATTCTCTAT
This sequence comes from uncultured SAR86 cluster bacterium, assembly GCA_902532015.1. GTDB lineage: Bacteria > Pseudomonadota > Gammaproteobacteria > Magnimaribacterales > Magnimaribacteraceae. Next base: position 2,420 of record CACAGI010000032.1, on the reverse strand, counting down.
TTCCATTCCATAAACAAGATTGTGTACTATGTCCGCACCATTTATGGTTTTAAATAAGTCCATTGTTACACCGTCTATCGACTGGTTAAATTGATAGTCCTTATATTCAGCTAGAGGTGTCGGTGGTCCCATCCCAAAAGACTGCTTGGAGTATGTTGTTATTTGTCTTTGGTCAGTTTCCTGAGTAAAAAACTTTATACTTCCGTTATCAAAGAACCTATTTTCATTACTGAATTCAAGAGCAACTGTACCTCTGTCTCTATTTCCATCATCCATACCCAAAACCGCAGAAGTGTTAACCACAGCTGGGAAATAACTCATTCCTGTTTGAGATCCTAATACGTAATCGCCCTCAAATTCTTGAGAATCTAGAGTGATACTTAAATCTACCGACTCTGAAAGATTAAATTTAAATTTAGCTAAAACACTAAGTTGCTCTCCATCAAAAGGATCAAGCGCCATACTTGAATCATCATGTAATTCTAGTTCGCTGCGCTCCCTAACAGTTACTTGAAGTAAACTTTCAATTTTTTCTCCAGTTCTTGCTGCCAAAAAACCAACCTTAGATTGTTCTGTATCTTCGTCAAAAGAAGTATTAATAGAAAAGTAGTTTTCACCATATTCTGCTAGATCACTTGGATCTTTCGTTATGTAAGAAACTGCTCCTGCTAGGCCATCAGAGCCATAAAGTGCCGAACTAGGTCCTTTAAGAATCTCAACCCTCTTCAATAGATCAACTTCAACCACGTCTCTTCCATATCCTGTGTAAGCGTCTGCAACTCTTACACCATCAATAAGTATATTTACTCTTTTTCCACCTAAACCTCTAATGGTTATTCCTTCGTTATATGACCTTCCAGAAGTATTACTTCTGGAAACTGAAACACCAATTGTTTTATCGAGCATATCCGATAAATCACTTACCATCCTGGTTTCCATGTCTTCTAAAGAAATTGAGCTTACACTTCCTACCACTTCATCTAACGGAACAGGGTATTTAGAAGAGATAACAACTATTTCTTCGACTGTATCATCTGCATAAATGAAGTTAGAAATTAAGAAAAAAATAATTAAAGACGGCTTAAAAATACTCTTTATGTTCATCATATATCCTATTTGATTGACTCTAATGAGAATGATTATCATTTACTTTAAGAATGAAATCAATACAATCTTGAAAATGAGATCGTTTTTAATTGCTATATCTTTTTTTACTAGCCTTATATTATCGGATTGTAATGAGGCTTCAGATTCTTCACGAACTGTCATTGCTGGAGGTTCACTAACTGAAATAACTTATTTCTTAGAGCAAGAAAATAAGCTAATCGCTGTTGATGTTACATCGAACTACCCTAAAAAAACTAGAGAATTAGATTCAATTGGATACGTAAGGGCTTTATCTACAGAAGGCCTGCTATCTTTAAGTCCTACTCTGATTCTGGGTGAAGATGACATGGGGCCGCCTCTAGTTATAGATCAATTGGCTCTTACGGGAGTTGATATCAGGATTGTTCCTGAAGAACAAACTTCAGAAGGCATTCTTAGTAAAATTAGGTGTTTATCGTCCATTCTAGGTGTATCAAGATCTTTTCAAGATCAAAAGATCTCTTTGCTGGCTAAAGATGTGAATAAATTAAAAAAAACGGCTTCTAAGAACTCAAAGAACCCAAAAAGAGTCATGTTAATACTTAATATGCAAGGCACCTCTCCTATTGTTGCCGGAAGAAATACTTCCGGAGATAGTTTTATAAAGATGACTGGTGCGAAGAATGTAGTTACTTCATTTGAAGGATGGAAACCGGTTAATTCTGAAGCAATTATCTCTTATAACCCTGATTACATCTTGATAACTGAGAGAGGTATGGGATCTTTTGGAGATATAGAAAGCTTATCTAAAGAACCTTCTTTAAAATTTACTAGAGCAGCTAAAAATAAAAATATTTTGTCGGAAGATGGAATGGCAATGTTAGGTTTTGGCGTAAGGACCTTGGGTACTGCATTAAATTTTTCTAAGATTTTTTCAGAAGAATAATGGAGACAAGGTCTTTAATTAAAGATTTATTAAGATTTACTAACTCGAATCAAGTATTCCTGTTAAGCGCTCTACTTGTAACATTTCTTTTTACACTCTTGTTGTCAATCAGTCTTGGTAGTTTTAATTTTTCTTTATTAGAACTATTTAATTCCACACGAGATTCTTTGCATACGACAGTACTTTATGAGATTAGAATTCCTAGAGTGCTTTTAGCTGCCTTTGTTGGTGCTAGTCTTGGTCTCTCTGGAGCTTCTCTTCAAGGACTGTTTCGTAATCCACTAGCCGATCCGGGTCTTATAGGGGTGTCAGCTGGAGCAGCTTTAGGAGCCTCTATAATAATTGTTTTAGGATCAAGTCTATTTCCTAGTTTCATCTTTGGAGCATT
>CACAGI010000031.1 GCA_902532015.1 uncultured SAR86 cluster bacterium | reverse complement strand
TTGAGATAACTCTTGAATACTTAAAAGAGAGGAAACAATTTGGTGTTCTAATCGGTAGCTTCCAGGCTTTAAAGCATAGAGCCGCTGAAATGTATTCAGAGATAGAGTTAACTAAATCTGCAGTTGTTTCTGCAATGAATGCAATTGACCAAAAATCTAATGACACGGCTAGGCTAGCAAGTCTTTGTAAATTTAAAGCTAGTGAAACTTCTCACTTAGTATCTAATGAGTCTGTCCAAATGCATGGAGGTGTTGGTGTTACTGATGAATATGATGTTGGACTATTCTTAAAAAGATCTAGAGTCGCAGAACAAGTTTTTGGTAATGCAGATTACCATGTAGATAGATATGCGAATTTAAGTGAATACTGAGATACATTTTTTTATCAAAGAACGATAACACTGGCTATGAGTTTGCTAAAAGGCGTAATCTGTTTCTTATTATTGACCTTAAATACACTCTTTTGGTGTATTTTTTTACTAAGCCTTGCAATTATTAAGTTACTCATTCCATTAGAGACTTCAAAACGAGTATTCACATATCTAATTATACTGATTGGAGAATGCTGGATATTTTGTAATGGATTATGGATTAAAATCTTTCATAATCCTAAATGGGAAGTAGAAGGTTTTGAGCAACTAGATACTAAGAACTGGTACCTTAGTATTTCCAATCATCAGTCTTGGGCAGATATCTTCATTTTACAATCAATAACAAATAGAAAAATTCCTATGCTTAAATTTTTTATGAAGGATATATTAATCTGGGTTCCTGTTATAGGCCTTGCTTGGTGGGCATTAGATATGCCATTTCTTAAACGTTATTCTGATGAGAAGATAAGACGCAATCCAGAATTGAGAGGAAAAGATATTTCTTCAATGAAAAATTCTTTCAAAAGGTTTGCTAGATATCCTGTATCTATTTTTATTTTTGCAGAGGGCACAAGATTTACTAAACAAAAAAAAGAATTTCAGAGCTCGCCTTTTGATAAACTTTTATTACCTAAACTCGGCGGTGTTGGGCTAACCTTATCTACAATGCCTTATATTAATAAGTTAATTGATTTTTCTATTAAGTATGAAAGTGATGAGCGAACTTTTTGGGCTTTTCTTTGCGGAAAATTAAATAAAGCAACTATTAAGGTTGACCTAATAAGCATACCCGAAAATTTCGCAGGAAAAGACTATAGCCAAGATCAAACATTCAGGGAAGAAATAAAAACTTGGTTATATGGCATTTGGCAAGAAAAAGATAAGTTCCTCAAGTGAGTTAACTTTCCAGGCCTTTTAATGTCTCATTTAGTATTTTAAGGTGTTTTGTATAATTACTGCTCAATTCAAGAGAATCTGTATAAATGGGTTTTTTAACCTGAATGGCACTTGCAGTTTTAACCTCTCTATTATTTTCATAAAAAAACAGACAACTCTCTTCCCAATTAAGATTGCAAAAATTTATCAAATCTTTTGAGGTATTTTCTTGGTTGATAATTAAATTCTCATAACTTAAACAAAATATCCTATCTGGATACAACTCTTTCCAAAAGGCCATAAGGTCATTATATAAGAGATAATATTGGGCTATTTCATTCAAAGAGTATGCATAGTTATTTCCTTTGCTAAATTTTTGTTTATAGATAGAAAAACAATTTTCTATTGGATTTCTTTCACAAAGCACTACCTTTGAACCTGGTAAGGATAGAAGTATCAAACCTATATACATAAAATTATATGGCATCTTGTCTACTAAGTGAGAATGTCCTTCAAAGAGATCAGAGATGGACGCTGAATAGTGTTCGTTGATCAACTTTAAAATATTAGAATCAATATCTTCTATGTGATTTGGAAATGTAAGACCTCCGATTTCTTTAAAAGATTTCTTAACAGACTTCAGAAAAAATTGTAGTTCGCCTCCTCCTACTACCTTGGAATGACTAGAAAGAATTTGTTCTACCAGAGAAGTGCCTGATCTAGGCATTCCTAAAACAAATATGTTATTTTTGTCTGTTCTAATATCTAGAGGATCTAGCCTTTTATAATCAATCTTCAAGCTTTTAAAATAATCTTTAGAGAGATCTATTGAGAAACTTAGATTATTTCTGCAAATAGAATTTCCTAAATTTAAATATTTGAAAGCTTCTTCATAATCACCAATATCTTCTAATGCTTTTCCTAAACCAAAATAAATATCTGATAAATCATTATCTTTTAAATTGTCTTTATTGATTATTTCTTTCATTAAAAGAATATGTTCATCTGAAGGAGTATCATAAGTTATCAAGCTAGATAGATGTCTATGCGCTAGACCATGTCCTTTGTTTAAAGAGATTACTTTTTTGCAAAGAGTTATCGACTCTTCAATCTGTCCAAGATTTTTGTATAGTAAGCTTAGGTAAATGTAGCCTCTTGTGTCCTCTGCATCTATCTCAATAGCTTTTTTAAAGGACCTTATCGCTTGATTATTATTTTTAATTCTTCTAAGTGCATTACCCAAATTTATGTAAGAAGGATAGTATTGAGGATTAAAATCAGCAGCATCTTCAAAACATTGAACCGCTTCTTCTATTTTTTCTTTCTGAAGATAAGTCAAGCCTAAACTATTAAGCAATAAAGCTTTCTTTGGACAACGTTTTATTGCTTCCAAAAACGAGGATATAGATTCTTTGTATTTATCCTGTCTTATTAAAGAAATACAATATAGATTCCATATTTTATGGTCTTTAGGATATGATCTGATTAATTCATTTGATTTTTCTTCTAACAGAGAATATCTTGAATTGTTATAAAGATTTAATATAAGAATAAAATCTTCATTTTTTGTATTTATTTCTTTATTCAAATCTTCAAAATCTTAAAAGGTAAGAAATGATTGATTTATATTATGCACCAACACCTAACGGATGGAAAATTTCAATAATGCTGGAAGAAGCAGAGTTACCCTACAAAGTAATTCCAGTTAACCTAGGAGCAGGAGACCAATTTAGACCAGAGTTCTTAAAAATAAGTCCAAATAACAGGATGCCAGTCATAGTAGATACAGACGGACCTCAGGGCGAACAGATAAGTGTTTTTGAATCGGGAGCAATACTTATGTACTTAGGTGAAAAAACTGGCAAATTTTTTCCACAAACCGATAAAGAGAGGATTAAGGTTATTGAATGGCTTTTTTGGCAGATAGGCGGATTGGGTCCTATGGCAGGTCAAGTAAGTCACTTCGTAAATTATGCTCCTAATTTCCCTGGAGATCATTCCTATTCTGAAAAGCGTTATAAGAATGAATACGATAGATTACTTGGTGTAATGGATATGGTGCTAGAAGAAAGAGAATTTTTAGCTGGAGAATACTCCATAGCTGATATGGCATCTTTTCCTTGGATAACAGCCTATAAAAGATATGAGGTTGATTTGGATTCTTTTAAAAACGTAAGGAGATGGTTTGATGAGATTAAATCTAGACCGGCAGTAAGAAAAGGAATGGATGTAGGAAAAGAAAATAGAAATTTTGGTAAAGGTATTTCTAAAGAGAGCCTAAAGACTATGTTCGGCCAAGACTCGAAAAGTATAAAGAAAGAGGCTGAAAAGAAATTAAAAAAGTAGATCAAAATTTATAAAAATTCTTTAATTAACTGAATCCTATCATTTCCAAAAAACATATTAGTTTCGTCAAGAAAGAAAGTAGGAGAGCCAAAACCCCCTCTTTCCATTAATTCTCGAGTATTATTGATTAGTTTTTCCTTGGTATCTGATTTATTAATAAAAAGAAGAAATTCTTCTTCGTTCCAATCAAATGTTCTAATTATCTCAAGCAAGATGTCATCTAAAGAGATGTCTTTTCCGTCTGTCCAATATGCTTTAAATATAGCTTCTGCGTATGCCTCTATATGGTCTTTCTCAATAGCATAGAAAGCTCCACGCATTGCTTTTACGCTATTTATAGGGAATATCTTGGGCCAATTTATCTTAACGTTTCTTAAAGTTGCCCAATCTAGTAAATCTTTTTGAGAATAATCTAATTTTTCTTTAACAGGATTTTTTCTAGATTCGTAAACGCTAGGATTTATCGAGTTGAAGATTCCCCCAACCAATATAGGCTTCCAGTCTATAGTTAAGTCATATTCCTTTTTTAATCCCAATAAACCTTGAAAAGATAAATAGGTCCACGGGCTACTGCAGTCAAAATAATATTCAATCCTTTTCATCAGCCTTTCTTGAAAGTATT
>CACAGI010000030.1 GCA_902532015.1 uncultured SAR86 cluster bacterium | reverse complement strand
CCTGTAGCAAACACCCAAGTAAATTGATAAATTAAAGTGTCTATAAGCTGAGAAGTTATTGTTGAAAGATTGTTTCTCAGCCACAACTTGGATTCACCTGTATAGCTTTTAATTTTATGGAAAAACCAAACATCGAAGGTTTGACTAACTAAATAAGCTGTTAGAGAGCCAAAAACAAAAGCTGGAGAATAATAAGCTAAAGTGCTAATTGCGTTATGCACTTCTAAAGCAGAACCAGTTATTTCAGAAGGCTTAAATTGGACGCTTAGTACTAAGGTAATCATAACGGCTATATTTGCAACAAAGCCAAGCATTACTGCTCTATTAGCTTCTGAGCGTCCATATTTTTCATTTAATACATCTGTAGCAAAATAAATGCCTGAGTATAAAATTGCTCCCATACTAACCTTATAAGCAGTGCCAAAAATAATTAACTCACTTACTTTTCCGCCTTGTAAATTTCCTAAAACAATTCCTAATACAACTGCAACATATAACCCATATTTTCCAAAAAATCTGTAAAGTACCAAAGCTAGCCCCAGGTCATAAACAACAGTTAACAACCATAAAGATTCTTGGCTTATAGATAAATTTTCCAAAACTTTGATTTTTAATATTTAATAGTCGCAGTCTAATAAAAAAAGGGAATAATCTAAATAATTATTATGTTTAATAACCTGATATCAAAAAGTAAAAGACCTGTATTTTTTACAGGGGCCGGGATCAGTACGAATTCAGGTATACCAGATTTTAGAGGGCCGAAAGGTATCTGGAAAACTAGCCAACCTATTTACTTCCAAGACTTCATAACTTCCAAAGAGAAAAGAATTGAATCTTGGGAAAGAAAATTTTCTAATGAGTTGAATATAAACAAAGCCAAACCTAACAGAGGACATCAAAAGATTGCAGAGATAATGCAAATAAAAGATTTATCTCATTTAATTACTCAAAACGTAGACAACTTGCATCAGGAATCTGGTATTGACGATGAACAGATTACTGAATTACATGGCAATGCTACATATGCTAAATGCTTAGATTGTCAAATAAGATATGAACTTAACCAATTAAAAGAATCCTTTCTTGAAACAAAAGAGCCTCCTCTTTGCATCGAATGTAATGGCATTATAAAAACAGCAACAATATCTTTTGGACAAGCCATGCCTGAAGAAGAAATGGTTATAGCTCAAAAGAAAAGTATAAATTGTGATTTATTTCTATGTATTGGAACTTCCTTGGCTGTCTTCCCTGCTGCGGATCTGCCTGTCTTAGCCAAGGAAACGGGGTCAAAGTTAGTCATTATTAACAATGAACCAACTCAAATGGACCATTTAGCAGACTTAGTTATAAATAGAGATATTTCTGAAGTCTTGTCAGAAATAAATTTAGAAAATTAGTCGTGTGTAAGAGCAACTAACCCTAAAAGTTTTCCGTCTTTCATTTCTTCAAGAGTTCTATTTGCTTCAGAGACATCTCTCATTTCTACATCAACGGGGTCAATCTTACCTGCAACAACTAATTCCATTAACTCCTGCATGTCTCCTAAACTGCCTACATAAGAACCCATTAGCTTTTTTTCGAAGAGTGCTTGCATTGGTAGTGGAAGCGTAAGCTGACCCCCAAAAAGACCAACTACAACGTAAGCTCCTCCTCTAGCAAGAAGGTTATAACCAAAGTTAACAGAAGCTTCTGCACCTACAAAATCAACTATTGATCTTGCCCCTCCTTCAGTAAGTTCAAGTATTTTTTCAGCAGCTCCCTCTTCAGAAGAATTAATAGTTGCAGAAGCCCCTAATTGTCTTGCCATTCCAAGCTTCTCATCATCAATATCTACAACTATCGGACTTATTCCATATGCAGATTTCGCTATTTTTAAAGCTAAAAGCCCTAAACCTCCTGCAGAAACAATTACTAAAGAATTGTCCTTGTTATAAGGTCCTGCTTTTTTTAAAGCACTATAGGCTGTTAAGCCTCTGCACGCATAACTACCAGCTAAACTATCGGGAGTATCTCCAGCATCAAATAAATATTTTGTATCAGGAACCAGGACATGATCTCCATACCCTCCACTTACATGGATACCTAAATTTGAATTATTCATACAGTAATGGGTCATGTCATCATTACAAAGGTCGCAGTCTCCGCAACCCATCCATGGATATGCAACATACTTTTCTCCCAGATTGATACCTTTGACATCTTCTCCAATAGCAACTACCTCACCAAATATTTCATGCCCCATAGTTAGAGGTTCGCCTCCTGGTAAAGGTGAAGGTAATTGCACACCACCACCCAGGTCGAAATAACCGTCATGTATATGCACATCAGAATGACAAACGCCACATGCTACTGTCTTCAACAACACTTCGTTTCCCTTAGGAGTTGGTGTCTCTAAATCTCTTTTTTCTAAAGGTTTCCCATTTTCTATAACTTGATATGCTTGCATTTATTACCTCACTTTAGGTTTTGTTATAGACAGATTATCTTTATAATCAAAAATTTACAAATAAACTTTTATAAGGAATAACATGACAGAATTACAAGCTTTTAGGAAAGAAACTAAAGATTGGCTTGAGACTAATTGTCCTCCGGAAATGAGAAAACCTGGTGATGTGTGCTGGGGTGGAAGAAAACCACAATTCTCGCACCCTGATCAAGAGATTTGGTTAGAAAGAATGGGAGATAAAGGATGGACTTGTCCTACTTGGCCAAGTAAGTACGGAGGTGGAGGTCTATCTAAAGAAGAGAATCAAATCCTTCAAGAAGAGATGAACGCTATAGGAGCAAGATCACCTCTAGGAAGTTTTGGTATTTGGATGCTTGGCCCTGCTCTTCTAGAATTTGCAACCGAAGAGCAAAAGAAAGAACATCTTCCTGGAATAGTCAAAGGCAAATACTGGTGGTGCCAAGGTTATAGTGAACCTGGATCTGGATCAGATTTAGCTAGTCTTAGCACAAAAGCAATAGAAGATGGAGATAATTACATTATAAATGGACAGAAGATATGGACATCTTATGCTGATAGGGCTGATAAGATCTTTTGTCTTGTAAGAACTGGACCTCAAGAACCAAAACATGATGGTATCAGTTTCTTGCTTATAGATATGGATCAACCAGGAGTAACTACAAGACCAATAACGCTTATAAGTGGTAAATCTCCATTCTGTGAAACATTTTTTGATGACGCTATAGCTCCAAAAAAAGATTTAGTAGGCGGTCTTAATAAAGGATGGACAGTTGCCAAAAGGCTTTTAGAGCATGAAAGAACCATGATATCCAATATGGGCCTTGCTGGAGGAGGAGATGGTAGCGGTAGTAAAAAAATGTCAGGATTGGCAAAAGTTAGTAAACAATATGTTGGAGAAGATCAGAATAAGAGGATAGCAAATCCAAATTTAAGATCAAAAATAGCAAAACATGAAATGAACTCACGGGCTTTTGGGTTAACTTTGCAAAGGATAGGTGAAGAAACTAAAGTAGGAGCTCCAAGTCCGGCAGCTGCAATGAGCAAGTACTATGGCACTGAACATAATAAATTAAGATATGAATTATTGTTAGAGGCTATGGGTTCAAAAGCACTAGGTTGGGAAGGTGAAGAATTTTCTCCAGAAGAGCTCGCCATTACAAGAGATTGGCTCAGAACTAAAGCAAATTCAATTGAAGGCGGAACTTCAGAAGTCCAACTAAATGTAATTTCGAAAAGAGTCCTTGGACTTCCTGATTAAAAAAGGAAAAAAATATGGCTTTAATACTGAATGAAGAACAACAGTCTTTGAAAGATATCGCTAAAGATTTTCTAGAAAATAATGCACCTATAAACCATTTTAGAGAAATTAGGGATACTGCTGATGAAACTGGTTATAGTGATGAACTGTGGAAAGAGATGGCTGAACTAGGCTGGGCAGGCATTCTAGTTTCTGAAGAATACGGTGGCTTTGATTTTGGAATGATGGGAATGGGAGGTATTCTAGAAGAAACAGGTAAAACACTAACACCTTCTCCTCTTTTTTCTACAGCAGTGTTAGGGGCAAGTCTTCTTGAAGCTGCAGGTGATGATACGCAAAAATCTAACTTTCTTCCGAAATTAGTTTCAGGTGATCTTACTACTGCATTTGCTCTTGAAGAAGGAAATCATCATAACCCCACTAATATTTCTACAAGTGCTAAACAAGATGGAGAAAATTTTGTAATAAATGGCAAGAAAACGTTTGTAATAGATGGTCACTCTGCAAAATTGATTATTGTTGCTGCAAGAACAAAAGGAGAACAAGATGATCCTAATGGCATTTCATTATTTTGCATTGATTCGG
>CACAGI010000029.1 GCA_902532015.1 uncultured SAR86 cluster bacterium | reverse complement strand
AATGAAAATGAGGCCCTTATAGTGATGGAAGGCACTATAAACAGGCTTCCTGTTGTAGCAGCAGCATTCGAGTTTAGGTTTATGGGCGGATCAATGGGTTCTGTGGTTGGTCAAAAATTTGTAGAAGCAATTAACCATTCTTTGTCTAAACAACTCCCGCTGGTATGTTTTTCAACAAGCGGTGGTGCAAGAATGCAGGAATCGTTAGTTTCTTTATATCAAATGGCCAAAACAAGTGCGGCGATAGAAAAGATGCATCAGGCTCACTTGCCATATATATCTGTAATGATAGACCCTATCTATGGTGGGGTGGCCGCTAGTCTTGCTATGCTGGGTGATATAAATATTGCTGAACCTAAAGCTTTAGTTGGCTTTACTGGTCCAAGAGTAATTGAGCAGACATTAAATGTACAACTCCCTGAAGGCTTTCAAAGAAGTGAATTTTTATTAGATCATGGAGCTATAGACATGATAGTGCATAGAAAAGATTTAAAAGATACTGTTCACAGATTAATATCTGCACTCATATCTAACAAAAAATCATAAAATTTCATGAAATCTAACTCGCTAGTTGACTGGCTTGACTATATAGACCTAAATCGACCTAAAGAGGAAGAGTTTGGGTTAAAAAGATTACATCCTATTAGAGATATAATCTTGCAGTCCACATTAGCAGAGAAAACTGTTGTTATTGGAGGAACAAACGGTAAAGGTACGTCAGCTGAGTTCTTGAACAACTTATTGATAGAATCTAATTTTAAAGTAGGTCTTTATACATCGCCCCATTTATTTAATTTCAATGAAAGAATTCGGATAAATGGTTTACCTGTTTCTGATGCTGAGATTATTGAAGCTTTTGAAGAAATAGAAAGAATAAAAAAAGACATCAAGTTGACCTATTTTGATTATGCTACATTGGCAGCATTTATTATCTTTACCAAAAATATTTTAGATGTCGTTATCTTAGAAATAGGATTGGGGGGTAGATATGATCCAGTGAATTTAGTTGACTCAGATATTGCAATCTTAACCAATGTAGAGCTTGACCACCAAAAATGGCTTGGCAACACAAGAGAGCAAATTGGCAAAGAAAAGTCTGCTATCTTTAGAGATGATAAAACAATTATTATGGGTTCAAATAATATGCCTTCTACCGTCATGGAAAAGGTCGAGGAGCTTAATTCTAAAGTACTTCAGTTAGATATTGATTTTTTTACAAGCGAAATAAACACTAATAATCTCAATAAAGAATCAGTTGCATGCTCGATTGCAGCTTATAAAGAAATTACAGATCTTAAAGTAGATTTTAACGAAATTTTAAGGAACACCAGTCTGCTTGGTAGATGTGATGTAAATAATAAATTTATTTTGGATGTTTCTCATAACTTAGCTTCCGTTGTGAATCTTGTTACATTTCTCAATACGGAATTTCAAGATAAATCAATTAAAGCTATTGTTGGCTTAATGAAAGATAAAGACATACATGAAATTATCCAAGAAATTAATGATATTATTTCTGAGTGGTATACATGTTCTCCTCATATGGATAGAGCGATGCCAGCCAATGAATTAAAGAAACTTATATTGCAAGAAACAAATAATGAAGTAAATGCTTTTGAGACAGTTGATCTTGCTATTAAAGAAGCATTAAAACAAGATGATAGTGATTTAGTTCTAGTTTTTGGGTCATTCTTTACAGTAAGTGAAGCTTATGAGTCTTTATCTCAACTCAAACAAATTGAATTATGAATAGATTGAACTACTTTTTAGTACTTTTTGTAACGCTTTTTATCCTTTTATCGTTATTTACTACTCCCCAATCTTTTAAAAGTTATTTAAAATCAGAAATCAATACAACTATTCCAGAAGAGTTCGAGGTTGCAAAACCTATAAAATTAACCAAAATTCCTTTTGATATAGATGCTTTTAGCGAAGCTAAAGAAAACAATGCAATAGAATCTATAAATTCTATTGAGGCAATGCCTAGTTGGACCATATTAGTTAAAGAGTATGAAGATCAAGACGACCTCATGACCGATTTTAAAATTTTAAAAGAAAGAGGACTTAAAGCTTATATTCAATACAAGGAAAACGAAGAAAATAAGTTTATCTTGTATATTGGCCCAACTATGGATAGAAGTGATTCGCGAGATAATTTAGCAAAAATTTCTGACTTAATTCAATTTTCTCCTAAGATAATTCCTTATGATTGACGAGCTTGTTCTAATTGACTGGATATCTGTAGCTCTATTAGCAACTTTTGGAATTACAGGCTTATTTAATGGGTTTATCAAAGAATTTTTTTCTGCGGCTGCGTGGATTATTTCTTTGACTATGGCGTGGCTTTGGGGCCCATCTCTTTTTCCATTGATAGAAGCTTATATAGGAGAAACAGAAATAACTAAAGCAGTATCTTTTCTTGCCCTTTTCATATCTTGTTTTTTGGTTCTGAAATTTTTAGGATCATTACTATCTATACTCACCTCGGTTATTGGCTTGAAGGTAGTTGATAAAGTTTTAGGGTTTTGTTTTGGAACTCTAAAAGTTGCTATAGTCCTTACAAGTTTATATGCATACAATCTTGATTTTCTTGATAATAAAAAGTGGTGGCTGGACTCTCTAACTCGTGAGTATATTATTCAAATTATAGTAATGGCAGAGCCAATATTTCGGGACTGGCAACTCTGGGCTCCAACTTTTTTAAATAAAGATAATTTAAATTTAGATCTTTGATATAAAATATCTTTATGTGTGGAGTAGTAGGCATAGTCAGTCAATCGGAAGTTTCTCCGATAATCTATGATGCTCTTACTGTTCTTCAACACAGAGGTCAAGATGCAGCTGGAATAGCAACTTCTACTAATAACCGGTTCTTCATTAGGAAACAACTCGGTCTTGTTCGTGATGTTATAAGAAATCAACACGTTGTTAACTTAAGAGGTCAAATGGGGATAGGTCATGTAAGGTATCCTACTGCTGGTAATGAAGATAGGGAACTGGCTCAACCAATGTATGTTAATTCTCCTTTCGGCATTAGTATTGCTCATAACGGAAATTTGACTAATCATGAAGAATTAAAAGAAGCTTTAAAACATAGAGATTTAAGGCATTTAAATACAGATTCAGATAGCGAAGTTCTATTAAATGTATTTGCTCATGAGCTTCAGAAACAAGGTTCCATCAATCCAACTTCAAAAGAAATTTTTGCAGCAGTTAGAGGGCTGCATAAAAGAGTAAGAGGTGCCTATTCCGTTGTGGTAATGATAAATGGAATTGGTATTGTTGGATTCAGGGATCCTTTTGGAATACGACCTTTGATATTAGGTAGGAAAGAAAGTGATCTCATTGGAGATGACTACATGATTGCATCAGAGAGTACTGTTTTAGAATCTTTGGGTTTTGATGTCATGGATGATATCGAAGCTGGATCTGCAGTCTTTATTAATTCTGAAGGAGAGATGAAAATAGAATCTTGCATTAATAATCCCATACCAACTCCTTGTATTTTTGAATATGTTTACCTGGCCAGGCCTGATGCAACCATTGATAATATTTCAGTTCATAAATCTAGAATGCGTATGGGTGAATATCTTGCCAAAAAAATATTAAAAGAGAATCCCAATCATGACATAGATGTTGTTATACCTATACCAGATAGTAGTACTACGTCTGCTTTACAGCTTGCTTCAACTTTAGGTATCAAATATAGAGAAGGTTTTGTAAAGAATAGGTATATAGGAAGGACTTTTATTATGCCTTTTCAAGAAAAAAGAGAGAAATCTGTTAGACAAAAACTTAATGCAATCAACTTAGAGTTTAAGGACAAGGTAGTCCTCTTAGTAGATGACTCAATTGTTAGAGGGACCACCAGTAGACAAATAATTGAGATGGCTAGATCATCAGGCGCTAAGAAGGTTTATTTTGCTTCAGCAGCTCCACCAATTAGATTCCAAAACGTATATGGTATAGATATGGCAGCTACAACGGAATTAGTCGCCCATAATCGAACTGAGAAGGAGATAGAAAACTTCATAGATGCAGATTGGTTGATTTATCAAAACTTAGAAGATTTAGTCCAAGCTGCTCAGCAAGGGAATAAAGATATAAAACAATTTGAATGTTCTATATTTGATGGCAAATACGTCACAGATGATATAGATGAGAAATATCTCAAGAATTTGGAAGACCTCCGAAATGATAAATCTAAATCAATTAGACAAAGTAATTTAAATTAATTTAATTTTACTTCTTCAATAGTAATAGAAGGTAAAACTGCATTATTTGCAGCTTCTTTATAGGAAGCGATTTCATGAAAATTTAAATATCTATAAACGTCTGCACCCATTGTGTTGATCTCTGACATGAACTCATTATATTCTTCTATTGTAGGAATATATCCAAGTGTTGCAGATATAGCAGCTAGCTCAGCTGAAGCAAGGAAAACGTTCGCTCCATCTCCTAGTCTATTTGGGAAGTTCCTAGTTGAAGTTGATACAACCGTCGACTCTGCCTCTACACGAGCTTGATTTCCCATGCATAGTGAACAACCTGGCATTTCAAGTCGCACACCTGCATTTTCAAAGATATTGTAATATCCTTCCTCGGTTAATTGATGTTTATCCATTTTAGTGGGAGGAGATATCCATAACCTAGAGGGGAGCTCTGTTACTTTGTCTAGTAGTTTACCTGCAGCTCTAAAGTGCCCAATATTTGTCATGCAAGAACCAATAAACACCTCATCAATATTTGTTTTAGCTACTTCAGACAAGGTCTTGATATCATCAGGATCATTTGGACAGGCAAGCAAAGGTTCTGTTATTTCATTTAAGTCTATCTCAATAACTGCTGCATATTCTGCATCTTCGTCAGCTTCCATTAATATCGGATTCTCTAGCCAAGCTTCCATGGCTTGCGCCCTTCTCTCTAAAGTTTTTTCATCTTCATAACCTTCTGAGATTAGCCATCTAAGAAGGATAATATTAGATTCTAGATACTCTCTAATAGGTTCTTCATTTAATTTTATAGTACATCCCGAAGCTGATCTTTCTGCAGAAGCATCTGATAATTCAAACGCTTGTTCAACCTTCAAATTAGGTAATCCTTCTATTTCTAGACATTTTCCAGAAAATA
>CACAGI010000028.1 GCA_902532015.1 uncultured SAR86 cluster bacterium | reverse complement strand
TTTTCTGTGGTAGATATGAAATTTTTCTAAACCAAGCAAGATTTTCATATATCTCAAATGACTTATTATTTATTAAAATCTCTCCAGAAGTTGGCTTCAATAAACCCATTAATATATCAAGAAGTGTAGATTTACCGCCTCCAGAAAACCCAGTGATTCCTATGAGATTGTCTTCAGTAGCTTCAAAAGATATATCATTAATAGAAAAACCGTCGGCTGCGTATCTGAAACTTATGTTTTTAATTTCTAGTTTTTTAGGTTCTTCTTTTAATTCTTGATCAACAGAAGATAAAAACTCTTCAGAATTAAGAATTTCAGTAAGGTTAATTAGAGAATATTTATTCCCTGCAATTGTTGCACTGCCAGTAAACATTTGTTGCAACGCAGGTAGTAGTTTTAAAGCACTAAATATAAATACAGAATATTTAGATAATAGAATTGATACATTAGCTTCATTATTGACGTATGCAAAAAGGAAAAAAATACATATTGATAACAAAACAAAAGTTTCAACTAGAAACCTGGGCAGGTTAGCACTATTTAGATTCTTTCTTAATGCTTTTGACCATTTTACGCTTGCTTGATTAAACCCTCTTAAGAATATATAGCTATTGTTCCAAATATGAATCTCTTTCATAGAAGAAAATGTATCATCTAGGTATTTAAAGCGTCCTTCATGAGCATTTGTTAATTCTCTACTATTTCTATTGAGGTTCCCTCTTAAGAATATGTAAATAAGTACATAAACGCCAGCAAGAAAAAAGAAAAAAGACAATGTTAGTTTCCAATCTATAAAAAATAATAGTAACAAGATAAAAAATGCTAGATAACTTGCCTTATTGATAATTAAACATTGGACAAGAATATTCTCTGTGACCCTGGATGTTTCTTGATATATCTCATTTATTATTTTAGATTTTTTTGTTTTGAGGAAAAATAACCAATCCTTCTGCAAGTAATATTTAAAAAGTTTATTACCCAGATAAACTCCTCCATAAGTAGCTACCCTTGTTAAAAAAATAAAGGACATAATTGAAAAGAAGCCCCCTAAAAGTACAGCTGAAATAGCTGCCAAGGACAAATATATGGCAAACATCTCAAAAGAAGAGGGATTAAAAAAATCATATAAGAGTCTTAAATACGTATTATTAAGAGAGTCCTCGCCGCTATTAAGCACATAAAATAATGGTCCTATAGAAGAAATGCCTAATATTTCAAATAGCGAAGAAAGAAGAAATAAAAGTTGTAAACCTAAAATACTAAGTCTTAATTTGTTATCAACAAAGAAAATTTCTAAAAGATTTAATAATTTTGGCATAAAGGTGAGTGGTGTAATTCCTATCCTACAGCTACCAATCTATTTAGGATTATAACCGAATTCCTTTCATAAAAGTTTCAAATGATTTTTTGGGTCTCTTACTTTTAGAAATATTTTTAGTTAGTTTCGTAGGAAGTAAATGAGATGGATGAGTTAAATTCACTTCTTTATCTAAAACAAGATGTTTCACACTATGTAATTTATGAGTAACAAACCACTCGTAGCCAGAATTAGAAACTTCCAACCAATTAAAGAAATCTTTTATATAGACAGGATTTAAATCATAGTAAGAAATAATTTTTTTTCCTTCTTTTGTGCTTAGTCGTGAGTGACGGATCTCTCTTGCAACATGATCATTTATCTTTCTATAACCACAACGTACTTTTTTACTAAGGTCATGAAAATTATAATAAATAGAACTTCCTGCTCTTTCATATGGATCGAAGGTCGAATTTTGTCTCTGTGGAATAAAACCATATTTAAGAACCTGAGAGTTTTGATACAAGGGGTCCCAAAGATAATAGTTACTTAAATATAGTCCTACAAGTTTACCCGATCCAAGTTTACTAAGATCTGGATATGAGTAATACGGGTTATCTTTCGAAACGACATGCCCTCCTGAGCCTAATAAATCATTTATCTCATGGCCAAAGAGATCATGTTCTATTCTGGACCAAGAACTCGATTCAACCTCCTCTAAATGAGAAAATTTTCCCACCTGCTCAATAGGTTGATTCTGTCCATAAATAATTAAAGGTATTTTCTTTTGTTTTGCTACATGCACTGGGAAGGCAGATTTTAATGCTAAGCTTGGCCATAAAGCATGAGTGTGTTTGCGCATGGAGGTTCTTACTAACTCTTTATAAGCAGAAATCTCTGGATTAAAGGTATAAGAATCTAAATCAAAATGCGTGATAAGGTTATGAGAGTTATGCCACCCTATATCATTTAGGAAATAATCATTTATTGAAACCATCAAGGGATTTAATCCCAAACCTAAGACAATATTGACTACGTGATAATCTTCGGCATCTCCAGAATAAGGTATAACACAATCATAGTGTGAACGTTTTTTTCTAATAATCTTAGATATTTTATTTTTTAGTAATTCTGATCTATCAGACCAATCTATTTCATACTTTTCTTCGTGAGTAACACAACCCGAACATATGCCATTTTTAATATAAAGACCAAAAGGGTGAGTATCTCGGTATAAACAATTTTTGCAAGTAGTCATAATTCAGTTTTTATGTAATTTTCTTTTTGCAATATCCTGTTCTCAATCAAACAAGATGCTATACCTAAATCCTTAGCTTGCTTTATAGTTTTATGACCCAATCCTCCGCTTATTATTATTTTTTCATTATTAATATTTAATTGTTCTAGGATACGAAAATTAAATTTGTCATCAATACCTTCGTTTTGAACATCGATGATCATTACTTCATCTGCAGATTCATTTATAAAATCCAGGACATTGGAATCCAGTATTCTAAAAGTAGCTGTGGCGCAATCATAAACTAACAGGTCTTTATCTTTAAGTTTAACTGGAAGAGTTGCAACTATGGCTTGCTTGCCATACAAGTTTATTGACTGATTTATTATATTTTCTTTTCGAGCAAGAAAAGCATGAGAAAAATGTATTCTCTCGACGGGAAGTTCGCTTAAAGCTTTTAAATGTTTTAATGAACGAATCCCACCGCCTATGCTAATGGGAGAATTAGACAATGAGAGCTTCACTTGCTCAAAGTCATTTAGAAGTGTGGATGAGCTATCAACTTTTCTAATTGGTCTTGTTATACATATTTCATCAACTTCATATTTGTCTAGAAAACTCAAAACATGAGACAGTCTTCCTAATGGACGTAGGAATTTCCATTGATATGATTGGTAACAATAACCCTCAATCAGAATAAATGAAGCACCGATCCTCATAAAATAAATTCTAAGATCAATTTACCCAGAGCTTGGCTCTTTTCTGGATGAAACTGAATTCCCATAATATTCTTTTTAACAACAATAGAAGAAAAATTTTCATACCCTTGAATTTGAAGAGAGTTCTTTGCTTTTATATTGGCACCATATATATGATTGTAAAACACTCTTCCTTTTAAAGACTGTTTCCTACTCCTCCCATAAAATGGTACCCACGAATTATTATCTAAGAATTCTTTTGTAATAGAGAAAGGCAACCATCCTGTATTAGATTTTTCTGAATCTTTATTTAAGACAGTTGTTTTAATATTTTTGCCTAATAAGGCCATACACCGCATTCCTCCACTCTCTTCGCTAAAAGACGTAAAAGCATGTAAACCTAGACAAATTCCAATAATATTGTTGCCTTCTTTGGCATATTTTTGAATATGAGTTTTCCATTGATTTCTACGTAGATTTTCGGAAAATACTCCTATGGAACCAACTCCAGGAACTATCAATACACCTGGTACCAATTCTTTAGGGTGAGATACTAGCTTGAAGGGATATTCCATAGATTCTAAAGTATTTGCAATAGATGCAGCATTACCATATCCAAAATTCAATATATTAATCATTGAAATCTTCCCCTACATTAAACTTAGGAATCGGCCGTTTCTCAGTTTTAGTAAAAATACGATCATTGATCCAATAATTAGTATATTTCCAAAAATCTGCTACAGAAATTTCGATATATTTACAATATTTTTGAATGATCGAGTCGTCACAAACTCCGTCATAAAGTTTAACTAGTTCTATTCCTTCTTCTCTAGAAATTTCATTTTTTCTTATAGATTCATTCACTAGATCCGTGGTTCTACCAAAACCATATTTATAGTACTTAATCATCATATTAATGTTTGTAAATTCTTCGTCTATCATAGAAGCATTGGAAATATCTCCAGTAATTTTTTCTTCGTTAGGTCTTAAGGTTAGGCCATGTAAAGAAGCGAAAGTTGAATTCATTTCATTTGACCAATCATCCCATGCTGGGCCTAAATATATTATATTGATATTTCTCCTTTCATATTCTTGTAAGGATGGATACTTGTAATGTTCCTTTTTATGGACTGAATCGAATACTTCATCCATCCAATCTTCTCCACCATCTACAAGAGTATTTAAATATCTTAAGTTGTTACCATCCAGAGGATCTGCTAATTCACCCGTAAGTGAATCTCCAACTTGTAAGGCAGGATTTTCTCCCCAAAATATTAATTTAATATCAAAATCAATTGCAATCCTTGGAACAGAAGCAAATAACGCCATTTCGCTTGCCTTGCATACATTTCCAAATTCAACAAAAGATTTCTTAGATAAGTCTCTGGAAGTTTTTGGAGCTGGAGTATCAACAATTAAATCAAAGCCATGCTTTACTAAATTTTCAAGATTTGATGCTCCGATATCTGTCATCTGATAGGGTGGATAGGCACAACAAACAAGTAATGGTCTCATTTTTAACCGGTCTCTAACCCACAAAGCCTGCCTTGTACTATCTTTACCTCCGCTAACACCAACGATGCAGTCATAATTATTAAGCTTTAATTTAACTTGTCCTCTTAATAATCTAATTTTTTCTTTTAATCTAACGAGATGAGTTTGACTACTAAGAGAGTTCGATTGACTAGAAAACTCACAGGCAACGCAAATACCCTTCTTATTAAAGGAACTATTTGGCCTTAAGCTAGTTGTTAAGCAGGATTTACAATATTTCACTTGTTAAAGAATTTATGGTTTTTGGTTACTCATTCTATTAAAAAGCAACTCCGCTAATTTCCAGTCATCTGGTTCATCTATATCTACGACTCTTGATGCAGGTATTGCATATCCAACTGCATTTGAATGTATTTTATCAGTAGTCAGCCATAAGTCCTTTGAGCCCCAGTAAAATTGACCTGTGTCATGATATCTAGTTTCAAGATCCTGTGTTCTTGTAGTCTCATTAGCTCTATCTACATACTCTAATTTGTTGTTAGAAGAAAGACTCATAGCCCTCTGAATGGGATGCGAATATGGTGTGACTGGATACACATAAAGTGAGTTATTCTCCTTTAATAAATTGTAAGTAGCTATTAAGTCTTGATAAGTTATGAAAGGTGAGCAAGGATAAAGACAACAAACCATATCGAAGTCCCAAGATAAATTCAGAAGAGATTTTATCCCATGTAAAACAACACTGTGAGTAGTTGAAAAATCATCTG
>CACAGI010000027.1 GCA_902532015.1 uncultured SAR86 cluster bacterium | reverse complement strand
GAAATTATCAATCCCTCTGATCTTGAATGAGTTGTTTTCTGATGATCTTCAACAACATCAGAAAACATTGAACTAAACACAATACCATTTATAACACGAACACCTGCCATGAATGCTGATTGAATAGCTATCAAGAAAAATAGAGCACTAAATATGCCCAAGCCAACCTCAGGTAGGATATTGGTCTGAAACTTTATATCAATTATTCTTAATACAGTTAATGAAGGGCCCACTGTTATCATCAAAACTGTCAAAGCGATGACAGATCTTTTTTTATCCTTATCTTGTAATAATTTATTAGCACTAAGACCAGCTATCATTGCACCCGGAATACTTAAGCCCAAAATCAAGGTAAATTCATTGGGTTGCCATTGCCAAAAGTAATTAATTAAATAAATACTAAATACGCCAGATAAAGAGCCCACTATTCCGAATAATGATGTTCCTATGATTAGATTACGCCATGAATTATTCTTCCATAATGCCGTAATGCCTTTAATTACTCCTGTGTTTTTTGTTTCTTCCTTTACAGTTGTTTTTTCAAACTCTGATTCAACATTCCTAAGCTTGAAAACAGAAACTACACTAGTAATTAGAAATAAAGTAACAACAATAAGTGAAACGGCTTTATAACCACTTTCTTGATTCCAATTATTTCCAAAAATTATTGCAATGGTAGAGTAAAAAATTACAGTTCCTAGGATTCCAAAATTGTTATTCCTAGCATGCAATAAATTCCTTTGTTCATAGCCCTTTATCATCTCTATCCCTAAAGAAGCTCTAGGTATAAAAAACATAGTGCTGCTTATTCGAGTAACTATGATAAATAACAGTAATTGTAAAAATAGAGCAAATTGACTATTTCCTAATTGAACATTAAACAAAAGAAAAACTCCTAAACTAAAACCGATTAATCCCAGTGCCATGAAAGGAATACGTCTGCCATACTTAGAAGTTGTTCTGTCAGACATGCCACCAATCATTGGATCTGTAAAAGCGTCTACAAATAAAGATAAAGCTATACCTAATCCGCATAAAAAAGGGTCTAAACCAAGGACTTGATTATAAAAATATAGAAGAAACATGCCTAAAAAGGCTTCAGTAGCTGCTCCTCCGACGTTTCCTATTGCCCAAGTATTAAGATACTTTTTTTGAAGATCTTCCACTTTCTTATATTTCCATCTTTAGGATTGGAGCGAGATACGAGAATTGAACTCGTCTCTCAACCTTGGCAAGGTTGCGTAATACCACTATACCAATCTCGCTAAATTAGAACGAAGCATTATAGACGATTTTTTTTAAGTATCGATTTCTTTTAATTAAAGGTGTCTCTAAGTATATTCTTCTGAACTTTTCCCATAGCATTTCTGGGAAGTTGCTCAACTAGCTTCACTTCTTTTGGTGCCTTAAATCCTGCTAATTGACCCTTAATTTCTGCAATTATTTCTTTTTTATTAAGCAATGCTCCTTCTTCAGAAACTATAATTGCAACAACCTTCTCTCCTAGGTCTTCGTCACTAATACCAATGACTGCTGATTCCAGCACTCCATCCATTTTATCTATTATTGACTCAATTTCTTTGGGATAGATATTTAAACCACCAGAAATAATCATGTCTTTAGAGCGGCCTACGATACTCAAATATCCATCTGCATCAATTAAACCTTTATCCCCTGTATTAAAAAATTTATCTTCTGAAAAATCCTCTTTAGTTTTGTCCGGCATTTCCCAGTATCCTTTAAAAACATTGGGTCCCTTGATTTGAATATTCCCAATCTCACCTTCAGGAAGAATAACATTATTTTCATCAACAATTTTTACCTGTACATCCTGAAGAGGCAGGCCAACAGTTCCTGGTTTCCTTTCACCTTTTAAAGGGTTAGAAGTGTTCATGTTGGTTTCAGTCATTCCATACCTTTCTAGGATTTGATGATTTGTTCTTTTGTAAAATTCGTTAAAGGTTTCTTCCAATAAAGGTGCTGAACCAGAAATAAATAATCTTATTTGGTTTGTTAATTCAGGGTCTAGAGCGTCTCGTGTTAAAAGCCTAGTGTAATAAGTTGGAACTCCCATCATAACTGTGCACTCAGGTAAAGATTTCAGAATGGAATCTACCTCAAAAGACTCAAGCCATTTCAATTTCGAGCCTGTCATCAATGCACAACCTAAAGCCACGAATAGACCGTGCACATGATAAATGGGCAATGCGTGTAATAAACAGTCCGATGCTTGAAAACCCCAAGCTTTTACTAGACTTTGTACATTTGAGGATATGTTGCCATGAGAAAGCATAATCCCTTTTGGTTTGCCCGTAGTTCCTGAAGAATAAAGCAAGGCAGCAATGTCATTTTCAGAGCAATCAACCGTAATAAAGCTATCTTCAGTAGAAGAAATGTCTGAAAAATTACCGCTTCCATCCTCATTCAATACAAATAAATGATTGATACTGTGTCCAAGGCCTAAATCGTTAATTCTTGAGATAGTTTCTTCGTTAGAAATAAATAACGATGGCTTGGCATCGTCTAAGAAATAACTGAGTTCCCTTTCCTTATAAGCTGGATTAAGGGGATGAAATATAATATTAGATCTAACGCAAGCAAGATATAAGTAGACCATTTCAATACATTTATCTACTTGGACGGTAACTCGGTCCCCTTCTGACAATCCAAGTCCTTTCAGCCCATTGGCTAGCCTGGCTGTTTCAGAGTCTAATTCTCTGTAGGTAATATTTAAATCTTTATCGTCATAGAGGAATAAGCCCTCGAGGTTTTTCTTAAAACCTTCTTTATAACTAGTATAAAGATTGCCTTTAGTGGTCATTTTATTTACCTAGAGGTCTGACCGTCGTCTATTTTTATACAGGTGCCGGTAACGCATTCCGAAGACGGAGATACTAAAAAGAGCAATGTTGAGTCCATTTGCTCTGGAGTACATATTCTCTTTCTTGGAAGGGTTTGACTCACATCCCCTATTCTCTCTAGCATTCCATCCAACATCTCTGAAGAAAACATGCCCGGAGCTATAGCGTTAACATTAATATGGTGCTTTGCCCATTCAACTGAGAGAGCTTCTGTCATTCTTACTATTGCTGATTTTGTAGTTGAATACAAGACTGCAGCAGAATTAGGTGTGGTATTAAATGCCGCCAAAGAAGAAATATTAACCATCCTTCCAGGTTCTTTTTTTTCAATTAATTTTCTAGCTACTTCATTAGACAGCAAATAAGGTCCTACTAAGTTGGTGTCGATAACGCCATCAATTAATTCATCGCTTTGCTTAATTGCCCATTGAGCATCAACCATACCTGCATTATTGATTAGTGTATTAATGGTACCCAAATCTTCTTCTACCTTAACAACAGCTGCACGAATACTCTCTCTGTCTACCATGTCTATAGGTACAACTGTGCACTCTCCTCCATCTGATCTTATCTCTTCAGCTAATTTATCTAATTTTTCTACCCTTCTAGCTGACAAGGCTACTTTTGCTCCACATTTAGCTAGTACTTTCGAAAATCTATAGCCTAAACCAGAAGAAGCTCCTGTTACTAAAGCTACTTGACCGTCAAGATCTACAGAAAAATTTGGCGTATTAAATTCTTTCATCTTTATCCCCTCATTTTTATTATTAAAAAAAATTTTACTAACCTAAATTATGCAAAATCAATTGTTTTAGGTACTATATTGCATTATTCCGCCTGACTACACTTAAAATTAAACTAAATTTATGAGTATACAAAATAAAATAGAACCGGCAGATAAAGTCCTCAAACCATCAAGAGAAGAAGCTGAAGAAGCTGTTAAAACCCTAATCTCGTGGGCAGGAGACGACCCTACAAGAGAAGGTCTTATCGAAACGCCCAAACGTGTTGTTAAATCATATGAAGAATTTTATGCAGGATATGATCAGGATCCAGCTGAGATTCTTTCTAAAGTTTTTGAAGAAATTGAAGGTTACGATGAGATAGTGTTGGTCAAAAACATCCTGCTGGAATCTCATTGCGAGCACCATATGGTTCCTATAGTAGGCAAAGCTCATGTAGCTTATTTACCTGATAAGCGAGTTGTTGGTTTAAGCAAACTGGCTAGAGTTGTTGATTTGTTTGCTAAAAGACTCCAAACCCAAGAAACAATGACTGCTCAAATTGCTGATACTATTGATGAAGTACTCAAACCTAAAGGAGTAGCAGTTGTTATTGATGCAGAACATCAATGCATGAGCAGCAGAGGTGTTTCAAAGAAAGGAGCAAGCACAATAACTAGTAGAATGATTGGTGTTTTTAGAGACAACCAAAAGTCTCGAATGGAATTCATGAATCTGATAGCTTAGAAAGATTAACGTATTTTCTTATCTATAATTTTTAATGACCTAAGACATAATTTAACTTAATATTCGAGTTAAACGGGGGGAATAAATGTCAGCTAAACTTGAACAATTCGACTTCGATCCTGAAGCTTTAAGAAAGAAATATAGAAAAGAACGTGATAAGCGCTTGAGACAAGACGGGAACGACCAATATCAAGAAGTCTCAGGGGAATTCTCTTATTTTGCTGAAGATCCATACTTAGAAGAAACCATAGAAAGAGAACCTTTAATGGATGAAGTTGAGGTTGTAATTATAGGTGGAGGATTTGGAGGAATGTTGGCAGGAGCTAGACTCCGAGAAGCTGGAATAGATGATTTTAGAATTATTGAGAAAGGAGGAGACTTCGGCGGAACTTGGTACTGGAATCGCTATCCAGGCGCTTCATGCGATATTGAATCCTATATTTATTTTCCTCTTCTTGAAGAAACAGGGTTTGTTCCAAAACAAAAGTACACGAATGCTCCCGAAACATTAGAGTATTGTAAAGTTATCTGCAAAAAATTTAATCTTTACGAAAACGCTTGCTTGCAGACTGAAGTTACCTCAACAATTTGGAATGAAGACACAAAAAGATGGTTAGTTAAAACAAATCTGAATGATGAAATTAAAGCTAGGTATGTAGTCCATTCAAATGGACCCTTGAACAGACCAAAACTCCCAGCAATTAAAGGCATAAATGATTATAAAGGCCACACTTTCCATACAAGTAGATGGGACTACGAATACACTGGAGGTAATTCTCACGGAAACCTAGATAACCTTAAGGACAAAAGAGTAGCTATTATTGGTACTGGAGCAACTGCCGTTCAGTGTGTTCCTCACTTGGGTGAAGGAGCCAAACAACTATATGTCTTTCAAAGAACTCCCTCTTCTATTGATGTAAGAAACAATCAAGCAACTGATCCTGATTGGATTTCGACACAAAAAGAAGGTTGGCATGATGAAAGAAGGAAAAACTTTGAAACTCTTTTAACCGGAGGTAGAGTAAAAGAAGATTTAGTCTCAGACGGATGGACAGAAGCTTTTAGATTACTTTTTGGAAGTTTAAGAGAAAAAGCACCTTCAAAAATGAAGATGGCTTCCTGGGCTGCATCATCGATATTCTCAGCAGAAATGTATAAAAAAGGTTTTAAAGCTTATATGACTGATAAGGCTATGCAAGCCATGGATATTAGAAATGCGATGCAAATGGCTGACTTCCAGAAAATGGAACAGGTGAGAGCTAGAGCGGACAAGGTTGTTAAAGATGAGAAAACAGCTGAATCTTTAAAACCGTATTACAACCAATTCTGTAAAAGACCGTGTTTCCATGACGAATATTTAGATACTTTTAATAGGCCAAACGTGGAACTAATAGATACAGATGGAAAAGGTCTCGAAGAAATGTCTGAAAAAGGAATAGTCTTTAAT
>CACAGI010000026.1 GCA_902532015.1 uncultured SAR86 cluster bacterium | reverse complement strand
TTATCTCGTATGAAATAAAAGCTACATCTGGCTTTCCCTCTCCTGAGGTAATTTCACCGTCTGAATCCAATAAAATAAAATCATCTCCATGAAAGTTTTCATCAAAATCCGACTTAAAAGAGTCATAAGTAGACTGGCTAATGCAAACCTTCATGATTAAGTTAGATCTCCTTCTTCACGCATTTTTTTTCTAATTTTTGTAGCGCTTATTTCATTAACAGAGTCCTCAAAAATCTCCTCTTCAAAAACATATCCGACCCCTCTGCCATAAGTAATATTTACAACATTCGGAACCATCATAATTTCATAATCCTCTCCTCTAATGAAATCATCTTTGCTTAAACCTGCAGATATATTTTCACAGACTTCGTCCCAACTAAAAGGATTATCATCTTGTCCTTCCCCTCCAGAAGCACCATACACATCTCTAACTTGGATAATTACTTGCCCAGTTTTCTTTATTGCTCTTTTAAATAATTCCTGGTGACCATCATGCCATGGCTGCCATCTTCCTAGCATTTGAACCGTTGGTTTCTTCCAATCAAACATTCTTCATTATCTCATCAGCTATATCTTTGTGATTGTGATCATTCCACTCCTTGATATGAAAATCTACTCTTTCAGGAGCTTCAAATAAAGCATTCGTGTCTTCAAATCTACCTTCCTTAATTGTATCCATCCAGATCAAAATATCTGCAGCAAATATATCCCTAGTTTCTTTTGTCGGACAAACAAAATCACATATCACCATTCTTCCGTGAGAAGATTCAAAATCTGCTATAGATTTCATTCTAAGACTCTGTCTAGTCCTAGCTTCTTCACTAAAATCCCAATCTCCTGCCATACTTCTTACTTTGTCGGCATTAAACCAAGCAGCTTCCAATAAAGGTTGCAGCCTTTCCGACAAATACGTTTTACCGCTACCAGGTAATCCCATGACCAAAATCTTCATATTTATATGCTTTTCTTTGAATTATTGGAGCCTATTATGTACTTCTTTCTTGTTCAGTCCATAGTCTTCTAAAGTATAAATATGCTTTTCCTTAGGCATATTGGTACTTTTCTCTATATAAGCTTCCATTAACTCCTTATTCTCTTTATGAAACGTGAAATTAAATTTATTGTAAATATTCTCTATTGTACTAAGAGGACTCTTTATAAAGTCTTCGTAATGGATATCCATAAAACGATCTTGATTTAAGTTTTGTTTTTGGAGTTCATTCTTTTTCTTAGATTTTTCCCAGAATTCTAATGTCTTTTCTCCTAATTCACTTAGATTAATAGAGTCTGAAAAACCTCTTCTCACTTGAGAAGTTAAGCTACAAATTGAAGGAATTGTCTCTATAGGATCGCGATGTATCTGAATAAAACATGCATCAGGATAGACAGATAATATCTCGTCTAGATTCCCAAGATGACTAGGGTCTTTTAATAACCAACGTTTTGGTTTACTAGAACTCTGCAGTACTTTTAAAAATCTTTTATGCCATAAATAACTTGATGTTACATCAGAATCTTCAAGATAACTTAAGTAAGTTGGAGTATTAGCCATATAAAAATATAAAATGCTTTTTAAGGCAAAAACTTTAATCAATAAACATTCTTCGGGGCTAGTTGCTGTTATGGAATGAACGTCATCTAATTTGGATATAAATCTATTCTTAAAGAATAAGATAGATCTAGATCTCATTATTCTTATTCTTTCTGCTAAAGAGCCTGGTTTGCATAAAGGAAGTGGATTCATCATTTCCCAAAACAAGGGACTTCGATGGTCAGGGTCTAGGCTCAAAAGATTAAATAAATAAGTCGTTCCTGATCTAGGCAATCCAATAACAAAGACGGGTTTTGATATGGTTGTATTTGGAATACTTCTAGACTTTTGATAAATCTGCCCTCTTACGCTTAAATGTTTCTTTATCTGGTATTCAGAGGCTAACTTTCCTAGATAAGTTAAATTTGCCTCTTTATTTAAAGAGTCTATAAGTATATTAAGAGGTTCCTCATAATCATCCTCGCCTAAATCTACATTTAGACTTCCAAGCAACTTATCTGCATTAAGGAGATTATTCATCCATGAAATTAGAACTTAGTTCCTCCAAGTGCTTGAACGTGCTGGCATATTTTTATCAGGATCTTCATACTTTCCTGTAAAAGCTATATGTTCACCTTTCAAGGTGATACTTTTTGCAACTCCATCTACTATCAATGGTTTGTATTGTGTTTTTTTAGTAAAACTTTGTAAATATTTATAAGACTCTCTAGCATTCATAGCTCCTTTTGCTTCTTGTATATCTAGATTCTTGATTTTTCCTTCTCCATTAATGATGAATGTAAAATTAATTTTTGTCTTTCCTGACTTTGCGCCTTCAGGCTTCTTAAAGACTTTTGAAACATAAGCTGGAGTACAAAACAATAGCTTACAAATAGCGGCATCTGCTTTCTTTTCTGCTGGCCAAGGCTTCATAGAACAATTATCACCACTACAATCTAAACAAGTTGAAAGAGTTTGGGGTCTGTATTTTTCTAACTTAGACAAAGTATCTTGATTTAGTTCTTGGTTAACCGTGCAAATAGGGTTACTTACTATTGAAAAACTGATAATTAAAAATATAGATAAAATAATTCTTTTGAACATACGGACTCCCCCGATAGTCTGTAAGAATATCATTAAAGCACTTTGAAAGCTAAATCTGCGTAATAAAAATGGCGGAGAGAGAGGGATTCGAACCCTCGATAGGAGATTATCCTATACTCCCTTAGCAGGGGAGCGCTTTCAACCACTCAGCCACCTCTCCGGGATCGTCTATTCTAAAGTTATGACTATGATTGTCTAATGGAATCTGCTGCCTTTTCAGCAATCATAATGGTTGGAGCATTTGTATTACCCCCAATCAAAGTTGGCATGATAGAAGCATCAACGACTCTTAATCCTTGGATGCCATGGACCTGCAAATTGCTATTAACCACGGCCATATCATCCTCGCCCATTTTGCAAGTTCCTACAGGATGGTAGAGGGTTTCACCTGTCTGCCTAATCCATTCATCGAGTTGATCATCATCTTCAACGTCTACATCTTTTCCTGGTTTAGACTGATCTCCTCTATAAGGATCAAAAGACTCCTGTAAAAAAACTCTTCTAGTTTCCCTAAAAGCATTTCTGGTATCAATCATGTCCTGTTCTTCTGATAAATAATTGGGATACATTAGAGGTTCATCATTGGGATCGGCACTTTTTAGAGCAATATGCCCCCTACTTTGAGGTCTACAGATATAGATAACTGCTGTAAAGCCATGATCTTTATCAATACCTTCTCTGCCATGAAGATCTTTAGTTTGAATTGAAGTAAAGTGAAGTTGAGTGTCAGGAATGTCCTTATCAAGATGAGATTTAAAGAATGCACCAGCACTTGTTGGAGGATAAGCTGCATCTCCAGTTCCAAACATTAAATATTTTATTCCTGATAAGCCAGTATTTAATAAACCTGCAGACCTGTGGAGAGTAACTGGTTGAGTTGCGTAGAAAGAATTTAAAACGCCATAGTGATCTTGAAGATTTTTTCCAACTCCCTTTAATGCATGCACTACATTGATACCATGCTTATTCAATTCCTCTGGGTCTCCTATGCCGCTATTCATGAGTATTTGTGGAGAATTTATAGCACCAGCAGAAATAATTATTTCTTTGTTTGATTTGCAGGTATAGATCTGTCCATTCTTAAGATACTCCACACCTGTAGCCTTTTTTCCTTCAAAGATTATTTTATTTACTTGTACATTAGTTTCAGTAGATAGGTTTTTCCTTTTAAGAACTGGATGAAGATATGCTCTTGCTGCACTCCATCTTCTAGGACCAAATTTAGTATCCTTCATAGTATGTTCGTATCTTGAAAAGCCTTCCTGCTCTTTACCATTAAAATCGTCAGTTAAAGGAAAGCCAGCTTGTTCACCAGCTTTTAAGAAAACATCTAGTAATAAATCATCTGTTCGAGAAGATTTTTTAACGTTTAGAGGTCCTTCAAATCCATGAAAATCCTGATCGCCGTCCCCTTGAAAATTTTCAGCTTTCTTGAAGTATGGAAGAACATCATCATAAGACCAACCTGCATTACCTAACTGCCTCCACAGATCATAATCATAAGAATGCCCCCTTATATAAACCATTGCATTAATAGAAGAAGATCCTCCCCACACTTTTCCTCTTGGCCAGTAAAGTTTTCTATTCTTTGTATTTGGTTCTGGCTCAGTCTCAAAACCATAATTTAGATTGCTCTTTTCTGGCACAATTTGAGAATAGCCAGAGGGCATATGTATAAAGAAGTTCCTGTCCTTGCCTCCAGCCTCGATACTAAGGACAGTGTTTTTGTCATTTTCAGATAGTCTGTTAGCCATCACGCACCCTGCGCTTCCTGCTCCAATAACTATATAATCAAAATTACTTTCCATACTATCTCCTTAATTGATGAAGATATGAATTTTAACTTAAAACTTAGGCTGATTTGAAATGTTCTACTAGTCTGGAGATTACTTCACCGTTTAATTCTTCAGGAAGCTCATGCCCTACTCCTTCCATAATCATCATCTGAGAATTTTGAATACCATCAGCTATAGCCTGACCATGATCTAGAGGAAGAATTGCATCTTCGGTGCCATGTATTACTAAAGTAGGAAGATTTATTTCTTTTAACCTTGATCTTCTATTAGGACTCGCTCCTACTGCATCACCATGACCGGAATGAGGATTATGACCATGTTCCATAACAGGCTTCATTTTTTCTCTAAAGTTTTCTTCATTAAAAGGAAACCTGGAGCCGGTTAGTTCTTTGTAAATTCTTACGACACCATCTTCATAATTACCTTGGATATTCATCATAAAAGATTCTTTCATTCCATCAATCAATGCGGGGGTCATAGTGGATAATTCTGGATCCCCCATACCAGGACTGGACATGATTGGGGTAAGGCTCAAAGCTCGTTCTGGGTGGTCTAAACCTATAACTTGAGTAATCATTCCACCCATTGACGCTCCAACTACATGAGCTTTATCAATTCCAAGATGATCCATTAAACTAACTGCGTCTTTGGCCATATCACTGAGATCGTATTTTGCTTTTGATGATTGTTCAGAAGCTGTAAAGTTTCCTTCATCATCTATAACAACATTAAATGTAAAATTAATTAAGTATTTAGAAATACTTAAAGGAAGCAATTTAGCTATCTTAGATATGAAGCCCTCTTTATAAAGCCAAGTGCTCTTACCCACATCTCTGTTATCGAACCTAACGACATGGAAGCCTGCTTCTACCAAAGGGTTAATAAACTCTATGGGCCACTGCATGCAGTTAGCATTGGCACCCATAATTAGAAGAACCGTGGGGTTGGAAGAATCGCCGAAGTCTTCCCACCAAATATTGATTTCGTTTACTTCGGCTATTCCTTGTGGCATTAAGATTTCTTAAAAGTCTCTACGCCACTCTAATCCGAATCTTCGTGGTTGACCCCAATAATCAGCAACCATACCTAATGAAGGGTCGCCTATTTCAGGATCTCCACCTTGCCACAACATACCTGATCTATATTCTTTGTCAGTAAGGTTTGTTCCCCATAAAGTTATAGTAGTTACACCATCTGCAAGATTGAAAGCTATTCTTCCATCGACTAAGTTATAACCGGGCATTTCAGATCCAGGAGTATGTCTCAACGTTCCCCAAGAATTATCGCGTTTGGTTAAACCTATCTGGCTAACTACATTAGATCCTGATGATAAAGTTTGAGTATGTATTAGAGCTATGTCAAAAGTATGACTTTTACCATTATCACCAGAATACCCAAATGGTGTATCGCTAAGATCTCTTTGAGAGATAGTTGTAACGAAAGTAGTTGGGTCATAAAGATAATCATCTACAGTGAAGCTCTTATATTTTCCATCCATATAACCATAAGTCATGGTAAGTGCTAAACCCTCTGATAATTGAGCAAGAAGTTCTAGCTCTATGCCTTCAATTTGTGCTTCTTTAGCATTAATGATATCAGCTGTAGGTTGTCCATCGATTACCCTTCCAACTGTTATCTGTTGGTTTTCATAATTATTATAGAAATAAGTACCATTTAAACGCAAAGTTCCATCTCTAAGAGTACTTTTGAAACCTAGCTCGTAGTTATCAGAAACCTCAGGAAGGTAAGGCTTCATATCTATGCCTTGATTAAAACCGCCGGATGAATAACCTTTACTGTAGCTGTAGTAAGTCATTACATTTTCTGAGTTTTGATGACTCAAAATAACCCTAGAAGTAGTTTCGCTGAAATCCACCTCTTGAGTACAAGTTTCTGACTTAGCCATCAAAGTATTAGGGTCTATATTGCCAGGACAGTTATTTGTTGGATCAAATGGTCCTTGCGCATTGTTGCCAACATACAAATACTGGCCTCTAGTGAATTTCCTATCATCCTCAGTTCTCCTCATGCCAACAGTTATATCTGTTTTGTCATTTATTATAAAAGTACCTTCAGCAAAAAAAGCATCATTGGAGTTTGTAACATCATTATATTGAGTTCTAGAACCAAACATCTGAGTTCCCATAACTGTTTGAGCTACATTAAGAACTCCCGGTATCACTAGATAATACATTGGCCATGCAGTAGGTGCAGGAGGGGTATATCCTCTTAAAACTGGCACATCAATAATTCCATAATTATCTTCTTCAAAAGTATAAAAACCAATTGTCCAAGATAAACTATCGTTATCTCCGCTCAGTCTTATTTCATGAGAATCAACATCATTTTCACTTCTGTTATTTATAACGTCTAAAAGATTAGTCGTCGAAGTCGTTGCTGAATTACCACTACCCATACCCCAACCCCAAGTACCATTATAGTTTTCAATTTCTCTATGATTTGAAATCATAGTCAAAGTACCTAAACCTATATCTAGACTGTGAGTAAGAGTAATTGAATCTGTTTCAGAAGTTACATTTTGATTAGGGTTATTATCTCTACCTAGAAATCTGCTTGTTTCATTACAATTCTTTTGCATGGTGTCATATGTACCTGCTAGGTAAGCAACAGCAGGGAAACCTGTAGCCACTGCTCCGTTTGCAGGGGCTATAAAACGACAGCTCGAAAGATTGGATAATTCATCTGATTCGAATCGATCATAGGTTAGTCTAGCATTGTAAGAATCGCCGGAGTATTTAAATGAAGCTCTAAAAGATTGCGAATCCTCATTACCTTGATCTTGTCCTGTGATTTGATTCTTAATAAATCCATCAGTTTCTTTAGACATAACGGCAAATCTAGCTGACAAATTGTCACTCATAGGAACATTCAATACTCCTCTCATTACTGTATGGCCTTCAGTTCCAACACCTAAATTTGCAAAACCTTCAAAGGCTTCCGTTGGATCTTTAGTAATGATATGTATTAGTCCAGCGGTTGTATTTCTTCCAAATAAAGTCCCTTGAGGTCCCCTAAGTACTTCTACTCGATCAACATCAATCAAATCAACCATACCGCCCTGTGGTCTACTTAAATAAACACCGTCTATGTATATACCTATCTTAGGATCCTGTGTCTCTGACCAATTAGATTGGCCGATACCTCTCAAAAATACATTTGTAACAGTAGAATTTATTCCTTGAGCTGCAAAATTCAAATTTGGTGTTAGCTTTGTAACGTCAGCTATCTCTGTAATATTTCTTGACTCAAGACGATCTCCATCTAGAGCAG
>CACAGI010000025.1 GCA_902532015.1 uncultured SAR86 cluster bacterium | reverse complement strand
TGCAAAACCTAGATTCTTTTCTACAGCAGCTATCAAATCCAGAAGCTCTCTTAATGTGCAAGGTATTCCAGTTGCTCTAAGTGTATTAAAAAGAGATATGAACATAGTAATTATTGGCTGTTATTCCCTTCCCTTCTTGCCATAAAAGCTAATCTTTCTAAAAGCTGAACATCCTGTTCATTTTTTATCAATGCACCGTATAAAGGAGGAATAGCTTTAGACGGATCTCTATTTTTAAATATCTCATCAGGAATATCATCGGCCATTAATAATTTAAGCCAGTCTATTAATTCAGAAGTTGAAGGTTTCTTTTTCATACCAGGTACTTTTCTGATATCAAAAAATATTTCTAAAGCTTCTTTAACTAATTTCTTTTTAACCTTTGGATGATGTACTTTGATGATTTCTTCCATTGTTGCTCTATCAGGAAAATTAATGTAGTGAAAGAAACATCTTCTTAAAAAGGCATCGGGTAATTCTTTCTCATTATTACTAGTAATAATTACAACAGGTCTTTCTATTGCTTTTATTGTTTCTTTTGTTTCATAAACATAAAACTCCATGCGATCTATTTCTTGCAATAGATCATTAGGAAACTCAATGTCAGCTTTATCAATTTCATCTACTAAAAGTACTACTCTCTTTTCTGATGCAAACGCTTCCCACATCTTTCCTTTCTGTATGTAATTAGATATATCTTTTACTCTTTCATCTCCAAGCTGAGAATCTCTCAATCTAGTAACTGCATCATACTCATACAATCCTTGCCTTGCTTTGGTTGTTGATTTTATATGCCACTCAATAAGAGGCATATCAAGTGAATCAGCAACTTCTTCAGCTAGCATAGTCTTGCCTGTCCCTGGCTCTCCTTTAATGAGTAATGGTTTCTCCAATTCAATTGCGGCATTAACAGCCATGCTTAAATCGTCAGTGGAAATATAATTATCAGTCCCTTTAAATTTCATAAATAATCCTGTTGTTTAAAATATTGCGTGACTTTATCACAGCCACAAAGAAAATCACTACTCTAAAGGTCTCTTGAACTATATTTCATTTTGTAAACACATATAAGAAGTAGAGAAGACATTAAAACTTCAAACATAATCGCAACCATTAAGAAATCAGCACCATGGACTAAACCTGCATAAATTCTAAATATTGCTGCAGATCCAAGCAAAGAAATAGTTGCGTAAAGCCATACGTGTTCATTTCTATAAGCACCAATACATGCCATGATTCCGGCTGTAAAGAAAAAAGATGTGAAATCACCAATTTGGGTATTCATTCCTAAAGTAGATTCACCAGGTCCTGTGACTAAAGTCATTGCTAGTCCTGCTGCAGCGCTAACAGGATCTATTATCCAACCTAATGCGCTGTATAAAAGGAATACTCCAATTAATCCCGATATAACTCTTGCCCACATATTTTACTCCTCATAATTTGGTGTAACTCTTATGATTTCTCCTCCATTTCCGTCTGTAGCTAATAATATAGATCCATCAGGAAAAACTTTAAAACTTCTAATTCGACTGAAATCCGAAAAAAGTATTTCTTCTTTAATAATCTTGAAGTCTTCCACAACCAATCTTCTTATACCTCCAGGTTTCATATAAGAAACAAAAAGATTGTTCTGCCATTCAGAAAATAAATTTTTATCATAGTAAGTAATGGATGAAGGGGCAATTGAAGGAACCCAATACTTTATAGGCTGCTCCATTCCGTCCATTTCAGTAAATGGAGATATTATTGATCCATTGTAATCTTTTCCATAAGTTATAGCTGGCCATCCATAATTTTTTCCTGGCTCAATTATATTAATCTCATCCCCTCCCATAGGGCCATGTTCTAGTCCATAGATAACGCCTTCATGATTAATTAATCCTTGAGGATTTCTGTGTCCGTAAGACCAGATTTCAGGTAACGCATAGGACTTATCTAAGAAAGGGTTATCATTTGGAATTGAGCCGTCAGTATTGATTCGGAGAATTTTACCAAAGTGATTATCTAACTGTTGTGCACTTTCTCTGTAATTAAAGCCATCTCCGGATGTGATTAATAAGGTTCCATCATCAAGGAACGTCATTTTGCCA
This sequence comes from uncultured SAR86 cluster bacterium, assembly GCA_902532015.1. Lineage (GTDB taxonomy): Bacteria > Pseudomonadota > Gammaproteobacteria > Magnimaribacterales > Magnimaribacteraceae. The sequence continues at coordinate 6,671 of CACAGI010000025.1, read as the reverse complement.
CCATAATGTAATGCTGTATTCCTAGATGGAAAAGCCCTAAATATTTCTTTTATATTCTTTAATGAATTATTAATTAATTCAGCTCTAATGACTTTCAGGGTATTTGTTCTTTCACCTTCATCTCTAGAAGAAAATGCTAAATATAGAATATTATTTTCCTTAAAGTTAGGATCGACTGTAACTCCAGAAAGTCCTCCCTGCCCTTTGTACAAAACAGATGGAACTCCTTTGACAGCCTCTTCAATTAACTTACCTTGGTAAATTTGTCTAAGTTGCCCCGATAACTCAGTAAAAATTACATGATCATTATCTACAATAGCTACGCCCCAAGGACGATTAAGGCCTTCTGCAAGAATCTCGTATTTAAAGTCAACTGTGTCTGACTTTAAACAAATTGATAAAAATCCTATTGATATGAGTAAATAGAATTTAATTAGATGCATGTAAACCTCTTACTTGCTTCGACCCAAAATAGTAGCCACCAATCAAACCGCTAAGCGTCATGAATATTTTCCCCATATAAGTTCTTGAACCAGCTATTGGTTCAACATTATCAAAAGCGAAAGGAAGTAAGATAACCAAAGCCAATATTGCTACCGCTCCCGCCAAAGAATAATAGAGTATTTTAGGGCTTATGCCCCTAAAAACCAAAATTTTTATAACCATTAAACTAATTATCAAAGGAAAACAAATTAACAAATAAAGTGGTATTTCTGAGCTAAGGTTCATACCAATTAAATCTTGAAAGAAAGATTTAAAGATTAAAGTAATATTAATTGGCATACCCATTGAATTAAGCCAAATTAAATTACTTGATGTGTTAACCAGCACTATCAAGATAGTAACAAGTAAACTGCTTATCAATAGATCGAAGAATGTACGCATCTTTTGACAGATAAAATTATTCAGTTGAAATAGGGTTGAAGCTTTCTAACAGGATCCTATTCTGCTCTTCCCTCTCCTCTAATTTGCCAATGACTTCTTCTTCTATACCAAGATCTGCTAGAACCTCCCTAGTGTCTGCTCCAAGGATTGGTGCTAAAGAACGAGGAAATTCAGCCTGCCCTATAAACTTTACAGGTGGTTTTGGCATTCTCATCTTTCCTAGTTCTGGATGTTCTATTTCAACTATAGAACCTTGGTCTAAAACTTGTTCATCCCTATAAACATCTTCAAGTTTATTGCAAATCGATGCGGGCACTTCTTCGGCATCCATCTTGGCAACAAGATCTTTCGCAGTGAATTCTTTAGTTACCTTATTTATTTCAGTGGTTAAATCTTCTTTATTTATAAGTCTTGCTAGGGTGTTATTAAATTTTTCATCTTTATTAAGCTCAATGTTAAAAACCTCACAGAATTTATTAAATACTTCATCAGTAGGTATTAGAATCATTATCACAGACCCATCTTTGGCTTCATAAACTTCAAAAAGATCCGCTAACTCTCCAATATTTAAGCCTCCTTCATCAAATGTATGATTAATCATTAAATCAGGCCAATTATAGTAGAGTGCTGATTCCATCATTGAGATTGGTAAATATTGACCAACACCTTCTCTTTCTCTTTGTAATAAAGCTGCAGTGATAGCTTGTGCTGCAGTTAACCCTGTTACTTTATCGTAGATAATTGTTTTTAATAATTTAGGGGTATCATTGTTTTGCGCGAAGGGTATACCTACAGTTCCTTGTATTAAAGGGTCATAAACCTTTCTATTCTGATAAGGGCCAGATTGGCCGTAACCACTTATAGAGGCATAAATTATATTAGGATTTATCTTTCTTAAAGATTCATAATCTATGCCTAATTTTTTCACTATTCCTGGTCTATAATTTTCTATTAAGATATCCGTTTCCTTAGCAAGCTTGAGGAATACTTCGATATTTTCAGGATTCTTGAAGTCTAAACAAATACACTTCTTATTTCGATTTAAAGTAGAAAACATCGCACCCATTCCATCTTTAGTGGTGCCCATAAATCTTGCTAAATCTCCAATTCCAGGTGGTTCAATCTTTATGACATCAGCGCCTTGGTCGGCAAGCATCATTCCCGCAAAAGGACCTGAAACTGTTGAAGTTAACTCTAATACTTTATATCCCTTTAATGGACCTGACATTACTCTCCCCTTATCTAATATTTCACCCTTATAATAGTCATCGTTATGGAAAAAATACAAGAACAATTTTTTGATATTGGAGCTAACTTAACCCACTCTTCATTTGAAAAAGATATGAATGATGTTTTAAAAGAAGCTCAAGAAGTCGGTGTGAAGAGAATGTCGATAACTGGAAGCGATTTAGAAGAAAGCATTAAAGCAGCTGAACTTGCAAAAAATAACCCTAACTCCATGATATCAACTGCAGGCATACACCCTCACAATGCCAAAGAATACTCTTCAAGTTCATTTTCAGAAATAATTGACCTGCTTAAATTTGATGAAGTTAAATGTTTAGGAGAAACAGGTTTAGATTTCTATAGAAACTTTTCTACCCCAGAACAGCAACAAGTTAGTTTTGAAGCACACATAGAAGCAGCAATTGATAATGAAGTACCGCTTTTTCTGCATGAAAGAGAAGCTCATGAAAAGTTTGTAGAAGTAATTGCGCCTTACATGAAGGAACTTCCAGACAGTGTTGTGCATTGCTTTACCGGAGATAAAGATGCATTACTTACGTATGTAGATATGGGGTTCTTTATAGGAATAACTGGATGGCTATGTGATGAGAGAAGAGGAAAACACCTAGAAAGCCTTATTCCTCTAATCCCTTTAGAGAAATTAATGATTGAGACTGATGCACCTTATTTATTACCTAGGGACATGGGCATTGATAATTCTTCTAGAAATGAACCTAAATACCTACCCCATATAGCAAAAAGGATTGCGGAATTAAGAAGTGAGAGTTCTGAATTAGTTTTTTCAGCTATCTATATGAATTCACTAAACTTTTTTAATATATCATAAAAGTAAATCTTTAATATTATCTTTATTGAAGGGCCAAAGAAGTTCCAAATCTTTAAATAAAATTACCGGAATCTTATCCCAATATTTATCTAAGTAATCTCTTTTTGAATAAACGTCCTTCTCAATAAATATTAATTGATCATCTCGCAATTCAGTTAATAGATCTTTAGCTTGTTCACATAGGTGACAATCTTTTCCTGTTACTAAGATTACCTCCTTCAAACTACAGCTTCAGATGACTTTAAATTATCTATTTCTTCTTTAGATAAGCCTAGTCCTTCAAGAATCTCTTGAGAATGTTCGCCCACTAAAGCAGGTGCTGATGAAACTTTTGGCTCGGTTCTGGAAAATCTTGGTGCTGGAGCAGGTTGGGTTACTCCTTCCATTTCTATGAATGTCTTACGCGCCACATTATGAGGATGGAGTGGAGCCTCAGTCATATCTAGAACAGGAGCAAAGCAAACATCAGTCCCTTCCATCAGTTCACACCATTGATCTCTACTTTTACTTAAAAATATATCCTTAATATATTCTTTCTTTTCTTGCCATGAATCTCTTTTCATTTGATCACCAAAAGTAGAGGTATCAAGTTCTGCTATTTCACAAAGCAATTTATAAAATTGAGGTTCGATAGATCCTATAGAAATAAACTTTCCATCACTACATTCATAGGTGTCGTAGAAATGCGCTCCTCCATCTAGTAAATTTGATCCCATTTCATCTTTCCAAAAACCAGAATGTTGCATGGAATAAATCATCGTCATTAACAAAGCAGAACCGTCTGTCATGGCAGCATCCACAATTTGACCTTCCCCAGAAGTTTTAGCTTCCAGGAGAGCAGAAACTAATCCCAGTGCTAACAACATCCCTCCTCCACCAAAATCTCCTATAAGATTTAGAGGAGGAACAGGCGGAGACCCCGGTCTTCCAATAGCTGCCAATGCTCCTGATAAAGATATATAGTTAATATCATGACCAGCTGCATCCGCTAACGGTCCAGTTTGCCCCCAACCAGTCATTCTTCCATAAACAAGTTTTTTGTTCCTGTTCTGACATATGTCTGGTCCTAAACCTAATCTCTCCATAACACCCGGTCTAAATCCTTCAAATATTGCATCAGAATTCTCAACCAACTTTAGCACTACTTCTACTCCTTCTGCAGACTTCAAATCAACAGCTATTGATTTTTTACCTCTATTAGCAGGCTCTTCCCTGGTACCTCCTCCTAAAGCAGATGCTCTATCTACTCTTATCACTTCCGCACCTAAATCAGCTAAAACCATTCCACAAAAGGGTCCTGGACCAATTCCAGCCATTTCTATTATTTTTAATCCTTTTAAAGGTCCCATGATATTCTCCTCGTTATTTTTCTTTGCCCAACGGCTTAAAATAAAGTAGCAACTGGGGTAATAAAGTTAATGCTCCTAATAATGCCATAATCATCGCTAAGGATACAAAAAATCCGAAATAAACACTTGGATTAAAGTTTGATGTAGCAAAAACTAGGAATCCAATAATTATTGTTAACGAGGTGTAAAGCATTGCTCTTCCAATTGTCCTATGACTGTTGACCATAGATAAGTTATATTTCCCTGTCTCTTTAAACTCTGCTTTAAATCTATGTATGTAATGAATGGTGTTATCAACTGCCATACCTACGCTTATTGCAGCCACTGTTATGGTCATGATATCAAGCGGTATAGACATCAACCCCATGCTGCCTAATACAACACCAGCTGCTAATAGATTTGGGATAATGCCAATGATAGATAAATAAAATGATCTAAATAAAATAAGGAACATAATAAATATCACACTGAAAACAATTGAAATAGTTCCAATTTGTGAATCGAACAAACTTTGCAGCATATTGTTATAAAGAACTGCAAGTCCAGTTAAGCGATATTCTTGATCTGAAAAACCATATTCCTTTTCTAAAGTCATAGAAATTTCTTCTAAAAGCTCATTCCTATTTAAGCCATAACTAGACTCTAATACTCTTGCTGAAATCCTTACTTGATTTTCATCTTCGCTAATATAAGAACTAAGTAAACTTTCTTTTATATCTTCAGGAAGCATATTCTTAACCAGAGCAAGGTCTAATTCAGACAACTCTTCTCCATCATTTAATTCTCTTGCAACCTTTATACCGCTAGCAACAGACAGGACTTTTCCTATCTCAGGTAAAGATTCAATGTAATCATGAACCTCTTCTAATCTAGAAATAGAAATGGTATTCCACCAATAACCATTCACAGAATCTTCGTTTTCTTCAAATCCAAAATCATCATCGAACTCTTCCTCTTCAACTGACCAGTCATTGGGAGCATTAAGAACTATATCTAATGGAGCCGTACCTCCTAACTTCTGGTCTAAGAGCTCCATGCCTTTGTATATTTCCGTAGAAGATTTGAAATAATCTATAAATCTATTTTCTACAGTAAGTTTAGAAATGCCAACATAAGACAAGACAATTAGAGACAGCGCAACACCAATAACAACTTTAGCGTTGTTAGTTGTAAAGTTTGAGAATACTAAAGTAATACCTTTACTAAAATCTTTAGATTCAGAGTCTCTTGAGAACAAAGAAACCATAACTGCTGGAACCAGAGTAAAAGCAAAGATAAACGCAAAGAAGATACCTGCTACCATCATTCTCCCAAAATCGATAACCGGTTTTATCTCACTTACACCCAAAGAAGCAAATGCAATAATTGTTGTTAAGGCGGTGTAAAAACATGGTTTAAGCATTTGCTCTACTGTCATTGAAACTAATTCTTTCTGGTTCATTTCTTGATTGAGTTCACAAAGTTCTTGATACCTAACAATTAAGTGAATAGTTAACGAAATCGTAATAATTAATAGAAGAGAAATGAAGTTAGAGGAAACTACAGTAACCCTCCAATCCATTAATCCCAGAAAACCAATTACAAAAAGAGCGACCAAACCACTTGAAGCTAGAGGCATAATGACCCATCTTATTTTTTTAAAAATTACTCCAAGCGTAACAATAAACATTACTAAAACTCCTAAAGCAAAATACTGTAGGTCGCTTTTAATAAAACCTATCATGTCAGAAGCAATCATGGCTGTGCCGCCTAAATAGACGTTACCAAAAGTTTGATAACCATCCATAACCTCTCTAGTGTTAGCAATTAACTTGTCTCTTTTTATAGAGGCATCAGCATTTAGTAATTTTATTTGTGCATTAATCGCTTCTAAGGCAAGTTCATTACCTTCCGTCTCGAGAAGCTCATATCTTTTATTAATAGCTTTATCGTATTCAATTGAAGGATTTAGTATTAATTGTAAAGCAGTAAAGTTAGCAGAAGAGTCAGTAAGTAATTCGGTGTATAAAGGGCTAGATTGGAACTCTGCTCTAGCTAAATTTAGATCTATTCCCTCATCCTCAAGGGTTCTTAAGTTGTCTACTAAGTCGGTCATCGGCATTTTTGGACTAAATAGCAATGGGGCATCCAAATAACTCAAAACTGATTCAACTCCATCTATTTCTGCAAAAGAATCAACCATCGACCTAACTTGTGAAATAACTTCTTTACTAAATAAATCTTCATTGGGTTCAAAGATCACGATTAAAAAATCTGAAGATGAATAATCTTCACTTATCTCTCTGTAATACTTAAGATCATCATCAGTTTCTAAGACCAAAGAATCAGAAGAAGCATCTAATTTAAAATTACTTAAATTAAAA
>CACAGI010000024.1 GCA_902532015.1 uncultured SAR86 cluster bacterium | reverse complement strand
AAACAAGCTACGGGAGAGAAATTCTTAATCACTCCCTCTTAAGAGTATGGCAAAAAAGATTCCGCAGGTTTGGTTAGATTGGATCCTTGAAAATGTTTCTTTAGGAGTGAACTTAGATGATATCTACTACACTCTTGTTCAAAATGGATTTGATAAAGAAGCAATAGATTCTGTTCTCAATAACTATCAACCAAAGAAAAAACTGGACGATTCTTTACTAGATAAAGATAAATTAATTAAAAAAAATGTTAAAGAATTTAAGAAAAGATTTAATGAAATACCAACTTATACGGAAGTTGGCTTTACTAAAGAGAAGCTTCCTGAGGAGATAAGTAAAAAAATTAATAAATTTTATCAATCAAATCTTGCAAATAAAAAAGAAGAAAAAGTAGCAGGAGGATATATACAAAACGTCAAAGGAGATAAAGAGTCAAGCATCACTATAGAACTGCCCGAGAAGCTAAGAGATGAAATACATTCTTCAATTCAAGGTCTTATTGAGGATTGGAGTGGAATGAAACTCATGCCAACCTATGTTTACGGGGTAAGAATGTATCTGGATGGCGCAATACTTAATTCTCATAAAGACAGAGAAGAAACCCACATAATTGGAACTATCATCAATATAGATCAAAAGGTCAATAGTGACTGGTATTTAGAGATTGAAGATCATAAAAAAAATTTACATAAAGTGCTCCTTGAGCCAGGGGAGATGATCTTTTACGAAAGTGCTACCCTTAAGCATGGAAGGCCTAAGCCATTATCTGGAGAATACTACTCTAATATTTTTTGCCATTACATGCCTAAAATGGTTTCGTAACTATTTTACTGATCTGTAAATCACTAAAGCCATAAAATAAATATTTGTTAGAAGCCATAACATATAATTTATAGTTTTAAAAAGAGCATTATTAAAAGATACATCAAATAATAAGACTGTTGTAGTAACCATCCAAATGGAGATGATAGTTAAAGTTATTTTCCGGAATTGCACTACTCTAAAGGGATGTACGTACTTAAAAGGAATAAATGTCAAAACACAAAATAAAATCACAAAAAATAAATTATTCCATTGAGAAGATCCTAGAAGGTAAAAGTATAAGATAACTATATTCCAAATTGCAGGAAACCCACTAAAGTAATAATCATCGGTCTTAATATTTGAGTTTGTAAAAGTAAAACAGGACACTAGTAATATTAAAGCAGAAGACAGTATTAAGTATTGATCCGGCACCATTCTAAGTGTGTAAAAAATAAACACTGGAATGACCACATAATTTAAGTAATCAATAATGTTATCTAATATTGCTCCGTCAATCTCAGGAGTATTCTTCTGTACATCAACGGCTCTAGCTAAAGTTCCATCTATACCATCCACGAAAAGAGCAAGAGCTAGCCATAGAAACGCCTCTACAATATTTCCATTTACTGTTGCTATTAAAGCTAGAAATCCAAAAACAACACCAAGCGCGGTGAATAAATGGACAAGGTAAGCAAGTGCCTTAGAATGCAATTAACTAGCCTTTAATTTATCTAACATTTCTCCCATCATCTGATGAAGAGTATTTACGGCCTGCAACGGTCTAACCAAGACTTTAAATTCCGTTATTTTGTTATCTTCGTTCCAAGTTATAAGGTCAATACCATTAACATATATACCATTAATTTCAGTTTCAAATTCTAAACAAGCATGTCTATCATGGATAATCTCTTTGATATATCTAAATTTTGATTCCTTTGGTTTTGATTCTTTCTTTTCGCTATCAGAACTAAAAACACCTCCGGCAGCAGCTAAATACAATTTAGTTATATCTTTGCCTCTTTGCGGAGTAAAAACGACTGGAGAATAAAAAATAACATCATCGTCTAGAAGTTCATCTAATTTCTCTGATGTACTTGGTCCTGGGTTTTTCATAATGTCGTGCCACTTTTCAACTGCATTCATAATAGATCCTTAAAATATATAGTACTTATAATTGATTATAGTTTATGGCGGGGCTGGCAGGATTCGAACCTGCTACCTTCTAGTTCGTAGCCAGACACTCTATCCAAATGAGCTACAGCCCCAATTTAAATTGGATTATAACTCTTTAAGAAGAATTCACTACGAAAGAAAGTACTGTTTAATTCTCTTGATTGATACGTTCGTAAACTTCCTCTCTATGGATCTTGACTTCTTGAGGTGCTGTAATTCCTATTCTTACTTGACCACCCCTTATATCTAAAACCGTGATTTTTATATCATCACCTATAATCATAGATTCTTCAGCTTTTCTGCTTAGAACTAACATAAACCCTCCCCAGTAATTTATGTAATATTACTATTACCTTATCAGTTAAGATTCCTTATAACAAACGAAATTAAGATGTTTCTGAGAGCACTAATTCTAGTTGATCTAAGGAAGAAACCATTCCCTGATGTATGGCATCTGCAAACTCTTCTGGATCGATTTCTGTTGTCCAGATAAAATCTGTAGATTCATTTTCATTCGAGACTAACTTTATCTTAGCTAAGTGATGATTAATTGGTGCTAGGGTCTCTATCGCACTGTATTGAAGTTCTAACGCATCATGGTCACACTTTACAATTTTCTCAACTAAGCGACCCATGCCTTTCATTTTAAATGTCCTTACGTTGTCTTCTAAAGTGATGCTTTCAACACCAGGAACCCAATCACTCCTTGATAAATCACTAATAATGTTCCAAATCATTTGAGTTGAAACATTAAATGACCTTTTTTCTTCAATTATTTTCATATTATTTAACTATTTTTAGCGCTTTCTGGAGCTTCAAGGTCTTCCGGTACAAAGAAATCTGGAGCAAGTTGATCAAAAGGAACATCTGCGTATTTACTAAAATCAGTGACGCCGTTATCTGCTAACAGATTATCATCAATACAAAAGTTTCCGGTAAATTCCCTAGATTTTTTAGTTAAAATTACGTAAGCAGCATCTCCCATTATTTCAGGCGATCTAGATATATTCATAATTTCATCACCACCTAAAGCATTTTTAATAGCAGCAGTTGCTACTGCCGTTCTAGGCCATAGAGCATTAACAGCTACGCCGTCTTCCTTAAATTCTTCTGCCATGCCCAAAACACACAAACTCATTCCAAATTTTGCCATAGTGTAAGCTACATTTGGTCCAAACCATTTTGGGTTCATATCTAATGGAGGTGACAAGTTAAGTATGTGTGGATTTTCAGATTTTAAAAGATGAGGTAAGCACACTTTGCTTACTAGGAAAGTACCTCTAGAATTAATTTGATGCATCAAATCATATCTTTTCATATCTGTCTGGAGTGTTCCTGTTAACTGAATTGCACTTGCGTTGTTTACACAAATATCAATTCCACCGAATTCTTCTACTCCTTTATTGACAGCTTCTCTCACATTAGCTTCGTCTCTTATATCACATATAACAGGCAGGGCTTGTCCACCGGCCGCTATAACTTCGTCTGCAGCTGTGTATATAGTTCCTGGTAGTTTTGGATGAGGTTCTGCAGTTTTAGCTGCAAGAATTATATTTGCTCCATCTTTTGCTGCTCTTTTTGCTATAGCTAAGCCAATTCCTCTACTCGCTCCCGATAAGAACACTGTTTTTTTATTTAAATCTGACATTTTTCTCCTTTTTTTTAAACACCGAGTCCTAATTTCTTCTCACAAAAAGATATTATTTCTCCAGCAATATCTAATTCTAAAGTCTTTTCTATTCCTTGTATTCCTGGAGAGCTATTTACTTCCAATACTAAGGGACCTCTTTTACTTCTTAGTATATCAACACCAGCAACTGACAAACCAATTGCTTTAGAGGCTCTGATTGCAATGCCTCTTTCTTTAGCGGTTATTGTTGTACTTTCTGCGATACCACCTTGATGTAAATTAGATCTAAAATCATTTTCTTTATTTGAGCGTAAAAATGAACCTACTACTTTACCGTTAATAACAAGACACCTTAAATCTTCTCCTTTTGATTCTTCTATGAACTCTTGAACTAAAAAATTGGCATTGAGACCTCTAAATGCATTAATTACTGTTTCTGCTGCTTTTTTGGTTTCTGCTAAAATAACTCCTTTTCCTTGTGACGATTCAAGTAATTTAATAACTAAAGGAACTGTACCTACAGTATTAATTACTCCTTTTGTGTCTTTAGGAGAAGATGCAAATCCAGTAACTGGCATATTTATACCAGCTGAAGCTAGTAATTGATGAGCTAGTAATTTATCCCTGGAATTAGCAATAGCTTGAGGATCATTTAAGGGCGAAGCTCCTGTTAATTGAAATTGTCTTGTAACAGCCAATCCATAAGCTGTTATTGATGCCCCTATCCTAGGAATTACTACATCATATTTAGGCAATGGTTGTGAGTCATAGAGAATCTCAGGATTCGCAGTATCTACATCAAGATAACATCTTGTTGGATTTATTGGTTCCACTTGATGACCTCTTTGTTGTCCTGCTATGACGATCCTCTTGGAAGTATAATTATTAGGTTCTCTAGTTAATAAAGCAATTCTTAGTGCTCTTCTTGATTTTTTAATTTTTTTCTTTTTATCTGCATAGGGATTTTTTCTAGTCGGCTGTCCATTCAAAAAACTCTCAGAAGCATGCACAGTCATATCAGGTCCGATAGAACTTCTTCCCAAAAGCATTCTATATTGCATAGACTTTCTATCAGTTAATGAGATTTCTATCTCCCAAGTATTGCCTGATATCTCTATATCAGTTTTGATGAAGTATCTCTTTTCAGATTCACCATTCGAACTAGTAACGTTTCTCCTTCCAATAAGCGGAGCAGAACAAGATACAGTAAATTTAGGTTTTTCTGGTAATGGTGATACCTCAAACCTTACATATTTCTTATTCTTAACTTTAAATACTTCTATATGTTTGGCATGAAGAACAGAAGTTTGCGCACCGGTATCTACTTTTGCTTTAATAAAAGGAAGATTAATTGAAGGTAAACTTAGCCACTCTTCCCATCCTAAATCTAAATTTGAATTCATACGTATGTCTACTTCTAACTTTCTGGCGGAGAGAGAGGGATTCGAACCCTCGAAGGCTTTAACACCTTACACGCTTTCCAAGCGTGCGCATTCGACCACTCTGCCATCTCTCCAGTAATTTCTAAGTGGCGCATTATATAGGCATTAAGAGGTAATTCATTAATTCCATTGAAGTTTATTTTTATTGAGATCTACTTTAATAGTGAGGGGGTTTTTCGTCTTTAATTTCTTCTTTAGAAGATATAGCTAATAAAGATTCTTTTAATAAGGTTATTTGCTCTTTAAGATCTTGAATTTCTTTTTGTTGTTTTCTTAACTCTATGCTTAATCTTTCTAGTGTATCCTCTTGAAATAAATACTTAGATTCAATGTCATTTAGTCTATCAAGAATATTCTCATTCATTATCTATTGTCTACTTTCCCTTAGTGCTTGATCGTAATTGTTATGAGTTGCTCTTAGTGGATTAATTTCAATACCTCCTCGTCTGAGGTAGTTTGCTCTGACAAGCAAACTATCTAATTCACATCTTTCATTAACATCTTGGAAAATCTTTTCAACACATTCCTCATGAAACCCTTGATGATTTCTAAAAGATAATAAATAACTTAATAGACTGGAATGATCAATTTCTTTTCCTTTATATGCTATATATATTGTAGCCCAGTCTGGCTGTGCAGTTACTGGGCATAAACTTCTAAATAGGCTGCACGAAATATCTATATCTACCTCTTGATCAAGTGAAGAAAGAACTAAGGAATTTGGTTGAGAACTTGGTTCTTCTATATCTATATCATTAATAGAATTTTCATGAGTAATAATTCTTCTTGGTTCATCAGATATCTCTATAGTGACTTCGGTCTTAAGTGCTAATTCTAAGTCTTCCTTTATTGTTAGGATGAGTTGCTCTTGAGAGTCAAACCTCTTATTGTTCAATGAGAATAAATAAAGCTTTAGAGATTTGGACTCAATAAAAAACTTTGAATTACAATTATAAGAAAAATAAAGAACACTATTTCGAGGGACGCCTTTCTGGTTAAGCCAAGATAGTTCATAACAGGTCCACGAATCCACACCAAAGATTTCATGATTTACAGAATAGAGGCGTAATTTCTTTCTTGAATCCGCTCTATTTATACTAACTAAAAGGGAAGGATCATATTTAACTGGATATTGAGTATTCTTTCCTAGACTTATTTTAGACATTGATTAAGTCCTTATTCCTCTCCCTTTATTCAATAACCAGAGGCAAATGCTAGAGAATAAGACTATAAAGAAAACTATCATTCCTAGAGCTGAATATATTGAAAACCCGAGAGCTTCTAAATCTGAAGATCCTAATATAGAGAATCTAAAGGCATTTATCATATAAAGTATTGGATTAGCTAATGAAATAGTCTGCCAAAAAGATGGGAGAAGTTGAATTGAATAAAAGACTCCACCTAGATAAATTAAAGGTTGCATAATGAAAGTAGGAATAATGGAAATATCGTCAAAGGACTCTGCAAACAGAGCATTTAAAAACCCTCCTAATGAAAATAAAACAGACGTAGAGATGACCACAAATATACATAAGGGCCAATTATCTACTGTTAAATCATAAAACCACAGAGAGACAAACGTAACAATAGCACCAACTACTAGACCTCTAGCAACACCTCCCAAAACCCAACCTAGTAAGATTAAATAATGAGGTAAAGGAGTAATCAAAAGTTCTTCAATGCTTCTAGAAAATTTTTGTCCGAAAAAAGACGAAACAACATTTGAATAAGAGTTACTAATGACTGACATCATGATTAATCCCGGGATCATGAACTGAACATAATCAAAACCGCCCATCTGACCTATTCTCTTTCCTATCAGAGTTCCGAATATTACAAAATAGAGCATAATCATGATGGCTGGTGGAATGAGGGTTTGCATCCAAATCCTCATGAATCTATGTATCTCTTTATAGAGGATAGTACCCAGAGCTCTAAATTGTTCAGTTGTGTTCATTGCTCTTTCTCTTTTAAAGTTGGTTCAACCAGTTCTAAAAAAAGTTCCTCAAGTCTTCCAGTTTCATTACGCATGCTGGAAATTTCTATGCCAAATTCAGATAATTTTTTAAAGACTGTATTAAGACCCTGATCTTTTGCTAAAGTCACCTTTATTCTTCTAGGATTTTCTAAAACTACTTCAAACTCATTTACATCCGGTAGCTCATTTATAGGTTTAACTAAATCAAAGATAAAGGTCTCTTCCTCTAATCTTGTAAGTAATTCTTGCATACTGGTATTTTCCACAATCTCTCCTGAATCTATGATTGCTATATTCCTGCATAATCTTTCGGCCTCTTCCAGGTAATGTGTAGTAAGAATAATACTAGTTCCATTATTATTTATTTCTGTAAGGAAATCCCACAGTGATCTGCGTAGTTCGATATCTACTCCAGCAGTAGGTTCATCAAGAATTAACAATTCAGGATTATTGACTAAAGCTTTAGCCACCATCACTCTTCTTTTCATTCCACCTGAGAGTTTTCTTGCCTGCTCATTTCTTTTATCCCAGATATCGAGTTTCTTCATATAGTATTTGGCGTTTTCTTTCGATTTTCTAAAACCCAAACCATAGTAACCAGCTTGATTCCTGATGATATCTCCGACCTTTTCAAATTGATTAAAATTTACTTCTTGCCCAACCACTCCTAGTTTCTTCTTTGCGAGCGAATGATTTTCATCTATATCAATATCTAAAATCTTGACTTGACCAGAAGTTTTTGTGACCAGGGAACTAATAACACCAATAGTGGTTGATTTGCCAGCACCATTAGGGCCAAGCAATGCAAAAAAGTCACCTTCATCTACTTGGAGATTAATGCCTTTAAGGGCCTGCACTCCACCCTGATATTCTTTTTTTAGATTAGAAATTGATAAAGCCTTCATAAGACTTTATTTACTAAGATAAGCCATGCTTTCTTCCAAACCTCTAATAGTTAAAGGAAACATGTTGTCTTCTACTAGGCTCCTTGTTAATTCAACTGATGAACTATATTCCCAATGCTCTTTAGGTACTGGATTTAACCACGCCAATTTATCATAAACGTCGACGAGTCTTTTCATCCAAAGCGCACCTGCCTCTTCATTCCAATGTTCTATGCTTCCACCTGGATTTGTAATCTCATATGGAGCCATAGTTGCATCCCCGACAAAGAGAATCTTGTAATCTGCTGAATATTTATGAATGATATCTTCTGTATAAATTCTTTCATTCTGCCTTCTTCTGTTGTCTCTCCAAACAGTCTCGTAGATAAAGTTATGGAAATAAAAATATTCAAGATTTTTAAATTCAGTTTTACACGCCGAAAATAATTCTTCACAAACTTTAATATGAGGATCCATTGAGCCACCAACATCAAACAGCACTAAAACCTTAACAGCATTTCTCTTTTCAGGTCTAAATTTTACGTCTAACATTCCAGCTTTTTTTGCTGTGGAGCTTATAGTTCCATCTAAGTCAAACTCTTCGTTTGCGCTATCTCGGATTAATTTTCTGAGTCGTCTTAAAGCAACCTTCATATTCCTGGTACCCAATTCAACATCATCGTCGAGATTTTTGAAATCTCTTGCCTCCCAAACTTTTGCTGCTTTACCTTTTCCTCCTTCTCCACCAACTCGTATACCTTCAGGATTCTCACCAGCATTGCCAAAAGGTGAAGTTCCACCCGTTCCAATATATTTACTACCACCTTCGTGCCTTTCTTCTTGTTCTTCCATTCGCTTTTTAAATTCTTCTAGGAGCTTTTCTAATCCGCCTAATGAA
>CACAGI010000023.1 GCA_902532015.1 uncultured SAR86 cluster bacterium | reverse complement strand
CAAAATCTGTTTCACAATTTATTTCAACCATAAATGACATACTCTCAGAGCTCTTAATGCCTATGAGTCCATCAGCAGCTGATCTGCTAGCTTTCTTACTTGCCTTTAATCCACTAGTCTTTCTTAATGCTTCAATAGCAGATTCTAAATCTCCATTAGACTCCTCAAGGGCTTTTTTGCAATCCATCAAGCCCAAACCGGTTTTCTCTCTTAGCTCCTTTACCTGTGATGCAGAAATGTTACTCATGTCTTAATCCTCTGTTTTGGTAACTTCAGATTTATCTTCTTTTTCCTCTGACTTGTTATCCTCTTGTGATTTTTCTAATTCGGCAATTTCAACTTCAGCAGTATTTTCTGACGATGTCTCTTCAATAACACTTTCATCGATTGCAAGCTCCTCTTGTGGTTCAGCTTCAACTTTTCTAACAATGGCGGGGCCAGATTGAGGTATGTCTTGTTTTAATCCTGTAGCAGATTTTGAACCAATTATGCAAGCATCAGCGACCGCTTCAGTGAACAGAGCTATTGACCTTATAGAATCGTCATTTCCAGGTATTACATAGTCAATACCTTCTGGGTTACTATTACTATCAACTATTCCTACTATAGGTATACCCATTTTACTGGCTTCTGATACCGCTATAGATTCTCTATTCACATCAATAATGAATAATGCATCAGGTAATCCCCCCATTTCTGTCACTCCTCCTATTGACTTCTGGAGTCTATCAATATCTCTTTGTATCTTAAGTCCTTCTTTTTTAGTAATTTTACTAAAAGTGCCATCTTCTTTCTGCCTGAGAAGGTTTTCAAGTCTTGAGATAGAAGATCTGATAGTTTTATAATTAGTTAACATACCTCCAAGCCACCTTTCATTTACATAAGGCATAGAGCATCTTTCAGCTTCATTTTTAATTATATTAGTAGCTGTTCTTTTAGTACCTACAAATAATATTTTGTTATTTTTTGCAGCCACTCCTTCAATAAACTTCAATGCCGGCTTTATCATTTCAACCGTATGTTCTAAGTTGATGATATGAATCTTATCTCTTGTTCCAAAGAGATATTGATCCATTTTTGGGTTCCAATATTTGGTCTGGTGTCCGAAATGTACACCTGCTTGTAGCATTTGTTCTAGCGTGATATCTGCCATCAGCTCTCCTTATAATATTAAGCAACATTACATTGCTCTGGTTATACTTCCACGTTTATCAAACCTCACTAAAGACGAGCGATCTCTAGCACCTTAGATTTAAAGTTACGACGTGTGATTCGTTATTTAAATATCATTAATATCTAAAATGGAGCGCATTTATACCATAAAATTGGAAAATCAAGAATAAATATCTTTCATGCTATATGACCCAGGTTGTTTATTCTTGAGCCATTTACCAGCAAGTATTGCTCCTTTAGCAAAAATTGATCTATTAAAAACTTTATGGGATATCTCTATAGTTTCATCTTCAAAAGATAACTTCAATGAATGTTCGCCAGGAGAGTCGCCTTCTCTAACACTAACAATCTGTATATCTTCAGAAGTTAGAATATCTGTGAGCTGTGCTTTTATATTAATTGCAGTGCCTGAAGGAGAATCTTTTTTCCCTTTATGATGTTTTTCATTTATTTCGAGAGAAGATGCGACCTTTAGTACATCCTTTGAATTGTCTAAGAGTTTCTTAAATATTGCTATTCCCATACTTGTATTTGGGGCAATTAACAAAGGTATTTCTTTTGATATCTTCTCAATCTCAGTAAGTTCATTTAGATTGAATCCGGTAGTTCCCAGAACTACTGGTATATCTTCTTTACATGCAAACCGCAATATTTCAATTGAATTTTGAGGTGTTGAAAAATCTATAATCAAGTCAATTTGGTATTCATTTGAAATGCTATCTACAATATTAATATTTATGGCTTTTTTACCAATTAAAATGCCTAAATCCTTTCCTAATTCCTTACTTTCCTTTGAAGCACTGCCCCCTATCAGATTAAGATCTGAGTCTTCTAAAATTTTTTCAACGAGGATTCTACCAACTTTTCCAGTTGCTCCAGAAATAAAAGTATTGCACATTTTTTATTTATTTACTTTCAAAAAAAGACTTAACTTTATCAAACCATTCATCTTTTATGGGGTTATGTTTCGCATTATTATCTATTGAGATCTGAAAATCTTGCAAAATTTTCTTTTGGTCTTTTGTAAGATTCTGAGGCGTCTCTATAACGGCTCGGCAAAGTAAATCGCCAGTTGACCCTCCACGTATAGGACTTATGCCCTTTCCTCTTAACCTAAAGAGTTTACCAGTTTGAGTTCCTTCAGGTATCTTAATTTTTACCTTTCCATCCAAGGTAGGTATCTGTATTTCTCCTCCTAAAGTAGCATCAATAAAAGTTATAGGTGCTTCACAATATAGATGCCTGCCGTCTCTTTCAAAAACATCATGAGGTAGTACTTTGATTTGAACAAACAAATCTCCGGAAGGTCCTCCATTAAATCCCGCTTCTCCTTCTCCAGATAGTCTAATTCTGTCACCTGTATCGACCCCAGCTGGAATTTTTACTGATAAAGTTTTTCTATTTTCAATTCTTCCTTGACCTCTGCACTTATTACATGGATCTTCAATCACTTGACCTGATCCGGAACAAGGCCTACAAGTTTGTGCTACAGAAAAGAATCCCTGTTGCGTTCTGACCTGTCCAGCACCTCCACAGGAAGTGCAAGTAACTGGACTAGAGCCTGCTTTTGCACCAGTTCCTCCACAAGAAGAGCATGATTCTAAGGCAGGAATGGCTATCTTCTCAGTTACCCCCTTTACAGCATCTTCTAGACTTATGGTCATTGAGTATTGTAAATCTGAGCCTTTATTGGACCTTTGTCTTCTGCCAAATGGGTCTCCGCCTCCAAAAATGTCACCAAAAATGTCACCAAAAATATCATTAAAACCTTCTCCTGTAGAGCCCGTAAATCCTGAAGCATCTACTCCTTGATGACCAAACTGATCATATGCATTCCTTTTGGATGGATCTGATAAAACCTCATAGGCTTCAGAAGCTTCTTTAAATTTTTCAGGAGCTGAGGGGTCATCCGAATTTCTATCCGGATGATATTTCATAGCTAACTTTCTGTAAGACTTCTTTAGATCATCAGAAGAAGCACTTTTTTGTACTCCTAGAATTTCATAGTAATCCCTCTTAGACATTTCTACATTTAAACAGTCTAATTAGGATTCCTTGAATTTAGGAATTCTGTTGTTCCTTCTCTTCCTTTACTTCTTCAAAATCAGCATCTACTACATCAGATTCGTCGTTAGGGCCACTCTCTTCATTATCTGAAGCTTGTTTTTTAGATTCCTCTTCATATAGCTTTTGGGCTAATGGAGCTGAAGCTTCAGAAAGAGATTTTACTTTTTCATCGATTAAATCTTTATCATCAGACTTTAAAGCTTCTTCCAATTCTTCAATACCTTTTTCAATTGATTCCTTCTCGGCTTCTTCTACTTTATCCTTAGCTTCTTCGAGGGTCTTTTTACAACTATGAACAAGATTTTCACCTAGATTCCTAGCTTGAACTAATTCTTCAAACTTCTTATCATCTTCAGCATGTGCCTCTGCATCCTTTACCATTTGTTCAATTTCATCATCAGATAATCCACTAGAAGCTTTTATTTCAATGGATTGTTCCTTTCCTGTTGCTTTATCTTTAGCTGAAACATTTAGAATTCCATTTGCATCTAAATCAAAAGAGACTTCTATTTGTGGCATGCCTCTCGGTGAGGCAGGAATATCAGTTAAATTGAATTGACCTAAAGTTTTATTTTCTGCTGCTTGCTTTCTTTCGCCTTGAAGAACATGGACTGTTACAGCAGTCTGATTATCTTCAGCTGTTGAGAATACCTGTGACTTATTTGTTGGAATGGTTGTGTTTTTATCAATTAAAGGTGTCATCACTCCACCCATTGTCTCTATACCTAAAGTTAGAGGAGTGACATCAAGGAGAAGCACATCCGTAACATCGCCAGCCAGAACTGCTCCTTGGATAGCTGCTCCAACAGAAACTGCTTCATCAGGGTTAACATCTTTCCTGGCTTCTTTTCCAAAAAACTCTTTAACTTTTTCCTGAACCAATGGCATCCTAGTTTGACCTCCGACTAATATAACTTCATCAACATCAGATGCCTTTAAACCAGCATCCTTTAGAGCAATCTTAGTTGGTTCAATAGTCCTAGCAACTAAGTCTTCGACTAAAGACTCTAATTTTGCCCTAGTTAGCTTATGAACAAAGTGTTTAGCTCCTGAAGTATCAGCAGTTATGTAGGGTAGATTGATTTCAGACTGCTGATTGCTAGATAATTCTATTTTAGCCTTTTCTGCTGCTTCTTTTAGACGTTGCAATGCAGCAGAGTCATTATGCAAATCTAGACCAGATTCTTTTTTGAACTCATCAGCTAAATATTCTATTAATGCAATATCAAAGTCTTCTCCTCCAAGAAAAGTATCACCATTAGTTGAAAGAACTTCAAATTGATGTTCTCCTTCAACTTCAGCGATTTCTATTATAGATACATCAAATGTACCTCCACCCAGATCATAAACTGCTATCTTTTGATCTCCCTTTCCTTTATCTAATCCATAGGCTAAAGCAGCAGCGGTAGGTTCGTTAATTATTCTTTTTACATCTAATCCAGCTATCTTTCCTGCATCTTTTGTTGCCTGTCTTTGTGAATCATTAAAATAAGCAGGTACAGTAATTACAGCCTCCTTTACTTCTTGTCCTAGATAGTCTTCAGCGGTTTTCTTCATTTTCTTAAGAATCTCAGCAGAAACTTGCTGAGGGGCTAGTTTCTTTCCTTCAGCTTCAACCCAAGCATCTCCATTTTCTGCTGGTATGATCTTATAGGCGACCATATCTGAATCTTTCTTAACAACGTCATCTGAATGTTTTCTTCCTATCAATCTTTTTATAGCATAGAGTGTGTTTTCAGCATTTGTAACAGCTTGGTTCTTCGCTGAATCTCCTACTTTAATTTCTTCGCCATATGCAACGACTGAAGGTGTTGTTCTCTTGCCTTCAGAGTTTTCAATTACCTTGGCCTGATCCCCTTCCATTACAGATACACATGAATTGGTTGTCCCTAAGTCAATTCCTATTACTTTTGACATTTCTTTAACTCCACATTAATTCTCATAAACCTTAAATGGGGTTTAAGTTCTTCTTTTCAAGGGGGTTTTTTACTTTTCTTCAGATTGCTTAGAAACAATCACTTTAGAAGGTCGTAGCGTTCGATCTAAGATTGAATAGCCCTTTTGAATAACTTCAATTATAGAATTAGGTTCTAGACTATCGTCTTCAATCATAGAAAGAGCTTCATGTTTATCTGGGTCAAAGGATTGACCATCGCATTCAATAAGCTCTATACCAGAGCCCTTTAAAGAGCTTTCGTAAGCTTTCATAGTCAGTTCAAGCCCCTCTCTTATATTAGCTATCTCTTCTCCGGCTTCACAAGAGGCAATTGCTCTTTCAATATTGTCACCAACTGAGAGGAATTCTTTAGCCAAAGACTCTACTCCGAATAATCTTGCCTTTGTTACTTCTTGAGCAGCAATTCTCCTTACATTCTGCACTTCAGCCTTGGCTCTTAGCAATTGATCTTCTAGTTCTTTTATAAATTCTTCTGAACTCTTCTCAGCTTGTTTATCCGCAGCGTCAACTAGCTCTTCTTCAAGGCTATCATCTATTTCTGAATCTCGCTCTTCAGAGACTTCACCATTACTTTGCTTCTCTTCTTTTTTGTCTTCTTTAGTCAAATTAATGCTCCTTAATAGCCAGATATGGGGCTTTAAGAATTCTATTCAAGGTTTATTTGATTTATTTTTTCAAAGGTTTAACGTAAAGCACCATGCTATGGTCAACTATTTCATATCCTTTTTCTTGAACAAGCTTCTTTTGTTGTTCTTCTATAATATCATCTGTGAACTCTATTACATCTCCAGTCTCTAAACACACCATGTGATCATGGTGATCAGAAGGAGTAAGTTCGTAGACAGCATGGCCTTCTTCAAAATTATGTCTAATACATATACCAGCCTGTTCAAACTGTGTTAAGACTCTATAAACAGTAGCCAAACCAACTTCTTCGCCAGCATCAAGGAGTCTCCTGTATATTTCTTCTGCGCTTAGATGGGTTTTATCATCGTGTTCTAATAACTCTAAGATTCTTAATCTAGGAAGAGTGACCTTTAGGCCAGCCTTTTTCAATTCAGCATCATCGCTCACAGTTTATTTCCTCTCTTTAAATCAATATATTTATTAATAATAATACCTATAATAGCTGATTATTTCTAAAATTATCTTAAATGAAAATTATTGTTAAAAATATTTTGCTACTAATCATCGGGATATTTATTTCCAGTTGCAGTATACCTAAGACTTATGAAGTTGTTATAAGCCAAGGCAATCTAGTAGATCAAGAGATGATAGATAAGCTAGAAGTAGGTATGACAGAATCTCAAGTGAAATTTGTCATGGGGACACCTTTGATTGCAGACACCTTTTATCCTGAAAGATGGGATTATTTCACTTCTGTTACTCAAGGCTCAAAAACTTATACTGAACAAAAAATAATTCTTTATTTTGAAGATAATAAATTAGCTCGCTGGGAAGGAGAGTTAATATCGGAAAATTAATTTGTGCTGTTTTTAAAAATCAATAAAGAAATTAAGAAAAACTAATCCTACTAAAACTGGTGCAATGTAGCGTACTGAAAAATACCATGCCTTAAAAATAATATCTTCTTTGAACCCCAATCCTTCCAAAACATGCTCTTTTTTCATTATCCAGCCTACAAATATTGCTATAAAAATTCCTCCCAGAGGTAACATTATTTGGCTTGTCAAGAAGTCTGTTGCGTCAAAAAAGTTTCTACCGAATATAGTAAATTCAGAAATTAAGTTGAAAGAAAGTGCACTAAAAAGACCAATAAACCATGCTGTAAAACCTAATAGAATTGTGGCGGTTTTTCTCTTAATCCTTAAAGACTCGATTAACCAAGCAACTCCAGGTTCAATTAAAGAAATTGATGAACTTAAGGCGGCAATGCTTAACAAAACAAAAAATAAAGTTCCAAAAAGAATTCCAAAAGGCATTGCACTAAAAGCAATAGGTAAAGTAACAAAAACTAGACCAGGCCCTTCAGAGGGGGCCAAACCATTAGCAAAAACTATAGGGAAAATTGCTATTCCGGCTAATAATGCAACACCGGTATCTAATGCAGCAACAGAGATAGCTGTTTTTCCAATATTCTGATTAGCTGGCATATATGCTCCGTAAGCCATAATTGCCCCCATCCCAAGACTTAAAGTAAAAAATGCTTGACCCAAAGCTTCCAGCATTACCTGAGGATTAATCTTTGAAAAATCAGGCATAAACAAATAACGTAGCCCTTCAAGAAATGCTCCTGTTTGCATAGCGTACACACACAGAAGTAATATGATAAGAAATAATATAGGCATAAGAGTGTTTATCCACTTCTCTAAGCCTTTCAAAATACCTCTTGCAACGATTAAAACAGTTATTGAGATAAATAAAGTATGCCAGAAAATTAAACTTGAAGGGCTAGATAGTAAATTATTAAAACTTGCACTAGAAGACTCAGCAGTTATATTTTGAAAGCCATTAAATACATAAGACATTGCCCATCCTGCAGCTACACTGTAAAAAGACAAAATTAACAAACCTGCCAAGGCACCGGTGGCGCCTAATAATGTCCATGCGCTTGAAGTATTGGCTTCCTTAGCTAGACTTCTCATCGAGTTTGCTGGACTGCTTCTTCCTCTCCTCCCTATCATGATTTCTCCCAACATGATTGGAAGTCCTATCACACAAATACAGGCCAGATAAACTAAAACAAAAGCTCCACCGCCATTATCTCCTGCCATATATGGAAATTTCCATATATTACCTAATCCTACTGCTGAGCCAGTCGCGGCAAGAATAAAGGTCCATCTACTAGACCAAGTTCCATGTATAGATTTTTTATCTTCCGACATCTGAATACTAAATATATGCTTCTATAGGATTAGAGTAAGGGTTTAGCCAATAAGTTAAGATTAACATAAGACAAATACATAGGATAATGCTAATTCTATTGAATAAATCAATATAAGTATGAGAAATAGTTTGAAAAATTAAGAAGTAAAATCTTATAAATCTAAACAAATAAAAACCAACCATTAAAAATGCTATTCCCCAAGCTGGATTCATATATATAGTAAGAATAATTCCTATCATTGCTAATAGTGCTGGTATTATCGCTATTTTTTTTAGCTCACTCCTTAATGGTTGTTCAAAATTAGATCTTAAAGACCAGATTTTTCCGAAAAGGTAGAAAAGTAATAAAGAAAAATATATTTGAAATATATTGGCTATGACTATTCCAGATGAATCGGATGTGAACCAAACAGCCGCGGACAATAAAATACAAGGAGCTATGGATAGGTAAGAAGAACCTCTTATAGACCTCAATAATATCTCTTCATTATTCATGTTCAGTAGAATTTTGTGATTGTAGGTTTATACTCTAAACGTGGGTAAACAAAAAAAGAAGTCCGATAGCTCTATTTCAGACAATAGAAAGGCTAGATTTAATTTTGAGATAACTGATAAATATGTAGCAGGCTTATCTCTATTAGGCTGGGAAACTAAAAGTATAAGAGAAAATAAAGCCCAAATAGCTGAAGCCTATGTTCTTCTCAAAGATGGTGAAGCTTGGCTAATTGGATGTTACATAAACCCTTTAAAGAATAGTAATGAGGAGATGGATCCGACAAGATCGAGGAAATTATTACTAAACAAAAAAGAGTTAGCTGAAATCTTTAGATCAACTCAACAAAAAGGGCAAACTTGTATTCCTACTAAACTTTTCTGGAAAAAAGACCTAATAAAATGCGAAATAGCCCTTGCAGTAGGTAAAAAGTCTCATGACAAAAGAAACACTATAAAAAGTAGGGATTGGGATAGGCAAAAAGCCAAAGAATTAAGAGATAGAAACAAAAATTAGAGAACTTTGGAATAGAAAGGTATAATCCTCCAGCTTTTTTGGGGGCGACATGGCTTCGACAGCAGATACAAACCCTCAAGTGCATGTCGAGAAGGTAGTAATTCTCGTAAATAAATTGCTGCAAACTTGTTAGTTGGCGAAAACGCAGACTACGCTTTAGCCGCTTAATTGGCTAACTGTCCTTGGTAACGTGCTCGTGCGCCTCCAAAGACAGACGACTACACGAGATGCTGGAATTACTCTTCTCATTGGTAATTTCTTAAGAATAAAATTGAGATCGTTTTTTAATCCCTGTTTATCGGGTGTAAGAAGTTAAATTAATAGATAAGACTAAACATGTAGATCTTGTGGCAGAGTACTGATGGACGCGGGTTCAATTCCCGCCGCCTCCACCAAAAGTGCTATCATATTTTCATGGTAGAACAACAAATTCTCATAACAATAGCAACTCTTGCTGTTACCTTGGCTGGGTTCTCAGGTGTAGTAGGTATTTTTTCTAAAGAACTTTCTGCTGTTAAAAGTTATAAGTTAGAAACTTTATTATTTCAAAGTGGTGTGGCCTTGTTTGCTTCTTTGACTGCTTTAATTGCTTCTCAGATCGGAGGAGGTATTTCGGACGAGGGGGAGTTTAGAAAGTTTTGGATTATCGCTAGTTGGGTTTATGTCAGCATTACAGTTATCGCTTTAATTTTTGCAACTATCGATATAATTAAAAAGGAGAGTTTTAAAAAAATTAATTACGATATTCTATTTTATTTTTCATTCTTCTTTGTTATAGCTCTACTAATTTTTAATGCACTATATATTCAAGATGCCTATTTATATCATATAGCTTTGGAGATAAATCTAGCTTATGCTTTCGTATCTTTTTACACGTTAGTAATGCCTTCAAAAGAATAAAATAATAAAATAACAATAAAGAGAGAAGTTTATGTCAGGAATAACAAAACAAGACGGGCCTGTAGCTGTAACAGGTGCTAGCGGATTCATTGGGTCTAGAATAGTAGAAGATTTATTAGAGCAAGGTTATGAGGTTCATGCCTGCGTAAGAGATGCTAGTAATGGCAAGAAAGTAGATCATCTAATCGAATTAGGGAAAAACGCTTCTAATTGTGAAATACATTTATTTGAAAGTGATCTTTTTGAGAAAGGAAGCTATGACAAAGCTTTTTCAGGTTGTTCAGCTGTGATTCATGCAGGCGCCACGGTAGGTTTTAACAGAGAGACTCCTCAAGAAGTATACGATGGTTGCTTCACAGAAAATGAACACGTTGTTGAATCTGTGAAAAAGTCTGGCAACGTAAAACGCTTTGTATTTACTAGTTCTTTTGCAGCAGTGGCTCACCCAAGACCTGAAGGCTACGTATTTGATGAAAAGGATTGGTGTGGAGATAACGTTGAAGCCTATAAGGGCGCTT
>CACAGI010000022.1 GCA_902532015.1 uncultured SAR86 cluster bacterium | reverse complement strand
GCTTTTTCAGCTCAATTGCTTATAGAAAAATCAATCTTAAAAATTTATGACATAGTTAATAGGGACAGATTTATATCATGAAAACTTATCAAGCACTGGAATCTACAAAAACAGAAGAAGGTAATACTTTAGCTCTGGTTGAAAAAAATATAGACGATTTACCTGAAGGTGATCTTTTAATCAAAGTTAGCTATTCTTCATTAAATTACAAGGACGCAATGTCGGCTACAGGAATGCCAGGGGTAACTCGAAGTTATCCTCACACCCCTGGAATTGATGCTGTTGGAGAAATTGAGAATTCTTCTAATGCTGCTTTTAAAGAAGGAGATAAAGTTATAGTAACTGGATATGATCTTGGTATGAATACCGCCGGAGGTTTTGGTCAATACATAAGAGTTCCTGCTAATTGGGCGGTACATTTACCAAATGGACTTACAGAAATAGAGTCAATGTCTTTAGGAACAGCTGGTTTAACTGCTGGTCTTTCAATTCAGGCCTTAGACTCTTATAGAAGCGGAATAGGTTTTAAAGACACAAAATCTATTGTAACTGGTGCAACAGGTGGTGTAGGTTCTATTGCCTTAATGCTACTGTCTAAGTTAGATTCTAAAGTTACGGCCGTCACCGGAAAGAAAGAGCAAATAGAATTTTTAAACGGCTTAGGAGCTTCAGAAGTCATATTAAGAGATGATTTAGAAGAAGTTGCTAGAAAGCCTATAGGTAAAAGTATTTGGGATCTAGGAGTGGATGTAGTTAGTGGCGATTTGTTAACTCTGCTTTTAACTTCTCTAACCCCCGGAGGAGCAGTTGCTTGCAGTGGATTAGTTGGTGGCCCATCATTTGAAAGCTCAATTTTTCCTTTCATCCTTCGTGGTAATGCACTTCTTGGAATAGACTCAGTTGAAATATCTTTAGAACAAAAAGCTTTAATATGGAAGAAATTCGCTAAAGATTGGAAATTAGATCTCAATGATCTGACAAAAGAGGTTTCTTTAGACAGGTTAGAAGGTGAAATAAACACAATACTAAAAGGTAATCAAGTAGGGCGTATCTTAGTAAATTTAAATTAGGAGACAATTAAGTGAATGAACATACAGAAGAAGAGAAAGAGGCTATGAAAGAACAAGATAGTAAATTAGATGGTATTGCAGCCGTAGGTATCATTCTTTCTCTTCTTGCTATGGCGGTTTTTTGGGTATCAAATCAATAAAATAGGTAATTAATATGGATGTTGTTAATTTTTTAAAAGATAAAACTAGAGTACCAGTAATCGGTGCTCCTTTGTTTACTGTTTCTTATCCTGAACTTGTATTAGCTCAGTGTAAAGCAGGAGTAGTTGGTTCTTTTCCTGCATTAAATGCTAGACCGGAAGAAAAACTTTCTGAATGGTTAACTATGATGAAAGAGGAATTAGATGCATACAGAAAAGATAACCCTGATGCAGTTATAGCGCCTTACGCTGTAAATCAAATCTGTCATCATTCTAATAACCGTTTAGAGCATGATATGGAAGTATGTGTAGAGCATGAAGTACCGATAGTTATAACAAGCCTTAGAGCACCAAAATTTGTAGTAGATGCGGTTCATAGTTATGGAGGCGCTGTAATGCATGATGTTATCAATATCCGTCACGCGAAGAAAGCTATCGATGAAGGCGCTGATGGACTAATTTTAGTTTGCGCTGGTGCAGGAGGACATGCTGGAGCCCTAAGCCCTTTTGCGCTTGTTAGAGAAGTAAGAGAGTTCTTTGATGGACCAGTTGCTCTTTCTGGAAGTATTTCCCATGGTGCATCAATTTTATCTGCTCAAGCGATGGGAGCAGATTTTGCTTACATTGGGACTCGGTTTATTGCAACTCAAGAGGCAAATGCTTCACAAGGTTATAAAGACATGATTGTTGATAGCGAAGCTAATGACATTATGTATACACCAACCTTTACAGGAGTTCATGGAAACTATCTTAAGCCAAGTGTAGTTAATGCAGGCTTAGATCCTGATAATTTACCTTATGCAGATAAAAATGATATGAATTTTGGAAGTTCTGGAGCAGGCGGCGATAATCAAAAGAAAGCTTGGAAAGATATCTGGGGTTCAGGACAGGGAATAGGAAATCTTCATAATGTCCCTACTGTGATGGAAGCAGTAGATGGTTTGGTAGAAGAATATGAAGAAGCTAAAAGAGCTCTTAATTCTAAATCAGCTTAACTAATCTCCTGTAAACTCAGGGTCTCTTTTTTCAAAGAAAGAAAGGACGGCTTCTTTTCTGTCTTTAGTTTCATGTGTTAAAAGAGTTTGGTCATAATCCATGTGCATGGTTGCATCATCGGCAGTATATACTAGTTCGTTAACACTATTTTTTATCATTTGAGCTGCCAAAGGAGGTTTAGAAGCATATAAATCTGCCATCTTTTTTGCGGCATTCATCAATTCGCTTTTTGGATGAACTTCATCATAAAATCCCCAAGATAGAAGAGTTTCAGAATTCTCATTTTCTCCACCAATGACCATTTTTTTTGCTCTGGCTGGGCCTATTAACCTTACGGCTAGAGGTAGACCAAACCAATTTAAATTAATCCCTAAATTTATCTCAGGATAACCTAATAGAGCTTTGTCAGATGCAATTCGAAAATCACAGGCTGAAGCTATACATGCAGCACCTCCTAAGCAATAACCATCTATTGCAGCAATTGTTATTTGATTAACTTCAAAGAATGAATAAATAGCGGGTTTTCCAAAATTATTTCTCCAAGCTTCTAATTTTGAAACTGGTTTTTGTTTTTCTTTTAGATCCGCACCTGCAGAAAAATGATCACCTTTGCCGCTGTAAATTACTACTCTAGACTCAAGATCTTCATTTAAGCTTAAATTGACTTGGGTTAACTCTTTCAAAACATCAGTACTTAAAGCATTCATAGCTTCTTTTCTGTCCAAATATACCCAACATATATGACCTTCTTTTTTTACTTCTATATACTTCATTTTAGTTCCGCTAAGTATTTTTCAGCATCTAAAGCTGCCATACAACCTGATCCAGCTGAGGTAATAGCTTGCCTGTAAATATGATCTGAAACATCGCCCGCTGCGAATACACCAGGCACACTTGTTGCAGTTGAATTTCCATCAATCCCAGAGTGTATTTTTATATAACCATTATTCATATCCAGCTGTCCTAAAAACAAGTCAGTGTTTGGCTTGTGTCCAATTGCAATAAATAAACCCGAAAGCTCCAAATTTTGATCTACAGAATTTTTCGTATTCTTAACTCTAATCCCTTGGACAGTATTCTCGTCTCCCAATACTTCATCTAATTCATGATCCCAAAGAATCTTCACATTACCCTCTTTTTCTTTCTTTAATAATCTATCTTGTAGAATTTTTTCTGCTCTTAACTCATCTCTGCGGTGGACTAAGGTTACTGAAGAGCAAAGATTAGAGAGGTAAAGAGCTTCTTCTACAGCTGTATTTCCTCCCCCTATGACCCCAACATCTTTATCTTTGTAGAAAAAACCATCACAAGTGGCACAAGCACTTACCCCTTTTCCTAGATAAGATTGTTCACTAGGTAGCCCAAGATATTGTGCAGATGCTCCTGTTGCAATGATTAAAGAATCACATTCATATTTATTCACATTACCAGTTAAAAGTTTTGGTTCCGATTTCAAATCAGCTTCTTCGATATGATCGAATATAACTTCAACATTTAAGGTTTCAACATGTTTAAGCATTCTTTCCATTAATTCAGGACCTTGAAGACCATCACTATCACCTGGCCAGTTTTCAACATCGGTGGTAGTGGTAAGTTGTCCTCCTTGTTCCATCCCAGTAATTAAGCAAGGCTCTAATCCAGCTCTAGCTGCATAAACGGCCGCTGTATATCCTGCTGGACCTGTTCCGAGAATTACTAACTTTCTTTTTTGTACTTCCATAAATGATAATTATAGCTTGGACTATCTAAATTAGGCATTCTAGATTAGAACATCTTTGCATTTATCTATACAATAAGTAAAACTTATAGTTCTTAGTGGTTAAAAAA
The DNA here is from genome assembly GCA_902532015.1 of uncultured SAR86 cluster bacterium. Classification (GTDB taxonomy): domain Bacteria; phylum Pseudomonadota; class Gammaproteobacteria; order Magnimaribacterales; family Magnimaribacteraceae. The sequence continues at coordinate 8,531 of CACAGI010000022.1, read as the reverse complement.
TCTCAAGCTACAAAAAAACCAGTCAGTCAGGCGGTTTCCGCGTCGCGCATTCGTTTAAATAAGTTAATACTAGACTCTTGGATTATTGTACAGGGCTTTTTGGGTCTGTTTGTATTGCTAGCTTTGTCAACTTTTTCTCCAAAAGATGCAGGATGGAACTCGCAGATATTTACTAATAGCTCCTCAAATATGTATGAGGTAAATAATGCTGTTGGAAATTGGGGAGCCTATGTAAGTGATTTTTTATTAACTTTTTTAGGCTATATGTCTTACTTGGTTGTTTATTGGTTGTTATGGCCTTTAATTAGGCATTTCTTCATATCTAAAAATAGAGTACCTTTTTCAGACATTTATACAGGATTATTGGGTATAAAAATATTTGGATGGGTTTTGGTTGTATTGTCTGGCTGTACTCTTTTTTCTCTTGTACTAGAACCAGGCATTAGCTTCCTTCCAGAAGAGGGTGGAGGTTTGATAGGTACGAAATTATCTTCTTTTTTTATTTCACCTCTAAGTTTCACTGGAAGTTTGCTGTTATTTATAGGTTTATTGCTATTAGGACTTACCCTTTCTTTAGAGGTCTCTTGGTCAACTATGATCTTTAAGATACAACAAGTTTTAATTTCTTCTGGATCAACTTTTGGAGAAAGCATTTCTAATTTCTTAAATATTTTGAAAGAAAAACAACAGCTAAGAAAGGAAAAGGCAGAAAGACAAGAAAAAGTTGTTGTTAAGACCAAGGAGAAAGCTAAAAGTAAACCCGCAGAGGTAGTGAAGACTAAACCAACAGAAACAAGCAAGAGAGCAGAAGAAGAAAAGCAGACAGAACTTTTTGAATATAAAGAACCATCCCAACCTCCTAAGTTGTCTTTATTAGATGAAAAAAGTCAGGAGTCTTCTGATGAGACCTCTGAGAATTCTTTAAGACAATTAGGTGAATTAGTGGTTTCAAAACTTTCGGAGTACAACATAAATGATGTTGCTGTTGAATCTATCCAGCCTGGACCGGTTGTTATAAGACTTGAAATGAAACTGCCTAGCGGTTTAAAAGTTAATCAAATATCGAATATAAGTAAAGATTTAGCTCGCTCTTTAGCTAAAACGAGTGTAAGAATTGTTGAAGTCATTGAAGGAAAAGATACGATTGGAATAGAGGTTCCCAGAGAGGATAGACAACCAGTCTTATTGAGTGAGGTACTTTCAAGTAAGGTTTATGATGATTCTAGAAGCTCAATAACAGTTGCACTTGGAAAAGATATAAGTGGAGATGCAATAGTAGCCGACTTAGCTTCGATGCCTCATTTGTTAGTTGCAGGAACAACTGGTTCAGGAAAATCTGTTGCAATTAATTCAATGCTTATTAGCATTTTGTATAAGGCTAGCCCTGAGCAAGTACGTTTAATTTTAATCGATCCAAAGATGCTCGAATTATCAGTTTATGAAGACATACCTCATCTACTGGCTCCCGTAATCACTGACATGAAAGAAGCCTCTAGTGGATTAAGATGGTGCGTAAATGAAATGGAAAGAAGATATAAATTAATGGCGCATCTAGGAGTAAGAAATTTAAATGGGTATAACAAGAAAATAGCAGATGCAAATTCCTCTGGTTCGCCAGTCAAAGACCCTACTTGGAAAATTAATGAAGCTGAAGAGGGAGAGGAGGCACCTGATTTAGAAGAACTTCCTTTGATAGTCTTAGCAGTGGATGAACTGGCTGATTTAATGATGGTTGTAGGAAAAACAGCAGAACAATTAATTGCTAGAATAGCTCAGAAGGCTAGGGCTGCAGGAATACATATGTTACTGGCCACCCAAAGACCTTCAGTTGATGTAATTACTGGCTTAATTAAAGCAAATATATCTTCCAGAGTAGCGTTCCAAGTAGCCTCTAAAATGGATTCTAGAGTCATTTTAGACCAAGGTGGAGCAGAGCAATTATTAGGGAAAGGAGATATGTTGTATTTAGCTCCCGGTACTTCTATTCCTCAAAGAGTACATGGAGCCTTTGTAGGAGATGATGAAGTGCAAAGAGTTGCGGACGATTGGCGCCAAAGAGGAAAAGCTGATTATTTAGATGATGTCACTAAAGAAGAAGGAGCTGTTGTTGGTATGCCTGGTATAGTTTCTGATGAAGATGAAGACGGAGAAAAGGATGAATTGTATGATGAAGCAGTTGCTTTTGTAGCACAATCTAGAAGAGCTTCAATTTCAGCAGTACAAAGAAGACTTAGAGTAGGTTACAACAGGGCAGCAAGGATTATTGAAACTATGGAAGAATCGGGTGTAGTAAGCCCTATGGCTACTAATGGAAATAGAGAGGTTTTAATACCGCCACCTCCAGAGGATTAATTTGAAAGTCTTTCTTTTTTTATTTCTCTTCTTTTCTACCTTAATCTCATCTGAGGACAATGTAGTGCTGGTGATATCTATGGACGGATTACGACATGATTACCCTGCAAAATCAAAGTCTGGAGGATTCAGCTTCATATCCTCTAATGGTCTTGTTGCGGAGTCACTTGTGCCCGTATATCAATCTACTACTTTTCCAACTCATGTATCAATGGCTACAGGTGTTTATCCAGATAAACATGGCATTATGCATAACTCTTTCTATGACAGAGAGAAAGGTTCTTATAGCTACAGTCCGGAAGCGAATTGGATTCAATCAAAACCTATATGGGCTTACTTAGAAGAGAAAGGTATTAAAACCGCAACTTATTTTTGGGTTGGATCAGAGACTGCTTGGAATGGCATTAATATCACATATAACAAGTTTCCATTTAGCAACAGCGTTTCTGAAGAAACTAAGATACAACAAATAATCGATTGGCTATCTTTACCTGATACTGAACGACCTAGGTTAATTATGACTTGGTGGCATGGCATTGATTCTGTAGCTCATAAACACGGAATGAACCATATAAGCGTAGCAAAAAAATTTGCTGAACAAGATGGTCATCTATTAGATTTGATAAATAAGATAGAAGCTGAAGATTTATGGAAAAAACTTACTTTAATAGTAGTCAGTGATCATGGAATGACAGATATCTCAAATTTTATTAATGTAAAGGAAATATTAAAAAAAGCAGATATTCAAGCTAAGACTTCCATAGGGCCTGCGGTTGCTCATATTTTTTTAGAAGATCAAAAGGATTTATCAAAAGCTATAAAAGTTTTTCAAAGAAATAAATTCCTTGAAGTAAAAAGTAAAGTTGAAATTAGCAACACTCTACATTTAGTTCATCCTACACGAACAGGAGATATCGTAATCCTTACAAAAAGCCCAAATATGTTAGTTTCAAGGAAGAGCAATAATCCACCCATCGGAATGCATGGTTATAATCCAGAAAACAACAAAGACATGGAAGGTATTTTCTTGGCTTATGGAAATAAAATAAAACCTTCTCAAATTAATAAGGTCAAACAAGTTGATGTTGCTCCTACAATTTTAAGTCTAATGAATATTGATATTCCAACTTACATGGAAGGTAAGAAGATTGAGTTGAACTAAAATAATGAAGAAACTATTTGTATTTATTCTTTCTCTGTCTTTTGTGAATGTAGTTTTTTCTATAGACATCAATGAATCCAACTTCTTAGAATTTTTGAGCAGTAAAGAGTTTATTTCAGCAAAGTTCATACAGACCACCAATAATAATTACCAAGAGCGCAAAATTAAAGGAGAACTAAAAGCCAATAGAAAGGGAATGTTTAAAGTGGTTTATGGAGAACCATTGAATGAAATTATTTCTTCTAATGGACACCAGCTCTTTAGATTGGATAAAGAGATTGAGCAGTTAGATATCTCATCAATAGATTCTACCGTCTCTGAAAGTCCTATTGGTATATTCAGTTCAAATCCTAAAGAGCTGGAGAATATTTTTTTGGTAACTGAGTGTTCCTCAGAAGGTAATTTATTACAATGTTTATTAGAACCTAAATTAGCTAACAGTTTCTTGAAGTTTCTCTCCATTGAGTTAATAAATGATGAGCTTAATTCATTAACGTATATTGATACTTTTGACCAGACAGTATCGTTATACTTTCTCAACCTGAGCTGGAAAACTATCCTAGATGAAGAATTTTTACTTGATATCCCGGAAGGGATAGATGTTATTAATCATTAAAATTAATTAAACTTATACTATATGTTAGATTTAAAAAGATTAAAAAAGGACTCTAAGGCCTTAGCTAACAATTTAAAAAAGAGAGGTTTTAGTCTGGATCTTCAAGAATGGGATAAATTAGAGTCCAAAAGAAAGTCTTTGCAGTCTGATACTGAGAATATGCAAGCTGACCTTAATCAAATATCAAAGGAAATAGGCATCAGCAAGAAAGAAGGCACTGACTCATCTAAATTAGAAAAGAAAGCAAGTGAAATCACTTCTAAAATAAAATCACAATCTAAAATTCTCAGTTCTATTTTATTAGATATAGATACCTTCGCATTATCTATACCGAACCTTATAGATGATGATGTGCCTGAGGGTAAAGATGAATCTGACAACATTGAATTAAGAAACTCTGGTAAGGTAAGGAAATTTGATTTTACGCCCAAAGATCATTTAGAACTAGGCTCTAATCTTAGTGGAATAGATATGGAATCTGGAGTAAAAATTACTGGATCTAGGTTCGCTGTATTTAAAAGTGACTTAGCAAGACTTCAAAGATCACTTATAAATTTTATGATAGATATCCATGTTCAAGAACATAGTTATACAGAAGTGTATGTTCCTTTTATAGTTAATGAAGAATCATTGCTTGGAACTGGCCAACTCCCTAAATTTGAGGAAGATCTCTTTAAAATTGAAGGCAAAGAAAACTTTTACTTAACTTCTACAGCTGAAGTTCCTGTAACAAATCTATTTAGAAATGAGGTGATTGATTCTAAAGAATTACCTAAAAAATACGTTTGTCATACTCCATGTTTTAGAAGCGAGGCAGGTAGTTATGGTCTAGATACAAAAGGAATTATGCGTCTACATCAATTTGAAAAAGTTGAATTAGTTCAGGCTACTGAGAGTAAAGATTCAGATAACGCTCTTGAAGAATTAACTGGACATGCTGAGGAGATATTAAAAAGACTAGAGCTACCTTATAGAGTTGTTTCTTTATGTTCAGGGGATATTGGATTTTCTGCTGCTAAAACTTATGACCTTGAGGTATGGATTCCTTCTCAAGAAAAATATCGTGAAATTTCTTCTTGTTCTAACTTTCGAGATTTTCAAGCAAGAAGAATGAAAGCTAGATGGAAAAACCCTTCATCCAATAAGACAGAAATTCTAAATACTTTAAATGGTTCTGGTCTTGCTTTAAGTAGAACTGTTCTGGCATTAATGGAAAATTTTCAAGAAAAAGATGGTTCTATATCAATTCCTGATTCACTAAGAACCTATTTTGGGTCCAGTAAAATAACTCTATAAAGTTTTATTTTTTTTTCTTGAAAATTCGTAACCAAAATGAAACACAACTTTTATATATTATTGGTTGTATATGGTGATAGAATATTCATGACAATGTGTTTAAATAATTTTTTGGGGTTATATAAATGAAATCAATCAAAAAATATATAATTTTCTTTCTTTCAGTTACTCTTTTTAGTCTACCTTTTTATTCAGATGTTGATACAACTTCTGGCATGAGGGGTAGCGTCAATGTGGGGGGTGCAACAATAGTTGCAGAACATACTCCTACTGGAATAACGAAGACTACAACTGCTGGAAGTTCAGGAAGTTTTTCTTTATCTTTTTTACCTATAGGCGGACCTTACACGGTCAAAGTTTCTGCACCCGGCTATGATTCAGAATCCATCAATGGACTTTACCTGTCACTTGGTGATCCTTTAAGTTTCGGCGTTACTTTAACAAGCAGTTCGGTAGCCGATGAAGTGATAGTGACAGCTAAACCTGCTTCAGCTTTTAAGATGGGAACCAGTACACTCATGACAAGAGCAGATATGGACGCCGTTCCTACAATAAATAGATCAGTAGCAGACTTTGCAAAAATGGATCCAAGGGTTTCTGTAAATGGTGGAGTAGGTCGAGACGCTGAAATTAGCGTAATGGGAGCAAATACTAAGTTTAATGACTTCACGATAGATGGAATTAGTTTTAATGATCCATTTGGATTGAATGATAACGGATTCGGAACAATGAAAAATCCCGTCAGCATGGACTTTGTTGATCAGATTTCTATTGATATCACTCCTTTTGACGTATCAAGAGGTAACACAACTGGTGGTTCGATTGCCGTTGTAACTAAATCAGGAACTAATGATTTTCATGCTTCAGCTTTTTACCAAAAAAGAGACGAAGGAAATGTTGGTGACTACGAAGATAAACCTTTTCCTGTTTTTGAAGATGAAGTTAAGGCATTCACTGCTTCAGGTCCAATCATTAAAGATAAAGTATTCTTCTTTGTTGGATACGAAGAAAACGAAAAATCACTTCCTGGTCTTTATGGAACAAAAGACAGTGGTGCACAAAATCCAGCTAGCGTTGTAACAACAGCATTGGCTGAAGAGATCCGCCAATTCACAATAGCTAATTATGGTGGATATGATCCAGGTTACGCGAACCTAGTAACTTTTCCTGAGACTCATGAAGAATGGACGGTAAAAATAGATGCTGTTCTAAGTGATGACCATAGGGCTACTTTTAATGTTTCGCATTCAGAAGATTTAACACCTCAAAGATATAACAATTGGTCTAGAGTGGTATTTAGTAATAATTGGTACTACAAACCACCTGAAATCGATAGAGCTTCTATCACTTTATACAGTGACTGGTCAGACAGACTATCAACTAAATTTAAGTATACTTCCTATGAAATGGAAGAAGATGATGCCTCATATGGAGATGACTTCTTTCCAGAAATGAATATAACTGTCCGAGATCCAGTTACGGGCGATAGAGACAATGTATTCCTAGGTGGAGATAGATATAGGGGCGCTAACTTAATCAACGTAGAAAGTGAATTCTTAACCCTTAAAGCTGATTACAATATGGATGATCACGTTTACACGATTGGTTATGAAAGTGATAATTCAGATGTTGTTAATTTATTCATAGCTAGATATAACGCAGAGGTTAGGTTTAATAGCTTCGAAGATTATAAAATTGGTAAGTGGAGCCGTTTAAGAATACACGAGCCTTATGCTGGACACGATGCAGTTCAAAGCATGGCAGCTGATTTTGAAGTAGAAAAGAAATCTTTTTACATACAAGACAGATGGTTTGTAAATAGCGATCTTACTGTTCAATATGGTTTAAGGTACGATTCAGTATTAACACCACAAGCACCTGATACTAACGTAAATTTCGTTAAAGAGTATGGTTTCTCAAATGCATCAAAGTTTGATTTTGAAGTATTACAACCAAGATTCTCTTTCAATATGGACGTTTCTGAATCTTTATTTGGAAATAACGATATGGTTGTAGCTGCTACTTTAAGAGGTGGTAGAGGTTTATTCATGGGTAGAATACCGCGTGTTTGGTACGGTAATGCTTATTCAAGAACCGGTGCTACAGGAGACTATAGAGGTTGGTTCTCTTTTGATGAGACTGCAAGCAACTTCCCAGGATATATGCCTGTGGGAAGTGACCCTACAGCGTTCTGGTTAACTCCTCCATCTAAATATGTCGTTCCTGATGGAAGCAATCCATATGGAGTAGCACAAAGCACAGACGCTAACTTCGAAGCTCCTTCTTCATGGAGAACAGCGCTAGCTTTAGACGTGATTACTCAAGGTGGCTGGGATGTAACTTTGGAGTACAACCTTGATCAAGTTAGGCAAGCAGTATTCTTTAGAGACTTGGGTCATTACAAAAAAACAACTCTAGCAGATGGTAGGGGTGTTTATGGCGGTAGAGGTGATTACAATCTAACTAACACCGAGGAAGGTGCAACGGAAGCTTGGACTATTTCTGCATTCAAAGAATTTGGAGACATTAAATGGTACGCTGGTTATACAAATATGAGAGCCACAGATATCTTTGAATTAACCAGTGCGCAAAGTGAAAGTTCATACGGAAGATCTGTTAGAGCAGATGGTGAAAATATTGCAGCTCAACGATCTAACTTTATGGTTGAGCATAAATTAATTTCATCATTAGATTACACCACTCAATTAATTGGCGAAAACGACACGAGATTCTCTCTAGTGTATGTAAGAAAGTCAGGTGAGCCATATAGTGTTACATTTGATGGATATGATGATGCTTTTGCTAACAGTAGAAGTGATGGTGGATATGATGCCGCTTATATTCCTTCTGGTGCAAATGATCCTAACGTAGTTTTTGCTAGCGATGCTGTTGCAAGCGCAGTAATGGCTCATGTTAACAGCACTGGCCTTTCACAGTACAAAGGTGGAATAGCTCCAAGAAATGCTTTCAATAGTCCATGGAATTCATCTCTAGATTTAAGAATTACTCAAGATATAGATATAGGAGTTGGAAAAGTTATCCTTTATCTGGATGTTACTAATATTCTTAATCTATTGAATGAAGATAAAGGAATTATTAGAGAGT
>CACAGI010000021.1 GCA_902532015.1 uncultured SAR86 cluster bacterium | reverse complement strand
TGAATAAGCCGTACTTTGAGAATGGATCTATAAAAAATATATCTGAAGTACTTAAAGAACAGGGAATAAAAAATCCACTTATATGCACTGATCCAGGCCTTGCTTCAATGGGCATGTCAGACAAAATTAGAAATCTTTTGTCTAATGAACTTTCTCCTTCTTTTTATGAAGAAACTCCTGCTAATCCAACTGAAAAAGCAGTAAATGATGCCCTGAAGGTTTATCGTGACAATAATTGTGATGGTGTAGTTGGTTTTGGAGGTGGTTCAAGTATGGATCTAGCTAAAGCTGTTGCACTAATGGCAAATCATGAAGGTAATGTTGTTGATTACTCAGTTAATGAAGGAGGAGTTGGAAAAATTAATAAAACTATGCCTATGGTCGCTATACCAACAACTTCAGGGACCGGAAGTGAAGTTTCTTTAGGAGCAGTCATAATAATGAATGATGGAAGAAAGCTCATTCTTGCTAGTGACCATCTAAGACCAGATGCCGCAATCTGTGATCCAGAACTTACATTAGGACTTCCTCCGGTGCTTACGGCGGGTGCTGGCATGGATGCTTTAACACATTGTATAGAAGCGATACTTTCTCCAGTTATAGACCCTCCTGCTGAGGCTGTTGGTTTAGATGGTGTCGAAAAGGTTGTTGGAGAAAAAAGCTTAGTGAGAGCAGTGGAAAATGGTCAGGATAAAGAAGCTCGTTGGAATATGATGATGGCTTCTACTGAAGGGGCAATGGCATTTTCAAAAGGTCTCGGTGCTGTGCATTCTATGAGTCATGCTATAGGTGCCAACCAAGAGCTAAGATTACATCATGGAACTTTAAATGGAGTAATCTTACCAACCATTTTAAGGTTCAACAGAGACCATGTAGGTAATAAATACTTAAAGATTTTACGAGCTATGGGAAAAGATACATCTTCTGATTTAGCTGATGAGATAGAAATCTTGAATGAATCCATTGGATTACCAAATGGACTCAAAGCCATGGGTATTACTGAGGAAATGATTCCGGGTCTGGTTGCTCACTCAATGACTGATCCAAGTAACGCAACAACTCCTAGATTACCTACACAGGAAGAATGGGAGAAGCTTTTTATAGATGCTATGTAGCTTAATTATTTATCTGGAAAATCAGCATCTTCAGATTTAGCTTTTTTTTCTTCGTCTTTATAAGGAATATATTTAGACCATTTTGGTCTATTCATTCTGTTGGTTTGCTTGTTAGAAGCTTTAAATTTAAGAAGGTAGAAGAATAATAAAGCTGACAATATTCCGATAACAGCTATGAAAGTATTCAAATTCAACTACCTTCTTAACTTCATTAAAAGCCTAAGAATTTCTATATATAGCCATATTAATGTTGCCACTAAAGCCATTGCACCAAACCATTCCATATATTTAGGAGCTCCTTGTTCATCAGCTTGTTCGATGATATCAAAATCTAGAACAAGATTAAGGGCTGCAATTGCTACAACAAATAGACTGATGCCAATTCCCATCCAGCCGGTATCTGTAAAAATTGAAAATGAGCTGCCTGTAAAAAGACTAAACATGAAACTAAAGAAATATGTAAGAAATATTCCTAAAGTTGCCGCAAATATCATTAAGACAAAATTTTGCGTTGGTCTAATAATCCCTGTTTTATATGCAAATAGTAATGAAGCAGCCACAAAGAAAGTTAAGGATACAGCCTGTATGACTATTCCAGGAAACATTGCTTCTGCTTGTTGAGAGATTATACCAATCATGAAGCCCATCCCAATTGCATAAATTGGACCAGTTTTGGGAGCTAAATGCGGTCTGGGATTTATAATCCAACCTACAAAAAAGAAATAAAAGCCAAATGTGGATATTGCGGCTATAGCTCCAGTAAAAATTCCAAGCATCGAAACTAAAGACATCAAGGGACTTTGAAAATTCCAGCTAATAGCTGCTGAAAGAACAGTAAGAAAAAGCAAAATTCCTGTCTTGTTTACTGCCCCCTCTAAAGACATCCTTTCTCCAGAAGTAGTAGTTTCCTGAAAAGCAGATGATCTAATTATAGGATTTCCTGATCTACCGAAAGTATCTAATGCTTGATGTTTTGACATTTTTTAATTTAAAAAGTTATTAATTTGAATGATATTATCTATCTGTGAATTTACAAATACAAGGATAATAGATACTAATGGTCAAAAATTGGGATAAAGTTTCTTCTAAGTTTTTAATTGAAAATAAGATCTTTAAGTTAAGAGAAGATAAAGTTATTTCTCCAAAAAAAGAGTCAGAACACTCCGTGTGGGTAATGGATTCACCGGATTGGATAAATATTATCCCTATTACTGAAAACAATGAAGTAATTCTTGTTAATCAGCATAGGTTCGGAACGGGGCAACTTACATTAGAAATACCTGGAGGGATGGTTGATGAAGGCGAAGAGCCAATGGCTGCAGCTATCAGAGAGTTATCTGAAGAGACGGGATACACAAGTTCAGAGATTATTGAAATCGGCATGGTAGAACCAAATCCAGCTATTATGTCTAATTACACATACTCGTATCTAGCATTGAATGTAAAGCAAACTGATGAGCAAAAATTAGATGGGATGGAAGATATAGAAATCATAAAAAAACATATAGACGAAATTCCTTCACTAATTGAGAAAGGAGCAATTAAGCATGCATTGGTAATATGTGCCTTTTATTTTTATAACCAATATTTATCAAAGGATCATTAAAGTTTTAAACTTAATTCAAAATGAATGAAACTTCTCAAAACTCGGTAAAAGGAAACCTTTTATACTTTTCTCCTAGTGAACAAGAACCTTCCTATTTTACTGACTCCTTGTTGTATATTTGCGATCACGGTGATTTAGGGGCACTTGGATTGATTATAAATAGACCTTTAGACTTGGAACTAAAAGATCTATTCAATAGCTTGAAGATTGTTGAAAATTCGAAAGCTAAAGGAAACGTATATATGGGTGGTCCGGTAAATCCTGGTGCTATCTTTATTCTTCATTCTTCTGAAAAAAAATGGGAATCCACAATGGAAGTATCAGAAGATATCTCTTTAAGTACATCTGAAGATGCTATCCAGTCAATAGCTAATTGTGAAGGACCAGAAAATTATCTAATGACTTTAGGTTATGCAGGTTGGGGAGTAAATCAACTAGAATCTGAACTGATAGAAAATGCATGGGTAGTTATTCCTGAAAATAAAGATGTTATTTTTAACTCTGACCCAAACAAACAGATTAACGAACTCTCTGCATTTGTAGGGTATGATATTAGAATGATTAGTCCTGATTTTGGGAATGCCTAGATGAGTAAAATGAAAACTTTCTTATTATTTTTTATCATAGTTACTGTAGGGTGCTCTAACTCTATTAGCGATTTGGAAAAAAAAATCAAAGCCCAAGCAGACAAGAATAATGTTGAAATATCTCTTGCAGAAATAAAGAAAACTGCCATTTATTTAGATACTTGGAGTAAAGAAGATTTTTATCAAGATGCAATAAATGAATTTAAAGAATTGGACAAAGCTTCTGCGCCACCAACTGACATGGTTTTATTTACTGGAAGTTCTAGTATAAGATTTTGGAAAAGTCTTAAAGAAGATATGGCACCGTATAATACATTAAATAGAGGCTTTGGTGGTGCCCAAATCGCTCATGTCAATTATCACTTTAATGAAATAGTAAAGCCTTATAAACCAAAAGCCATTGTCTTCTTTTGCGGAACAAATGATTTAGCAGCACTAAAGTCACCTGGTGAAGTATTTAGTGATTTTAATTTGTTTTACTCAATGGTTAAAAAGGAATTACCTGAAACTAGGCTTATTGTTATCGGAGTTAAGCCATCAATAGCAAGAGAGTATTTAATTCAAGAGGAAAAGGAGTTTAATAAATTAATTAATAATCTTGCTGCAAAAAATGCTTCGTTAACTTACGTCAGTGTTTGGGACCCAATGCTTACAACTGAGGGTAAGCCAGATCCATCTTTATTTGTTGAAGATGGTTTGCATATAAATGCAAAAGGTTATGATCTTTGGACAAGGTTAGTTAAGCCTGAACTAGAAAATCTTTAATCTTTAGGTAAAAGGCCTAGCATCTTTAATGTCAAAAAATCATCAGAGATTTTTTTCTTTGGTGCATTAGGAATTGATTTTATAGGGTAAGCTAATGGAGTAACGTCGCTCTTAATAATCTGGCCTACTTTGATTCCTGGTCTGTCTACACTAAAGTGAAATTTTTCATCGCCCCTTGTACTTCCATCTTCAAAAAAAATTACTGTGTGAACAATTCTATCTTCATTTGAATAATTAGGTTTAGCTCTATGGAAAGTTAAGCCATGATGAAAAGATACATCACCAATTTTTAGATTTTGATAATCTACTTTGATATTTTGTATTTGAGGGATTTCTTGAAGCTCAGATTCTTCTACCTTGCCAGAAAATATATTTATAAACTGTTCTTTTTCTACTTTATGAGACCCTGGATAAAATCCTAATTGTCCATTATTTTCTGATACATCACAAAAGGGTATCCACGCAGTAATGGTGTTAGTTTCTCTAATTGGCCAGTATGGTTGATCATGATGAGGATCTGTTTCTCTTCCTCCTGCCTCTTTGACTAATGCTTGATCATGCCAAACTCTCAATTTACTTACTTCTAATAAATTAGAAGCAATTTCACCCAATCTTTGATCAAAGGTTAGCTCTCTTAAAACAGGATAATCTTCCCATAAATTTTGACACTGAACAAAAGATTGTTCATATTCACTTTTCTCTTTTAAAGATCTTAAATCATTCTGTTTTCGTTCCTTGATGGCATCTTTAACAACTTCTCTGTAAAATTCTATTTCTGATGTACTAAATACATCAGGAACAGTCACGAAACCTTTTTCTTTAAAACTTTTTATTAAATCATTACGCATGCGCAAAAAACAAAGATCCTTAAAATATAAGAATAGCATAAAGCTATTTTTAATACTCTGCGCATCAGTAATTTCAATTGAAGCTAAGGCTAGCAGCATAGTTTATGCAAGTGACTCTAGAATTGAGTTACTAGCTGAATCAAATTTTATTAATCCAGGAGATGAATTGCTTGTAGGGTTTAGATTTTCTTTAACTCCTGGATGGCATACCTACTGGAAAAATCCCGGGGATGCAGGGGAAGGAGCTACAATAAAATGGAATTTACCAGATGATATAAAGGTCTCAGAAATTTTATGGCCAGGGCCTGAAAGAATCCCGGTAGAGCCTCTAATGACTTTTGGTTATGAAGATGAGGTTGTGTTACTTACAAGGATCTACACTTCAAAGAATACAATTATTCCTCTAAGTTTAAATGCAATAGTTAGCTGGTATACCTGTAAAGAGATATGTATACCTCAAGAAGCTGAAGTTAGTTTCCCTATTAAGCCTGGTAACAAAACTTCTACAGTTTCAAAAGGTCTGTTATTGCAGATATTGGATAAAGTACCTGTTGAGTTTAATGGTTCTTACAGAGTTCAAAAACTAGATGATTCATACGTCTTGCAAGGGCAACTGGAAGAGCAAGATCAGTATGACTCTATGTACTTCTTCCCAAAAAACTATGGACTTACCGATTATGTAAAAGAACAACATTACGAAAAGAATAATGATAGTTTTAGCCTTCAAATAAAAGCTTCGGAGGCAGATTTAGGGGCGGAATCATTTGAAGGAGTGATAGAAGTAAAGAATAATGAGAAAGTAACCTTCTTTAGCATAGATTATCCTTTAGAACCTGAAAGCATTTCTCAAGAATTTTCTATCTTTACATTAATTTTATTTGCCTTCTTAGGTGGCCTTATCTTGAATGTAATGCCGTGTGTATTTCCAATTCTTTCTATTAAAGTATTAAGATTTGTTGAGCAAAGTGGAGATTCAACTTATAAAATATTCCAACAAGGTTTACTTTTTTCAGTCGGAGTTATATTCACCTTTTTAACAATAGCCGCTTTACTAATCTCGTTGAAGTCTGGAGGAGAATCAATTGGGTGGGGCTATCAATTGCAATCACCGATAGTTGTTTCATTATTATTTTATTTATTTGTAGTTTTGGGATATGTTTTTATGAGCAATATAGTTCTGGGAAGTAGTTTAGCTAGACTTGGCACTTTATCATTAGACAAAAGTGATTCAATGGAATCTTTTTTGACTGGAGTTCTAGCCGTAATTGTAGCATCTCCTTGCACTGCTCCATTTATGGGTTCTGCAATAGGATTTGCTCTATTGCAACCAAGTTTTTACTCTGTTCTAATTTTTTTAGGGCTTGGTATCGGCTTCTCCTTGCCTTACCTTATCTTAAGCGCCAAACCTTCATTACTGAGCTTTCTTCCTAAACCAGGTCAATGGATGGAAAGCTTTAAGCAATTTATGGCTTTCCCGATGTGGGCATCAGCAATATGGCTATTGTGGGTTCTTAGTAGTCAAGTAAGTAATCAAGAAGTCATTCAAGTCTTGCTTGGAGCTCTTATGATTACTACAGGGCTTTGGTTTGTTGAAAAAAATCGCTCTGAAGTTAGCTGGGTCAAGTGGTTGTTACGCCTTCCTTTTATATTACTTCTAATATTTTCCTTGTGGTTAATCCCCACAAGTTATAGCGATCTAGAAGAACCGCAAGATCAACTAACTTACACACCACAGCTACTTAATGATTTAAGGGAAGAAAAGGCTATAATTTTTCTTAACTTCACTGCAGACTGGTGCATAACTTGCAAAGTTAATGAGGCTGTAGCCCTCAAAACCTCAAAAGTACGAAAGATCTTAAGTGATAAAGACATTACTTACATAGAGGCGGATTGGACAAGAAAAGATCCCGTTATTTCATCAGCTCTAGAGCGCTATGGAAGAACTGGACTGCCTTTATATCTTTTATTTCCTTCCCAAGGAGAACCCTTGATATTGCCTGAAATCCTCACTGAGGATATATTGTTGTCATATTTAAATGAGGTTCAATAATATGAAAAATTTCTTAATCACTATTTTATTTATATTTGCAAATGCTTCTTTTGCTTTTATTGAAATAGACTCATTAGCTCCGGATTTTGAGCTCACAGATACATTTGGAAAAAAAGTTTCTTTAGACTCTTTTAAGGGGAAAAAAGTAGTTCTTGAATGGACAAATCATGGTTGTCCTTTTGTTGCTAAACATTATAAGACCAAAAACATGCAATCTACTCAAGAATTGGCTAAAAGTGAGGCAGCGATCTGGTTAAGTATTATTTCTTCTGCACCCGGCACTCAAGGGTATGTAACTAAAGAAGAGGCAAATGAACTAACAGCTTCTAGAAATGCCTCACCTGCTCATGTCCTTCTTGATCCTACCGGTAAAGTAGGAATGCTTTACAGTGCAAAAACAACTCCTCAAATGTACGTTATTGATGAAGAAGGCTATCTAAAGTATCAAGGTGCTATTGATGATGCTGGAGGAAGAGGATTTATGTTTAAAGACTTATTACAAGCAAAAAACTACGTTAAAAATGCTTTAAAAGAACTTAGCCAAGGTCAAAAGATAGTAGACCCTATAACCAAACCATATGGATGTTCTGTTAAATATGCGGGATAGAAGGCTTATTCAGGCGCTTTAAATACTGAACCTAATTTTTGACCTACAGTCATGTCACCAGAAAATTTTACTTTCCCTTGCATAAAAGCACCCATAGCAGCTTGCTGATCTCCAGAGAATACTTTCTCCATAGTCTCCTCACTATCAAACGTTAAAGATAAACCTGGGTTATCATGCTCACCTTCTTCTACGTTTAAAGATCCATTATTAATATCTACAAAAAAATTGGTCAAATCTTCTATATTTATTTGTATTATTGCTTCAATACCTTGAGCTCCATCTGAGTCAAAAGCTGTCTCAAGACCTGTCTTCAATTCTTCGAAAGTAGCCATATTTATTCTTCCTTTAATTATTAATTCTTTAATCTTCTCAAAATTACTTGCATTAAACTAGGGAAAAATAAAAATTAATTCTAAAATAAGCTTTATTATGGAAAGAGATGATATAAATCAAGAGTCTAAAGAAGAGTTCTCTTCAGCTGTAAATAAACAAAAAGGAAGAGTTGCAAATAAACTCATACAAAATACTTCTTTCATATCTGCTGAGCAAAAAAGATCTTGGAATAAGGATGGTTATATTCTTTTAAAAGGATTTTGTTCAGAAAAATTTTGTGATGATTTAAATCAGGAAGTTATTGAAATAATACATTCAATCATTAAAAAAGAAGATCAATTTAGTCATGCCTATGCTGGAAATGGCCATCTAGCCATAAGAGAAATGAAGCCCAACAATAATGCTAAAAATATTGAAGATGAGATTTCGAAATTATTTCGGATTCATTCGGTAGGCCTATTTAAGGATTTCATTTTTAGAAAAGATCTCTTAGATATACTAGAAGATCTGATAGGAAGAAATATTGATTGTTTTTTAAGTCAATTTATATTTAAAAATCCTGGTGCATGGGGACAACCTTGGCATCAAGACTCTTCTTACTTCCCATTTGATAGAGAACCTCAGGTAGGAGTTTGGATAGCTACTAGTAAAGCCACTATAGAAAATGGTTGTCTGGTTGTACTCCCTGAGTCACACCTAGAGCCTTTGCACGAACATTTACCTGATGACAGAAAAAATTCTAATTACGGTTATACAGAAATTAAAGATCATGATTTTTCTAAAGAGATTCCTATGCTTTTAGATAAAGGAGATGTATTAATATTTCATAGCTTCCTTATGCATAAATCATATGACAATCAGTCTTCCGAAAGGAGGACAGCAATGGTTTATCATTTTGCTGAAACAGGGACAAATTTTGGGGAAATCGATAGCCCAACTAATGAATGGGTTTCTGTTAGAGGTAAGGGCCTAGTGCATGATTAAGATTCTAAAGATATTTGGTTTCCTTCTCTTATTTGTTTTGTTGATTATTGCGTATGTTCTTATCTCTTCTTCGGGACTAATTGGTAAATTACCTCAAGATTTTGAAATAATTGAATCACCCCGCCCTCAAATTAAAAATTCTATAAATACTAATCAAATATTTTTTGGGGACTTACATGTACATACCACCTTTTCTCAGGATGCCTTTTTATTTAGCCTTCCTGTAGTACAAGGAGAAGGTGCTCATCCTCCTGCTGATGCTTGTAATTTTGCAAGATTTTGTTCTTCTTTAGATTTTTTCTCTATTACAGATCATGCAGAAGGTCTTACCAAAGAAATGTGGCAAGACACAATTACATCTATTAGAAATTGTGATGCTGTATCCAATGAAGATGAAAAAGATTTAATAGCTTTTGCAGGATGGGAGTGGACACAAATGGCTTCAACCCCTGAAACTCACTATGGCCATAAGAATATAATTTTGAGAGACATAGATAAAGTACCTGAAAAACCTATTGGTGCAGGTTTAAGTGGACTGGATCTGATGATTAAACATGAAGCTGCACCTCTTTTGCCTTTAATAATAGATTTTCCACCTGAACAAATTGACTTTGATTTTTTAAAATATAGAAGTACAACATACTCAGAACCCTTTTGTGCAGATCTAGAAGATATGAATGGAATTAACTGTAAAGAAAAGGCTGAAAATCCTAAACAATTATTTGAGAAGCTTGATGAACTAGAGTTGGAAGCTTTAGTTATACCTCATGGAACTACTTGGGGAATTCATGCTCCTGCTGACTCTGCTTTAAGTTTACAACTATTCAATGACCAACATGATCCTGAAAGACAAAGATTAATAGAAGTATATTCAGGGCATGGAAATTCAGAAATCTATAAAAATTTTAAGCATGCTGTAAAACAAGATGATGGTACTTATCTATGCCCTGACCCAACAGATGATTTCGAACCTTGTTGCTGGAGAGCTGGGGAAATTATTAGACAGAGGTGTGAAAATGAAGAAAAATCATGTACAGCTGAGGTTGAAAAAGTTAAGAAAGATTTTGCTAATGACATTTCTGGCTTCTTGAGATTTGGATTAGTTGAAAATGCCACTCCTGAAGATTGGATGCAGTGCGGTCAACTTAAAGACGAATTTTTACCTGCATACACCTATAGACCTAGTATGAGCGTTCAAGCAGCTCTAGCTTCCAAAGTAAAAGAAAAGGATGTATTGAATGCATTTAAACTTGGCCTTATAGGATCAACAGACAATCATAAGGCTAGAGCTGGTGCTGGATACAAAGAATTTGCCAGAAAATCAATGGGGGATTCATGGGGTGCAAAAGATAATTTAACTTGGCTCTTTCCACCTGAAAGAGGAGCTTCATTTTATTCTACTGGAGGTTTAGTAGCCGTTCATGCTCCGGCTCTAGAAAGAAATGAGATATACAATTCTCTTTATGAAAGGAAGGTATATGCCACGTCAGGAGAACGTATATTGCTTTGGTTTAGTTTATTTGATTCTAAAAAAGGATTAATTCCAATGGGGAATGAAGTCACTACATCTGAAGAGCCACTATTTGAAGTTAGAGCAATAGGTTCTTTTAAGCAAAAACCTGGTTGTCCTGATTATGTGTATACAGCTATGAGCGCTGAAGATATATCAAGGTTATGCTTAAACGAATGCTACAACCCAAGCAATGAAAGGAATAAGATTGAGAGAATAGAGATTGTTAAGATTACACCTACTACCGACTTAAAGGCAATTTCAAAGAATATAAAAGACCCTTGGAAGACATTTATATGTGATGACAAAGGAGAAGGATGTTCAGTCAAATTTTCTGATGAGGATTATAGTTCAAGTATTAAAAGCTCCTTATATTATGTTAGAGCCATACAAGAAGAATCCGATGTGGTGGGAGGAGATCCATTAAGATGTGAATTCAATGAAGTTGGTGAATGCATAGAAATAAGACCCTGTTATGCAAGTGGCCCTGATTTTGATCCAAAAGATGACTGTTTAGCATCTGTTGGAGAGAGAGCTTGGTCTTCTCCAATATTTTTAACTCATCCTATGTCTATTTATTAATGTTATGATAAGAGCTGTGAAGCAAGAAAAACTGCATGGATTTTAGCGGTAGTCATATTCTTTCTATAGATCAATTTAATCGCTCAGATATTGAGAAGTTATTCAGTGTTGCGGATAGCTTAGAACCCTACTCCTCAAAAATCAAAGTAACTCGTGTACTTGAAGGGGCCATTTTAGGCAGTATGTTTTTTGAACCAAGTACAAGAACTCGTATTAGTTTTGGTGCCTCATTTAACCTACTAGGGGGGAATGTAAGAGAAATAACTGAAGTTGGCTCCTCATCTCTTGCTAAAGGAGAATCGTTGATTGATACCGCTAAAGTATTAAGTGGTTATAGCGACATAATAGTAATGAGGCATCCTGATGAAGGCTCGGTTCAAAAATTTGCTGAAGCTAGTAGAGTTCCTGTGGTGAATGGTGGAGACGGGGCAAATGAACATCCTTCTCAAGCATTACTAGATCTTTACACCATAGAAAAAGAACTATCTCAAAATAAAAAATCTATTGATGGTTTAAGAATAGCCTTAGTAGGGGATCTGAAATATGGACGTGCAGTTCACTCGCTCTGTAAAATTCTTTCTTTATATTCAGATATTACAATCAAACTCATCTCACCTGAAGCATTAAAACTTCCTGTGAAACTAGCTGAACAACTTACAAAAGCTAATATTGAGGTTATTGAAACTGAGAACTTAGAAGAAGGGATTTCTGAAGTTGATATAATTTATGTAACAAGAATTCAAGAAGAAAGATTTAAAGATAAAAAAGATGCAATTAAATATAAGGGCCTAATGACACTCAATCAATCCATATACACTGCAAATTGTGAACCTAATACAGTAATCATGCATCCTCTTCCTAGAGATTCCCGTAATGATGCAAATGAACTTGATTCAGATCTTTATGAGAATCCTAATCTAGCTATATTTAGGCAAGCTGACAATGGGGTTGTTGTAAGAATGGCTTTATTTGCTTTAGTGCTTGGTGTAGAAAATCAAATCAACAAATTCTCTAAACCTGTTAATTGGAAGATTAACCGAGACCTTTAAGAGAAAATTCCAGATCTTCTATCAAATCATTTAGAGACTCAATCCCTACTGAGAGCCTAACCAATCCATCACTTATTCCAATCTCTTTTCTTACTTCAGGAGGAATAGAAGCATGTGTCATGATAGCTGGATGCTCTATTAAGCTTTCAACCCCACCTAAACTTTCTGCCAAAGCAAATATTTCGGTTCTCTCAAGAAATAATTTTGCAGAATCAAGGCCTCCTTTGAGTATTACCGTTAGCATTCCACCATAACCCCGCATTTGCTTATTAGCTAAATCATGTTGCGGATGGCTCTTTAGCCCAGGATATATAACCTGTTCAATGGCTTTGTGATTCTTTAAAAAATTAGCTATTTCCATAGCATTTTCGCAATGTCTCTCCATTCTAACTGCTAATGTTTTTAAACTTCTTAGAAGCAAGAATGAATCAAAAGGGTTCATGATAGAGCCAACTGCATTTTGCAGATAAAGGACCTGATCAGCTAATTCAGGTTTCTGATTAGAACAGACCACTACCCCGCCAATTAAATCTGAATGTCCATTTAAGTATTTTGTTGCAGAATGAATGACAATATCAAATCCAAGTTCTAAAGGGTTTTGGATGTAAGGAGAGCAGAAAGTATTATCGCAAACTGAAATTAAATTATTATCTTTTGCAAATTTAGCTATTTTCTCTAAATCAACTATTTTTAATAACGGATTAGTTGGCGTCTCTACCCAAATCATTTTTGTACTAGACTTAATTGATGTTTGGAGGTTTGAAAAATCACTCAAATCTGAAAAGGTAAATTGTAGTCCTGCAGATCTTTTTCTTACGTCTTCAAATAATCTATAAGTTCCCCCATATAAATCATCCATGGCTAATACATGATCTCCTGAATTGAGTATTTCTAGCACAGTGGAGCATGCCGCCATGCCAGAAGAGAATGCATATCCAAAAGAACTGCCTTCTAGATCAGCTATGCAAGACTCAAGAGCTTTTCTAGTAGGATTTATACTTCTAGAATAATCATAACCTTTATGCTCTCCAGGGCTCTCCTGAACGTACGTAGAGCTTGTATATATTGGTGTCATAATTGCACCAGTTGTTGGATCTGGTTCTTGTCCGGCATGGATCGCCCTAGTATCAAATCCTTGTTTGTTCTTCTTATTCGCCATGATTAGTTTTGATTCAATTTATTTCTATAGTGGTTAATTAAATCAACTTTTGTGATGAATCCTATAAATTTATCCTTTTCATAAATAATAGCTACTTTACCCTCAGAAAGAATGGCTAATAACTCTTCGTTACTTGCATCGACCTGCAAGATATCCAGCTTATCGGTCATAATCTCAGTTACCTTGTTAGAAAAAGCTGCTTGATCCTTAGTGACGCTCAAAAGGAGATCCTCTTCGTCTAAAATACCTAATAGTTCCTTGTCTTTTAGTATAGGTATTTGCGATATATCAGCAGAACGCATTCTATTGTAAGCAATTAAGAGGGTTTCGCTTGGAGAAACGGTAATCATTTCTCCTTTATCAGCTCTTCGGTTAACTAAATCACTTAGATTGCCTTCTTTCTTCTGGCTTAATAAGTTATTGTCATGTAACCATGATTTATTAAACGCCTTCGAGAGGTATTTATTTCCAGTATCGCAAATAAAAGTGACCACTTTTTTTGGTTCTGTTTGTTTCTGGCACCATTTGATTGCCCCAGCCACTAAAGTTCCTGTAGACGAACCTCCTAAAATTCCCTCTTCTTGTAGTAAGACTTGTAAAATTTCAAAGGCTTCTTTGTCAGAAACTGTTACAGCGTCATCAATTAAAGATAAATCTAGGTTATCAGGAATAAAATCTTCTCCCACTCCTTCTACTAACCAACTTCCACCTTCATATGAATAGCTACCTTTAATAACTGCATCAGCGACGATAGAATTTTCCGGATCAGCTGCTACTATATTTATTGAAGGGTCTTTCTCTTTAAAAAATTCAGCTAAGCCAGTTAAAGTGCCTCCAGAGCCTACACCTGCAACTACTGCATCCAAATCTCCTTGCATTTGATCCCAGATCTCTGGGGCAGTTGTAGTTTTATGTGCAAAAGGATTGGCAGGGTTTGAGAATTGGTTAGCTAGAAAGCTTCCAGGAGTTTCACTAGCTATTTTTCTAGCTACATCATGGTAATACTCTGGATGACCTTCTGGGACGTCGGATCTAGTCAATATAATTTCTGCCCCTAAACCCTCAAGGTGTAGTATTTTTTCTCTACTCATCTTGTCAGGAATAACTAATATAATTTTGTAGCCTTTCAGTGCTGCCACTAAAGCTAAACCTATTCCTGTATTTCCTGCAGTTGCTTCAATAATGGTTCCTCCCTTTTTGAGCTCACCAGATTCTTCAGCTTGTTCAATTATAGACAAGCCTATTCTGTCTTTTATTGAGCCTCCTGGATTTTGTGATTCTAATTTTACAAATAACTCACAAACTCCTGTGTCCACAGACGAGAGTTTAAGCATAGGAGTATTTCCAATTAAATTGAGTAAAGAATTATTAATATCCATATTTTTAACAGTATAGCTTTTCGAAGTTACTTTAGAAATATTTAGAGACTTATTGACGCTTTAGCCGTCTGTAATAGTATATACAAAAATTAGGAAATATTATGGAAGATAAAAACATTAAACAAAAAGAGTTTTGGTCAGGAAAAGGTGGCGATTACTGGGTTGTAAAACAAAGTGAAATGGACATCATGCTAAATCCATTAGGAAAAAAAGCATTAGATAAATTAGACTTAAAAAATAATTCAAAGGTTTTAGATATTGGATGTGGTTGCGGTGCAACAACCCTTCAAATAGCTAATAAACTTCCAGATGGTTCAGTGATTGGTCTAGATATTTCAGTTCCAATGCTAGATCGAGCTAAATCAGAGGCAGGTAACCAAGCAATTACAAATGTTGATTTTAGAGTTGTTGATGTTCAGGTCGAACAGCTAGCCCTGGAGGAATATGATTTTGTATACTCACGATTTGGGGTTATGTTCTTTGAAGATCCTTACGAAGCATTCAAAAATATCTTTTCATCTATCAAAGATGAGGGGGAAATTAGTTTTGTTTGCTGGCAAGACCCTTCTTTAAATCCTTGGCAAAGTTTGTCTCTTCAAGTTATTAAAG
>CACAGI010000020.1 GCA_902532015.1 uncultured SAR86 cluster bacterium | reverse complement strand
ATGAATGATATTAAAGACATACCTTTACTGCCTCTTAGAGATGTAGTGATCTTTCCCTCTGTAGTAACCCCTTTGTTCGTAGGAAGAGAGAAGTCAATCACGGCTCTTCAAGCTGCTATGGCAGGTGAAAAACAAATAATGCTTGTAGCTCAAAAAAGCGCTCAAGAAGACGACCCTAAGTTAGAAGACTTATATTCAATAGGCACTCTTTCAACAATTCTACAACTTATAAAATTACCTGATGGAACTTTAAAAGTTTTAGTTGAAGGAAATAAAAGAGCTTCAATAGAATCTCTTAAATCTTCTGATGGTTTTGACTCAGTGACAATTAAGGGTTTAGAAGAGGAGCCGGAGATCGAAGAAATAAAGCACTATCTGTTAACTCTAAAGAAGCAATTTCAGGAATATGTAAAGTTAACAAAAAAAGCTACTCCAGAAGTTTTGAATACTGTACATGCCATAGATTCCGTTTCCAGACTTACTGATACTCTGGTTGGACATTTATCTATAGATATTAGTCAGAAACAAGAAATATTAGAGACACAATCCCTATCTGAAAGATCAAATAAGATTTTAGAGCATTTAGATTCACAACTAGACTTATCCAAAGTTGAAAAGAAGATCAGAGGAAGAGTGAAAAATCAGATGGAGAAAAGTCAAAAAGAATATTATCTAAATGAACAAATGAAAGCTTTAAAGAAAGAGTTAGGCGAAATGGATGAAGCTGAAGAAGCCGACGCTCTTGAGTTAAAAATTATGGAAGCTGGTATGACAAAGGAAGCTCAAGAGAAGGCTTTAACCGAGCTTCAGAAATACAAAATGATGTCACCAATGTCCGCGGAAGCATCTGTTGTAAGAGGTTACATAGATTGGATGTTAAATGTACCTTGGAAAAAGAAAAGCAAAATACGAACAGACTTAACTAAAGCAAGTCTAGTATTAGAAGAAGATCATTATGGGCTAGAAGAAGTTAAAGAGAGAATTTTAGAATACCTCGCTGTACAAAAAAGAGTTAAAAAATTAAAAGGGCCTGTGCTATGTTTAGTTGGCCCTCCAGGCGTAGGAAAAACTTCACTTGGAGAATCTATAGCTAGGGCCACAAATAGAAAATTTGTAAGAATGTCTTTGGGTGGTGTTAGAGATGAGGCTGAGATAAGAGGGCATAGAAGAACTTATATTGGTTCGATGCCAGGCAGAATAATTCAAAAACTTTCAAAATCTGAAGTTAGGAATCCGCTATTCCTTTTAGATGAGATTGATAAGATGGGCATGGATTTTAGGGGAGATCCAGCTTCTGCTTTACTAGAAGTATTAGATCCAGAGCAAAATCATACCTTTAATGACCATTATCTAGAAGTTGATTATGACTTATCCGACATTATGTTTGTTTGTACTGCGAATAGCATGAACATTCCATCTGCATTATTGGATAGGATGGAGATAATTACTCTACCAGGTTACACGGAAGACGAAAAAGTAAATATTGCTAGTAAGTATCTAATTGAAAAGCAGAAAAAAAATAATGGATTACAACCAAAAGAACTCAATATTACTAAGGACTCCATTAAAGATTTAATAAGATATTTTACTAGAGAAGCAGGTGTTCGGTCTCTAGAAAGAGAGATAGCAAAAATATGCAGAAAAGTAGTTAAAAAGAATGCAGATTTAAAGAAGCCAAAAAATGTATCAATTAAGCCTAACACTCTTGAAGATTATTGTGGAGTAAGAAAATATGAATACGGAGAGGCTGAAGAAAAGGATAGAATAGGCCAAGTTACTGGCTTAGCATGGACTCAAGTAGGTGGGGAGCTTTTAACGATAGAAGCTTCAAGTTTTGCTGGAAAAGGTAAAATTATTAAAACCGGTTCATTAGGTGACGTTATGCAAGAATCTATTCAGGCTGCTTTGTCTGTTGTTAGGTCTAGGTCCGAAACACTAGGAATTGATCCAAGTTTTTATGAGCATCAAGATATCCATATACATGTACCCGAAGGAGCAACTCCTAAAGATGGACCAAGTGCAGGTGCAGCAATGTGCACAGCTGTAACTTCAGTATTATCAAAAATACCAGTCAGATCAGATGTAGCAATGACAGGTGAAATAACTTTGAGAGGCGAAGTTCTCAAAATTGGTGGATTAAAGGAGAAACTTCTCGCTGCTAGAAGAGGAGGTATCAAGTTAGTCCTAATCCCGGAAGGAAATGTAAGGGACTTAAAAGAAATTCCAGATAATATTAAATCTGAATTAGAAATAAAACCAGTTCGATGGATAGATGAGGTTTTAAATATAGTTTTGACTAGACAACCTATCCCTTGGGAAAAGGATGAAGATGAACAAAAAATACCTGCCAAGAAATCTAAGTCAAAAAAAGGCCAAATAAAAGCCCATTAAACAGACTAAATTGTCTTGACAACCCTTATACATAAGGTTTTAATCGTTATGACCAACCTGCAAAAGTTAGGTTGGCATAACAAGACTCTAGGAGATTAATGTGAATAAAGCCCAATTAACTGACGCTGTAGCAGCAGCAACCGATTCATCAAAAGCAGAAGCAGGAAGAGCAGTAGAAGCTACTTTAAGTGCTATAGGAAGTGCCTTAGCTGGAGGAGATAGTGTATCTCTTGTAGGATTTGGAACTTTTAACGTAAGACACCGTGCTGCAAGAATGGGAAGAAACCCTCAAACGGGAGCTTCAATTCAAATATCTGCATCTAAGTCGGTAGGATTTAAAGCGGGTAAAGCTCTAAAAGAGAGTTTATAAGCTTTATATATAATTATAAGCGCGCCTAATGGCGCGCTTTTTTTAGTTTTGAATTATGGCAGGAATGCAAAGCATCAGAGAAGGTTTAACGGGTAACTTAACCAAGATAATTGTTGTCGCAATTATTATTACTTTTGTGGGCTCAATTGGATGGGCTGGTTTTTTCTCACAAGGTAATGCAAATTCAATAGCTAAAATAGGATCCAAACAGATTACAAGTGCCGATTTAAGTTTTGAAGTAGCTTCTCAACAATTTCTTCTGAATCAAAGATTTCCAAATCAACAAATTGAAGATGAAGTCTTGATGGAAATTTCTATTGAGTCTTTGATACGAAAATTTGGCATATTGAACTTTGTCCAAAATAATAACCTTTCTTTAACAGATAATTTCGTATTTAAAGAATTGGCAAAAGACGAGCAATTTCAAGAGAATGGAAAATTTAGTAAACAGAATTTTGATGCCTACGCAAGAAGCAGTGGATTTATACCTCAAGATTATTTAAATAGGATTAAGCAAGATTTAATTATAGAATTTTGGAAACAAGCCCTAGTTAACTCATCTTTTCTTTCTGAAGAAGATATTCAGCAGTCATACAATTTAGCAGAACAAGAAAGAGATATTAGCTTTATAAGGTTGCCGATTGGTAGTTTTTCAGAAGAAGTTGAAATTTCGGATAGCAAATTACTTGATTTCTATAATGATAATATTGATCAATATGTAATGGAAAAGAAAAGTCGTGTGAACTATATTTTCTTGTCAACTGAAGATTTTAAATCAACTGTGAATATAACAGAGTCTGAAGTCGAAGATGAATACCAAAATTATGTAGAAGACTTTGATGATACTGAAAGGAAATCTGTCTCTCATATTATGTTAAATATAGATTCTAATAGAACGAAGCAAGAAGCAATAAACCTCTTAGAGGTTGTTAAAAGAAGAATAGCTGATGGAGAAAATTTCAATGATTTAGTGATGGAAATTTCAGATGATGAAGGGACAAAAGATTCTGGTGGTAGTCTAGGTGTTACTGATGGAACTCTTCTGCCATCGGAATTTGAACAAGCATTATCTGATATGACTGAAGGTGATGTTACTGGCCCTATTGAATTAGATAGTAGCGTTCATTTAATTAAATTAATAAAGAAAGAGACCCCTAAACCAAGATCCCTAGAAAGCATGCAAGGTCCAATAAAAGAAAATCTTATTATTGAAGCAGCTGCAATTGGTTATGGAAGCATTTTAGATAGAGCCTCTGATTTGGTTTTCTCTATGGGTACCATGGAAGATATTGCAAAAGAACTAAATTATGAAAGTATTGATTCCGGTCTCTTTTCTATCGGCGAAGTAAAAGATGAATTAGATTCATCATCAATTTTAGAAATAATTTTTGATGCCAATATGGATAATAACTTAATAGAACTTGTGGAAACATCTGATGAAACAGCTATATTATTTGAAAGAACAGAATTTAATGATGCTCAGGTAATAGATTTCATCTCTATTGAAGAAGAAGTTTTAAAAGACTATATATCAATGATAAATGAGAAGAGGGCTGAAAATTATGTGAATGACCTCTTGGTTGATTTAAATGGAGGACAAAGCTTAGAAGCTTTTACCTCCAGTTCTGACTTTAAATTAGAAACTTATAAGGGCTTGAAGAGAGATTCGTCTCTGCTAACTACCGAAGCTATTTTAGATATATTTAATCTTCCAAGGTCAAAAATGGGTGACGTTTATGGTTCTTCAGTTACAGGAAATGGCGATTATCTAATTTATAGACTGGACTCAGTAAGCACTAAACAAGAACAAATGGACGAGGAGACCAGAACAGCTTTCTATGATTATTTAAATGATCAAAGAGCTATAGCAGAATATAGCGAGCTTCAATTTACTGTTCAAGAGAATTCTAATGTAACTCGAGCGAACTAATCTTCGGCTTCTTCTATACCTCCCATTGCGGTTATATTAAATCCAGCATCTACATGTAATATTTCGCCACTTATGCCGCTAGCCATATCAGAAGTTAAGAAACTTGCCGCATCTCCAACTTCCTTTGTTGTTATATTTCTGCCTAATGGTGCGCGACTGGCGTTATAAGAAAGCATTTTTCTAAAATTTTTCACTCCTGATGCTGCAAGAGTCTTTACGGGACCCGCTGATATAGCATTTACTCTATGCCCATCCTTTCCAGCTGAAACTGCCAGGTATCTAACACTAGCTTCCAGACTAGCTTTCGCTAAACCCATTACATTATAGTTGGGCAAGGTCATTCGTGATCCTAAATATGACAAAGTAAGTAATGAGCCATTTCTCCCTGACATCATTTCTTTGGCTTCTTTAGCCAAGGCAATGAAGCTATAACTGCTTATATCATGAGCTATGCCAAAACCCTTTCGTGAAGTTACATCCAAGAAATCTCCGTCTAGCTCTTCTCTTGGGGCAAAACCAACAGCATGCACAACTGCATCTAATCCATCCCATTTGTTTGCAAGCTGTTTAAAAGTGTTCTGAATTTGATCATCCTCAGAGACATCACAGGGCAAAAAAGTATCAACTCCCCAGTTAGAACCTAGTTTTTCTACATTAGCTTGCAACCTTTCATTTTGATATGTAAGTGCAATATTTGCACCATTTTTTGCCATAGATTCAGCTATTCCAGAAGCAATTGAGTGTTTATTTGCCACACCTACAATTAATACATTTTTACCTTTTAATAATTCCATCACATTATTTTAAGCCTTTTAACCGGAAACTCATATAAAAATTAACTTTAGGGACTATTATCAGTTTTGAAAAAAGTACTTAAAATGTTGCAATATAGACAAATATTGACTAATCTAGCAACGACATTGGCCCGAAGTGGGCCTATTTAACTCTATTTGGGGAAAAAATTATGATAAATTTTTCTAAATCTACAATGGCATTTGCCGTTGTCGCACTTTTATCATTTGGATCAAATCCTGCTTTTTCAGCTGATGAAGACGAAGAGTCTGCTGAAGTAGAAGAAGTAGTTGTAACTGGTTCAAGGATTAAAAGAGCGTCTAACTATGATTCTACGGGTCCTATTGAAGTTTTTACAGCTCAACAGGTAATTGATCAAGGTAAGAATAACATTGGTGACTTCTTACTTGAATTACCTTCAGCTAACTTAGCTTCTAACCAAAGATCAATTAACAATGGAAACAGTGGTACAACTGAGTTTAACCTTAGAGGGGCAGGTTCTGAAAGATTACTTACCCTTATAAATGGTAGACGTGTTGCTCCTTCTGGAACCGGAACAGGAAGTGCTGTTGACTTACAGATTTTTCCTTTATCACTTATAGATTCAGTGGAAGTTCTTAAAGATGGCGCGTCAGCTGTTTATGGATCTGATGCTGTTTCAGGTGTACTTAATATTAAACTTAGACAATTCGAAGGTTTTGAGTTGAACATAATGGAAGGTCAATCTGATATGGGAGATGCTGGTTCTGATTTAATATCAGCAGCTTTTGGTACTTCAGGAGAACGTTCTAGCATGGTTGCTACAATCTCAATGTCTACAAATGATGATTTGGATATGTGGGATAGAGACTTTTCTTTCTGTCCTAGATTGGAGCCTGACTATATGCTTTATTTCCAAGCCTATGTTCCAGGACATGGTGACTTTGGTGACAATTTAGCTAAAGGTTCTTGTGGTGCATCAACATTCATTCCTAACGGAAGGTTTTATACTTCATCTGGTTCTAAAACACTTCGTGATGCAGTAGGACCAAATGGAGCTACTTCTTCATTTAACTGGTGGGAGTACTCTGGAAACGAAGCTGGTGATCCAGCAAATAACAATGGTATGTATAACTACAGCGAATGGATGCAGTTGCTAGGTGGAAGAAAGAACTACCAAGCTTGGTCTGCAGGTACTTATGAGCTTGATAGTGGTATTGTTTTAGATTTTGAAATAGGAGCATCTAAAAGAAAATCTAGCTTAATGATGGCGCCAGTTCCAATGGGAAGTGGAGCACAGTTTACTTATGGATTGACCATACCAGCTGATAATCCTTTCAACCCTTTTGGAGAAGATCTAGCTTACAGAAAGAGAATGTTAGATGTAGGACCAAGACTATTTAGTCAAGAAGCAGATACTTTCAGGTATGTTTTTGGTGCTTCTGGAACGCTAGACAGAATTGGAGCTGATTGGGAGGTTTATCACACTCGTCAGGAATACTCTTCTACTCAATTGACTGAAAACTATATCAATATGTTGGCAGTAGCTAATGCTTTTGATACTGAATTAGGTGCTGGAGTAGCTGTAAACGGTGTTCAGTATCGTTGTAAAGATCCTGTTGCACGTAGATTGGGTTGTGTTCCTCTAAATATGTTTGGACCTAACAGTATTACGACAGCCGCAGCTGACTATATTCGTTTTAACCAATTAAATAGACAAGGAACAATTTACCAAGGCTATGCTGCTAACCTTTCAAATATAACATTATTTGAATTACCAGCAGGAGAAGTTCTAGCTGCAGTAGGTATAGATAAGTCTGATTTATCCGGTAATGAAAAAGTCGATGCTTTAACAGCTGCTGGTGGATCATCTGGTAATCCGAGACTTTCTACCGATGGAAGTTATGACAACCAAGATATTTATGCAGAGATTTCATTACCACTTATAGCTGATGTTGTAGGAATCCAAGAGCTTAATTTAGATTATGCTTATCGTAATTCTTCCTACAGTGATTTTGATAGTGAAGGTGTTCACAGAACTGCTGTTAAATGGAAGCCAATGAATGATTTGACTGTAAGAGCAACATTCTCAACTTCTTATAAAGCACCGACAATATCTGACTTGTATTTCGGTGGTGGGGGTGGATTCCCTACCTATGTTGACCCTTGTGAGCAAAACGTTCAGTCGACATATACTGCTGCTCAACAAGCAACAGCTGCAGTACAGTGTGCTGCTGATGGTTTGGATACCTCTACATGGGCAACTTCTAACAACCAGCTTCTTAGTCTTTCTGTTGGTAACCCCAACTTGACTCCTGAAGAAGGTGAAAACACTACTATCGGTTTAGTTTGGGAACCAACTAATATTGATTTCTTAGAAGATGTTGGCTTTTCAATTGCTGTAGATACTTTTGAACTAGAAATTGAAAATGCTGTAGCTACTTCAGGTACTCAAGGTACTCTGAACAGATGTTATCTATCAGGAAGCGCAGAAGACTGCTCTAGAGTAAGCAGATCTTTCGGTGGAGATATAAACTCCGTACAAGTGTCTAACATCAACACAGACTCAGCAGATGTATTCAAGGGTGTAGATTTCTCTATCAACTTCACTTTTGAAGAGTTACCAAGAATTGGTGGTGCTTTTGAAGTAGATATTATTGGAACTCACTTTAAAGAAAATAGAACTGTTGATGCCTCTGGTGTTAGTGATAACTACGTAGGTGCTTGTTATGATTTTGGTGAATCATGCTTTAACCAAGACAGAGTTAACTTTAACTTCAGATGGTATAAAGGTGATTGGCGTGTAGGGCTTACTACAAGATACTTAAGCGGTATTGATATGAGTGCAACTGCTGCAGATTACTTCGGTGGCGAAACTTTATATGGACAGCCTTTAACAGCTGATCTTAAATCACAAATTAAAGATATTCATTCAATTGATGATATTACCTATTCTTATTTAAACGTTGCTTATATGGCTACTGAGAATATAAATGTTTCTCTGTCAGTAAGTAATTTGTTTGATAAGAAACCTCCTTACTTCAAAGACTTCTTTGGCTTTGTTGATCCACAGATCAATACTCCACAGAATACTTATGATATAGTTGGAAGGTATTTCACTTTAGGATTTAAGCTTACTTACTAAGCTTAAAGAACTTTATAAAAAGGGTTGCATTAGCAACCCTTTTTATTATGATCCATTAAATTATGAGATATCTTTTTATATCATTACTATTAACCTCTTCTTTTCTCTTTGCTAATGAAAAAGTAGCAAAGCAATGTGTAGATATTGAAGATGATACCGAGAGACTTTCATGTTATGACTCTTTATTTAAAATACAGCAAATTGAAGAGCCTAAATTAGTAACGCCTAAAAAAAAGAAAGAGACCGAAATTATTAAACAAGATAAAGAAATAAAAAAAGAAGTTAAGAAAGAAAGAGAAAGAAGATTTGGCTTACCTAAAAGACTTGAAAAAGAAGAAGATAAGATAGAAATAAAAGATAAAATTTTAGAGGTTAAAAAGCTCGCTGATTTAAGATTGGATGTAATTTTAGAGAATGGTCAAAAATGGCGTAGTGTAGAAAAAATAAGGCAAGTTAGATTAAAGGCCAATCAAAAGGTTATTATCTCTGAAGGCTTTATAAGTGGTTATGTTTTAAAAGTGGTTGATAAAAAAATATCAATCCGAGTAAGAAGGATAAAATAAAATGAAAAGGATAATTTTTTTAGTTAGCGTTCTTTTGCTTGCAAATTCTATTGTTTCTGAGGAAATAAATGAAAATGTAAATAATTTCTCTCAACTTCCCGATGTCTATAACGTAAAAGTTTCACCCAATGGAAAAATGATTGGTGTTCTTAGAGAAATAGATCAAGAGCGAATGGTCTCTATTATAGATATTGAGTCAAAGACGATGTTGCACACTCACAGATTTATTAGAAAGTATCAGATTGAGAGCTTTGATTGGCTAAATGATAATAGGTTACTATTCTCAAGATCAGCTAAATTCTCAGGTGAAAATAGACTTTTCTCTTCAGGAGAATTATACGCAACAAATATAGATGGTAAAAAATCTATTATGCTTACTGGGCCTCAGGCAAAAAGATCTAGCGATACAGTAAAGGATGATCCTAGACAAAGGGCATGGATGATAGATGAGTTAGAAGATGATCCAGATCATATACTGATTCAGTTCTATACATCTGATCTATTCTTTAAGCTTTATAAACTAAATACAAATAATGGAGAGATGGAAAGATATGCGACGCCACCAGTGAGATCTCCTCAGTATGTTTTCGATGTAAAGGGTAATTTGATGGCTGTTGCTGGTATAGACCCTGATACCTATGATGTAGAAATATACATTTATAATAAAAATCTCCCAGTAGAATACTTTTCTAGATCTGCTTGTTCCGGCCAAAGCGTTGACTGCGTTGAAGCAGTTGTTAAAAAGTCATCAAAAGTAAAAAATGAGAACTGGACCTTTTGGAAATCAGTTGCTTGGGATGAGGAGCTAAGAGTAGTATCTTATGATGAAGAAAGTAATAGTTTGATTACAGTTGAGAATGGTGAGCAAGATCTATCTGCGATCTTTAAAACTAATCTAAAGACTGGCGACAGAAGGTTGCTTTATAAACATGACGCGGTAGACATTGGTTCTGTCTTAGCAGATGAAGAAGGAAGTGTTTTTGGCACAACTGTAATGGATGGTTACCTTACTAGAGTGTTTTTTAAGGCAGAGAATAAAGAAAAGGATAGAATCAAGGAACTTATAGATAGATTTCCAGGCAGCATGATAAGAATTCTTTCATTAAGTGATGATGAAAATAAGATTACCTTTACTATCTCTTCAGATGTAAATCCTGGTGTGCATTATTTGCTAGATTTAGGATCAGGAGATCTTATGCCTGTTGGTAAATATTGGGGAAGCATAGATGACTCAAAGTTATCTTATATGGAACCAATATCATTCAAATCTAAAGACGGCGCTACTATTCATGGTTATTTAACTAAAAGCGCAAAAGGTGATTCCATAAATTCGCCAACTATAGTTCACCCTCATGGGGGGCCTGAATCCAGAGATACTTGGGGCTTTAGTCCTAGAGTGCAAATGCTTGCATCTGAAGGATTTAATGTCCTGCAAGTAAACTTTAGAGGATCTTCAGGATATGGAAAGTCACATCAAAGATTTATATATGGTAATTGGGATGGAGTCTTGAATGATATATTTGATGGAATGGAATATTTACATGATGAAGGTTTGATTAATAAAAATAGGGCTTGTATATATGGCGGAAGCTATGGAGGCTATGCTGCAACCCAAGCACCTATTATGAGACCCGATTTATTCAAATGCGCAGTTAGCGATGTCGGTGTGTATGATGTTGGAGGTTTATTTGAAGAAGGCGATATGCAGCGTGCAAGAGGCGGAAAAAAAATGTTGAAGATAAGACTAGGAGATGATGAGGAAAGACATATAGAAATGTCTCCACATTACAATGCAGAAAAACTTACTGTCCCTTTCTTTCTACTTCACGGTGAAAATGATATCAGAGCACCTTATGTACATGCAGTAGCTTTTTCAAAGAAACTTAATCAATTAGGTATAGAGCATAAGGCTACTTTTGTAGAGAATGAAGGTCATGGATATTTTGATGAAGATGTTAGGTATGAGACTAATATGGAGCTTTTAGATTTCTTTAATCAACACTTAAATTAAGCACATGAGATATAAATTCTTTTTTGTTTGCTTAACCGTACTTCTAATAGGCAGCTGTGGAGAAAATATCCCACCTGTTGAGTCTTCATATGAAACTAAGATTCTGTATCTCGGCAATGGTACTGAACCGAAAGATTTAGACCCTCATACAGTTACCGGAGTACCAGAAAGTAAAATCCTAATGGCTTTGATTGAAGGTTTGGTTATTAGACATCCAGACGGACTTGAGCCATTACCTGGAATGGCCAAGAGTTGGGATATTTCTGCTGATGGTAAAGAATATATTTTTTATATAAGAGAAGCCCTTTGGTCTAATGGTGATGAAGTAACAGCACACGATTTTGTATATGCGTGGAATAGAGTGCTTATGCCATCACTAGGTTCAAAATATCCTGATATGCTCTATGATGTTGTTAATGCAGAAGAGTTTAATAAAGGACTAATTGATGAATTTAATTTAGTTGGAGTAAAAGCACTTGATGCTAAAACTTTGAAAGTAAATTTAAAAAACCCAGCACCTTATTTTATTGAACTTTTAGCCCATTACACCACAAGGCCAGTTCATAAAGCTACTATAGAAAAGCATGGAAAAATCGACTCTTTAGGAAATCAATGGACACGCCCTGGTAATTTTGTTGGTAACGGACCATTTACTCTCGAAGATTGGAAGTTAAATCAAGTAATTAGAGTTAAGAAAAGTCCAACATACTGGGATGCTAATAGGGTTAAATTAAATGAGATACATTTCCTTCCTATAGATAACGTAACAAGAGAAGATTTCATGTTTAGGTCTGGCAGAATACATGTAACTGGATCAGTGCCTACAGAGAAGATAGAAGTTTACCGAGAAGAATACCCAGACCAGATTACTATTACTCCTTACTATGGTACTTATTACTACAGGATTAACATCAATAAAAAACCTTTGGATTCTAAGTTAGTAAGGCAAGCTCTTTCACTTTCAATTGATAGAGAAAAGATTACTGCTAAGGTGGCAAAAGGTGGTCAACAACCTTCTTTTTCTTTTACACCACCTGATCCTAACTCATATTTTCCACCTACTAACCTAGAATATAACCCTAAAAAGGCAAAAGAATTACTAAAGGATGCTGGATATAGTCCGGAAAGCTTACCTCCTATAGAGCTTTTGTATAACACTAGTGAAGGTCATCAAAAAATAGCAGAAGCTATGCAGCAAATGTGGAAGGAGACTTTAGGCGTTGACATAATATTAACTAATACGGATTGGAAGGTTTATTTATCTAAACAAACTACTGGCGACTATGAAATAGCTAGAGCTGGTTGGATTGGAGACTATCAGGACCCTAAATCTTTTCTAGATATGATGGTATCAGGTCGAGGCAATAATCAAACAGGTTGGTCTAATAAAGATTACGACAACCTTCTAATTAAAGCAGCTAACTCAACTACGCAAAAAGAAAGATTTTCCCACATGTATGAGGCTGAAAAAATCCTTATGGATGAACTGCCAATTATTCCTATTTACACATACACAAGAATATTTATGAAACATGAAAGTGTTGAAGGTTGGAATCCAAATTTATTAGATTCACATGCTTATCAATATATTTCTATTAAAGATAAATAAAACCTTATGCTCAATTTAATTTTAAGAAGGATTGGTATAGCTGTACCTGTACTTCTTACAGTTATAACTTTAACTTTTTTGATGGTACATTCTGCTCCGGGAGGTCCATTCGACGAAGAAAAAGCTGTATCAGCAGAAGTATTAGCTAAACTCAATGAACGTTATAATCTCGACCAACCTCTTTCAACTCAATATTTTGATTACCTTGCGGGAGTGTTAGTAGGAGATTTTGGACCATCATTTAGGTACCCAGGACGATCGGTAACTGAGCTTATTTCTATTGGTTTGCCAATTACTTTCGAGTTAGCTCTTTATTCTATTCTTTTTGCACTTTGCATCGGGGTATTGGCTGGTGTGCTAGGAGCTCTTAGGCCCAATACTGCGTTAGATTATATTCCAATGTCTACGGCAATGATTGGTATTTGCATTCCTTCTATTATTTTGGGACCTGTTTTAATTCTTGTATTTGGGATATGGCTTGAGTGGGTTCCAGTCTCAGGTTGGGGCTATATGCCTGGAGATAAAATATTACCTATTATCACTCTAGGAACAGCCTATGCAGCTTATTGCGCCCGCTTAACCAGAGGTGGAATGTTAGAAATTTTAAATCAAGACTTCATAAGAACTGCAAGGGCAAAAGGCTTATCAGAATCAAGAGTAGTAGTTGTGCATGCGCTTAGAGGGGGATTGACACCAGTAATAGCATTTTTAGGGCCTGCAATGGCAGGCTTGTTAGCAGGCTCTTTTGTAGTTGAAACAATATTTGGTATACCTGGTTTAGGTAGATTTTATGTAGAAGCTGCTTTTAATAGAGACTATACAATGATTCTAGGTTCATCAATCTTCTTTTCATTCTTGATTGTTACTTTTAATTTAATCTCGGATCTTGTTGCAGCAGCGCTTAATCCTAAGTTAAGAGACTAAAATGAAAAACAGTTTATGGAAAGATGCTTTTAATAGGTTAATTTCTAATAAATTATCTTTATTTGGTTCTATATATATTTTATTCATAGTCGTTTTAGCTTTAATCACGCCGTTAATAGCTCCATATGATTATGCATTTCAAGATCTGGATCTTGGACCTTCTGCACCTTCAGCTTCACACTGGCTAGGAACGGATACTTTAGGTAGAGATTTATTAACTAGAATGATGTACGGAAGCCGGATATCTTTAATGGTTGGATTTTTAGCTACTATGGTTGCTTTATCAATTGGAGTGTTATGGGGCACTGTTGCCGGTTTTGCTGGCGGTAAAGTTGATACAATAATGATGAGAATCGTTGATGTTCTATACGGTATACCATTCATTATTTTTGTTATTCTTCTAATGGTTATATTCGGTAGGAATCTAATACTATTATTTATGGCAATAGGTGCAGTTGAATGGCTAACGATGGCCAGAATTGTAAGAAGCCAAGTCATGAGCTTAAGCAAACAAGAATTTATTTTAGCTGCCGAGGCAATGGGTGTTACTAGAGTAAGCATCATTTATAAGCATCTAATTCCGAATGCTATTGGCCCAGTGATCGTATATGCAACTTTAACGGTACCTCAGATTATGCTTTTAGAAGCTTTTTTAAGCTTCTTAGGGCTAGGCGTTCAAGCACCTCTAAGTTCTTGGGGTCTATTGATACGTGATGGCGCAGTATCTATGGAAGAATACTGGTGGCTATTAATTTTTCCTTCTCTTGCTTTTTCTATTACTCTGTTTTCTTTAAACTTTATAGGAGACGGCTTAAGAGATGCCTTAGATCCACGGACTTCTGATTCCTAAAGCCTATAGGAAAAGCTTTAATACTTGACCAGGAAATATTTTTGAAGGATCTTTTATTTCATTCCACTCCTGAATTTGAGAGGAAGTTATATCGAATTTAGAAGCAATTCTGCTGACAGTGTCACCAGATTTTACAGGATAAAGCATTATCCTTAATTCTCTAGAGGGTACGTCTTGCCTAACTCTTTCATAACGCGAAAATATTTTTATAGCTTGATTAATCTGCAAAGGTCTTTCAATCTTTAGATCGTTCCATAACACTATGTCCTCAATTGAGACTTTAAATTTCTTAGAAATATTCCATAGCGTATCCCCTTTGGTAACTTTATAAGTTCTTTCCCTAGGGCCTTGCTTACTAGCCCAGGCAGAACCTCTGGGAACCATGATTTCTCTACCAGCAATTATTAGATCAGACGACATTCCATTAATTTCTTTTAAGACTGCAACCTCTATTTTGTATCTAAAGGCAATTTTAGAAAGATTATCTCCCCGTCTAATCTTATATCTATCCCATCTGACTAAATCATCTTGCTCTAAAGAATCCAATTGAGTAATAAATCTATCTGATACACCAATAGGTAGAAGTAAATAGTGTGGCCCACTTGGATCTGTTGCCCATTGATTGAAGCCTGGATTCAGCTCGTAGATAGTTTCTGGTTTTAAACCTGCTAAATCAGCAGCTTGCATTAGATCTAATTGACCTGGTATCTTAACCCTTTGAAAATAAGCTCTATTGGCTATTGAAGGTAAGTGAACATCAAATGAATCCGGATCTTTAATTAGTTCGCATAATACAAGTAGCTTAGGTACATATGCTGTAGTTTCTTTAGGAAGATCTAAGTCCCAAAATCTAGTAGGCTTTTCTGCTTTTTCATTCTTTCTAATTGCTCTCTTGACTCTTGTTGGCCCAGCATTATACGCCGCCATGGCAAGCAGCCAATCTCCTTCGAATTTTTCATTCAAGTAAGTTAAGAAGCTTAGAGCAGCTTCAGTAGAGGCCATGACATCTTTCTTCCCGTCATACCACCAATTTGATTTAAGCCCCCATTCCTTACCTGTTGCAGGAAGAAATTGCCAAATACCGGTAGCCCCATCAACTGATTTTGCATAAGGATTAAATTCGCTCTCAACAAAGGGCAATAACGCAAGCTCTACAGGCAGATTTAATTCTTGAGCTCTACTTAGAGTATGGTACAAATATCTTTGACCGGATTTACTTATTCTGTTGACGGCTGTTTGATTGCTATATAGCCTTTCTCTATAAATACTTGTAGCTGCAATCTGATCTTCAGGGATGGACAACGTAAGATCAACTCTAATTCTTTCCCAGATATCATACGGTGCCTCTTCGGTAACATTCTCGACCATATTAAGAAGATTTGGGTTAGCCACTTCAGAGTTTAGTGCTTTACCTTCT
>CACAGI010000019.1 GCA_902532015.1 uncultured SAR86 cluster bacterium | reverse complement strand
CACATTGGTTATGTGCCGATCTTCAGATGATCTTGGCACTCCATATGAATTAGCCGCCACCCAAACCTGACCTATAATCTCAGCCAAGGTTAAGTTTCTTGAAAATCCCTGTTTGCCTGTAGCACAAAAGCTGCAATCCACAGCGCAGCCTACTTGAGAAGAAACACATAAAGTGGCTCTATTTTTTTCTGGTATAAGTACCATCTCGATAAGATCTTTGTTTCCCACGCTTATTACCCACTTTCTTGTGCCATCTTTAGATGTTTTTTCGTAGACCACCTCTGGCGCACTTATAACACAATGTTTCTCAAGCTTTGTCCTTAGATCTTTTGATAAATCAGTCATTTTTGAAAAATCCGAAATACCCCTTTGATGAATCCATTTCATTACCTGTACAGCTCGGAAAGGTTTTTCTTCAATTGTTGTAAAAAAATCTTCTAGATTCTTTTGACTTAAGCCCAAAAGGTTAATTGCTTCTGAGTTTTTTATGATATCCATTTTAATTATTATGATTCGATAAAAGCTTGTCTTGCCTTTGAATGCGAAACCAGAATTGTGAAAGGATAAGCAGATTTATACAACCCATTATTCCTGCAAAAGTAAAAGCCCAAATGTAATTTCCTTCAGAATCAAAGAAGTAACCCCCTAAAAAACCCCCGAGCCCCATACCTATCCACCCAAAAAAAGATGTTAAGCTCATGGCTCTAGCAGCAAATTGTGCCGAAACCATTACTCTTGTGCATACTAAAATACTAGACATTACGCCGGAGTAGGTAAATCCAAAAAAGGCTGCTAATAAGTAGATACCTGCTGTCGTCGAGACCTGAGGAAACCAAATAACAAATATTGTTTGGCCTAATGACATAAGAAAATATCCGGGCAATGGCCCTATGTAGTCTCCTAGCATGCCTCCAAATATTCTGCCCAATGCTCCGCAAATCATTAAAATCATCAATACTCTAGTTGCAGACTCTAAAGAGAAACCAGAATCTGTTAACAGGGGCACTAAGTGCATTATAGGAACAGCCATACATATACAACAAAAGATAACAGCCACACTTATCCATATAACAACCTCTTTTTCTGAGATAGAGAAAGTTCTATCCTCAGATTCTATCTGATTGCGTGCTCTTTCTCGCCAAGGTGACTCTTTTATAAGAAGGGCAATGGGAAAAGCTATCAATGCATAGATAAAGGCCAAAGTAACATAAGCACTTTGCCATCCGGATAAATTAATTAGATAACCACTAAGGTGTGGAATAAATGCCTGACCCACAGCTCCTCCTGATGCAGCCATACCTAAAGCTAACCCTGGATTTTCACGAAACCAAAAACCGACATTTGCATACAGAGGAGAAAATAAAAGAGCACTTCCAAATGCTCCGTATAAAAAATAAAGAATATAAAATTGAAATAATGAATTTTGCGTACTCAACATATAAAGACACAGGGTCATTGCGGCAGCACCAATTACACCAAACCATCGAGTGCCATATTTGTCTGCAACTATTCCCCAAATAACACCAAACAAAGCTGAAGACAAAGAAGCAACTGTATAAGCAAGAGAAGTGGCACCTCGCGACCAACCAAAGTCTAAAGAAATGGGTTTTAGAAATACAGAAATTGAAGCTAAGGAACCAAAAGCAAGCCCGCTTAGAACAAAAACCACCACAACCATAACCCAGCCGTAATTAATACTGCGATCCTTTAATAAGTCTTCAATAATTCGCATATTTAGTTCAGAATAAATTTTAGTGGGTTTTATTAATCTCATCAGCAACCCAGCTGATTGACCAATTATGTCCTAACTTATTTCCTTTGTATGTTTGAGGAAGCCTGGTAACCAAACTATTTTTGATTTCTACTACTTGAGGATCATATTTTAAATCCCTAAAAGCACCATCTAGTTCTTGGATTGTTCTCCATTGATGTAGGCTTGTATTAGTTCCGAGAGTAACTGGTGGTTTGTAATCACAAATAGAAGATAGAAAATTCATTCCCTTTAAGGGACCTGCAATTGAGTGAATTTGTAAAGGCATGTCCATATCCCAAGTTTGAGATAAGGCAGTTACTAGCAAACCACCGTAGCTATGACCAACC
Source organism: uncultured SAR86 cluster bacterium (assembly GCA_902532015.1). Taxonomy (GTDB): domain Bacteria; phylum Pseudomonadota; class Gammaproteobacteria; order Magnimaribacterales; family Magnimaribacteraceae. The sequence goes on along the minus strand of CACAGI010000019.1, from coordinate 18,110 downwards.
AATATAACTTTATTTAGATTAGGGTTATTTTTAGTTTTATCTTTTATCAATTTAAGTAAAGTGTCGATTGATGGGTCGGGACATCCGTCATCGTCCCAACGAAAAAAAGAAACTAAATTTTTGTTTTCGTTGAGGGTCTGCAAGGGATATATCCACTCATAACCCCTACTATTACTTCCGTGAACCCCGATCAAAAGCGTATCTTGATATTGCCTAATCTCTTCTAAGTCGTGCAAGCCAAATGAAAAATTCATTAAAGATGCACCGGAAACAAATACGTCCTTATCAAGGTTAAAATTTTCAAGTGTTGCTTCTTTGCTTTCACTGCAAGAAAAAAGTAGAACAAAAACAATTATTAAACTTAAACTATTATGTTTCATTTATTGTTCTTCCATGTCCAGTTTGAGTTAATAAGGTAATTGAACACCGCAGCAACTGCAATGCCGGTTAAGTTAGCCAGAATATCATATAGTCCGAATATTAAAAAAAGTGATAAAAATACTAAGTAATTTATGACGGCTGCGAACCCGCTAACTAAGTGAAACTTCAAAAACCTTACTCTAATTCTACTTTGAGTAGATCTATTTCCAAAAGTCCAAAAATTGTGGAGAAAGAAATTTAAAATCAATGCGCATTCAATTGAAACTAATGGAGCTACAATCTCAGAAAAATTAAAATATCTTGTAAGAATAGTATAAACACCAAGATTTACACCTACTCCTAGAAAACCTACCAGAGAGTATTTAATAAAATCCTCCATATTCCTGAAACCAAGTTTGGGGATATTCAAGAGAAATTCAATTTGATCTCTGAACGATAACTTCGAATCCCCTCCTTTTCTAGAAGTGAATGCAATTGGAATTTCTAAAATATCTGCACCACGCCAGGCTAAATCACATATTAACGAAGACTGGAAGCTGTAACCCCTTGTAGATAAGTAACCAAAATTAAGATCTTTTAAATAAGAGGTCTTTATGGCTCTATATCCGGATGTACAATCTTTTATATGAATTGCACCTCCTATATATCTAACTAATAAATTACCTATCTTACTAATCAGCAACCTAAACATAGAAAAGTCTGGCATAGATCCACCTGCTACATATCTAGAGCCTATTACTACGTCTCTTCCTTCTTCAATAGCATTTAAGAATTGAGGTATTAAAGCAGTATCATGTTGACCATCCGCATCCATTTGGAAAATTACGTCAGCCTCCAAACTGTCTAAGGCAAAGACAAAACCTCTCTTATAAGCATCTCCAAGACCTTTTTTTTGCCCAGAAATCAGATAAACATTATTGGCAGAGTCTATAACCCTTTCTACAATGTCCTGTGTTTGATCTGAAGAATTGTCATCTACCACCAATATAGAGAATACACTTTTGCTTTGGTTATGGCTTTCTTGAATGATTAGTTCAATTATATTTTCTATGTTCTCCTCTTCATTGTAGGTTGGAAGAACAAAACAAATTTTTTGATTTGCTGTTTTTGAATCTATATCCACGTATCAAACCACATCCTTGAATAAAAACTCTCGCTAGTGATTTCCAGACCAAGCTGAAGAGGAAGCCAGTATACAGCAGAGATCAATATAAAGATTAAAGGGGCATAGTAAAGAAAGTAGTTTTCTCTTTTATTTTTAGTTGTCAGCCTATAAAGAAGAAAAGCTAAGGCCATGAAAGAAAAACAAGCTGCGGGCTGATAATGATAAATAAATGTAGATCTAGAAGCCGCTGCCCAAGGAATGAAGTTGGAATAAAAACCAATTAATATAAAACTAATTAGATAAGTTTCTTCCATAACTTTTTTTCTACTTACAGATTTTGAAATAACCTCAATCCATTTAAAGGTTAAAAGAATTACAGCAACTAATGATAAAAAATTAAGTGCTGGATTTGGTAGAAGATGAATTGCAGTAAATATTTCTGTACTCGTCCCATCTAAATGAATTATCGTTCCTGAATCAAAGAAATACGCTATAGGTCTAATCATCATAGGCCATGTGTACCAAGGAGAGCTGTAGGGGTGAGGCTTTTGATCAGTTTCATCAAAGTGATAAGCAATCATTTGAGAGTGTTGGTCTATCAGCGTATTCCCATTGTGAGAAAGATCAGGCAACCAAAAAACTAAGTAGACTAGAAAGGGTAAAACAAACACTAATGAGGCTTGCTTTAAATTAGAATTTTTATAATTCTCTTCTGAATGCAGGCTTATTTTATTTAAGGCAAATAAGAGAAGCATAAATACTAAAAGTGTTAACCAAAATCCTAGGCCATTCCACTTTATTGAAATTGCAGAACCTAGTAGAAGGCCGGATAAAAATAGTAGCCCCATACTATTGCCCTTTAGGCCCTTAATAAAAAATAAAATAGCCATGAATCCAAAAAGTGTAAAAAAAATATTAATTAACCCTAACCTAGAGTCTACAAGCAAAGATCCATCTAAAGCCAAGAATAACGCCACCAAGAGAGCAAATCCATTTCGACTGAGGAGTTCCAGGGCAAGCTTATAACCGACAAATATGAGGCTAACTCCAGAAACCGCGCTGATCCATCTATATGAAATGGGATCAATACTTTCTACATTAGCTAATGAAAAGTTTATATTATCTGTCCATGGCAATAGCTCATAGAAATATACACTCAGAGTAAATAAGTATGATCCAAGGGGTGGATGTACAGAGAGAAAAGTTTCTCCTTTTAGATAATTTAAAGCAAACGCTGGATAGAAAACTTCATCAAATACTGGTCCAGGTATTAATCCCAGATTATAAAACCGCAAAATAGATCCCATAACAAGGATTAATAAAATCGGCCAGTGTGTTCTGATTAATACCATATGAGCTATCTATAATATCACTCGGCCTCGATCAATAAGACGACCCTCACAAGCATCGCTAATTTCAACAAATTATTAGCTCCCATAATTTTTTTCCATGCAGATTTAGTTTATATAAATTCATTAAACTTAAGAAAAAACCCCCGACAGGAGGGCTTTTTTGCGAAGAAAGTTTAAAAAGGGTAGAAAGTCATCTCTACAGTTTCTGTCTCTAGGTTCATGACCGTTTCGCAATAATTCATATTGCCATCAGTGACATCATCTAATGACCAAAACTTCATAATTGCACCTTCTCTTCTAAAAACACCTTGCCTAGAACCGGCTTGCCTCACTCCATCATTAAATCCAACACCTCTTCCAGAAAAATATCCCTGATCTGGCAAAGCAGGATTAAGTTTTACATTGTATGTAAGGAAAACTTTTCCATATCTCCCAGCTTCAGAAGAAACTGTAATTGTTCCACCGCCATCTGTTAATTCTACAGATGTAATTTTCCCAGTAAGCGTAAAGGATTCGCCTTTAGGGTCATGAGCAAATACTGACAAAGAAAAAGCTCCAGATAAGATAATGACCAAACCTATTTTTAAAAATTTCATAATATTCTCCTTTTTTGTATGAAAAGATATACTGACCTTAACAAAATAATCATTGGAGGAAAAATGATAAAAAAATTAAGCTTAATTGCAATTTTGTTCTCGCTTATCTCGTGTGGATCAAGTATGAATGAATCTGACAAAAATGGAGAACCTCAGGGATCTCACGCTTCAGCAGAATGGCAAATTTGGGCCTACACAACTGCGGCTCCAGACTTCATAGGAGATTTTGCAAGTGTAATAGGTGCAGATGGATCTGTGCTTAGAGAAGGAACAAATGGATGGAGATGTGAAACATTTATGCCTATGCCTGAAGAAGGCTTCGCAAAACCTCATGATGCGGCACCTGCTTGTTCAGATAAAAACTCTGTAGCATGGGCTAATGCTTATAAAGCAGGGACAATTCCAGACATGGAAGGTGATGGCTGGATGTGGATGATTCATGGTGACTTAGGTGTAGATAATTTCACTGTAGGAACAGATGGCCAAAAAGATGCAGGACATGCTCACTATATAGAGTCTGGACCACATATGATGCTTATGCCAAAAGACCCATCCTCCCTGGATGGTCAGTCTACTGACTACACAACGGGAGCGCCATATGTCATGTTTAAAGGATCACCTTATGCTCACCTGATGATCCCTTTAGTTGACTATTATTCTTATCAACCCCAATCTTCTCCAAACAATAAATAAAAAATTAAGGGCCCTAGGGCCCTTTTTTTAATTTCTAGTTGTATATGTTTTGAAACTGACTACAGTTTATATCTACGGTTAGTAAATTCTAACTTTGTAATATAAATAGGAAAAAATATGATTAAACAAATACAAAAAAGGATTATTTTTGTGATTTTAACTTCACTAGTCTCTATAGCTTCTTATAGCGTTTCAGCATACGAAGTAAACGGAGAAAGCTTCCCAGCAAATTTCAATATGACTTCTTGGACAGCAAAAGATGGTAAAAGCACAATTACGTCAGAAGGTGTGGTTGGCGAAGGTTACGGAAAGGTTTATTTAACCCACACTTTTAATGTTAATAGTGATGATGGGATGTCAGGAGATTTTATTGGCCAAGCCAGGACTGTTAACCAAGATGGAGAGTTGCAATTTGCTTCACTTCAAGGGGTCTGGAGTCGAGATGGGAAAATAGTTTCTATTCATTCGTTTGATTCTTTAAATAATGGTGTACTAAATCACGCTCAAGGAAGAGTTGACCTTTTTGAAGGCACACTTAATTTTAAAGTATTCCCAGTTAATTAAACCTTAAATCAGAGCGACTTTTTGTAGAGTCGCTCTATTTACCTTTTATAATCTCATTCTCCTGTCCAAACATAGGATATTCTTTTTCATCCCAAAACACCTTTGCGCTAGGACCTCCTTCGTCTAAAAGAGCAAGCATTTTTGCAGTGGGGTAGGTTGCCTTGGGTTCTTGCAAATGATTCATTTCCTTACCCCAAATTTGGGTATTAGTTGGACCAGGTATAAGCATGTTTATTAAAATATCAGTGTCCGCCACCTCCTTAGCGGCAACTCTAGAAGCAGCCCAAATTCCAGCCTTTGCAGCTGCGTAGGCAGAAGTAGTAGGAACATCTGTTTCAGCATTTCTTGATATAGTATTAATGATTCGTCCATTTCCCTGCTTTCTCATAAAAGGTATTGCATACTTCATTCCATAAACGACACCAAAAAGATGGACCGCCACATGATGCTCAAAACTGTCTTCAGGTGAGTCTTCTAATTTATAACCGAAACCCATCCCTGCGTTATTGAATAAAGCATCTATCTTACCAGTTCTTCTGATCGCTAAATTTATAAATCTCTCTACATCTCTTGGATTGGATACATCTGCTGAAACTGTAGCGATATCCAATTCTTCTAGCTCCTGGAGTTTCTTATTATCTTTATCACATGCTATTACTGCAGCGCCATCAGCTTTAAATAATTCTGCCCAAGCCCTACCTATTCCGTTAGCTGCACCTGTAATAGCAATAGTCTTGCCTTCAATCATCTATTCAGGATACCCCAAGAGAGGTATGAAACTCGAGAAAATTATCCACAGTTAGGTCTGGTCTCTGTAAGACTGAGCCATGACCTACGTTCTTCAAAACCTTTAAATTTGCAGATGGCAGTCTTTTAGAGATTTCTTTGCTAGATTCAAGGTTTGGATCATACTCTCCCGTCATAACCAATATTGGGATTCTTAAGTCGTTTATTACATTATCTAAGTCAAATTTACTTGCTGCGGTCAAAGATAGCTGGGCTGTCTCCCTATCAATGTGCTCATTCCACCCTTCAGGGAGTTCAAATCTAGCTATTCCTAAATCCTCTTGAATGGCCAAGGCTTTTCTTGCTCCTTCTTTCTGTGCTTCTACATTAGCCGACCCTATACTTGCGTCACTGAAGACAGCTGAAATAACCTTCTCTGGATATAGTGAACTATATGCTATGGCCGCTCTTGTGCCCCAAGCCATGCTCCACAAGTGGGTATTCTGAATATCTAGTTCTGCAAGAATTAAGTTAATATCTTTAGAATATTGCTCAAAGGTAAATTGGCTTGCGGTATCAAAGTTAACAGAACTCTGTCCCGCTCCGCGTATGTCGAAAGTAATACAAAAAAACTCTCTTTTGAGACTATCTAATGCCATGTCCCACATTCTCAAAGTACAACCAGCACCATGCCAAAGCAGCAAAGCGGGCTTTGAAGAATCGCCGCTTATTTCATAATTTAAGCTAGCTCCTTCTGCATCAACTTGCATTTACTAAACTAGCCAGCCATATTGTGTAGAGCGCATAATTTATTACCCGAGGGATCTCTTAAATAGGCCAAGTAAAATTTCATTCCCATTCCTTCTCTTACTCCTGGAGGATCTTCACAAGTTGCCCCTCCACTGTTAATGCCCGCTTCATGCCAAGCATCTGCCTCCTCTGGGTTTTTTGCGCTGAATCCTATTGTACTTCCATTTCCAATAGTTGCTTCATTGTCGTCTATGGGTTCAGAAATCAAAAACATAATACCGTCTAAAAAATACATGTATCTTTTATGTCCAGTTGGGTTTTCAGAAAGAACTCCGGGCTCACAACCCAGGGTTCCAAAGATCTTATCATAAAAAATTTTTGATTCTTCTATATCATTTGCACCTACCATTATGTGACTAAACATCTTTACTCCTTTTATTTCTTAAATATAACAACGTCTTTTTCAGGGATTTCATAAGTCCAATTCATTATTGAAGCTATAACTTCAAAAGTTTTAGGCCTATAAAACGCTACGTGCGTTGGGTCTTTTCTATAATACCATTGACCAAAACCTTTCTCATCATCCAAAAAGGTTGTCATTAATCCAAAGCAACCTCCTTTGATTAACATTCTATCTATGTTTTTAAATTCCTTAGCTGGTTCGAAAAAATGTTCTACGGCCTCTGTACAAACTATAAACTCATAGGCTTTTGAGAAAACAAGATCATCTTTAAAGAAAAAAGGATCATAAAGATCCATTTGAAAGTTTTCTTCTTTAAACATTTCAACAAGCGCAGGCCCAGGCCCACATCCAAAATCTAATCCCCTAACTCCAGATTTCAAATTTTCTTTTATAGGGTTAAATAATTTAGATAAAAACAAACGGTAGTATTCATCATGAATATCATTGTTGTGCTGCTGGTAACGGAATCTCTCTTCCGAAGGACTTAATCTGAATTTGGGGTCTAAAAAAACCAGGAGGCACTGCTCACACTTCCAATAAGTTTTGTCATCTACTGTTAAGAATCGCAGCGCTGAAGTCTCGTTGCATATTAGGCAATTCATTCGTTTCATGAATTACCCTTCCTTTAACTTCTTGACCTAAGTATCAATAATACAGATATTATCTGCACACTAAGCATTGAGGTGAAAAATAAAACATTAAACGGAATACCGGCTATGTAAGGTTCAATAATGCCATCACCAACGGATGTGCCGCCATATAAAGGCATTGTTAAAGCTGCAACGATAAATCCAAAATGTATACACAAGCTTAGAATCGCTGAAAGAATTTCCTTATTCTTTACCCACAACAAATACATGCCCAAGCTAAAAATTAAAAAGTTTGTAGTCAGTCTCCAGGCTTCATGAACCCGAGCATGAGAATCCCAATCAGGATTAAGCAAATGATGATTACTTATATCAATAAAAAGAGGCAATATACCACCTCCTATCAGGGCGATAGTTGTTAAAATCTTACTCATAATATATAAGCTAAAGTAAGGCCATCGCCTACCGGAATCATTGATAATGAAATCCTTTCATCCTGAACTAAAAAATCATTGAGTTCTCTTATTGCCGCTGTATCAACATCGTTTACCTCAGAGTTAGCAACAGCACCGCTCCACAAAACATTGTCAATAGCTATAACGCCTCCTTTCCTTACAAGCTTCAAGCACATCTTGTAATAATCTAAGTAATTAACTTTATCTGCATCTATAAAAGCGAAATCAAAAGAGTCTTCTTGGTTTTCTTCAAGTAGTTGCTGTAATGTTTGTAAGGCAGGGTTTATTCTAAGATCTATCTTTTCGGCAACGCCAGCTTTTGCCCATTTACTTTTACCCATGGCTGCCCACTTTTCTGAGACGTCACATGCAATTACTTTTCCGTCTTGGGGAAGTGCCAAAGCAACCGCTAAAGCGCTATAACCCGTAAATGTTCCTATTTCTATAGTTTTTTTAGCTGACATTAGCCTTACTAAGTTTGACATTAACGCTCCCTGTTCAGGACAAATCTGCATAACAGATTCTGGTAATTTAGCTGTTTCCTGCCTTAACTCCGCTAGAACCGGATGTTCTTTCATTCCCTTTGCCCAAAGGTATTCCCTCAAATTATTTGTTAACTGTAGTATTCCTGTCGACATAATAATTAACTCCTCTTATGCTCTAGACTATTTCACTCATGCTAAGCATGCCCAGAGAGTGAGAAAGAGTCCAGCACCTTCCATGATTTAATTGTTTCATCTACTTTAACAATACTTATCTTGTCTAAGAAAACTTCTTCTGGTGGTTCCAGCCCATCAGCCAGTTCAAGCTTTGATTGATATTCTGCATTTCCATAATACAAACTAATGTGGGGAAAATAATTTTTACTGGTTAAATTAAGTTTGCTGTCAATTTGAGACTTTAAATTAATTAAACTAGGATCATTGCTTACATTTATAAATAGAGATTGAAAAAATTGCTCCTTCATTCCTATGCCTTTTAGTTGAAGTGTTATTGGAGAAAGAGATTGGACTAATTTATTTAATTTATTGTTTTGGTTACTCTTAAGTTCCTGCATCGGACCTGATAGGGTCAAATGCATATCGAAGCTAGGACCCTTCAGAACTTCGTTAGCTTTGCTATGGCAATGAGTAATTAGCTCTGTAGCTTTCGAATCAAACTGCCCCCAAACCCAAAACCCTTTAGAAATTCTTTTTTCATTAATCATTATTTCTTTATGGTCAATTCGTTAAATTGTATCTTGATTTTGGACTTCTTCTAGCCAATCAGATGTTTGTTTAACACCACCAAAAGGGAAAAAATGCACTTGCTCAATATTAAATTTAGGATCTTTAGATTTGTGCTCAGCTAGGTCTTTTAAAATCTGTGTAGGTTTATACGGTAGTAGTAATTTTGTCATATCCTTTGCTCTTTTGGTTAGAACTTGTATAGAAGATCCTATTCCGCATTCAACCGAAAATTTTAATAACGTTTGAAGTTTTGCTGGCCCCGCTATACCAATGTGAATAGGAATATCAATTCCAGCAGACTTAATCTCATTTGCCCATTTTTTTACCACCTCAGCATCAAAACAAAATTGCGTTGTTATTGCGGTTTCAGCATCTGTTCTTTTAAGTAATTCTTGCTTCAATGAGAGGGCTGCAGAAACATTTTTATTTCCCCCATCAGGATCTATATCTTTGTTCCCTTCAGGATGTCCAGCAATATGCAGCCTTTTGAAGCCCACTTTGTCAAACAAGCCAGATTCAATCAATTGAATAGAGGAATCAAAGTCTCCCACTTGTTCTGGGAAACCTCCAGCCAATAAAAGTGCTTCGTCTACTCCAGCCTCGTTCTTGTACATAGAAATCCAGTTATTTAATGAAGCCTTATTTTTAACCATTCTAGCGGGTATGTGAGGCATTACGTTGAAGCCCTCATCTTTAAGCCTTTTGGCAGTAGCAATCATGGGTTCAATATCTTCATTTTTTAGATGAGCTAAATAAACTCTAGTGTTTCGAGGCAAAATGTCTGAAAAGGATTCAATTTTTGCTGCTGTCTTGGGCATGACTTCAAGAGAATAGCCTGCAACAAAATTTTTGAAATATGAATTATTCGTGCTTTCCATCTCAATAAGCTTTTTTATAGGGTTATTTTATTTACTTATAGGCCTATATAGCCCATTTATAAACTGCACAATATCAGCTCTTCTTTATAAAGCAATCATAACAACAAGGGCCATAAATCTCGTTATCTAGTCTTTAAATGAGAAATATTTTCTATTAAGTAGTTTATTGTAAATAATTGCAAATAGAATAATAAAAGATGCTCCAACAGCAACCGGCATTAATACGAAGTCAATGCCTTGTCCACCAATAACAGCAATAATGGGGTTTGCTCCTGCAGGCGGATGAACGGTCTTGGTCGACATCATTAAGAATATTGCCAACCCAACCGCAATGCCTACTGTAATAAAAGAGAAGCCTAATGCCAAAAAGACAAGAACTCCAGATAAAGCAGATATGATGTGGCCAAACAAAATATTTTTAGGATGAGCCAATGGGCTGTCATGGGCTGCCATTACCAACACCATGCTTGCACCAAATGGCGGTATTAACCATAAATTGGCTTCATCGAAAGAATTAAGATAGGCAAGTATAGAAATGCATAAGAATGCTCCACAAGCAGAAAGAATGTTATTTCTCATACAATTATAATAATTTACATCGATATAATTGCACACTTATTTGATAAGTAACGAAGGTTGATGTGGGTAATGTCTCAGTAAATTTTTTTTGAGATCAAAGATTTTCTATTTCGTGGCAAGAGCAATCTGCCTTTTTGCATGTTTGATAATTTCTAAAGTGAGCGTAAGCAACCATAATAGAGCCACACAAAGTTAATCCCCTTTCTCCGGATTCTCCTAAAGTGCTTTCGCCTAGAATTACTGCCAAAATTAGAATACACAAACCGGAAATACCTAAAGGAATAAAAGAGGCTGTATTGTGATTCCTATAACCCATCAATAAGGCATAAGCGCTTACAGGCACAGCAGCAAACACAATGAATTTATGCACAAATTCATTGTCAACCGAAAGGGCAAGAAAACCAGAACTTAAAATAATGAAAGAGGGAGCGAAGAAACAATGTACAACACAAGCTAGAGATAATGTCATTGCCATTTTGTCAGACCTTAATTGTGTTCTTATCATGTTTAAAATTCTTTAATCAACTACTTCTTTTTTGCAAAAAAATAAAAGGTGATCGCGCACTTTATATCCTTTTTATACTTTCTTCAAAATTTTTTCCATCAAAATTAACTATTTTGCATACCTCAGGCGGCGAATCAACGCACTTAAGATTAATGCTGTAAGCATCAGGATGTGATCTAGGTTGATAAAAAGACTTTATGCCACAAATTTTACAAAAGAAATGTTTAGCAGATTTAGTTCCAAACACATATTCTTTTAAGTATTTCTCGCCTGTAATAATTTTGAAAAGACTGTGTTTTATAAAGAGATGATCATAATCAGACATACTGCATATTAAACAATTACATTTCCATATTTCAGCAGTGTCATCTGATTGAAAACTGAACCTTATTGCACCACAGTGGCACCCTCCAGTGTAATCCTTCATTTTATATTTTTAACCAAGGTAAACTATCTTTGGTATAAATGTCCCCTTTAGGCTCAAAGTCTTGGGGCCTATCTAAGCTACAAATAGTAATATAGATATTTTCAGGGTCTTCATCAAGAATACAAACCAAAGGTGATCCGCAATGTTCACAAAAATATCTAGCCCCGTGCGACGAAGAAGTTATTTTTGTTGGCTTGCCTTGAGAATACTCAAATTCGACTATAGGAATGGACATCCAAGATACATATGGTGCCCCCGAAAGTCTTCTGCACATTGAACAATGACAATTTGCAGATGGGTAATTATTGAATGGGAATTTGTAACGAACTGAACCGCAAAAACAACCCCCTTCAATTCTTTTACTCATAAAATAACTATCTACACCAAAGCTCTGTCAATTAAAATAGCTATTAGTAGAGCAGGATCAGAGCCATTATTGACCCACGCGTGGTTAGTTCCTCTTTGTACAACTACATCGTGTGGTTTTAGTCGAACCTCTTCTTCATCTAAAATTAAGGTCACGTCTCCCTTTAATAAAATAATATAATCAATGGTATCAGTCTCATGCATAGCAGCATTTCTAGAAGTATCAACTCGATGATGAGCGGCACCCATTCTCTCAAAGGCTTTGGCTGTAGCCTCCTCTATTGCTTCTTGTGGGACGCCTTCTGGAATTGGGTTAATTTGAAAATATCTAAATTTGGTTCCTCCTTTTACAGGAGAGAGCATCACATCTATGTCGGCACGGTCTTGTTCAGACTCAGTTTCAAATCCGCCTCCATCAGTATTCCAAATCTCAAATAATCCTCCAGCTTCCTCACCAAGAGTTCTGGCAGGAGGCCCATCAATTGAAATTATAGATTTACCGTTTTTATTATGGCCAGTAATTATTCTTCTCATATTTTTCACCTTGGGCTGTTTATTCTTATTCCATTGTTTGTCTTGAGTTATATATTTTCTAATAGAAAATTAACTGAATCCTGCATTGAAGACCTTCTGGCTTTCCAGTTTCCACCTAAATGAGCCCCTATTTTGGCTTTATTTTTAAATAACTGGGCCCTTTCGTGAGGTTCATTCATGAATGTTTTATTGCCCTCTTTGTCTTGATGATAATGAGAGCCATCCTTTCCAACAAAAGTATGTCGGCGTCCAACTGCTATGGCGTTGGGTATATACATTACGGGGTCTATGGCATCAAATGAGTGATGACCTCCTTCGTAAGAAATTATTTCACTGTTGCCACCGTTTTCATTAATAGCTGGGGATAGTTTTTCTATAAGAATTGGAGGAGTGTAATCATCATCTTCTCCAATAAGAGTTAAGATTGGTGCCTTGCACCATCTCATTTCCTCCGGCCACATAAAAGCGCCCGGATAAAAAGCTAAATGTCCTGCAAACCTTTCTCCTTCAGGGGCTAGTTTTTCCGCTAAGGGCTCCCATGCAGAATAGATAGCCGTGCTTCCACCGAGGCTCCAGCCAGTTATAAAAACCTTTGAAGAGTCTATGTCTGGGTGTTTGGATAAAATCTTCAAGGCATTAAAACAATCAGCAAGCACTGTTGCTAAAGTTACCTGCATTTGATCTTCGACAATTGAAAAAACTTGCCTAGCATCAAAACTACTTACTCTAAAAATTGCAAATCCGTTATTTAGAAAATTTACTGCATGTTCATGATGATGACCTCTCCAACCTAAACTGCCATGCATACAAATAACCAAAGGGTATTTTTCTTTTTTTTCTTCAGGGAAAATAAGGGTGCCGTACATATCTTGCTCTTCACACTTTTTGGAATTGAGAATATGAAAAAATTCGAATGGGTTAGATGACTTATAAGCTATTACCCCTTGATCGCCAGTATTAAAATCATTCATCATTACAAGTTTCTAAGTCTAATCTGATTTGTTTTTAAAGCGTTCGCCACGCTCTTTTGCTAGCTTAAATGCTGCTTGTGTTTCAGCCTCTACCTCATCATGTTGCCTTTGACGTAGCTCCGCATATTCTTCAGTCCACCAACGTCGGGTAACTTGAGGAAAAGTGCCCATTCGATTAACACTGGCATTTGCTCCTCGGTCACGCCCCGACTCGTAACCGCCAGCTCCTACTGTGGCTGCTTCAGACTTACCAAACGGAACCAAGTCTCCCTCCATTTTAGGTAATAAAAAGTAAGGCATGGAAACTCTCGTTTCGCCTTCAGGAATCAACGTAGTATTAACCCGATGCAGAGTTGCCGAATATCGTCCCTCGCTTAAGTGCATTAAAGTGCCACCGGTATTAACTATCACTGATCCCGAAATCACTGGTACTTCATAACTACCTTCAGCAGTTCTACAGGTTACTGGTGCATTTATCCATTGTCCTTCTGCGGCAACTACTTGCAGTCCCGGACGATCATTAATCAAAAGTGCGATAAATGGTGGCCCATCTATATGTGCGCCCACTTTGTCACTTCCGAATTTTTTATATTCCTTTTTGACATTTGCTCGATCTTTCTCTGCAAAAGCTTCTAAGCTGTAATTATGGTTAAGGCTAGCCGCCAAGTCAGGATTGTCGAAGTCAAAGTAATCACGAAAAGATTCAACTTCTTCTCCTAAAGATTCAACAATAGCCTCACCCAACAAGTGGGTCAAAAGATGATAACGATGATTTAAATCATCAATTAAGGGTCTAAAGCCCGGCAATGACTGGGCATCTGGCCACGTGTTAGGTCCACGGAAGAGTCGACGATGAATCGGTTGAGTTTTGTCATCATATTCGCATAGAGGATCTTGTTCAAATCCATACTGAAAGGCTTCTATAACCTGCCCATGGCCGCGATCTGCAGGTGTCGGCAAGCTATATCCACGAAAATATGGTGTATTAGAGATATGTGCAGTTTTTTTTAAATCCATAGGAGAGTCAAAGAAACCCCTGACTTCACGAAATGCATGTTGTTGGAATTCATCAGAAAATCCAGGTGCATTGGTCAGAACCATAAATCCAAATTCTGATAAAGCATAGGAGAGGTCTTTAAAAAACCTCTTAGGATTTGCCTCTCGATCTAGCCAGTCAACTTCAGGCAGCTCTAAAGTTGTCTCTTTGTTTTCTTTTGCTACTGACACTTGCTTCTCTCCCCTTAAACCATTCTAAAGAAATAATATTATTCCGCTTAGGTTGTCTATTCTACAAGGACCCCTTCCTTGTACTCTTCTTTTCTTAATTCTTTGCCATCTTCATAAAAGTATTCAAATAGACCATCAGGCTTTCCATTTTTGATATTTCCTCTAGTTTCTAGTTGTCCATTTTCATAGTAACTTTCAGAGGGGCCAAACTGTTTCCCTGCTTTGGAGTTCCATCTTATATGCAACTGTCCATTTTCATAGTAACTTTCAGAGAGGCCATCTAATTTGCCATCTTTATAGTCTCCTCGAACCAGCAATTTTCCGTTTTCAAAAAAAACTTCCCACAGGCCCTCTTGTTTGCCGTCTTTGGTGAGCCCTTTTGCCCTTAACTGTCCATTATCGTAAAACCCCTCCTGAAGACCATCTGATATACCGTTTTTATAGTTTTCCCTGCTTTCTAATTGTCCATTTTCATAGTAACTTTCAGAGAGGCCATCTAGCTTCCCTTCTTTGTATTCTCCTCTGGCTTGCAATTTTCCACTTTCATAAAAAACTTCCCACAGGCCCTCTTGTTTGCCGTCTTTGGTGTTCCCTCTTTTTTGTAATTGTCCACTTTCGTAGAAAGTCTCCGAAAGAATGTCTTTGTCTATTATGTCCTCAGAGGCTTCAATCGGAAAAAGAATTAAGGAAAATAAAGAAAATATTAAAAGATGTTTTTTCATACTAAAAATCATACTACAAATCTACAAAAAAGTGATTTTTTCATTTTTTCTTCGTAAGGACAATCAAAGAGGTTGCTGTATTAATAATATTTCATAAAAACCACTCTAGTTAATGAGCATTTTCAAGTGACGAATAAATTTCTCATAAAAAGTAATGTATTTTTTATCCATTCTTTATTTATTTTTTGATTCTTCTATAAGCTTAACAAGATTTTCATGAATTATAAGCGCAGTATTTGGACCCAAAGACACCACCTCGCCATAAGTTTCTTCATTCTCTCCGTAGATCCAGGGGGCGTCTTCATCCCATTCACTTTTTGGAATGATGTAACCAATAGAATCATTTGCTAAATTCACCATCAAATTAAGTTTGTCTGGAAATTGACTTCGCAAATGTGGAACTTCTTGTGGGGCTATGACGTAATCAGCGCCTATAGGATTTTCTATGCCTCCAACAGCAATTTCTGGATAAAGTTCTCCAGGAACGCCGGTAATAGATGCGTCTCCTAATTGTATGAATGCCACTTCACTGAGATAACGTATAAATGGTGGAATCAGACTAAATTGAGTATCGGTATCGATCACGCCAAGTAAAGTACCCAATGAGAGCATGAAATTTTCTATACCTAATTCTATTTCTGTCGAGTGGACAGTTATGGATGGTTTCGGAGACTGTTTAAAATCACCTGCATGAAAGGTTTCTATGACACTGCTTGCTAAGCTATATCCATATGCACGCGCTTTAGCATGACTTGGTTTAGTGAGCATTTTTTTTAAAACAGGATCATAAATTGGATCGGTTGGTCCTGATGTCATCAAGCCTCCAATATTTCCTGTAAGCCATAACGTGGTTCCACCAAGTCCAGCCCTAATAAGCTGATCATTATAATAAATGCCTTCACTGATGCCTCTTCTTAAGTAGCCTGCAACATCAGCAGTTAATTCTAGATTTTTATCCCATGCGAGTTCGACATGTATTCCAAAGTTAATTAACGAGCCTATAATTGAGCCATCAGGGCGATTAAACAAAATTGCTCTTATGTCGTCGTCTATCACGATAGGTTTCCGCTTGTCTTTGATAGGCGTGAGGGGATTAGTTGGAATTAAAGCCAAACTCATTTCTGCGGGCTCCAAGTTATCTATGGCCATTTTTAATGTGCTTATGAAATCTCTTTTAAGCTGCTCCATATAAACATCATCAACACCGCTTTTTAAAAAACTTGGACCCCAAAGACCTTGAGTATCTGGGCCCTCATGATTATGTGTTGCATGCACCATGATGTAATCAAGACCCCACTCTGCAGGAACATCCTCACGGACACTAAGTACAAATTTTCGCATTAGCCCAATGGTGTCAGCGCTAATAATTCCTATCCGAGTTTGGCCATCGTCAATCACCGCAGTTACCGCCATGAGGTCATCTTTAACTCTTTGAGCAGCTCGTTTATTTTGAAAACCTGCCATCCACACTGCATCAAATTGTTTATTACCGTTTAAATCAGTCCACTTATCAATATCTGGATCAAATTGAGCGTCGTTATTTATATCTTCCCACTCATCAAGTATATTGGGGGTAATTGGAAGCTCAGCAAACCCAACTTTAAATTCGTTTGCATAGATTTGAGAAGTCAAAACAATGCTAAACATCATAAAAATGTAATGTCTGTTTTTTGTAAAACTAAAAATTTTCAAAATTTACTTAATTCGACGATCAGTCTTATTCAACAGTCACTGATTAGATTTGAACAGTGATTTGATTTTACATCAAATGATTTATGAAAATTTTGGTAAAACTTAACGTATTTTCTGTCCATCAATTATTTACACGAGTCTCCACTTGCCGGGTTCATAATTGAAATTCTTAACAACCATCCTGGTTGCATTCCGCTCTCTGCATAACGATACGGTTCCAAATATATTGTTCCAGGAGATTGCATATACACACCCCTAGTATCCATTTCAGTCCATTGTGATTTACCAAAACCAGCATTTGAATAAAACATGTCCATTAAAAAACCTTGTCTTCTGATATTTGGATAAGAGTTAAATTCAATTAGTTCAAATTCTTTATTTAACCAGTCATCTGTCACATTTATATCAATTGTTGTGAAACACATTTCACCAACTTGCTCATTTTTAAAAGTTATATTTTCAGAAACCTCACCAAATAAAGAAGATGAGACAAGCAAGAAGAATAGTGCTGTTTTTTTCATTGTCTATAAATCACCGTTCAAATCTACTCTACCGTGACTGAGTGTTTTTAAACAGTGATTTGATTTTTTGCCATTCATTTTTTCATTACGGATTTAAATTTTTGAAGAACTGCTTTCTTTTTGGCAGCAATTTCTTTTTTTATTTCTGCCTCTTGTTTTTTAATTTCTTCTAACTCAATCCATGCTTCTTCTAAATCACTTCCTGGTAACCAAGATTTAATTTCACTAATTTGCGAATCATCTAGACCTATATACTTTTGTTTTTTCCCCTCAAAAACACTCATCCAATGTTTGCAATGAGTTCCCATTGATCCTGCGGGACAATCACAGATGCATTTCAAGTTTGTGCCACTTAAACTTATTGTTATGTTGTATGGTTGTGCTGCGCTTCCTTGAACCTGATAACTAATTTCTTTCATTTATAAATCATTTACTTTTGTACATAAAAATAAAAAACTACTGCTTTTTATATCCAAGGTTATTTTGTTAAAAGCATAGTAAGTGACTGAATTCCTAAAAACCAGTTTATGTCCATAAATCACATCAAATTCTGCTTCAACACCATCCCAATCAAGTGTGCCTGTCATTTTTTTTAAATTAGCATTAATTACGAATGACTCATGTCCAGAGTGTTTATACGTTGATGGAGGACTATCATATTGTTTACATTTTAGTTCTAGATATATCTCATCTTCGTTATTTGGATCATGTGAATATGCTGCTTGTTGCGCCAAGAATACAGGGGTTATGATTCCGCAGGTCTGGCCATCTTTGACGAATCTGAAGA
>CACAGI010000018.1 GCA_902532015.1 uncultured SAR86 cluster bacterium | reverse complement strand
TTAAGTCGGAATATCTTAAAGCAAATGGCAAAGCTGCAAATATTATCTGAAAAGCCCATATAGACATTACAGTTTCTTTTTTTCCAAACTTGTCTGACAACCAAGGGGCCAAGAAAATAGCAATAATGGGAGCTATATAAATGCATGCTCCACGAATTTGCATCTGTTCAGTATCCAAGTCCCAAAAATAGCTATCAAAAATAATTGCAAATGCTGCTTCTATCCCTCCTGCGACTGAGGCCAGGAGACCACAAAAGAATAAAAATTTGTAAGACCTATTAATCGTTAAAGTCTCGGCCACTTCTTTAGCCAGGCTTCTTAAAAAGAATTCAACCTTTGTAATAGAAATAATGATAGTTTTAGGAAGTACATGAATGACTAAGAATCCAATTAATCTCATGACGTTGGCTAGAATCCATAAGAAGATAAGATGCAATATAAAAATAGAAATATTAGATAATAGTCTTAGTAAGGAACTATCTTGAGCAGACCAGTTTGGAAAAACTGTATTTAATCTGAATTGTTTTTGAAAAATGCTATTAGAATTTATGAAGTCTTCCGGGACATCTGTTTTTTTTCTTTCTGGAGGTTCAATTAAATCTGGTATATGACGGTGAGTTCCTAAACTAGTTACTATTATTCCAATGAATATTAGTATCGCTGCTATTAGGCCATACTCAGCCCATAGTTCTGGATTAGTTCTTCCACCTTCGTATTTATCCTCAAAAACCCACCATACTAAGTTGTAAGTTGTAAGCCCTCCAAACCAACCAAAGAAATACCTATAGGACATCAAAGAAGTTCTGTCTACATAGTTGTCAGTTAATTCCGGCCCCAATGCAACAGAAGGAACTTCATAGAATGTTATAAATACTCTAATGATAGTTGCACAGACCAATAAATAAGCAAAAAGCTGCCATTGAGTTAGATCATCTGGTGGAACCCATAAATAATAGTAAGATAAAGTTACTGGTATTGCGGCAGCATACATAAATGGATGTCTTCTTCCCCATTTTGATCTCAATCTATCTGAATAATAACCAACCATAGGGTCTGTGATTGCATCGGCTACTAATATTAAATTTAGCGCTAAACCGGCCATCCAGGGCTCGAGCCCAAAAGCTATACTGTAGACAAAAAGAACAAAGAAACTAAAGCCATTATTTTTTATACCAAAAGAGATTGATCCAAAACCATAGAAGAATTTTGTTCCGAAGCTTAATTTGGATTTAGAATTTTCTTCCATGATTATTTAGATAATATTAAAGCGTTTAACTAACGATCTTATACATTAAACATTAAAGATTATAGTAATTTAGATAAATAGGTGAGGACCAGGCTCGCTCTTCCGACATAACTAAACAATCATCGTCTTTCGAAGTCCTGTTATCTCCGTAACAAATATTTACCTCTAAGCAATTGCCTTCATCATCATAAGTACACCTTAAACTTCCTGCATTAACCGCCGGTGAAGGTTCTTGTATGGCTCTGACATAATAACTTGCATCTCTTGAAGCACTATTAAATTCTTCATCTGAGAATTCAACCTCACAACCTTGTTGATTCGGTTCACAATTAAATATCCTCCATGGATCAGAAATTAAACCATCGACTTGTTCACCTTTGAATGCTTGAGGTGTAACCTTTATAACTTCAATCCTAGTTATTATTTTTCTTTCATCTGAGGGGTTGTAGCACTCGTTTTTACATATTCTTTCTATTTCTTCATCGGTTATATTAGTTGAAGAATAGTCAGGACAGCCTGGTTTTTGTTTAAAAGCACCTACTGCTTTTACTTTAAAAATAGGATTTATAGTGGTTTTGGCAGTTCCACCCATAGGGATGTCAGAGGGCTCAGAAATTAAATCAAACCAAAGTAATATTCTGTCTCCACTCGTACCGTATGTTTCTTTTCTCTGTAAGCCATTCCAAATAGAATCTCTATCTCTTCCTGAAGAATGAACTGCAGCTAAGCCTCCCGTAGAGAAGAATGAAGCCTCCCTTTCTGCTTCAAAGGCTCCAAAACCTGCCCTAAGTCCCAGTAACTCGCCTTCTCTTAAATCAATTGATTGCGGTTGAGAATCTTCTTTCGGATATAAGGTATCTGCAACAAATTCTGAAGAAGGTCCATTGGCTTCTGTAGTCACAAATCTGTCTATTTCTTTATACCCTGTTCCAGGTCTAGCTCTATGGTTATCGCTGGAAGCAATAAATCCAAAGTTAAATCTTTTTGGCTCTCCTTCGTCAAAATTGGATATCGCCATTCCATATTGGGCTGATCCGCCCGGTCTATAATTAAAAGAAGGGAGAAAACAATCACGGCATTGACCGGAATCTAACCAATCCTCTATTTCGACACCAGGTATCGTTAAGTGACCAGCTACTCCCATTACAGCATAATTATCTCTTGCCTCTTCTGCTCTAGACAAACATGTTTGTTCTTCTATATCTGCATCGACGCATCTTTCATAAATAATTTCTCCTGCTCTCCAACAGCTTGGTAAATAATTAATCGATGGCTCAGGACAAGTTAAATTCCCATCTAGATCATTTTTAAGGGCTCTCCATGGTCTGTATTCCTCTGAATTTCCATGTCCTGACATGACTTCAAATAAAATTTGTAAGTTTTCATCATTAAAATCAGATTCCAGTTGTTTGTCTAAAGTAATTGTTGGGGGGCTATAGAAACCCCAAGTATTGCCATGAGGAATAACGATAGCAGGCAAATCAAGCTCATTTAATTTTCTAAATAAATCTTGAGGTGTATCGGCTGACTCATAACAGTCTTCATCAAGCAAATCAGAACTTACTCCTTCTTCACAAAACTTTCCTCCTTGTAATTCTTGAGCAAAACTAATGAAATTAAAATACCTATGCCTATTTTCAAAATCTAGAAAAGCTGCCGGTCTTAGCATCGTTGCCTGACCTGGTAGAGTATTTCTCATGCCGTTGGTTGCAACCCCTCCTGCACCAATTGCCCTTTTAGGTGTTTTGCTTTCCTCTATATCAAGAAACATGACGTTTTTATGTCCGTAATGACTTTCAGCATTTGTTCCGACTTGCGTCCATTCATAACCTAAGAAAGTTACTAAATCAGGATCTTCCGTATCTGTTGGCGCGTTGCAACTTCTTACTGCTTCCTTTATAGATTTCCATTTCCTTGGTGTTAACGCTTCAGCATGATCTGTACTCACCCAAAAATCTAAATTGGCACAGAATCTAGCAAAATCACAAGCATCCGATATAGGATGGGGCCCTTCTCCATTCATAATCGGTAAACTCCAAAAGAAAGCATCAGTTGAATAAGTTGTATGAACGTGAGTGTCGCCAAATAATATTTGTTTAGTTTTACCAAATGGTTCTTGAGCTATTAATTTATTTTGGACTAAGTTTTTTGGTATTTCAGAATTCACTGAAACTCCAGGCTCTTCTAGCTCACCATATAAATTCATATAGACACCCGCCACATAAACACCCAGAACTAGAACTACAGCCCCAAAAAAAATAGTCACATATCGCATGTCTTAATTCTTATCTTTTTTGTTAGCGCTGTCGATAAAATCTTGCATAAAATTATCACTACTATTCTTCGATCTTAAATTACTAAAGTTAAAGTTAGCTGATTGAAAGGCTTGCGAATGTGGCTCTTGAAACAAACTAATATCTGCTCTCTTAAAAAAAGGAATCAATATCATTCCTGCTACAAAACCGCCTATATGAGCAAAATAAGCTACTCCCCCTTCGGAACCAAAAGATACGTTAAAAAATTGACCAATTATCCAAAATCCTAAAACGATAAATGCGGGAATTCTTATAACTGATATAAATATAATAATCCACATCAATACATTCACATTAGCTTTAGGGTGTAATAAAAGATATCCTCCCAACACTCCAGCAATGGCTCCGCTTGCTCCAATCATTGGGATACTGGAACTAGGGTCGATAACTGCCTGAAGATAGGCTGCTCCAATTCCCGATAACAAATAAAAAATAATAAATTTACCCCTTCCCATGCTGTCTTCGATATTGTCACCAAATATCCATAAAAAAACCATGTTTCCAATTAGATGCATCCAGCTTCCGTGCATAAACATTGACGTAAAAATAGACAAGGAAGGGGCGATATAACTTTCTTGGTCACCTAGCAAAGCGGCTGGTACAACTCCAAAGTTATAAACTGCTTCGTTACTTAAATTAGTGGGCAAAGAGCTTTGCCATAAAAAGACAAAAACACATATTGCAATAAGACAATAACAAACATAAGGCCTATCAGTAGTTGGATTGTCATCTGAAAAGGGAAAGAAAAACATTATTTTTTTTCTACATAACCTAAATCAGATATATGAGTATTGTGTTTACCTCTATCAATGTCATACATTAAAACAAGCAAAGTAGAAACAAAAGGTAACGTCATACTTATTATTAGATGAATTAAGGCAAATCTATTTATAACTTCTCCGCCATACAGTTCTCCTGCCATGTCGGGATTATCAAATCCTGCAACTGTTAATATAATTCCAGATACTAATACACCTCCTGCACCTACAAGCTTATGCACAAATGAGCTTACTGTGCCCAATAAGCCCTCCTCTCTTCTTCCCGTTTTATTCTCTACTTGTTCTGTAATATCCATCACCATTGATCCAATAAATACAAAACCAAGAGCTCCGAGGGAAGCCATACTTGCGCCATGTATAGCTAATAAATACCAAAGACCATCTGAACCATTAGCAGGAATAATATTTGTACCGTAATAAATATCCATTAACCTGAAGGCTATTGGCATTGGTCCAACAATTACAGTTGTTAGAAAGATTCCAACCGTTATCCTTTTTTTATTCCTGCCATAAGCTATTCTAGGAGCAAAGCCTACTAAAGCTATTACGCAAATAGGTGTAATTAAAGACCAAGCCGCTATCGTCTGTGGTTTCCATTGCCACAGGTATTCATTGTAGTAAGTTCCTACTCCAGACTCTAAACCTACTAATAAAGAATAGAAACAACCTGAAGCAAACAATACAAGCCACGATTTATTAGAAAGTGTTTGTATTAACTCTGAAGAAAATGAACGTAAATCAAGAGATCTAGCTGGCGGTTTGTGTAGTTCAGGTATATTTCTATGTGTACCAATAGTAGTTACAGCGGTTCCAATAAATATCCCTATACCTCCCCAAAAAGCTAAAATTTGATATCCGTTAAAATCTACAAACGAATCTAACCAATAATATCGAGCTATAAAATCTATACCTGCCCCTCCAAACCAACCAAACATCATTGATAGGGAAGCAAGAGTATTTCTTTGGTCATAATCCTTGGAGAGTTCAGGTGCCAATGCACCCCTTGGAACCTCAAATAAAGTCATGGAAATTCTTAAAATCATTAACAGAAAAACTAATCTCCAAAAAAGGTTGCCGTCGTCCATTTCACCCGGAGCTGGGCCAGCGATTAAAAAATAATATGCTAAAGAAAAAGGAATAATTGAAAAATATAAGAAAGGATGTCTTCTTCCATATTTGCTATTTGTTCGATCAGACCAAATCCCTATTATGGGATCAGATACTGCATCTATTATTAAAGCTAGGAAAAAAGCAGTGGATACAGTCCATGCATCTAAACCTAAAACCTGGTTGTAATAAATAAGCAGAAAGGTTCCTAATAAATTATTCTTTATTCCGACTGCTATAGATCCAAAACCATAAAAGAATTGGGTAGATCGATTTGCTCTGTGCGCCTGTTGGGTGCTTTCCATAACGTTTTATTTTCTCCCTCTAAATATCTATTTATATAGTAAATAAGTAAAAATAAATAGCTGTATTTTTATATAAAACCACTTATTCTTAACTCTTCATTAAGTTTAAAAAAGAATTAATTATGGGAAGACTAAATAATAAAGTGGCCATCATCACAGGTGCGGGAAGAGGAATAGGTAAAGAAATCTGCCTATACCTAGCTAAAGAGGGAGCAAAAATAGTAGTTAATGACCTTGGTGGGGACAGAGACGGATCTGGAGGTGGTAAGATTGCAGATGAAGTTGTTAATGAAATCAATGATTTAGGTTCAGAAGCTGTAGCGAATTATGATTCAGTTGGTACGGTTGAAGGAGGTAAGAATATCTTTAATTCTGCCATGGATGCTTTTGGTCAAGCGGACATTCTAGTCAACAATGCGGGCATCCTGAGAGATAGAACTCTTTACAATATGGAAGAGTCAGATTGGGACGTCATTATGGAAGTTCACCTTAAGGGACACTACAACTGTACAAGACCTCTGGTTAGATATATTAGAGATACTAATAGAAGTGACTGCAGGATAATTAATATGTCTTCAGTGTCTGGTTTATTTGGGAATTTTGGTCAGGTCAATTACGGGGCTGCTAAGGAAGGTATAGCTGGATTTACAAGATCGCTTGCTTTAGAGGTTGCTAAATATAAGTGTACTGTAAATACCATATCTCCAGGTGCAGCCACTAGACTAACAATAGATCTTATAGAGGCAGCTGGAAGAAAATATGATGAAAATGACTGGACTCAAGGACCGGAGCAAATAGCACCTGTTGTTGCGTGGCTTTGTACAGACGCAGCTAAAGACATTACTTCACAAATAATACATTCACAAGGGGGCATTCTTGGAATAATGCAACAACCAGCTATCATCAAATCATTTACGACTGATAACTTATGGTCTCTTGATCAACTGGATAGTTTAATTCCTGAACTAGTTGAAACTAGAAAATTTCATGACGAAGAGGTTGCCGAGAAAGGTGCACCTAAGAAAGTCTAATTTATCCTAACCAAACTTCTGCAGATTCACGAATGTCTGCAGAAGAAGAACCAAACTCAAAAATATATTGTGCAGGCTCTACTTGCCAAGTTTTTGTTTCTACATTCCAATAAGATAAATCTCTCTCATTTACTTCAAATATTATTTTCTTAGATTCACCAGGAGACAAATTTATTTTCTGAAATTTTTTTAATTCTTTTAAAGGTCTATCAATCTTTGAATTTTGAATAGATGCATAGCATTGAATAACCTCCTTCCCCTCTATTTCGCCTGTATTAGTTATTTCAAGCTCAAATGCTGCAACTGAGCTAGTGCCCTTGGGAGGAATTGCTCTAGCATTAGAATAAGTAAAAGAAGTATAAGAAAGTCCATGCCCGAAAGGATATAAAGGGGTAATATTTTCTTTTTCGTACCACCTATAGCCTATATAAAGACCTTCTTCGTAATCCATCTGTAAGTCTTTTCCCGGGTAAGTATTATATGCAGGAGTATCTTCTAATTTAATTGGAAAAGTTGTTGGCAGTTTTCCTGATGGATTAACTTTACCAAAAATAATATCCGCTAATGAATTTCCAAATTCTTGACCTGGAAACCAACACTGAAGTATAGCATTAGCTTCATCATTCCATGGCATCTCACAAGGAGATCCTGTATTAAGAACTACTACTGTATTTTTGTTTACCTTACATACCTTTTCTATTAATTCATTTTGTCTTAAAGGCAATAATAAAGAATCTCTATCATTTCCTTCAGTTTCCCAATCAGAATTTGTGCCTACTAAAAGGATGGTTGCGTCAGATTCTTTTGCCAAATTTACAGCTGCTTCCATAAGGTCATGATCATCAGGTGCTAACATTCCTATCTGCACAGCAGGAAACCTTCCCTCCCATTTGTATTCGACTTGAAAGGAGTACTCTTTTCCTGATTCAAGTATTTTTTTCCCTCGTTTCGCTTTACTTCCCATACCGAAGAAAGCATCTCCAGGTTCTTGTGAAGACCAGTTATCAATTAAATCTTCATCATCAATAAATAATCTAGAAGGACCGATACTAAATATTTCAAAATCATATTCTCCACTTACTTCAGGCCTGATTATTCCACTAAAACGAACACTTAAAGAAGGTTTTTTAGAGCTAGAAACTATATCTAATCCAAAGCCACCTAAAGCCCAGAATTTTCCTCCTTCTAAGTATTTTGTTTCTACTGGAGATCCCGCAAATTCTTGACCATCAAAGAACTCAACTTTATAACCCTTTCCTTCATTCAATAATTCTTTTGGAATAGAAGGTAGGAATTTATGCGTATGACAACCTTTAGCGAAGGAGACTTCAACATCACTGACAGCATTATTTATTCCTTCTAACGGATGAACTACATAATGCGGATTTAAAGCTGCACTCCCTCCACCAAGGTATTGTCCTTTTAAAGCATTAGGGCCAATAACGGCAAGTTTCTTTAGTTTATCGACTTGAAATGGTAAAACTGAATTATTTTTTAAGAGAACCATGCCTTCAGCACCTGAGCGTCTTATTAGAGCATGATCTTCTTCTAAATCATTTGTTTTTTCTGGTTGTTCTTCTGGGTTATCTAATCTACCAGTAAATTCAGCAACTCTAAGAATTCTTCTCACTTTATCGTTTACTATCTCTTCATCAACCTTGCCATCGTTCACTTCCTTAACTAGATTATCTCCCCAACTTTTAGCAGGTCCTGGCATTTCACAATCCAATCCACCATTGGCATTTCCCACTGTATCTAATGCAGCTCCCCAGTCACTTACAACGTAACCAGGAAAATTCCACTCTTCTTTTAAGATATCTATTAATAATTCTTTATGGGAAGAGCAAAAAGTATTATTCAATTGATTGTAAGCCGACATGACTGACATTGATCCTGCTTTAACTCCCATCTCAAAAGGCAGTAAGTACAACTCACGCAACGTCCTTTCATCAATGTTTGAACTTACAAAATGCCTTTGGAATTCCGTATCATTGCCTATGAAATGCTTTAAGCACGCTGAAACTCCTACAGACTGAACTCCTTTTACATAACTAGAAGCTAATTCACCAGTTAATAAAGGATCTTCGGAGTAACACTCGAAGTGCCTACCTCCCAATGGATGTCTGTGTAGATTAATCGTTGGCCCTAAAAGGACATCGGCATCCTTGCTTTTTGCTTCAATGCCAATTGCTTTTGCAATTTCTTCAATATTATCCACATCCCAAGAAGAAGAAAGACAAGATGCACTAGGAAAGCACGCTGAAGTCTCTCCTGAAACTGAATCTCCTCTGGCTCCTATAGGGCCATCGGTCATCTTTATTCTTGGGATTCCTAACCTAGGAACGGCAGTTGTATGCCAAGCGCTTGAGCCAGAAAGCATTGAAACCTTTTCTTCAAGTGTTAACTCCTTGATTAAAGACTCAATTCTTTCCATAGAATTAAAGTTTAAGCGTAATCTCTTTTCTTATATATTGAGTTTTTAGGTTGAGCAAAAACCCTTCTAACCATAGGTTCAAATTCTTCTATACTCATAGAATCATAATTTGGATCAAAAGAATTTTGGTCATACTTTGAGCAAAATTCTGCGCAAGCGTGCCAATTTTCATTGTCTTTGTATTCATCTCTCATGTTCTTATCTAAACCTAAGAAATCAAAGAAATAATATCCTTGGAATATTCCGTGATGTTTAACTATCCAGTAATTTTCTTCTGAAACGAAAGGTTGCAACATAGTAGCTGCCAGATCAGCATGGTTAGCAGATGCTATCGTATCGCCAATATCATGCAATAAAGCACAAACCACATACTCCTCATCCTTACCGTCTCTGTAAGCTCGAGTTGCAGTCTGTAAGCTATGCTCATATCTATCAACAGCAAAACCTGCTGTCTCACCCTTTAAAATATCTAAATGCTCTAAAATCCTATCAGGTAGCTGTTTAGCTAGCTTTGCACCCTCTTCTGCAATAATAGAATAATCTTCAGCAGTCCCATGAAGCATTTCTGTAAATGTAGCTTGTTTTGCCATAAAAATTCCCCTCTGTAGTTGTAATTATGCCAGTAAAGGCAAGTTTTTGCATTTATATAACTATTTTAACCAATTATAAATATTTTTGTTCTCCGGATCTATTAAGACACCAGGGTTCATGATGCCATTTGGGTCAACTCTAGATTTTGCAGCAGTCAATATTTCTTTAAATAATTCCGGTCTTTGATTGTCATATCCATTTGGACGATGATCTCTGCCAACAGCATGGTGATGAGTAACTGTGCCTCCTTTGGAGATGCAAATTTCATTAGTAGCTAACTTTATCTCTCTCCAAACATCAATCATTGTTGACGTTTTTGCAAAGGCTGCAAAAGTAAAATAAGGAGCCAATCCATCAGGGTAGCTATGAGTTATCCGACAAGTTACTAAGCTTGGCTTTCCTGAGATTTTCTCAATGGCTTTAGAGATATCAGTTTTTATCTCTTCTATAAAAGAGTGCGCTCTCTCCCAAGTTATAGAAGTCTCAAAAGTGTCTTGGATTATTCCCCGACGAGTAAAACTCTCCCGAAAGTAAGGTGCTTTAATAAAACTGTTTCTCCAATTGCCAGACGATCCAGTTCTATGGGCATCTTGTTTGTTAGAATCTGGCTCTTCATACAAACCATCATTGTCAGAACAAATATCCAATGCTCTTTTAAGAGCAGCAGATTTATCATGATCTGCTGATTCAAAACCCAATATTAATATGTGATTGGATCCGTCACCTGCTCCATTCATTAATGCTTCATTACTATCGAGTAATCTACAGTTAGCAGGAAATAAACCTGATTGGCTTATCCTTCTTAAAGCATTTAAGGCATTTTTATAATTAGTAAATTCTACGCTACAAGAAGAGCGAAAAGTTGGTCTATCCTGTAATCGCATTGACGCTTCGGTTATAACGCCCAATATACCTTCAGAGCCAATAGTTAATCTATCAGGACTAGGTCCAGCACCAGATCCAGGTAATCTTCTGCTTTCCAATAAACCCGATGGAGTTACCATCCTAGTAGATTCTACAAAATCATCGATGTGAGTGTATAAAGTTGCAAAATGCCCCCCCGAACGTGTTGCTATCCAGCCACCTAAAGTGGAGAATTCAAAGCTTTGTGGGTAATGTCTTAATGTAAGGTTTTCTTTTTTTAATATAGCTTCCAAATCAGGACCTAAAATGCCTGCTTGTATTCTGGCACTTCTACTCTCTCTATCTATTTCTATAACCTGATTTAAGTTTCTTAGATCGAGAGAAATAACCCCTGAATAGGAATCTCCAACTTGAGTCTCTACTCCTCCACAGACACTTGAACCACCGCCATATGGAATTACTGCGATATTCTTTTCATCGCACCAGTCCATAACATTGATAAGTTCCTCTTCAGTATTTGGAAATGCAACAAAATCAGGAGGAGAAGAGAAATCTTTGAGTACAGATCTAGCTGCATCAGGGAAAGATTTTCCGTAGGTATGATTTAGTCTTTCCTCTTTATCATCAGACATAATATCCCGAAGATTCTTCGGAACTAATAGGCTTGATTCAGGAAGTTCTATATCCTTAATATCGGGTATGGGTAGAGTCTCTACCTCATCTAATTTAAAAGTCTTGGCTATTCTAGAATCAATATTTTTTTCTTCCTCCGCAGAAAGCAATTCATCAGCATAGCCCCATCCCCAGAATTTTCTTTTTCTCATATATACCTTTTGAATATATTTGTATCTTATATTGCAACTTAATGAACAGTAAAGATGAAGTGGTGATAGAATGCTTCTTTTTTTATAATGAATTATGGCTAAAAAATACGAAAACTTTTCTGTTGGTGAAAGCCTTTACAAAGAGGATGAAGGTTACTCAGCATGGACAAATGATTTATTAAGAAAATTAGTTGCAGGAAAAACCGTAATTAAGCCTTCTGGTTCGACAGGTGGGCACAGACTAATTGAATCCGAAGTGGTTTATGTTTTTCTATCTGGTGTAGGTCAGATGGAAGTTATTGAATACTCTAACCACGAAGCAGGTCATGGTACTAACCCTAGTTTTGGAATTGAACATAAAGCTGAACTAAATATAGTATCTGGAGATATTGTGTTAGCTGAAGAAGGTGATTACATAAAAGTTAAAAACACTTCCGATCACGAGCAACTGACTTACTTAAGAATCTTTGATAGTGAGGGAGCGCGAAAATAAAAAAAATCCCCACTCTAAGGTGGGGATTTCCGAAAAGCGTATCTCAACTACTTTTCAACTGACAATTCAAAGACTATCAGCCGGAACCGGGATAACCCGTGTCAGAAGGCTACTCCTGTTGTTCCTGAACTAAAATAAATACTAATTTTGACCACCTCCTGTAAAGGGTAACAAAGAAACCGAACATTCAATCCCCCTCGTGTTAAATTGAATGCGGGACACGTAGTGAAAGATTAACAAGATTTATTCAAAGATTAAATACTTGTTTTAAGATTTAATTATCTTTTAAATCTAACCAATCAATTTCTTTATCAGAAAGGTCAATACTTAGTGCCTTTAACGAGCTTTCTGTTTCAAAGAAATTTCTAGGTCCTATCAAAGGAAAAGAAGGAAAAGGTTGGTTTAAAACAAAAGCTAAGGCTAGTTCTATTGGCTCATAACCTTTTGTATCAGCTAATTCAAAACATCTTCGTTTTCTTTCTAAATTACCTTGATTAGCCCAAACTCTATTTTGTTCTTCAGAATTAGGATTAGCTACATGCATAGCACCCTCAAACTCTTGAGATCTCAAGAAAAAACCTCTTGCCTGACTTGACCAAGGAAATATAGCAATCTGATTGTCATTTAAATAGTTCTTAAAATCCTCATCCGAGCAACTAAAACATCCTGGCCATACTGGCTCTATCATCCTTGCTAAACTAAAATTGTTGCTTAACACCCCAAAAGAAGAAATATTCTTAGAAACGGAATAGGAATTTGCTTCTTTAAATCTATCTAGAGACCAATTAGAAGCTCCCAAAACATCAATTAAGCCTTCATCTTTCAACGCATTCAGGGAATCCATAAACTCGCCTACGGGTATATCAGGGTTATCTCTATGTAAGCAATAAATATCTAATTTATCGGTTTTCAATCTATCCAGAGTTTCTTCTAGTTGCGGCTTAATTTTATCTGGAAAACAATGAGGAGTATGCGCGCCTTTTCCTAGAATAACTATCTCGTTTCTATTATTTCTTACCTTAATCCATTCTCCTAGATACTTATCGCTTTTGCCGTTGTTATATATATAAGCAGTATCAAAGACATTGCCTCCTTTGTTGTAAAAATTGTCAAACATAGCAAATGCGTGATTAGTATCAGATTGATTATCACAACCAAAAACAACTCTTGATAAATCTTTGTTGATACCATTTATCTTGGAAGAAGGCATAACTTGTCTATCTTTGTAAAAAGAGACCATATTCTTTTCTCTTTTGGAGGGCTTATCTTCCTCATAAAAAACACCGATAGATTTTCTCCAAGCATCTAGCCATATCATGTTTCCATGAGAATCGGCATGGGAAACAAGGCTAGATTGGAGTGAACCATCTAAGAAAGTTTCGGAAAAATGATCTATTTCAAAAGTAAATATACCAATCGACTCATTGAACTCAATTTCTTCTAGTTTTCCATCATGAGTTAATGTCATTGATGATTTTCTACCTATGTCCTCACCACATCTCCAGGGTTCAAAAACTTCTAACTTGGACTTTGTATTCTTAATAGTCACTTTATTAGGAAGACTCTTGTTAATTGAAGAACTTATAAAGGCCTTACTTCCATTAGCAAAATCTAAAGAAGCTTCTGCGTAGAGGTCGACATTGTTATCAGACAAAGTTCCTTTAGACTTAATGTTTACAGGGTTAGAGAAGCTTTTACCTTCTTGTATTCCTACAATCATTCTAGACATAGACATTGGGTAACAGCCTATATCTAAAATTGAACCCCCGCCTAACAGAGGATTTACCAATCTATGTTCTTCTGAGACACTCGCTTCAAACCCAAATGATGCTTCAATTTCTAATGGATGATCTAAAAAATACTCTTTGATTATCTCTCTAATTTTCTCTGTTTGAGGGTGAGTTCTGTACATAAAAGCTTCCATAAAAAGGGCATGGTTCTTTCTTGAAGCCTCAATAAGAACCATTGCTTCTGTAGAATTCATTGTCATCGGTTTTTCACAAAGAACAGCTTTTCCTTTCTCTAAAGCTTTAAGCGATAATTCAAAATGGTAAGGATGTGGTGTAGCTATGTATAAAGCATCACAGTCATCTAAGTTTAATAGATTTTCATACCCTTCTATAGCTTCACACTCATACTTTTTTGCAAATTTATCGGAATTCTCTTTTGACCTACTTGCTACGTATTTTAGTTTTGAATTGTTACTGTCCTTTATTGAAGCAGCAAAAGCTCTAGCTATCATACCTGTCCCAGCAATACCCCATGCAGTCATTCTTACACCTCTTAGTTGTTCAATTTCTTAAGTAACTCTTTATGCTTTTTAGAGTCTATCGGGTAAAAATAAATGATTACGAAACTTAATGCCACCCCAAAAGCAGGAATTATTCCCATTATAGATTTCATTGATTCTATAGTTTCTTTACTTTGGACTTCATTGGGCTCAAATCCAATTAAGTTTAATGTAGTTCCTAAAATGGTAATTGCTAGAGCTATCGAACCTTTTTGAGCGAACGTCATAAAGCCATACAAAGAAGACTCACTTCTTATACCAGTTTCTACTTCACCGTATTCAATGGTGTCTGGCAACATGGACCAAAACAATATACCGAAAGCACCTGAACCTGCTCCAATTAAAGCTATGATGAATAATAATTCTTCAAGGCTCTTTATGGGGTATAAAAAGAAGACGCAAAGAAAAAGGAATGTTGCAGCAGAAGAGATTAACCATGTCTTTCTTTTGCCTATTTGATTAGATAGCCACCACCAGAATGGAATACTTGCAAATGCAACTATACCATTTGTGAATAATATTATTCCTTGGTGTTCATGAAGATTTAAAGCATATTTGGTGTAATAGACCAAATTATTTCCAAAGAATATTGTTGTTACACCTACTATCAAAGTAGCCGCAAAAACTAACCAAAAAGGTTTATTTTTGCCTATTGCCTTAGCTGTATCAACCAAACTACCACTTACTCGATCTATGCCTTGGCTGGTTGTTGGCTCTCTGACCGTATACAGAGTTATAGTATGTATGATCATAGCAGTAACACTAGCTATTAAGCCTAGATATATAAACCCTTTTGCTTCTTCGCCTCCTCCAAATGTAAAAATGATTGGAAAAGCAAAAAGGGCCATCAAATTTGTACCTGTTTGTGCACCTAGCATTCTAAAACCAGTAAGGTTAGTCCTTTCTTCGCTATCAGAAGTTATCCTAGGAGTTAAGGAAGAAAAAGGAACACTAACTATCGTAAAACAGGTTCTGTGAAGTAAATTAATTAATAAAAGTATTAAAAAAAGAGATGCTCCTTCGAAAGGAGGTACCCAGAATAAAAGTATGAATGAAAGTGCTAAGGGTAGATTGCCAAATAAAATATATGGTCTATAAACACCCCACTTAGTCCTTGTTCTTTCAGCTAAGTAGCCCATGAAAGGGTCGGTGAGTGCATCCCACATCATTCCAATGCCATATATAGCGCCTGCTAAGGCAGGAGATATCCCAACTACGTCTGTATAGAAATAAAGTAAATAAAGGCCTACTCCACTCCAATAAAGACAAATAGATATATCTCCTATTCCGTAGCCAATTCTTGTTTTGAGAGTTAGTTTATGTGTATTCAAAATTATTCAGTTATTAAGAGAATCCGATCCATCTTCCTGAGGCTGCAACAATGGTCCAAATAGAAAATGATAAAAATCCTACTACGATCATAATTGCTCCTTGTTTTTTAATAATTAGAGGGTTGCGCACAAAGTAAACAAAAATTACACCGATTACAAGACAGGTCATTTTTATCCAGAAAGCACGGCTATAATATAATTTGACTGCTTCTGAGAGAAAAAGTGGGACTCCAGTTATAAATAAAAGAGAAAGGCCTAAAACAAAAAATTTTTTTGTTTGTTCCAAAATATAAATTTTATCTATGTCTCTAAAAATCAATTTCATCAATTTTAGGTCCATTACAACAATAGAACCTCCTAATATCCCTAAACCTATGAGATGGAAGCTTTCAATCACTGGAAAAAGCCAGATAGAACTTCTTACATATTCACCAATAAAGGTGTCTTCTAAAGAATAGAAAATCTCTAGTATTTCTTTAGAATCCATCTATACCCTCAAAAAGACTGTAATCAACTTCACAACTGGTTAAAGTATTAATCCATCTAGGTTGGGGCTGCCGATCACAATCAAACCAGTTATAGGCAATCATTCTTCCTGCAATAATTACTAATGACCACAATACTAGGGAGGTTATGGCACTACTTTTCATGGAGCCAGGTATAAATGAATCTTTATCCCAAACTTTTGCTTCATTAGACATACGTTTATGAAAAAACAAGGCATTGATTCCTGCTATTATCATTAAGAGCATTTTTACTCTAAAAAAAATATTCTGATAATTCCTAATCGGTATAGCGTAAAACAACAGCAATCCTGTAATGAACATAACCAAAAAACCAAACAATGTTAAAGGTAATACCTTTCTATTCATTTCAGCGACTGAAAGACTGCTAAAAACTCTCCCAGTTAACCTTAAATCAACAAACAAAAGTGTTCCAAAAAATAGACAAATAGACAAAACATGAGTTGATTCTATCCAGGGGTAAAGATACAAGGATTCGCGCAGCCCTATGCTCCATTTTGTTTCAGATAGCCAAACAACAAAATCTAGCATTTTTATTATTAATTCATATAAACCTGATGACAGGCCACACATACTTGATAAAGCTCTGCTCCTATTTCAAATAAGGATTCAGCATTCTTCTGCTCTGCAGCTTCAAATGCTTTGTTGCCTACATCTTTAAGAAGATTTGAGAAAATAATCCAATCTTTTCGACCCTTAGATCTTGATGGGATATTTAGTAAGTATGCGCTTTCGGTGATAACTTTGGCTCCATACAGAACTCTTTGCCACTCTGCTTCGCTGGTTGGCTCTAAACTAAACTCACCTTCTTCAGTTATAACGTAACCAGAGGACTCCCAAATAGCTTCAGATGCAGGAGTTAAAAGATGAGCCATTAAATCATGCATATCGCTATGCCCATCATCGCTCGCTACATTAAAAGGTGAGTAAGTTAATGCAAAAGATAAGAGTAATAGATTCTTCACCTTTCTCTTGGGTCAGAGCCATCTCTTGGAGCTCCGGTTCCAGAAGATCCCATAAATACTTTACGGCCGTCAGGGAAAGTAATATCTCTTCCGTTCGCTATGCACCTAGGAAGACAAAGCTTACCTTTACTTTGATATCCTCTAACATTAATAACAGTGCCAGGTTTAACTGAATTCTTCGTTAAACCGTTTCTAATTAAAGTATTGGGAGTACCTCCTTCTACCATCCAAATGGTCTTTTTTGAGTCTTGTTTGACTTCTACATGCACCCAAGCATGAGGATTAATCCACTCAACCTTAACTACTTTTCCAGTTATATTAATTGGTGCATTTGCATCAAATTCAGCAGTAAATGCATGATGGCTATGTACTGAATGGTTAAATAAAAAGATAAATAGTAAAAGGATAATATAACGTAAATTGCTCATAATTAGTTCTCCTCTTCGGCTCTAGCGCCAGCCAAGATATTTGCCATAGCGTAATTGCCTTCATGACATGCATATTCATAGATTTTTTCGTCAGAAGCCCTTAGAGGCATCTCACCTTTCCAGATATCTTTATAAGCTTCATTATCATTAACTTCAAATTGATAAAGTATTTCTTTCTTCCCTACTCTAGTAAATCTTTCAGTTATTTCTGCTTCTTCAGTGATTAAAATTTGATGTCTTATTGCTGCTCTGAATTTCTGTTGTGGGTGATGGTTTATAGTTTTGACTACTAGTGTATTTCCTTCCCAATAACCTATAGAGTCTCCTAGCCATCTTCTCATATTGTCTGGGTTATATTCAGAATCCAATCTAATTATTCGAGCATCATGATTCATTTCAACCATAATCATTACATAACTTGGCGATTGAACTATTTGGTAATTATTATTATAAAGGACGTTAAGCATGGGCGGCCCTCCACTGGAACCAAAACCGACTATACACCTTTCACCTAAAGATCTAAGTTCAGGGTGATCAGCTTGCCTAAACATTCTAGCTATAGCTATAGCTTCCTTACCCCAACCTATCCATCTTCTTGGAAGCTTACCGTCTTCGGGATAAGTAATTATAGAACTACGATATTCTCCATCGATTTTGAATAGCTCAGTTCCAAAATCCATCCATGCAGTATTATAGCCTCCTACATCAGCGCCTGCTTTAGGAGTCTCACCTGGTTCTAAATAATTATCTTGTGCAGCAACAAACTCTTTTGTCATTCTTTTTGCTATCAATGCATCTCTGTCACTTACTATCAATGTTTTATACTCATCTGGTCTTTCAAGAGTGGTGAGGCTTGCGTTAGTCCATGTTCCTTGTAAATCAGGATCACCAAACCAAGTTTTTGGAACTTCATAATCATCACCTAATAAAACTAAAGGCAAACTCAAAAAAGTTATTAGAAGCAGTTTCATGTTATTAATCTTTAACTCGCCATTTTCCATAAATAAGCTCCTCAACAAATTCTACACACTTAAATTGCTGTAATTCAGCATCTCTTCCTATTCTCTTATACAACATCATTTGTATTTTCCATGGGCGAGTAAAAATCTCTGAATCCTCTAAGGTCGCTTCATATCTCATTGTATGTTTATTTAAAAGAATATACTTTTCGGTAACTTTTAACTGATCGCTATGAAAGTTACCTGATCTATCAAGCCAGGTTTGGCCATTGAACCCCTTAGTTTCAACTACAAAGATATCCTCTTCCCAGTAGCCCAATGATTGACCCATCCAAGAGTCAACAGGAGGTTCGCCGGGATCTTCTAAGTAAATATTACGTGTTGCTCCAGCGTACTCATACGCAATGAAGAACGCAGACTCACTTTGAAATATCTGAAAAGGATATGGCATATAAGTGGCCCTTGGAACGCCCGGTAAATAGCACTTAATTTCGGGATCTCTATCTAACCAA
This sequence comes from uncultured SAR86 cluster bacterium, assembly GCA_902532015.1. Lineage (GTDB taxonomy): Bacteria > Pseudomonadota > Gammaproteobacteria > Magnimaribacterales > Magnimaribacteraceae. Next base: position 1,213 of record CACAGI010000018.1, on the reverse strand, counting down.
TTATTTTTATTCTCTTCTCTTATTTTTAGAGCTTTCTCGGAATAAGGTATTTTTCCATCCACCACAACACTTAATCCAGCAGGTACTGATCCCACTGCTCCTAAAGCCAAAATATCTGGATGAGGTATTGGAACAACCGGACCCTCAACTAATTGCATAGCAGCTCGTGCAGGATGAGCTTCTAAATCGTAATTTGCAGTGTTCAATACTTGCCATACTCCATTTAAATCCGGGTTGCCATTTGGTCCCCTTGGCAATTCTTCAGAAATTGCATTTATGCAAGAACCAATTAGCAATATAGACAAAACCGCATGTGAGTATCTCATTAAAATTCTCCTAAATAGAGTTTAGTCCTTTTTAGGGACATCTAAAACACCTAATTTATCTAGATATTTTTTATCCCAAGTTTGTTGTACAAAAGGTTGAGGATTATCTCTAAAACTCTTAAGAGGCTGTCCTAAGCCTTTGATGCCTCTCGTTCTTACTCTATCAACCCTATCAGTATCTACTTCAACTAAAATAACCTCTTCGCTTTCACAGGATTCGTTTAAAATTTCTCCTTCTGGCCCTGTTACAATTGATAGTCCTCTTCCTTGCTTACCACCGGCATTAACATCAATGTAGTAACATTGTTGTTGTATTGCCGTAGCTCTTGCCATTATTTTTTCTTCATCTCTGTCACAAGTATCCGTTAAACTTGGATGCAATATCACTTGAGCCCCTTTCATAGCAAGTGCTCTACTGGTTTCAGGAAACCATAAGTCGTAACATATGTGCATTCCAAAAATCCCCACCCTAGGAATCTTAAAAGTGCACGGCTCTAAACCTGGTTTAATACCCTTTTCGTAAGGCAAAAAAGGATATATTTTTGTACAGCTAGTTACCACATCTCCTTTAGGCGATATGACTGGAGCTACATTTGTAATTTCTTTCTGAACATGGTGATAAAATGATCCTGGTAGATACCAAATTTTTAATTCCTTTGCGATCCTTTGGAATGTGGGTAACTGTTTTTCTAAAGAAAATTCTTTAGATCTGCTTGAGCCTCCGACGGCCAATTCGCTTAAAATAACCATCTGAATCCAGGGATATCTTTTAACTGCTTGTTTAGTTTTTTCTACTACTAAATCTTGATTATTTGAATAATCTAAATTTAATTGCAATGCAGCGATTGAGAATGGTTTCATATTAAAACTTTAACATAAAAAAACAG
>CACAGI010000017.1 GCA_902532015.1 uncultured SAR86 cluster bacterium | reverse complement strand
AATTTATTCCAACAATCATTAGCCAATTAAAAAATGGAAAAAAAGTTCCTGTATATGGAGATGGCTTGAATATTAGGGACTGGATTTATGTTGAAGATCACATTGATGCGATTTTCTCTCTTCACGAGAAAGGCTGCAAAAATAGTATATTTAACATTGGTGGCAATGATGAAAAATCAAATATCGATGTAGTAAACTTAATTTTACTACAGATGTCAGCACTAGAATTTGTCTCTGCTGATTTTAATGCTATAAAATTTATTGAAGATAGAAAAGGGCATGATTTAAGATATTCAATTGATTCTTCTAAGATACAGAAAACAACAGGATGGGAGCCATCCACAAAATTTGATGACGGTATTGTAAAAACTATTCATTGGTATCTTGAAAATGAGTCTTGGTGGAAAGGTTAGATTTCTTCATTTATATATGAAAAGTATTGTTAGATGAAATTCATATTAGATATATTTTTAAGTTTAATATTAATCGTTATTCTTGCACTACCAATGGTCTTTATTGGCCTAATTGTAAAGTTAACTTCAAAAGGTCCAGCATTACATTGGTCAGATAGAGTGGGTAAGGATTGTATTATTTTTAAGATGCCAAAATTTAGAACGATGGTTTTGGGGACACCGCAGCTAGCAACACATCTAATGGATGAACCTGATAATTTTCATACTCCTATTGGAAAATTCCTTAGAAAATATAGTTTTGATGAACTTCCACAAATCTTTTGTATTTTTAATGGTCGTATGAGTCTTGTTGGTCCAAGACCTGCCTTATTTAATCAAAAGGACTTAATTGAATTAAGAGAAAAAAAAGGGGTTAATAGTCTTAGGCCAGGAATTACTGGACTTGCTCAAGTTAATGGAAGAGATGAAATGACTATTCCAGTAAAAGTAGGATATGATGAGGAATATTTAATGGAATCATCAGTTAAATTAGATATCTACATATTGTGGTTGACCTTCTTAAAAGTTTTAAAGAAAGAAGGTGTTTCACATTAAATATTCATAACTCAACATGAATGCTTTAAATTTTAAACAAGAAGTGCTTTCTTTAAGCAATAATCTTAAGCTCGCGATCATTTTTGTAATAGATTTTCTCATACTTTCTTGTTCGGGCTATTTAGCCATTTTTATAGAAAATGGTGTTATTTTTATTCCTCAATTAAATGACCTATTAAGAGGACTGTGGTTACCGATCTTGGGAGTAGTGGTTTTAAGTTTTTTAGGTGTTTACAAGTCTATTATCCGTTTCATGGGCTTTAAAGATATGTTAAAGCTATTAAGTGGAGTATTTCTTTTATTTATTATTTCTACATTTATTGTTTTTAATCAATCTTTTTTAGGAGGGTACCTGAGCTCTTTATCATTAGCTACTTGGATAATGGGTTGGTTATTTTCAATTATTCTAATAACTGCTTCAAGAATATTGGCCCACGTATATTTTACGGAGGTGATAATAGAATCTAGAGTTCTTATATATGGTGCAGGATCTGCAGGCATTCAATTAGCTTCCGCTTTAAAGGTTAGTCAAGAAATGCACCCAATAGCATTTATAGACCAAGATAAATCCTTACATAATTCCTATGTTGGAGGCCTTAAAATTTTACCTCCCTCGTCATTAGAAAAATTAATACAAAAGCAAAAGGTAGATGAAGTTTTGATAGCAATTCCTTCAGCTTCCAAATCAGTATTAAGGAGCTTATTGAAAGAAATAGAACAGTTTTCTATAAAGGTTAGGATATTACCAGGTCTAGCTGAATTGGCCCAAGGCAAGGTTCTAGTCTCTGAATTAAAGGAAGTAGATATTTCAGATCTACTGGGCAGAGTTGAAGTTAATCCTAATCATGCTCTTCTTAATAAAAATATCAAAGATAAGGTGGTTTTAATTACAGGGGCTGGAGGCTCAATAGGTTCAGAGATATCTAGACAAGTTGCTCAAATTAAACCCAATAAAATAATACTTCTAGACTCAAATGAATATTCTTTATACGCAGTAAGCCAAGAAATAAAATTAAATTTTTCAGAGATAGATAGTTATTCAATTCTAGGTAATGTCACAAATAGTAAAAAAATTGATGATATCTGCAATTCTTTTAATGTAAATACGATCTATCACACAGCTGCATACAAGCATGTTCCACTCGTGGAAGAAAATCCCTTCGAGGCTATTGAGAATAATATAATTGGCACTAAGGTTTGTGTTGAAACTGCAATTAAGAATGATGTAGAAACTTTTGTTTTAATCTCTACGGATAAAGCTGTAAGACCTACTAACATTATGGGCGCTTCAAAACGTTTTGCTGAATTAATACTTCAATCGCTTTCAACTGATGCCTCTAATAATATAAAAACTAATATGACTATGGTTAGATTCGGCAATGTTATTGGTTCCTCCGGCTCTGCTATACCTTTATTTCAACAACAGATAAAAGATGGCGGGCCAATTACGGTTACTCATCCAGAAGTTTTAAGGTACTTTATGTCTATTCCGGAAGCAGCGGAGTTAGTAATTCAAGCTGGAGCTATGGGAACTGGAGGAGAAGTATTTGTTCTGGATATGGGAGAGCCAGTAAAAGTATTAGATATAGCAAAGAGGTTAATTGGATTAAGTGGTATGGAGCTAAAAGATGAAGAAAATCCTGATGGCGAAATTGAGATTATATTTACTGGCCTGCGACCTGGTGAGAAATTATATGAGGAGCTTCTAATAGGTGACAATGTAAATAAAACGGAACATAAGAAAATTTTAAGAGCAAAAGAAGACTATCTAGAATCTCAAGAACTTAATTCTTATTTAGAACAAATAAAAGAGGTTGATAGAAATAATGATGTTGAAGGTCTTAGAAATATACTAGAAAGAGCTATCCCTGGATTTGTACCGGATAAAGATTCTATTGATGTGCTTAATTCACAAAAAGATACTGTTAAATAAATAGTAGTGTTCATTTATATAGATTCAGCAGAAGATTTAAGGTATTTAAATAATGAACTTTTGAGTAAGAAGTATGTGGGAATAGATACAGAATTCAGAAGAACTCAAAAAGATAATATGAAATTAGGACTTCTTCAGATAAATGATTCTGAAGAAATCTATCTAATAGACACTGTTTTAATAAATGAACCAAAAGATAATTGCAGTTTTCTTTTTTCTGATTCGGTAATTAAAATTCTACATTCTTGTAAAGAAGATATCGAAGCTGTGTATTCATGGGCAGGTAGATCAATGGAAAATATTTTTGATACCCAAATAGCTGATTCTTTTCTAAATGGAGAATTTTCAATAAGTTATCAAGGTTTAGTGGAAAAGATCTTAGGTATAAAAGTTGACAAAGGCGAGACAAGGTCTAATTGGTTACGAAGACCATTAAGAGATTCTCAATTGAACTATGCTGCTTCTGATGTTGAATTCTTAATAGAGTTATTTAAGGATCAGAGCAAAGCTTTGATTGAAGAGAATAAAGATGCTTGGATGGATCAGGAAATTAAATCTCTATCTTCAAGAATCTTTAATGATTCCTATGATTATCAAGATAATGCTTCTGGACTGACAAAGGCAGAAGAAAGAATCTTGCTTAATAAGTTTAATGATATCGTAATATACCTTGCAGAAAAAAATGAAATAAACCAAACTTTTTTATTTTCAAAGAAGAACCAAAAATATTTTTTAAGACTAGCTATTAATGTTGGTCTCGACAATGCCTTGTTAGAAATAACTCAGTGGAGGTCAGATTTATTTGGAGAACCACTAACAAAAATATTAAAAACTATTTAAGAATGTTTTGGACTGTATATATCGTGAGTGTTTTTTTCTTTTGTTATCTATTATCAAGAGGCAAAGAGACAAAGCCAATTAATAGAAAATCTATTAGTATTATTATTTGTATACTTTTATTAACTCCAACCCAGATACAAGTTGGTTCTAATGATTTTGCTCCAGCTATACCTACATTTTTTTTAAATCTTATTTTTGAACAAAATTACTCATTAAGAGTATTAAGACCGCTTATTTTAAGTTTTATAATTAGCTTGTTGTTTATGTGGTTTTTTAGATTACTTAAAAGAAGATTCTTTTGATTTCGAGGTTATCTAGGTTTATCAATCCCAAAGCATTACTTCCTTCGATCAACCCTGCCGACTCACCAGGATTAAAGTATATGGTATTAGCCAAAACTTCTTCTCTATATCTATGAGTATGGCCATGAAGGACTATATCCACATCTTGGTTAGCTTTGATAAAGTCATTGATCAAATCAGGTTCGTGGAAAATAGCAATTTTTTTATTATTTAAAGATACTAAAAAAGGAGGAGCTTTAAAATCAAACTTTAAATTTTTGCAGACTTCTTCTAAACCAATTTCAAACCTATCATTATTCCCAAATACACCTATCATTGGACAAGAAAGATTGGAAAATAATTGTAGGCTTTTAGATTGAGTTATATCTCCTGTATGTATGACAACATCAACTTTTTCATTATTAAAAATATTAATTATATTTTTAATATTTTTGATATTGTTGTGTGTATCGCTGACGACACCAACCAACATTAATTCTTAAGCTTTTTCTAAGATATGTATTCCACAAGCACTTCCCAGACCAATTACATGAGTTAGTCCTATCTTGGCATTTTCTACTTGCCTTTCTCCTGCTTCGCCACGCAAGTGTGTACAAACTTCATAAATATTAGCTATTCCTGTCGCGCCAAGAGGATGTCCTTTAGATAATAGACCTCCTGAAACATTAACAGGAACTCTGCCTCCTAATTCAACTTCTCCGTCATCAATCAGTCGTCCAGCTTCTCCATCTTCACATAGACCTAAATTCTCATAATGAAGCATCTCAGCTGTAGCAAAACAATCATGCAGTTCAACAAGATCAATATCATCTGCACCAAGTCCAGCCATTTCATAAGCTTCTTTAGCCGCTTTTCTTGTACATGAATTTACATCAGGCATAACCAGATCTCTTTCTTGATAAGGATCGCTTGTCAGAACAGACGCTTTTACTCTTACTGCTCTTCCCATACCTAATTCCTTTGCTTTTTTTTCTGATACAAGAACAGCAGCTGCAGCTCCATCTACATTTACTGAACACATCAATTTAGTATTCGGGTATGAAATCATTTCTGCATTCATCACTTCATCAAGAGGAGTCTCAATTTGATATCTAGCTTTTGGATTCATTGTAGAATGATGATGATTTTTAACTGAAATTTTTGCAAATTGTTCAAAAGTAGTTCCATATTGTCTTGAATGCTCCATACCTGCTTCAGCAAATACGGCTGGCATGGTTCCGGAACCCAACAATCCTTCTTTAGGTATGCCTTTACCTCCACCAGCACCCCCTAATAAACCTGTACCCATCTGCTCTACACCTACAGCTAGAACTACATCATATAAACCTGCTTTAATTGAAGTCCAAGCTTCTCTAAAAGCTGTAGCACCCGTAGCACAGGCATTTGAACAATTAACTACTGGAATTCCCGTTTGACCAATTTCTTGTAAAATACGTTGACCCACCATGGCATTTGCTTGACCTAAGTTACCGCAATAAAAGGCCTCCATATTTTCTATAGTTAATCCTGAATCATCTAGGGCTAGAAGTGCAGCTTCCGCTCCTAAGTCTGGCACTGTTCTTTCTGGGAATCTCCCAAACTTAATCATATCCACACCCAACACATAAACATCACTCATATTATTCTCCTTCAAGTAATAGGTTTAAAGAAATAGCTAATGTAAGAGTTACCTTCAGAGTCTTTTCTTCCTAAAGCATCATCAAATATCACCTCTACTGGCATATCAAATTTTATTTTTTCGGGATCAGGATCACAATCTATTAAGTTTCCTTTCACAGTTCCTCCTCCCTCTAAGTCAACTATTGCAGAGATATAAGGCACTTCTATCCCCGGAAAGGATCTAAAAACAATAGAATAAGAATATAATTTTCCCTTATTACTGAGTTTTATAGCGTTCATGCTATCCCTGGAAAAGCAGTTTGAACAGACATTCCTCTCTCCTAAGAATATAGAGCCACAATCTTTGCATTGATGACCTTCTAAATAAGGGTCTTCACCTTCAGGTAGTTTTAAATAATCAACAACAGGTAAACTCATATTCTCCCTTTTAAAATTTACAAGTATTAGTTTTATATAAATTTAACTTCATTACAATAGGTTTTACTATGAGTTTCTTAAATTCTGCTTTAGGAGGTATGCTGGGATTTGCTATAGGCGGACCTTTAGGGGGTATTTTAGGAGCAGTTTTAGGTTCAAAACTAGGATCTCAGTCAAAACAATCCTTTTCTTCAAATCAAAGAAACCAAGCCGCTTTTTTTACTGCTTTGTTACCAAAAAAGGAATGTTATAAGTTCTACCCCAAGACATTACCAATAAGTCTGCAGAGGCTTTTGACGAAGAATAAGGCGAACTCGGCTTATACTGATTTTCTTCAGTAAATGGCATCTCATCAAACAAAAGATCCCCATAAACCTCATCGGTTGAAATGTGATGAAACATGAAGTTATCATTTGAATCATAAATTTTTCTAGATACTTCTAGTAAGTTGTAAGATCCTATTATGTTAGATTGAATAAAATCTTCTGAAGCCTTAATTGAGTTATCGACATGTGATTCAGCTGCGAAATTAATTATTAAACTAGGAGAAAACTCTAAAACAGCACTTTCTAAAGCTTTCCTATCTGCAATATCTATTTTCAAAAAACTAAAATTATCATACGAATTAAATAGTGCGTTTGTCCTTGGTGAAGACGCGTAACTAATCTTATCTAGATTAAGAATTTCAAAATTACTGTATTCCTTTAATATTTTTTCTATATAAGTTGAACCAATGAAGCCTGAACCACCTGTTACGAGTATTTTATCAAAGGGGTAATCATTCATTTGGTATATATATTAAATCTAAAATTTATTGATCGATATAAATTCTTGCAAACTAATTCCCTCCTCGTCCTTACGGGAAAGTGTATATGAAAAATTCTTTGGCCAAGCCACTGATAAGTCTGGATCATTCCATCTAATTGTTATTTCATTTTCAGGAGAGTAGAAATTATCCAATTTATAACTAACTATAGTATTAGATTCTAAGGTTATAAACCCGTGCGCAAAGCCTCTTGGTACTAACAAGACATTATTATTATTTTCAGAAATCTTCAATGAACCATAATGACAAAAAGTATCAGAGTCTTTTCTTAAATCAATAAAGATATCTTGAATTGCTCCCTTAAAAACAGTTATAAGCTTTCCTTGACTGAATTTACCATTCTGAAGATGCAATCCTCTTATCGTGCCCTTCTTTTTTGAAATTGAGATAGAATCTTGTAGAAATTTATTGTCTAGCCATTCCTTTTTATACGTCTCTGTAAATATTCCTAAATTTGATTTAAACACTGGTCTTTTAAATACCTTAATTCCTGAAATCTTATTTAGGGGCTTTTTCGACATTTATATTAAACGATATATGTTGTAAATTCTGTTAGAGGAAAAACTAACTTAGTATTTTTCTTAAATAAGTTTTTTGATTTTTTAATAATATCATCTCTGTAATTCCAAGCAGTTACCAATACTGTTTGATAATCTCTTTGTTTCATTTCATCTTCAGAGATAACAGGAATATTTGATTGAGGAAAAGTCTTTCCTATTTTCGTAATTGATGTATCAACACAATATTCTATTTTTGTACTATCCAACTCTAAAAAAGAGAACATTGTGAATGCCTTAGCAGGAGCTCCATAAGCAATGATTTTTTTATTGCCCTGATAGTCTGAGTTTATTTCATTTAAAGTCTTAATCTTTACTTCATCTACCTTATTTCTAAATTCTTTAAAGATCCTATCTCCTTCAAAGTATTCCTTTTCAATGATGAGTTGTTTTTTTACTGCATCTGAGACTTCATAACAATCTTTTCTAGTGCCAATGAAACCGATCGATCCTCCATGGATATCTGAAAAATAGATATCGTTGAGATCATAGTTTTTAGAATTAAGATAATTTTGCATATTTGTTACGGAGTAGTAGAACATATGTTCATGATAAATCTGGTCAAAGGCACCTGTTTTAAGTGTCTCTATTGCATACTGATTTTCAATTAGAATAACGCCATTGTCATTTAAAATGGAGTCAATACCTTCAAATATTTCATCTGGTCTAGGGTTGTGAGCAAACATGTGTCTTGCTGCAATAAAACCTACATCTCTTTTCTGATTCAATATTTTTGTTACAGTACTTTTAGAGAAAAAATCAACGATTGTTTCTACGCCAAGTTCTTTTGCAAAATCTGCGACGTTTCTGGCAGGGTCTATACCCAATACAGATTTAACATGTGGTTTTAAAAATTGAAGAAATCTACCATTATTACTTCCAATTTCTAAACAATCCGTTGCAGGGCTTATAAAAGAGTTATTTAATAGAATTTCTAAGATATTCTCATAGTGAAGAGTAAGAGACGTAGCATCAGGAGTAAGATAAGTATAATTGGAATAAAGTTGTTCTTTATCTAAACAGTCCCTCAACTGCAATCCTCCACAGTTATCACAAAAGTCTAAAACAAGCGGAAAGGAATCGATATTAGTAGTTTCTGTATCAAGAAAATTATTAGCTGGTGGAGACGACCCTAAGTTTATAATTTCTCTAGTTCGATAGCCACATAGCCGGCAAGTATTTTTCATATTCTTATTTAAAGCTGGTTTAATATTTCTATGTAATATTTTTCAACGGCTGCAGTTGAATAATTTTCATCAACATGTTTCCTAGCAGAACTTCCCATTTTTTTTCTTAAATCACTATCTTCTATTAAATTTTTTAGAGAAGCTATCCATTCTTCATCAGTACTTACAAGTAAACCGCTTTTGCCGTGTTCAATTATATTTATTGCCGTTCCATGTTTCGTTGCAACGGAAGGTATACCAATTGACATATACTGCATCACTTTAAGCCCTCCCTTCCCTAGAGTCCATTCATCTTCAATCAGAGGATATAAGCCTATATCAATTTTATGCAAATCTTCTATCTCTGTTTGCTCATTCCACTCAATTACTTCTAGGTCGATATGGTCAAAAGAATAAGCAAAATTAGTGATTAAGATTAATTTAAAATCTACGATCTTATTCAGGCTTAATAAAGCATCCTTGAGTAAGTCTAAGTATGCAATTGAAGAGAAGGTACCGGTCCATCCAAGCACTATCTTCTTGTCTCTCTGTTCTTGTTTCTTCTCTACAAACCTATCAGTATTAATAGAACACGGAACATAAGTTGCTGCAGATTGTAGATTTTCTCTTAAACAGAATTCTAAATTATAAGGTGAACTTAATATTACATGATCTGAGTATTTTATTAAGTAAGTACTCTTACCTGCTATATTCGAGATATTTAAGTTCATGGATTTAGGGCGACTGCCTTTTAAGAACACAGAATCATCAAAATCATAAATTACTTTTTTTGCCAATAAACGGATTATCCTCTCAAATAAAGGTGGTCCTAAAGGTGTAACCCACATATGTACATAAACAACATCATATTGCCCAATAGATCCAAGGCACAATACTCTTCTTAAGTAGCCTTTAAGAGTACCGTATATTTTCTTCAAGTAGTAAGAGTCTTTATAAAGAATAGTCCAAGTTTGTTCATCAAAAAAGGAGCGTACCTCAATCGAAAACCCTTCTCGTTGCCAAGAAGGGAAATATTGCTCATACTTGAATCTCTGACTTGCTGCTTTTCCTTCTGGGTAAGGACATAGAACCAAGATTTTTTGCATATCTATTTCTTGTAACCAACCGCAACCCAAAATGGTTCCGTCTCCGAGAACTTAATATTTTCTAAACCACTATCTATCATAAGTTCATGCATAGATTGTCGGGTGTATCTTTTTTCAAGCGAAGTACCAAACCTATCAAGAGAATCAGTTCTCATAGTGTACAAACTAGAATACTTATAAAAAGAAAGTGGTAAAAAGGAATCGTCTAGATTCAATTTATTAAGTAGTAAAGCTAATTTTGACATTGGGTAATATACAACCAAAGCTATAAAATCTGTGACGAGCTTCTTAAAAGTAAAAGGTAATCTGCAAATCACTAATCTCATTAAGTTTGCTACGCGCCAAATTTGTTTAAATATCCACGATCTATTGTCTAATTTATAGTATAGATAAAGTAAAAAAGGAGCTCCTTTTTTTAATTTAGATACACAATTTTCAAGTGATTTTTCTGTGTCCGATACATGATGAAGAACTCCTAGAGAATATCCAAAATCCATAGATTGATCTTGTATATCAAATTCATCAGCTTTACTGCATATAAAATTACAACTTTTATTTTCACTGAGATTTATTTTAGCCACTTCTAAAGCTTCTGCGCTTGGATCGACGCAATGCAGAATACTGACTTGTGGAGCAATATATTTTGCCCATCTTCCACTCCCACATCCCATATCAAAACCAATCTTTGTTTGGTCATTAAAAAAATCTTTTGGAAAAATTTTAAAATACCCATTAAAAATAGAGTCTGCTTCTTGATTAGATACTTTGTTAACTTGAGAAAAGCGACTCCACTCTTTACCAAAGTCCTCAATAACCTTTTTATCTTTATCCATATTCTGATTGTACTCTCTTTTGAATGATGTAGATTCAAATTGTTATAATTGATAGAGAGTTTTTCCAACTTCTGAAGGTTGTTTCACTTCTTTTTTGCCCATAAATAATAGTAAATGGAACATCAATAAATATGTAAATGTGAATCTGTACCTCAAGTATGTTGAATCATTGTCAACAACAATAAGATTTAAAACTATACCTACTAAACCAGTAATAAAAACTAACCAATTTAAACTTTCAGAAAAATAATTACTTCTCTTAGCTCCCCAAATAAATAAAGCAACATATAAAATACTTTCCGGAAAGAAGATTAAATTAAGACCACTCATTCCAAACCCAGGAGAAAAGATGCCCTGCAAAAATAATACAGGAGAATTAATCATCAAAGAAAATATTGATTCATATTCAATGACAATACCGCTTAGAGGAATCATATAATTTTCTTTTAGGAACCCAATTCTAAAATAGTTTATTACGTCTAATATATCCTTTTCATAGGTGAAAACAGTTACGCAAAATAGAATTGAGAAAATCAATAAATGACCAAAGCTTTTGTCAGACCTAAAGATAAGAGCGCCACTAAAAAGAATTAAAAATACAGCTGCATTTTGGGTCTTAACTGAAGCAAGTAAAAAAATCAAAACCGTAGAGAACAACCACTTCCTTTCAATTATTGTTATTAATAGAAAGGATTGCACAATTAAAATAAATATTTCTCTCAATCCGGTTGTGCTATAAAGCAATATCGTTGGGAAAAAAAATAAAATTAGTAAATAGAACTTCATTTCATTATTCTCAATTCTATTCCTCAAAAAAATATACAAAAAAAGTAAATAAATCTTATTTATAAATGCCAATGACATAATGGTAGCTATAGAAGGAATAGGGATAATAGAATAATAGATGGCGGGAACGCTTCTTTTGAAATTTAAAAATTGAAAAGATTCAGACTCAGCTGCAATAGATGCCTGGCATCCTATTTCATCAAAACTTAAATTATCTTTCAGATCGCGAACGCATCTTAAATAACCGCCCGAATCAGGAAAGAGGTCTTGAATAAACGGAGCCATAATTATTATTGATGCAAACCCACCAAACCAGAATAAAACTTCAGTCAAATTTAATGTCTTAAAGTAAAACAATAACAAAAGAATAATTCCGCAAAAGAATAAATTTGAAACCTCAGATAATAAAAAAATTAAAACAGAGTCTACAAAATAGAGATCTACTGAGCTGTTGTAGAGCACAATTAAACTTATTAAGATTTAACTACAAATAGAAGCATTTTATAGGCAAGAGAACCAAAAAAACCAAAGAAGCTAAATAGAAGAAGGATAAAAGTAAAATTTGGATATACTGGATATTCAGATTTTTCAAATCCTCTTACAGTTTTAAATTTATAATTTGCACCTGAATCTATAAGGGATTTCTTGAGAAGTTCTTTTTGCAGAATATTAGAGATTGCAGCAGTTTGATTTACTTCACTATTTTTAGATAATTCAGAATATAAATATGTAATTTTTGCGGTTGTTTCAGATTTGTCTGCATGCTTAAAAGCATTATCGGTCTCTACTAGAAGTGTCTTTATCATGCCTTCCGTAAATTCTGGATTCGTCGTCAAAGAAGAAATTGTAATAAACTCAGAAAACTCATCCATTGAAATTGAGACCTGTCCTCTCATGTAATCTCTTAGCATGAAAAGATTAGGAGTAGATTGATAATTTATTCCATAAAACCAGAATTTTATTTTTTTTAAAATGGAATCAACATTAATTATTTGAGAGTAAGACTTTGTTTCTTCATCGTAAAAATATTCAAAAATTTTGAACAATGTATTGTCCTTTTCATCTAATCTTTTAATTACATTAAGAGAGAAGATTGTTTCATTAAGTTCATAAATAAAAGTATTAGTTTTTTTTCCTCCAATTAACGTTGCCAGACCCCCTTGCTCAGTGAAACCAACCTGATTATCAGTTTCATTAGCAGCTATTATTACGCTTACTTCGTATTTGGGTGTATCAAATATCAAATAGACTAAACCTAAAGAAGCTGTTAATAGAGTAGTTATAAAGATAAATCTGAAACTATTTTTTAAGTGCTCTATCAATAATTTATAGTCAATATTCATAAAAGTTTCCATTTTTAAAATAAAGGTAAATTCCTACTTACGATCTTCTCTCTATATCTTCTTCAACGCAATCTTCACCGTACTGAACCTCAAGTATAGAGCAAATAGAGTTAGTGTCATTAAATGCTCTATGCCACGTTCCTTTTTCGATCACTAAGCTGTCATGTTGATTTAATTGAACTTCGCTTTGTTTTTCTCCTGTTTGAAGTGCTATTTTGCAAACCCCTTCCAGGACATACCAATGCTCTGAACGTTTAAAGTGTCTTTGGTCACTCAATGTATTTCCTGGTTCAATAACTAACTCCTTTACTTTTACTCCTTCCCTCTCGTCAAAAACCTTGTAATGACCCCACTTTCTTTCAGTTTTTGGATTTTTCCAATTTTCAAGTATCCAGCTTGAAGAATTCATTTTATTATCTCCCCCCACTCCAAATTGAAAAGAAATATTATCACTCGCCTGAAATCTTTCTACTTCTGGAATATTGCCTTTAGTTCTATCGCCCCCATTAGCAAAAATAATTTTATCTTCATTGGCTATATTAGATAAAACAAATTCTATGGCGTCACAAGCAGAGTTATCATCATCGTTAAAGGAAAAAGCATGGTCGACCATATTAAATGTAGATATTATTTTCTTTCTTTCTGTTAATTCCATAAAAAATTTACCTTTTTTTCTGCAAAGCCAATCATCTGAGTTTAAACCTACCCAAAGTTTATTGCCTAAGGTCTTAGCAGATTCAAGATATGCTATATGGCCAGAATGTATAGGATCAAATCCTCCTGTAACTATCACATGAACACTGCTCATACTTCTCTACTTAATTTTTTTTTGGATGATAAATAATAAGTGTATAATCCTATTCTAACCACTTGGCAAATGAAAAGTAACCCTTTGTCTTGTCTCTAAGTAAATAAAAGAAATAAATATGAGCTATAAATATGATATTTGTATTGTAGGTGGATTAGGCCATATAGGCTTGCCTTTGGGTATTGTGTTCGCATCAAAAGGATTAAAAGTATGCCTTCAAGACATTAATAAAGACTCTGCAGAAATTGTATCTAGAGGAGAATTACCTTTTGTAGAATACGAAGCTGAGCCTCTTCTTAAAAAAACTCTAAAAAATGGAAATTTATCAATTTCTTTGGACTCACAATCTATTGCTGAGTCTAAAAACATAATAATTGCTATAGGCACCCCAGTAGATGAGTATATGAATTCTCGAACAAGAGAATTCCTAGAATTTATCTCTTCGCTAAAGGAATACTTGAATCCTGACCAACTAATTATAATAAGAAGTTCAGTTGCACCAAATGCCTGTGAACAAATTAAAAGAACACTCGGTGAAGGTGAGAATTGGAAGCTTTCTTATTGTCCTGAAAGAATAGTACAAGGTTATGCCATTAAAGAATTAAAGAAACTTCCTCAAATAGTTGCTGGTTTTAGTGATGATGCGGTAAACGAAGCATCTGATCTTTTTCAAAACATAAGCTCTTCTATAATAAAAACTACAATGCAAGAAGCTGAATTAGCAAAGTTATTTGCTAATTCGTGGAGATATATTCAGTTTGCAATTGCTAATCAGTTTTTTATGATTTGCGAAGATCAAGGAGTAGATTACAACAAAGTTAGAAAAGCAATGGTGGAAGGATACGAAAGGGCCTCACAACTACCTTCTGCTGGATTTGCTGCTGGACCTTGTTTATTAAAAGATACTATGCAAATTTCTAGTTTTTATCAGGGAGGCTTCCTTTTAGGTCATTCAGCAATGATGGTAAATGAAGGGTTACCTAATTTCTTAGTAAATCAAATGAAGAGCAGATATGAATTAAAAAATAGAAAAGTAGGAATATTAGGTATGGCCTTTAAGGCGGATGTCGATGATATAAGAGATTCTCTATCCTTTAGGCTATCAAAAATTTTGAAGTTCAGTGGGGCTCAAGTCTTATGCTCGGATGAATTTGCTAATAATCCAGAATTTGTAACAAAAGAAGAAATTGTCGAAAAATGTGAAACAATAATCATCGCAGCGCCACATTCGCAGTATGCAGATTTAAAGTTTTTAGACTCTACTGACGTAATCGACATTTGGAAATCTAACCCTCAATAATTTTAAATAATTAGTTTATGAAAAAGAAATACTTGGTTACCGGAGGTTCAGGTTTTATAGGTAGTGCACTAGTTAGGAAATTACTTGATGAAGGCCATTCAGTAAGAGTTTTTGATAATAATTCAAGAGGAAACTTAAGAAGGCTCGATGATATTCTAGATGATATAGAGTTTGTTGAAGGTGATATTAGAGATCTTGATCAAGTCAATAAAGCCTGTGAAGGAATTGACTCTGTCTGTCACTTAGCTTTCGTTAATGGAACTAGATTCTTCTATGAACTTCCTGAGCTTGTCTTAGAAGTAGGAGTTAAGGGAATGATGAACGTACTGGATGCTTGTATATCAAATAAAATCGAAGACTTAATATTGGCCTCAAGTTCCGAGGTCTACCAAAGCCCTAAAGAGGTTCCTACTAGTGAGAATGTTCCACTCATTGTTCCGGATCTGCTAAACCCAAGGTACTCTTATGGAGGAGGAAAATTAATAAGTGAACTATTAGCTATAAATTATGGAAGATCACATTTTGAAAGAGTTGTTATATTTAGACCTCATAATGTATTTGGTCCAGATATGGGCTGGGAGCATGTAATACCTGAATTTCTATTGAAAATGGATGAATTAGAAAGAAGTAACTCAGAAGGTGGCCCTATTGATTTCAAAATACAAGGAACGGGAAACGAAACAAGGGCTTTTATTTTCATAGATGATTTCACAGATGGTTTAATGAGAGTTATAAATAAAGGGGAACATTTAAATGTTTATCACATTGGTACTTCAAATGAAATAAAGCTCTCTGAACTTGCTATTGAAATAAGTAAATTATTTGAAATTGATATAAATGTTATTCCTGGAAAATTAACTGAAGGTAGTACCTTAAGAAGATGTCCTGACATAAGTAAACTGCAAGCACTAGGTTTTAATCCCGGCATCTCTTTGGCTGATGGCCTAGAGATCTCCAAAAGCTGGTACATAAAGAATAAGGACCTGAAGCCTGAGAAATAACTATATATGCTACTTAAGGCCTCAACTTATTTAAGATCTATTGATCATAATTCACATAATTTCCTAAAACTATCTTTAACTATATTTCTTATTCTCAGTGTATTAATTCTTTTAAGATACCCCTTATTCATTTTAGAACCCAGGTTCTGGGGAGAGGAAAGAATTTACTTTGAAACTTTTCTCAATACAACTTCGTGGTGGGAAGGGTTTAATACCCTTCAGTATCCGGCTTACTATAATTTGCTTTCAAGAATTGGTGGCTTTTTATCATCTTTAGTTGCTATCGAAAATGCCCCATTAATTACAACCCTTTTTGGATACTTAGTTTTATTATGTCCAATTTCTATAATCTTTTTTACAGCTTGTAAGTATTGGAAGAACCTAGAACAAAAAATTATATTATCCTTATTTTTAATCTTTTGCTGCAGCACAGGAGAGATATGGCTTAATTCAACGAATCCTCATTTTATCTTTCCAGTTACAACTTTCTTAATTCTACTAGATGAAAACTTAAAAAATTTATTTAAAAGAATTTTTTACTGCTTTTTATTAATCATCGGTATCTTAAGTGGTCCCTTCACTTTGTTAATGTCTCCTTTTTTTCTATTTAGATATTTAAGAAATAAAGAAAAGGCAGTACTTTTCTATTGTTCAATTTTTCTTATTTTTGGACTTCTTCATTTACTGTTCTTTTATATTTCCTCTGTTATGGGAACAGGTAATCAAAATCGAATGCTAGCAGGATCAATATCTGAGAATTTATCTTTAATCGGAAGGTTAATTTACTTAATACAGTTCAATATAGTCTTCCCAATTTTTGGATACTTTTCGTCGTTCGTCTTTAGAATATCAATGGATATTGCTAATTTGGGAATTGAAAGTTCTTATTACTACAATCTAGTCAATATTCTTCCTAATAACTTGCAAGGTGTATTTACTATTATTGCAAAGGCAATAAGCCAAGTAAGCTTTATAATAAATACTGTATTATTATCAGTATTAGGTTTTATATTCTATAAGTTATTCAAACTTTCAAATATAGAAGAAAAGGTATATTTTCTTTTTTCTTTCATTTACTTAAGTATTTTAATAAGCCTCCTCTCTCTTGGAGGACATGGTGGATTCAGGTATTCTTATCTGACGAGCTTCATAATCCTTTTCTTCGTTTATCACAAATTTATTACGTCGGAACAAAGGTTGCTTGGGAAAAATTTAGCTACCGCACTCGTAATAGCTCCTATATTTATTGGAATAGCTGAGTATTATCCAAGAGTTCTGAGTTTTTCTCCTTCAACTCTCTTTTCATCTACTGTAAAAGTTGAATGGCCATCTTGGAAAGATGAAATTATTGAATGGGAAAGGAATAATGACTACAAGCCTATAGTTTGGCCTTATCTAAAGAATAAAGACCTAATTTGGCCAGAAAGAGTGGCTATTTATAGGGTAAATTTAAATAATCATGATGATTGGGATATGCACGGCAATCATACTTTTACTGGTTCCTTATACCAGCTGAGGGGCATAAATAAGACTGAAGATACATATGAGGATTTTAAATAAATAAGATGAATATAATGATCTCAGGTGCTAATGGTTTTATAGCTAGCAATCTGATCAAAGAGCTATCAAGAAAATATAAAAATCACAATATCTTCTGTATTTCAAGAAATAGAAAAGCAAACTTAGAAGATAAATATAATAATTTACACTTTATAAATCACGACCTATTAAATGAGGAACTCCCAAAAGATTTACCTGATCAAGTAGACATAATTTTCCATTTAGCAGCAATTAGCAAAACTTTTTTAAAAGATTCTGAGGCTAAGAATCAATTTTCAGAAAACGTATCTATAACTTCAAATATAATTAACTTTGCAGAAAAGCTTGAAACAAAAAAGATAATATTTAGTAGTAGCGTATATGTTTATTCTGGAACAGAATCAAAACCATTCTCAGAGAATATGAGTCTCTCACCAAGTGAATACTTAGGGGCAAGTAAATTAGCATCTGAACAGCTTCTTAAAACTTATAGTGCTTCATCTGCAGTAGATGTTTACTCTTTGCGCTTATTTACAGTATATGGACCTGGTTCTAGAAAGAATCAATTTGTGCCGGAAGCTATAAGAAAAATTACAGACCCTAAAATAACTGCAAATTTTGGTAATCCTAATGTAACAAGAGATTTTGTTTACATCTCTGATGTTGTAAAAGCGTTTCTTCTTACCTTAGAATCAAATGGAAAAGGTTTTTTGCCTATCAATATAGCTTCTGGTGAAGCCATAACAATCTCTGAAGCTGTAAAAATAATAAAAAAAGTAGCAGGCGTAAAAAAGAGTATAGAATTTGAAGAATCTAATATCCCAAAACAACAGGGAGATTCTAACCATTCAGCAAATATAGACCTAGCAAAAAAAGTTTTAGGTTGGAAGCCAGAAACTAGCTTTAAAGATGGAATTCTTACAACTATAAAGAACCATTATTAATGTTAAATAAATTACTAAAAAATAGTTAGCAAACACTTGAAAGTGTATAATTCTCCGCTCTCAACGATTAGCTAAAAATAAAAGGAAAATTTAAATGGATAAAAATCTAGAAAAATTTGTTAAAGATGAGTTTTTTAAAAGAAGAGATGCTGAATCAAAAAACTTTGAAAGCACTGTAACAGTTGGATTTCCAGTTTATGACGAGCAAGAAGTTCTTGCAGCGTTAGATTGCTTACTTAATCTTAGGCTTTCTCAAGGACCAATAGTTAAAGAATTTGAAAAAGAAGCTGCTAGTTATATGGATGTGCCTCATGCTGTTGCAGTAAACTCTGGTACATCAGCAAATATGCTAGCGTTAGCTAGTCTAATAAATTTAGGTATGATAAATCCTGGTGATGAAGTTATTGTCCCTGCTGCAACTTTCTCTTCAGTCGTTTCTCCAATATATCAATTAGGACTTGTTCCGGTTTACGTTGATGTGGGTCAAACTGACTGGTTCATGAATGTTGATGAGGTTTCAAAATCTATTACTGATAAAACAAAGGTAATCATGCCAGTCTATAACCTTGGTTTTCCTGGAGAGATAGAAAAAATTGTAGATTTAGCACAAGAAAAGAAACTTAAAATTCTAGAAGACTGTTGTGAAGCGCATGGCGGAGAAAGAAAAGGTAAAAAACTTGGTGCGTATGGCGATGTTAGTGCATTAAGCTTTTTTGTTGCTCATAATATAACAACCGGAGAAGGAGGTATGATTTTTTCATCTAATGAAGAAATAGATAATGCCTTAAGAGAGCTTAGAGAGTTTGGCCGATTATTTGACAGTAAAAATAGATTCTACAATGACAACTTACTTTCAGATTATGACGTAAGATATGTTAGTAAGACTTCTGGCTACAATGTAAGAATGACTGACGTGGCTGCTTCTATGGGTAGAGTGCAACTTTCCAAACTTGATTTCTTGAATGAAAAAAGAAGAGAGGTTGTAGAAAAAATAGTAGAAATAATCAACAAAAAAGAATGGCTCTCTACAATAGTACCGAGAGAGGGAGATAAATCAGCACATTATGGCATTCCAATCTTAATAGACTCCGAAGCTCCCTTCTCAAGAAAAGAAATTTGTGTTTATCTTGAATCTAAGGGTATAGAGACTAGAGCAATGATGATGGGCTGCTTACCTGATCAGCCTGCATTTAGAGATTTAAATCATAGAATTCATGGTGATTTAGAATTCTCTAGAACATTGCGAGATAAAGCTTTCTTTATAGGATGTCATCCTGCACTCAATGATGGTCATATAAATCTCATAGAAGAAAGTCTTAAAAGTTTTTACAAAAAAAACTAGCCATTAAATAAGCAGATGTCCAGAAAGCTCTTATCTATCATTGTTCCTGTCTATAATGAAAAAACTAATGTAGAACCAAGCTCTACTAAGCTATTAGATGAGTTTTCTGAATTCAAGGACACGCTTGAAATCCTCTTTGTAGATGATAATAGTCCAGATGGAACAGCAGATGAGGTCAATAGATTAAATCAAAAATTTCCTCAAATTAGACTTGTCCAAAATGGAAAGAAGGAAGGTATAGGAGCAGCACACAAAGCAGGCTACAAGGCCTCTACGGGACAATATATATTGTGTATTGATGCCGACCTTTCTCAATCACCTAAAGATCTCTTAAAAATAAAAAATAAATTAGATGATGGTTATGACCTAGCTATAGGTTCTAGGTATATGAACGAAGGTAAACAAATAGGTAAGTCTCCCTTAAGAGATATAGGCAGCAGAGGAATGAACTTAATTTGCAGATATATTTTAGGTATAAAACTTACTGACTGTACTCATACTTTTAGAGGTTTTAAAAGAGAATTATTTGAAGAGTTTTCTGACAACATCAACTCTAAAGGCCACCCATCTTTTCAAGTAGAATTTTCTTTTTTTATATGTAAAAGCGGAAAGAAAATAACTGAAATACCAATCTATTTTAAGGAAAGAGAAACAGGAGCAGGCGTATCTAAAATCTCAATTCAAAAAGAAGTTCCTCCAT
>CACAGI010000016.1 GCA_902532015.1 uncultured SAR86 cluster bacterium | reverse complement strand
TGGTATGTTCTTCCCATTCACTTCTAGACTTAAGGTTTTGGCTTCTGGCGTATTTCCTTGCTTCTTCAAAGTTTCTATAATTTCTTTGGGAAGTGGCAACATACCCAGTTCCTAAAAAATCACCCATAGTAGTCCATTCGTCCTTATAGAAACGTTCAATATCAACGGGTATGTCCTTTGGAAAGCCTTGTTCCTTGGTATGTTCTTTCCATTCACTTCTAGACTTAAGGTTTTGGCTTCTGGCGTATTTCCTTGCTTCTTCAAAGTTTCTATAATTTACTTTTGCTACTTTCTCCCAAATTTTTGTATTTATCGAATCTGAGAATTTTGAGATATCAATTTTTTTTCCTAATTTTAGATCTACATCGATATTAATTATGGTTCCGCTTGAAGTCCTTCCATGTTTTTCTAATCTGAATTCTTCAGCTATTCGCTCGTCCTGAGAAGACAATGCGGCCACTATTCTTGTAATGGTTTTGAAAGCGGTTGTTTCAGAAAATTCTTCAATATCCATGTCATCAGGAACCACTAAAGGTAATAAAATATAGCCAAATTCTTTTCCTTCGTGTTTTCTTAGCGCCCTTCCTGAAGCTTGAACAATATCAACTACACTTTGTTTTGGATCAACAAACATGACGCAGTCTATTGCAGGCACATCTACTCCTTCAGTAAGACACCTCGCATTGGTTAGTAAAGACCTATCAAATTGAATGAATTCCTTGATTAATTTAACTCTCTCTCCAGAACTCTTCTTACTTGAGATGTGTAGATTCTGAACTTTGGGCGTCAATGACTTAACGTTATTCAGTTCGTCTTGTTGTTTCTGAAATTTCTTAGCTAGATTAATACTCCTATGAAAAGAAATGGCATGCTTTATCTTATGTTTTTTAAATGCTTTCTTTAAAGCAACACCTGAAGCAAGATTTTGTGCACTTACCTCTTCCAGTTTACCTAACTCAGGATCTAGGAATCTATTTGTCTCTACAAGCTCTCTAACTTGAGAATCTGAAATACCCATACTGACCACTTTATAATCACTAATTATGTCTCTTTCTATGGCTTCTTTAAAACTCATTTTATAAACAAAGCCTCCGTAAAGTTCAGGGTCATCCATAGAAGCGACTTCATCATCTTTGCCTCTTAAAGTTCTCTCGGTTGCTGTCATGAAGAGTCTTTTCTTAACCTTTATGCGTTCATCAGACAGCAGGGTTGAGAAAGTTTTGCTCTTTGACCCAACTGTTTTGTGGGCTTCATCCAGAATAGCTAAATCAAAAGTTGACCCACTTAATTTAGCTGCAGAAGCCAAACGTGGACTGCTTTGATAAGTAGTGAATATAATTTTTGGATTCTTTGATCGTCTTTTTATAAATAGGGTTATTTCTTCTTTCTTTGTTGTCGTAGGAATCCCTAAATCGTAAGTATCGGTGTTGAACTCATCTATCTCCACCTTTCCCGCAGTTTCGTCACTGCAAACACAGAGCCAGTCAGGGGTAATTCCATAAGCCATATACTCTTTAGTCCAGTCATTAAGGCTTTGTTTGATTAATGCCAAGCTAGGTACGGCGACAATAATACTTTTTGCTTCTAGTGTTTTTGCAATCCAAAAGGCCGTTAGACTCTTCCCAGTTGCGCATGGCATGATTAACTTTCCTCTAGACTTTCCTTCTTTTAAGAAATGTTGCTTAGAGCATTTGATAGCTTCCCTCTGGTGAGGTCTAGGAGTCCTTTTAGATATCTTTATGGGCTTGCGTTTACAAAACTTTCTGATGTTGTTCCACTCTTCGTCATCAAGGGTTAACCATCTGCCTAATCCAATTTCTGAAACATTTCCTAATTTATCTCTATTTCTGATTGGCTTAGCACTTGTGTGTGCAACTAAAGCAAGCTTTATATTTCTTGCAGTTACAAAACTCTGGGTAGAAAAGGTCGATAGCTCTTTATAAGTCAGAGCTTTGTTAGTAGATTTGAATTTACATTGAATAGTCCAATATTCATTCCTTCTTGTTTTTACAATTAGATCTACTCCAAAATCTTTAGAGAGTAAATTTAGTTTCTTTAAAACCTGTGCCGGGACTTCTTCATTTAACCAGACATTGGTCAATTCTGATTTATATTCAGGTATGGTCAAAAGGTAAGCTTGAGTTAGTCTTTCAAAAACATCTCCTTTGAATTTCGTCGTAAAATCTTTATTAGTGCTTAGTTCTTCAAATAAGCTTTCCCAAGAGTCATGACTAGAGATTAAACGATCTATCCTTATTAATTCCATCTTACTTTCATAATATACAAGTAATTAAAATAACATAACAAAGTTAAATACTAAAAGTAACTATGGGGCATATATGGGGCAAAATATAGATAAATATAGCAATATCCACCTTATACGGTTTTCTTTAAAAGGGCTTCAAATCAGCATATAAACTGACTAAACGAGAGATTGATGAATTGAAACTAAACCATTTCAAGGTGGTGCTCTAACCAGACTGAGCTACGTGTCTATAAACTAAAAATGTGATTATATAAAATAAAGTTTTATATGTTCATCACTCATTTCTGTTTTCTTTAATAGTTTCGTAAAGCAAAGATGTTATATCATTGGAAGTTTTATATAGCTCTTGTGGCTTATGCATACGATTGCACAAAAAGCCAAAACCAAGATTATTTTCAACATCTCCAAACGCTACGCATCCACCTACACCACAATGACCAAAAAGTGTTTTAGGATGACTGGGTTGACCAATAGTAGTTATTCCTAAACCAAGATCAAAACCAACCCCAAAGTTTATCTCTGCACCAAATAAAACGGTATCAGGTCCTTTTGATAAAGGTTGCAAGCATTTATGAAGTGTTTGTTCTGACATAATAGTTACTCCATCTCTTTGACAGCCATTACTTAATATACCAAATAGCTTGGCCAGAGATTCAGCAGTTCCATGACCGTTTGCAGAAGGAATTTCAGCCTTCCTCCAATCATCCGAATGAACATAATCTTGATCTGGATCAAAAGTCTCGAAAGCCACTTGATAGTCTCCACCTTTAAGTAACTCTTTTAAAACCTTCAGCTGTTTCGGAAGAAAAAAATCAGGAATATAAGGGATTAGTTTAAGAACTAAAGATTCTGAACGATCATCAGCCAAAATGTTAGTACATCTTTGAATATCTTCTTGGTTAAGTCCGATCTTAAAATCTATAGACAAAGGTCTTGCAATCTCTTCTTCAAAAAATTGTCCTACTGATCTACCGTCCACTCTTCTTAATATTTCTCCTACAAGCCAACCATATGTAAGCGCATGATACCCTTGAGATGTACCAGGCTCTCTAAAAGGTTTTTGCTTTTCTAAAACCGCAACCCAAGAATCCCAATCTGCGAATTTTAAATCTGGAATTCCATCCTGGAAGCCAAACATACCTGCCCTATGGCAAAGAAAATCGCTAACCTTTGTATTTTCTTTTCCGTTACAAGCATATTCAGGCCAATATTCTGAAACATTTTTACTTATATCTAATTTACCTTGATCAATTAGTTTAGCTACACATATAGCTGTTACTGCTTTAGTTGTAGAAAAAACATTTAAGATAGTATCTTCATTCCAAGGTTCAGTTTTATCCAAATCTTTGTACCCCCCAGTTAGGTTTACAACCATTTCCCCTTTATGTTCTATTGCTATACTTACACCAGTATCAAAACCACTTGCTAAAGATTCTTCTAAAAGATCTTTAATCTTAGTAAATCTGAGATCACAAAATCCGGATAATTTTATTTCATCCATCTATTTAGACTAATCTTCAAAATCAGCTGCTTGTGTCTGATGCACTCCACCGTAGTTAGCAGGAGAATAATGTTGGCTCTTTACAACCCATTTTCCACCTTCTTTGACCCAATTCATTGTTACTCGAGTTCTGTAATCTGAAGAATTTCCACCTGCCGTCACAATACCTTCGGCATAGAATCTTGCCAAAACAACGCCCTCTGAAAGTTGTATAGCCTCAGGATAAAAGACATTCGTTATGCCTCCTTGGTCAAATTTTTCCCATTGTTCTACAGAAGGAACTTGTCGAGGTTTATGGAAACTACCATCAGAATTAGTGCCATACGTACCCGTCTTACTTTCCATTGATACAACTGTTTCATAATCATTATCATTTCTAGCCTCAAAGTACTTCTCCAATGCAATCAACACATCCTGTTCTGATTTAAGATGTCCATCTGCACTTAAAAATGTAACAAAGAATATGCCTACAATTAAAATTACGTTTTTCATTTACTCTCCTTATTAATATTCACTATTTAGCTTAACAAATTATAGTTATTTATGAGCTTTATTTTCTTTAAAAAGATTAAATTACTGTAAAGTAGATCATTCAAACAAAATGGAGAAATTATGAAAAAACTTTTATTATCAACTTTTCTTTTATTTTCTTTTTCAATTAATGCTTCCACGATTGCTATTTTTAAATGTGAACTTTTAGATGGTCATAAAATTGATGAAGTAAAGAAAATAAATTCAGAATGGGTTAAAGCAGTTAATAAGATCAACGACAGTAAAGTAACTAGTCAAGTATTAGAGGCGGTTGTGTCAGGCAAGATGCAAACGTTTATGTATATAGATACTTACAAAGACGCTATTCACTGGGGTCAAATAAGAAATGAAATTAAAGATGGTGCGATACAACCCTTTACTGAAGAATTTGAAGAAGTCTCTAAATGCTCTTCTGTAAGCTTATATGACGCTGAGATGAGCTAAAAAGCAGTTTGTGCGAAAAGGTGCAATTAAGCACCTTTTAGCTTTATTTTAATTTCGATTCCCAATATGAATTGCTTTTCTATTTACTGCCAAAGCTGCTTCATGTAAGGCCTCGGAGACTGTAGGATGACTAAATATTGTAGAACCAAGCTGTTCTGATGTTGATCCAAAATTCATAGCAATAATAGCTTGTTGCACTATATCTGCGGCAGATGGTCCAAATACATGAACACCAAGAATTTTATCTGTTCCCTTGTCTGATATTATTTTAACAAAACCAGTGCTTTCTCCTGAGGTAAGAGCCCTGCCATTGGCAGCAAATGGAAAAGTACCCGTAATATAATCTATCTTTTCTTTTTTTAATTCCTCTTCACCCCTCCCTACCCAAGCAACTTCTGGATGGATGTATATAACGGACGGGATAAGGTCATAGTTTAAGTCCATATTATTTCCAGCTATTCTTTCGGCCACCATAATTCCTTCTTCGGATGCTTTATGCGCAAGCATAGGGCCTCTTACAACATCACCGATAGCAAAGATACTATCTATTGTGGTCTCACACACATCATTCACTAAGATATACCCATTTTCATCAATAACTAATTCACAATCTTTATCAAAAAGATTAGCGGTGTTGGGTTTTCTACCAATGGCCACAATTAATTTATCTACCTGTATATCAAGAAGGTCATCTTTCTTTCTATAAATAACCTTTACTCCTTTTGAATTTGAAGTAGCTTCAATAACTTCGCTTCCCAAAGATATATTCAATCCTTGTGTTTTTAAAGTCTTCAAAACATCTCTCCCTATTCTTTTGTCCACTTTTGGTAGAAATTCATCTTCGACTTCTATAATAGTAACTTCTGCTCCTAGCCTTGCCCAAACACTTCCTAATTCGAGACCTATTATTCCTGCTCCTACTATGGCTAATTTAGATGGAATGGACTCAAATTCTAAAGCGCCGGCACTGTCTTCTATGTTTTCTTGAAAAACAGAAGCAATAGGCAGATCAATTGGGGAAGATCCCGTAGCAATGATTATATTTTTAGTCTTAATAATCTCTGATTTACCATTATGAGTCACTTCAATTGTTTTAGAGTTTATTACTTTTGCTAACCCTCTAACTGAACGAACCTTGTTAGCCTTAAATAAACTTGAAACACCTGAAGTCAGTTGTGAAACAATTTCGTTTTTTCTTTCCATCATCTTGGAAAGGTCAAAGTGGAGTGTGCTTACATTAATGCCATGATCTGAAAGTTTATTTGCTTCTATATATTGCTGAGAAGAAGCCAATAGAGATTTTGAAGGAATGCACCCCGAATTTAAACATACTCCTCCATGCGTTGGCTCTACCTCTATGCAAGCTGTCTTTAACCCAAGTTGACTGGCTCTGATTGCAGCTACATATCCACCAGGGCCACTTCCTATAACAACGACATCGAACATATTTTACTCTTGAATATTCAATAATAGCATTTCTAAAGCAATCAGTTGATTAAGCAATTGGTATAAATTAAAAAGGCCCAAAGAAGGGCCTTAATAATTGGAATGATCATTAATCCCTTGTTACTGCTGCTTCAGAACTCTGACCTCCGCCATACTTACCAAGCTCTTCTCTTGCAACCGTTCTTCTATGAACTTCGTCAGGACCATCAGCAATCCTCAAAGTTCTCATATGAGCATACATACTAGCTAATGGGAAATCTTGGCTAACTCCACCTCCACCATGCATTTGTATAGCTCTATCAATAAGTCTGCAAGCTACAATAGGTACATGTACTTTAATTTGAGCAATTTCACTTCTAGCTACTTTATTGCCAACGGTATCCATTAGATGAGCAGCATTTAATGTTAGTAGCCTAGAAGTTTCTATATCTATTCTACTCTCAGCTATATAGTCATAGTTTGCGCCAAGGCTTGATATCTTCTTACCAAAGGCAACTCTCTCTTCAGATCTTTTACACATTAACTCAAGCGCTCTTTCCATAACTCCTATCGTTCTCATGCAATGATGAATTCTCCCTGGACCCAACCTTCCTTGAGCAATTTCAAAGCCTCTCCCTTCTCCTAACAGGAGATTTTCTTTTGGTACTCGTACGTCTTTGAATGAAACTCTCCCATGACCATGAGGAGCATCATCGTATCCAAATACATGCATCATTTTTTCAATCTTAATTCCTGGAGCGTCCATTGGAACTATAATCTGAGACTGACGTTGATGCTTAGGGTTATCTGGGTTTGTCATACACATAAAAATTAAAACCTTACATCTAGGGTCTCCAGCTCCAGAAGTCCACCATTTTTCTCCATTGATGACATACTCATCCCCATCCAGAACAGCCGTTGTACATATATTGGTTGCATCGGAGGAAGCTACTGCCGGTTCGGTCATTGCAAAAGCAGACCTAATTTCTCCATTTAACAAAGGTTTTAGCCATCTCTCTTGTTGCTCTTCATTAGCATACCTTGCCAATACTTCCATGTTTCCAGTATCAGGAGCTGAGCAATTAAATATTTCTGAGGCAATTCCTGATTTACCCATTAACTCAGCTAAAGGTGCGTAATCTAGATTGCTCATACTTTCACCCATAGGATTTTCTGGCAAAAACAAATTCCAAAGTCCTTCTCCTTTAGCTATTTCTTTTTTGTCTTCAATTATTTGAGGTATTTGCCATCTGTCACCTTGATCCGTGAATTCTTGCATTTGTTGAGCATATATTTCTTCTGCTGGATAAATATGATCATCTAAGAACTTACCAATCCTTAACTGAAGTTCTTGTGATCTATCTGAAAACTGAAATCCCATCTAACTTCTCCTTTATAATTTATATGTATTACTGTTATTATGTTATATAAGTTTGATTTATACCTAACATTAATCTAGATACTGATAATAGTGCTATATATAAAGTTAGTCTAGGTCGATATTTTTATCTATAAGAACAAAATTTATTTTTCATGAACTTAAAAGAAACGGATTTAAACCTATTTAAAGCCTTTGATGTTATCTATACAGAAAAGAATCTTACTAAAGCGGGCGAAGTGTTAGGTATAACTCAACCAGCAGTTAGCAACGCTTTATCTAGACTAAGGGAGATGTTTAATGATGAGCTTTTTATAAGATCTTCTAAAGGCATGCTTCCTACTCCTGTAGCACAAGACATTATTGGCGATATCAGAGAGGCTTTAGGCCTTATGAATAAAACTATTTCTCAAACAGATTCTTTTGACCCACTTACTTCTGAAATTACTTTTAAAGTATCTATTGGTGATAGTTCTGAATATAGGCTTTTACCATTACTGATGAAAGAACTTACTAAACAAGCTCCTCAGATTACCGTAGAGAGTTTTTTAATCCCTAGAAAAGATACACCATTAGAACTGTCTGCTGGAAATGTAGATTTCTGTATAGACCCACCTGTGCATAGCGATTTATCCTTAAGACATCAAAAAATATATGAAGATGATTATGTATTGATTGTAAGAAAAGGTCATCCCATTACTCAAAAGAAAAAAATCACCATGGAAGACTATTTAGCTCTTTCACACATGCATGTTTCAAATCGAAAAAGTGGAATCGGAATTGTTGATATGGCTTTAAATAAATTAGGTCTTTCTAGAAAAATTTCTTTAAGGTCTCAAAATTTTTTAGTTGCTCCTTATGTTATTGAAAGATCAGATATGACAATTACTACTACTAAAGGTTTTGCTAAGCATCCTGGATTAGAAATTATTAAACTGCCTTTTTCAATTGAACCAATTGTATTGCTCTTGTATTGGCATGAATCTAAGGATAACGATCCTTCAAATCAATGGATGAGAGAATTAATGCTTAAAACATACGGGCTACTTCAAAAAAATTAGCCTGGTGCGGATGAGAGGACTCGAACCTCCACACCTTTCGGCACCAGAACCTAAATCTGGCGTGTCTACCAATTCCACCACATCCGCAAGTGATGCGTATTATAGGCATCTAGTTGTTTGATGTCGCCTCTTGAGAACTAATATTTGTAATCACTAAATCTAAATCATTTAATTTCTGCTTAAGAGATAATATTGATTGATTTACTTGTGTTCTATAAAGATCCATTGACTTAGTTGCCTCTTCAAGATCTGCAAGTCTTTCTTCGATTCCATCTCCTTGAGAAGAAGAACTCACTGTACCAATAGATTGACTTAGTCTTTGATGCATTTTATCTAATTTGGCTAGTTCTAAATTTAAGGATCTCTGTTTAGCTGATATTGTTTTGTACTCTTTATCAAGAAGATCTAGTTTCTCTTCGATAGATTCAATGGAATTTAGGTTTTGGGATATATCCTTCCTATTTCTCTTATTACTTAAATCCCATAACTTCCTAATTTCTTTATTAATGAATTTTAAGTCTTGAGTGTTAGATTCATTAAGATCATCTACTTTGACAGATTGGAGAGCAATATTTTCTTCCAGCATGCTAATTCTTTCTATAAAACTTTTGCCAGCTTGTTGTTGATTTCCAGAAGTATTGAAAAACCAAAAACCTAATAAGATAATTCCAACGGTATTCACTACTGTTATTGCAGAAGAAAATAACATAGAGCCTCCTTTTATTCTTCTTTGTCCTCTATTTGAGGCAGCTTCAGAGCGGACTGGTTTAATATCTTTATTATTTTCTTCTTTTGATTTGTTCATTATTAAGTATATTTTAGTCTTTCATTCTATTAGATCGTAGATACAATAGAAGTTTATATTAAAAATTTAGCAAATAGGATTAGAATTATTTAAGAGGAACATCATGAATTTTGAATTTTCAGCGGACCAAATGCAATTAAAAGATATTGCTAGGAAATTTTTAGAAAAGGAAGAGTCGGTAAAAAGAGCCAGAACAGTTCTAGAAGGAGAAGAATCTTTTGATAAAGATCTCTGGTCTCAAGTAACTGAAATGGGATTTACTGCCACAGCTATACCTGAAGAATATGGTGGACTGGGTTTGGGGTATTTAGAACTCTGTGTAATTGCCGAAGAACTTGGAAGGAGCTTGGCACCTACACCATTTTCATCAAGTGTATATTTGGCTACTGAAGCGATCTTACAGGGTAATGATGACACTGTTAAAGAAGCTTTTTTACCAGGACTTGCTGCTGGAGACAAGATAGGGGCGTTTGCGCATAGCGAATCAAACACATCACCAACAGAGACCAATATTTCTTGTTCGTACAAAGACGGTAACTTATCTGGAACTAAAATTGCTGTTGTAGATGGAGATATTGCTGATTTCTACGTAGTTTCAGCTAAAAATGGTTCCAGCGTAGGTCTTTATTTAGTTGAGGGTAGTGCATCAGGAATTGAAGTTAATCAGCAGCCTACACTAGATCCATCTAGATCTCATGCTTCTGTAAGTTTTGATAACACCCCTTGCTCTGAACTCAAATCAGATTGGTCTGATGTGCTTAATTTATTAGATCGAGCTGCAGTTCTATTTGCTTTCGAACAACTAGGTGGAGCTGAAGCTTGCATGGACATGGCTAAAGAATATGCTATGGGTAGATATGCTTTTGGAAGATCAATAGCCTCTTTTCAAGCAATCAAACATAAGCTAGCTGATATGTATATTGCCGTAGAGCTTGCTAGATCTAATTGCTATTATGGAGCTTGGGCTTTAAGTACCGATGCTCCTGAACTGCCTACTGCTGCAGCTACTTGTAGGGTCAGCGCAAGTCAGGCCTATCATGAATGCTCCAAAGAAAATATACAAACACATGGTGGAATGGGTTTCACTTGGGAGTTTGATTGTCATCTTTATTACAGAAGATGTAGACAATTAGCTGCAAATATAGGCAGTCAATCTATTTGGAAAGATAAACTAATAAGCTCTCTAGAAAGAGCAAATCAAATATAGGAGAAAATTATGGATTTTAACGACACTCCAGAAGAAGCTAAATTTAGAAAAGAAGCTTTTGAATGGCTAAAAGCTAATGCGCCTTTAAAAGAAGGTCCTAAAGATGGCTGGAGAGCAGCGTCAGAAGAAGACGGCCTTAAAGAAGTTAAAGTATGGCAAAAGAAATTGCATGAAGCCGGATGGGCATGTATGCACTGGCCTAAGGCATTTGGTGGACGTGAATCAACACCAATCGAAAGAGTCATATGGGGTCAGGAGGTTTCCAAATTTAAAGTACCAGGTGGTTACCTTGAAATTGGTCAAGGAATGGCTGGCCCTGTGATGATGATGTACGCAACTGAAGAGCAAAAAGAGAGATACCTTCCTCCATTAGCAACTGGGGAAGAAATATGGTGTCAATTGTTTAGCGAACCTGCTGCAGGATCAGATGTTGCAGGAATTAAAACTAAAGCAGAACTGGATGGGGATACTTGGACAATAAATGGTCAAAAGGTCTGGACTTCAGGAGCTCATTTTAGCGATTATGGAATTTTGGTAACACGAAGTGATCCTTCCGCACCTAAACATAAAGGCTTAACTTTCTTTTTTGTAGACATGAAATCTCCTGGAATTGAAGTTAAACCAATTAAACAAATTTCTGGTGGTGCAAATTTTAATGAGGTCTATTTTACAGATGTGAAAATACCAGATAGTCAAAGATTAGGGGCTATTGGAGATGGATGGAAAGTATCTCTTACTACCCTAATGAATGAGAGGCTTGCAGTAGGTGATGCTTCAGGACCAGATTTTGAAGAAGCTTTCTCTCTAGCAAGAGGTCAAGACTTAAATGGAAAGCTTGCTATTGAAAATGATGCTGTAAGAGAAAAACTAGCCGACTGGTATTGTCAGCAGAGTGGCTTGAAATATGCAAAATACAGAAATATATCAGCGCTATCAAGAGGTGAAACTCCTGGTCCACAATCTTCAATAACCAAAATCGTAAGTGGAAATAAATTACAAGAAGTAGCTAATTTTGGTTTAGACATTCTGGATTCAGCTGGAATAATAAGGACAGATGAAGCAGGTGCAGAGCAGTCTATGTATCAATACGGATTTTATGGAGCCGCCGGAATCAGGATTGCAGGTGGAACTGATGAAATTCTAAAAAATATTATTTCAGAGCAAGTTTTAGGAATGCCTCAAGACATGAGGGCCGATAAAGGCATACCATTCAACGAAATACCGTCTGGAAATAAATAATTCTTTAAAAGGTAATAAATCAGCAAACTCTTTCCTAAATATAGAGTTTGCTGACCTTTCTTGGAAAGACAATACTCCTTACTCTAAATCTTATGGAGATCTGTATTCCTCTAAAAAAGGTGCATACGAAGAAGCAAAACATGTTTTCATAAAAGGTAATGAGTTAGAAAAAAAATTTCTAAATTTACAAAATAAAACTTCTTTCAGCATTGTTGAAATAGGGTTTGGTGCAGGAATAAATTTCCTAGTTACTTTACAAGAATGGGTAAATAAGACTCAAGGAAATAAGGTTTTAGATTATGTAGCATTTGACTCAACAGTGTTTAATTTAGAGCAGTTCAAAAATACAGTAAAAAAGTTTCCTGATTTAAAACAAATTTCTGATATTTATTTAAATAAATATCCGCATAATATAGCTGGAATTCAAAGAATCTATTTTGATGACTTGAAGGTCTCTCTCACTTTGGTTCTTGATGATATTAAAAGCTCTTTATCTTATTTAAATACATTAACGAATATAGATGTTTGGTATTTAGATGGTTTCTCACCTAAAAAAAATCCTGACATGTGGTCTAAAGATATCTTTAAAGGGATAAATCTAGCAAGCCATAAAAACTCTTCATTTTCAACTTACACTTCTGCAAGGTTGGTTAAAGATAATATAGAAGAGGCTGGACTCGTTAGTAATTTAGTAGAAGGATTTGCCAGTAAACGTCACATGTTAGTGGGGAAATCTCTGATCAATAACCCTAAAAAATTTCCTAAAAAGAAAAATATTGCGGTGATAGGTTCTGGAATAGCGGGTTGTACTTTAGCTCATAAATTAGCATTAAGAGGTCACAAAGTTGATATATATGAACAAAATGAAAAAGTGTGTTTAGGTGCATCAGGAAATGGCGTATTAATAACTTATCCAAGGTTATCAGCATTTGATTCCCCTTATGCTAGATTCTGCATCCATTCTTTTCTTTATGCTTCATCATTTTATGATCGTATGCAAACAAATGCTTGGCATAAATCAGGGGTATTTTTAATGAGTCATGATGATGCCTCCATCAAAAGACAAAGGTCTCTTCTAGATGCCAGGCAAGACAATTATTTATTTCAAGAATTTAGTAAGGAGGAAGGAAGTAAAAAAGCAAATTTAAAACTAAAAAGTGGTGGTATGTACTTTGAAAAAGGAGGCTTCATAGAAACCAAGCGTTTATGTCAAGACTTGCTATCACATGAAAATATCAATCTATTTTTATCTACTAAAATTGAAAGATTAGATGCAATTGGAAGTAAGAAAAAAGTACATTTCAATGCAGAAATACGTGATTATGAAGAAATATGTTTATGTACAGGTAATGCTTCATCGAAATTAATGAATCTCTCTGGGCTAAGCTCTAAAAGAGGTCAAATTTCTTATATAAAGAGTTCCAAAGATATAGAAAACTTAAAATTTCCTATCTGTGCTAGCGGTTATTTTTCTCCGAAAATAGACGGTACTCATATAGTAGGCTCTACTTATAGTGATATAAATCATGATGATGTAATTCTAAAGGAGCATATAAGTAATTTAGAGAAGCTAAAAGTTATTCATGATTATGATGTGGATATCATCCGAGGAAAGGCTGGTTTTAGAGCGATCACCAAAGATAGGATGCCTCTTTTGGGTCTAAAAGAAGGAATATATATAAATACTGGGCATGGTTCTAGAGGCTCAACCAGTGCACCTCTATGTGCAGAGATTATTGCAGACCTTATAGAAAGTAGGCCACTGCCAGTCGAAAAAAATGTACTTAAAGCCTTAGATGCGAGTAGATTTAATTAAAATTTGATACTGCTTCTTTGATTAGCTTATTGATGGCCTCTTGATCACTTTGATTTTTTGATCTGTTATATCTTGTAAAAGCATACCAAACAACTTCATCACTTTTTCCGTCATGAAACCTTAATGAAATTTCATCTTTATCAGACCTAATATACCTTTGATCTCTAGAATCATAGTATCTACCATAATATCCATACCCTCCAAAATCAGAGGATCTATCAACTTCTCTTTTCGTTCCTAAATAGAACCTAACCACTAAGTCTGGTTTATCTGAAGAGATCAGACCTTTTTCTTCTAAGGAATATTCAACAGCTCTTCCTATTCTTTGAATAAGAATGGGATTAATACTTATTAATTCTGGGGTTGTTTCAACATTTGGAGATTCTACTTTAAATGACTTGTACGAGGACAAATCATAATTTCTATCTGAATCAGTTTGAATATAAGGAGAACTAGCACAAGATGCCATTAAGGATAGAACAATTATAAGAAGTAAGTTTCTTGCTAACATGTATGTAAATGATATTTATAATTAGAAAAAAATAAACCTTTTTCCTAACCTTTTTTTACAACCTTGATATTGGATCTTATATTCTTCGGACTGTCTTTGTACTTTATCAGCAACAGAAAGTAACCAGGGCTTAGTTCTGTAACTTCCTCTTTTATAACCGCCTCTTCCTTCATGATAGGCAAGATACAAAGCCCTTGCATTTGTTAAAGAGATCCCCAACTGGTTATGACTTTTGTAATTATACCAGCCGACAAAATCAACAGAGTCCTCAAAGTCATTTCTGCTAACGAACCAGCCTCCTCTATCTTTTAAGTACATCTCCCAGGTGCCGTCAATTGCTTGAGCATACCCTCTAGCACTTGTTGCTCTTTTCCAAGGTATAAACCCCAGCAGTTTAGTTCTTTCTGGTCTGGCATCAGATACGAAACTAGATTCTTGCTTAATGATTGCCATTGAAACGTAAACCGGTACTTTCCACCTTTGTTCCGTTTTCTTTGCTGCTTTGTACCAACTGTATCTCTCTTTAAAAATTTTACAAACATCAGTTGTTGAAGAAGGTGGTTTGTTTGAAGCACAACCACTAATTAAAAAAAATACACTAATTATTATAATTATTTTTTTAATCATTGCTTTTGTAAGATACTAAGCACTTCGGCTTCCTCTAAAATGGTCACCCCTAAGTCTACTGCCTTTGTTAATTTAGAACCTGGTTTTTCACCTACTATAAGATAATCTGTTCTACTGGAAACACTGCCCGACACTCTGGCACCTGACCTTATTAGCTCTTCTTTTAATTGACTCCTTGCTATGTTTGTAAAAGATCCTGTTATAACTATCGTTTTTGAACTTAGTATATTTTCTGTCTTGACTTTTATCTCTTCTAATTCAACACCTGAGTTAAGTAATCTGGTGATAAGATTCTGATTATCTTTCTGAGATAAAAATTCAAAGATATGATTAGCAGCTATCGGCCCTACGTCGTTTATTTCTAGTAATTCTTCTTTGTCTGCTGCAAGAAGTTTACTAATGTTCTTAAAATTTAAAGAAAGATTCAGGGCGGTTGCCTCACCAACTTCTCTTATTCCTAGAGCGTAAATGAATCTAGAAAGACTAGTTTTTTTACTCTGCTCTATTGAGTCTAAAAGATTAGAAGCAGATTTCTCTGCAAAACCTTCTAACTCTAATAAATCCTCCTTTTTTAAAGTATATAACTCTGAGAAATCAGATATTAAGCCCTTTCGGACCAATTGCCCTATAATCCTATCCCCTAAGCCATCTATATTGAGAGCATTTCTAGATGCATAGTGTTTAATTGACTCAGCTCTTTGGGCAGGACAACTCTTTCCTGCATTGCATCTTAGTATTGCTTCATCTTCTAGTTTAACTAATTTACTATTGCAAGAAGGGCATTTAGAAGGCATCCTTATTTTTTTTGATTTTTTATCTCTCTTAGATAAGTTAACACTAATAATTTGCGGAATTACGTCACCTGCTCTTTTAATTTTTACGGAGTCTCCTTCTCTCGCATCAAGACGTTCAATTTCATCAAAGTTATGGATACTTGCATGGGAAACAATCACTCCTCCAATCTGGAGAGGCTCAAATTCAGCTACGGGCGTAATACTCCCAACTCTACCTACTTGGAAAGTAATAGATTTGATGGTTGTTGTACCTACTTCTGCAGGAAATTTCCTTGCTATAGCCCATCTAGGTGCCCTAGATACTTGGCCTAAAGATTCTTGCATTTCAAAGCTATTAACTTTAAAAACTACTCCATCTATTTCATAAGGAAGCTGATCTCTTAGATTTTCTATTTTGTTGAAATAAGAGATGCATGCCTTTATATCTTTAGCTACTTCAGTTAAAGGATTGACTGGCAGTCCCCAAGAAACATAGGTATCCAAGACTTCCTTTTGAGTCTTAGGTAAACCGTTCTTACCAAAATTTAAACTACCCATCCCATGCGCAAAAAACTTTAAAGGCCTTGATGCTGCCACCTTGGGATCTAATTGTCTCAAGCTTCCTGCTGCAGCATTTCTTGGATTAGCAAAAACTTTTTCTGATTTAATCTTTGCGGAATCATTAATATTCTTAAAGTCCTTCATATCAATAAAGACTTCCCCTCTAATTTCTATCAGGTTTGGAGCTTTTATCTTAGACTCTCTAAAAGATAAAGGTATTGAAGGAATGGTTCTAATATTGTGAGTTATATCTTCTCCTGTTTTGCCATCTCCTCTAGTTGTTGCTTGCTCTAAATAACCTTCCCTATAAATAAGGTTAACTGCAATTCCATCCAGCTTTGGCTCACAAGAATAAGTTATTTTTTCTTCGTTTATCAATCTTTCATTGATTCGTTTATTAAAATCTTCTAAATCTTTCGTATCAAAAGCATTCTCAAGAGAAAGCATGGGAGTCAAATGATCTACTTTACTAAATCCCTCCAAGGGCTCGGAACCTACTCTTTGAGTTGGAGAGTAGTTAAAACTAAGTTCAGGATATTTTTTTTCTATCTCTAACAGTTCTTTAAATAATGCATCATAATCAGAGTCATCGATTGTAGGATTATCTAAAGAATGATAATTATAAGAGTGCTCATTTATTAACTTATGAAGCTTGAGTACTCGAGATCTAACCTCTGGACTTATTTTCATGAATAAAGAAACTAACCAGTACTTGCCAAAAATTGTCTTTTGTACTCAAGAACTTGTTCTCTCATATGTTCAATCATTTGTTTGGTGAGTAAATTTCTATCTTCATCCAGTAGATCGCATCCAAAGAAATCTTGTAAAGACTGAGAAATATTGATCAACAGATCAAATGACTCAAGTGGATTTAAAAGATTTATTGGGTCCAATACAAGTGCTAAATCATCAGAAATGGTATCTTCAACAAATACCCCTGGTTTTTTTCCATTCAAGATATTGAATGCAATATTTCCATTTTCATCCAATACATTAAATATACCTTTGTCTTGGTAGACAGAATCAAATTTACTCAAGGCCTCTTTGATAGAGTCTTTAGAAAACTGATCTGGCTTTTGGCTACCTAAATGCAAAATAAGAAGGGCGTTAGAAGGCTGAATGTCTAATAATGGCTCTTCATTAACTTCTTCTTGCTGCTCAACTGAAAATTCATCACTATATCCTTGCATCCATTCTTCTTCAAAATCTTTATTTGTATCTTGAAGATCTTCTGGATCAATAAGATCTACTTTGAGGGAGCTATTTTTTATTCTTAGAGCCCTTCTAATACCATCAATAAAGACTAAAGCCAAAAGTGCTCCAATTAATATAGTCAATATTTCAGGTAAGTTAAACATGTTAACTAGCTGCGAGTTCCACAGCTTGGTCTACATCAACTGCAACCATTCTCGATACACCTGGTTCTTGCATTGTGACCCCCATTAAATGCTTACTTTTCTCCATGGAAATCTTATTATGAGAAATATATATAAATTGAACTCGTTCAGACATCTCTTCAACTAAATCTATAAACCGCATAGTATTTAAATCATCTAATGGAGCGTCTACTTCATCAAGCATACAAAATGGAGCTGGGTTTAATTCGAAGAAAGCAAATACAGTAGCTATAGCTGTAAGAGCCTTTTCCCCTCCTGACAATTGGGAAACGCTCGCATTTTTCTTTCCTGGAGGCCTGGCAGAAATGCCCACGCCACAACTTAAGAGATCATCACCCAATAACACAAATTCGGCATGCCCTCCTCCAAAAAGTTTTGGGAAGGAGTTAGCCAAGCTTAAATTTAAAGTATCAAAAGTATCTTTAAAAGTAGTTCTAGTCTCTTTATCAATCTTATTGATTGCATTTTGAAGAGTTTCAAGAGCATCCGTTAGCTCTTGATGTTGGCTATCAAGCAATTCTTTCCTTTTCTCTTCTTGTTCAAATTCTTCCATCGCAGCTAAGTTAATTGCACCCAATCTAGCTATCTTTGATTCAATTTTCTCTAATTCTAAAGCCAACTCCTCGGAAGATTGTGATTCATCTAATTCATTTAAAAGAATAGTCAAATCTCCGTCTAAATCTTTAATTTGATTAACTAAATTGTCTCCTTCTATTTTTGAGGCTTGTCTTTCCAATCTAAACTTCTC
Organism: uncultured SAR86 cluster bacterium; assembly: GCA_902532015.1. Lineage (GTDB taxonomy): Bacteria > Pseudomonadota > Gammaproteobacteria > Magnimaribacterales > Magnimaribacteraceae. The sequence goes on along the minus strand of CACAGI010000016.1, from coordinate 2,825 downwards.
TAGAGCTTCGCGTAAGCTTATCGCCATTTGTTCTTTTTCTATTTTTTCTCTCTCTATTTTATGAATGGATTCATTACATTTTTCGATTGCTTTTCTAGATTCTAGTAAATTATTTTCGACAGAGAGTCTCTCTGATAATAGTTTATCCAAATTCTTTTGTATCTCAGTAATAGGTTCATTTAGGAGTTTAGACTCTTGCACTAATGATAAATTTTCTGTTTCAAGCTCCTTAAGCAAACTATTAGTGTGCTTATTTTCAGCAGTCAAAGAGGCGAATTTAGCTTGTAGATCTGCAAATTTATTAGTTTTATCAATTAAATTAATACGTTCTTTTTTTGCATTTTCTGATGAATCAGATAAGAAATCTTGCGTAAATTTAGTTAATTTAGAAGGTTCATCTTGCAATGATTCAACCTCATCCCTTAATTCAAGAATTTCAGACTCAAGCCCTTTAAGCCGTTCAGGTAAGCTTGGTGTACTTAAATTCTCCAGAATAGAAGCGATGCTACTTTCTAAATTAGAAATTAAGGATTTAGATCTAGCAATAAAAGCCAACCAAAGATTCTCTATTTTTTCAGATTCTTCTAAGTTTAAGTTTTCAATATTACCTTCTTTAATTTTCTTTAACTCAGACTCAATGGAATTTATATTTAATTCTACTTGGTCTTTAGATGCATTAAGTGATAATAATGCTTCTTTACAAGAATCTATTTGTAAATTATTAATATTAATTTTATCTTCAATCTCTCTTACTCTTTCTTTCTTTATAGCTAGCTCTTGCTCAGCTCTTGAAATATCGGCACCAAAGCTATAAAACTCTTGCTGGATCTTATCCATTTTTGTTTGAAGTTCAATTTGTTCTGCTCTAAGTTCAATGACTTCGCTATCGGAAGTATTTTTTGAAGAATTTACTTCTTCTACTTTAAGTTCTTGTTCTTTTACATCCTTTTCTTTTGCTTCGACTATTTTTGAAATATCTATCCATTTTGAGGCAAGAAGTAGTTGATGTGCCTTGTTCTCATCTTTTCTGAGTTGAGAATATTTCTCAGCTGCTTTAGCTTGTCTTTGAAGTTTGTGCAGGAGTCTAGAAATTTCATCTCGTAGATCTTCCAATCTAGATAGATTCTCTCTAGTACGCTTAATTCTCGATTCAGTCTCTCTTTTTCTTTCTAAATATCTTGAAATTCCAGCAACTTCTTCAATGTAACCTCTCATTTCTTCTGGTTTTGCACTTACCAATTGTGAAATCATTCCTTGTTCTATGATCGCATAAGATCTTGGTCCTAGACCAGTTCCTAGAAAGACGTCTGTAACATCTCGCTTTCTGCAGCTGGTACCATTCAAATAATAATTAGAATGTCCATCTAATTCCAAGCTTCGTCTTACAGAAATTTCACTATAACTTGAAAATTCTCCACCAATTCTTCCATCCTTATTATCAAAGAAGAGCTCTACAGAAGCCTTAGAGACGGGCTTCCTAGATGAAGAACCATTGAAAACAACTTCAGACATAGATTCACTTCTTAGATTTTTTGCTGAACTTTCACCCAGAACCCACCTGACAGCATCTATTACATTCGACTTTCCGCAACCATTTGGCCCAACTATACAAGACATAGAAGATGGGAATGTTACAGATGTTTGATCAACAAAAGATTTAAAACCAGAGAGTTTTATAGAGTTTAATCTCATAATTTATATTTCATTGGGGGGTAAGAATCCATTGCTTCAGAAAGAAGCATTAATGAACCAGAATTAACCTTCATTTAGATGTAAAGTCTATTCTATATATGGTTTAGAAACTACTGATTTTTTAGTTTTTTTACGGTTTCTATTAATATCTTTAGTTCAGAAATATCCCTCTCTTTTTCGAGAGAATCTAGTGCCCTTGTCCAAAGTTTGATAGTTAAATCTGCATTCTTATTTTCTAACTCCTTCAATCCCTGTAAAGTCAAAGCAGAAGGATTATCTGGGCTCTTTAAGAGAGCTTCCTTTAAAACTTTCTCTATCTCAGTATTAAAAGTTCTTTGCTCATTTAAGAACATCACTTGAGCATATTCTGCTAATACAGCACCACCTAGTTCATTTTTAAAATTTCTATATAGCTGCGCAAAAGCAAGACTAGCTAATTCATTCTGATTTATATCCTTAAGCCTTCTAGCCAATAGATAAATTTCTCCAGCCTGTGCTTCTTTTTTGTTTGATAGCTCAAATATTATTCGATTAACTTCAATAGCATCTTTTTCTTTATTCTTAGATTCATTGGCAATAAATCTTGAGAGTATTTCCTGATCAATAACCAAAGAAAAATTTACTGCACCTCCTAGTTCTTTATATATAAATAGAGTAATTAAAGTACATACAAGAGAAAGAGTTAATAAAGGTATTTTTAAATCTAATCGAGCAAGACCTCTTAGGGTTAAATAAAAAAAGGTTAAAAGAGGAAGGAAGAAATAAACGAAAATCATCAGTAGTTCATCTATTGTTTTTATTGTTGTTAAAAACTCTTCTAAATAAAATTGCTAAAAGTGTAATTAAAAAGATCATCAGAGGAGCTAGCCACAAAGCATAAGTACCAGAATAGAAAGGAGGATCATAGTCAATAAAATTACCGTATCTATCTACCAAATAGGCCTTTACTTCTTCCTCTGTTTTGCCTAATTTAACGAGCCTATAAACCTCTCTCTTTAGGTCAATTGCTATAGGAGCATTTGAACCAGCTAGATTTGATCCTTGGCATTTGGGACACCTAAGTTCAGTTAATAGAGATAAAAATCTCTCTTCATGAATGTTTTCTTCAAAGGGATACACTTCATTTGGCTCTT
>CACAGI010000015.1 GCA_902532015.1 uncultured SAR86 cluster bacterium | reverse complement strand
CAAATTTGGAAAGTTTTATAGTGGACTACTCCCATCTGGTTAGATGATCATCTAACTCTAATTCTGGTAAGGACTTTATTCTCCCAGAAGGTGTGCCTACATATAAATATCCAATCACTTCATAATTAGAAGGTAATTCTAAAGCGTTAGTAATATGCTTATTAAAGGCCATTTTTCCAGTGCGCCAAATAGCTGAGTACCCTAGATCATGCAAGCCAAGTAATATATTTTGAGCAGAAGCACCTAAAGATATAATTTGCTCTATTTCAGGAACTTTGTGATGCTCTTTAATGTCTGCAGCTAAAACAATCACCATAGGGGCTCTAAAAGGAGCCTTTTGAAGTTTTTCCATCAATTCATCAGTCATTTCTTCTCCAGAAGAAATTGAAGCTTTGATGAATGAATCGGATAACCTTTTCCGAGCATCCCCTCTTATTTCTATAAACTGCCAAGGTCTTAACCAAGCATGATCTGGAGCCCTTAAAGCACCTTTATAGACTTGCTTCATTTCTTCAATTGAAGGGGCAGGCTCAGCAAGATGAGCTACTGAGTTTCTGTTCTGAATTGCCTTTAGTGTTTCCAAAATTAAATAACCGATGATTCTAGTTTTATATCAGATAATTGCCAAATAACATCAAATTTATCTTTAAATTGCTTAGCTTCTTCAATTTTTCCTTGAATCTCTAAAACTTTAAAAAGACCAAACATGGACCAACCATTTCTAGGATAGTCTTGAAGATCTTTTCTGAATACAGCTTCTGCTTCTTGAAATTTACCTGCTTCTATTAGAACCCTTCCAAGTGATTGCCTAGTTGGGTAGTACCAAAATGGTGGTTCCGTATAGGGCAGGTCATCTTGCAAATCTACTGCTATTTCAAAATAACTTATAGACTTTTCAAAATCCAGTTTTTTATATTCAATTTGTCCTTTTAAAAGATTTTCGGCTATTTCTAATAATTTAGCTGATGGTTGGCCTGCATTAACTAAGTTTTTAATTTCTGGAGTATCTATAAGAGGACGGATGCTACTCAATTCTTCTAAAGCTTCTTTTTCTTTACCTAAAGATGATAAAGCGATACCTCTAGCATAGTGATAAATGCCCAAGGAATACTTAAATTCATTAGAAGGGATTGGGTATTCTAATATCTCCTCCCATTTACCAAATCTTACATAAGACAGTAACGGAGTTGTATGGAAAAACTCTACAACCGGAAATTGTCTTATTTGCTCAGGTCCTACATATTTAGCTACTTTTAAAGCAGACTCTATGGATAAACTACTTCTTCCCTCCATGGTTGAAGCTGCCCATAGAAAATGAATGTTATGTGGATAATATAAAGCTGGATAAAAACCTTGTGCATTGCATTGGGCGATATACTCTTCATCAACCTTCGCTGCCTTTATGTTAGCCTCTGAAGCATCATGGTATCTCCCAATACGCCAATAAATATGCGCTGGCATATGCACTAAATGACCAGCACCAGGAACCAAAGATCCAAGCCTATCAGCGGCAGCTTCAGCTCTTTCTGGAGAACTAGAAGCCTCAACAGCATGTATGTACAAATGTATTGCTAATGGGTGATCTGGATTTTGTTTTAAAACTTCTTCTAAAGCATTAATAACTTTCACTGTATCGGGTCGAGGGTTTCCATCTTCTGCCCAATAATTCCATGGCATGGTGTTCATAAGAGACTCTGCATAAAGTGAGGCGGCATCCATATCTGTAGGATATTTTTTTGATAAAGCCTCCATAGCGGAAGCATAATTTCTATCCAGAACTGATCTATCTGTACCCAGCTTTCCGTTATATCTTGAAGATAGTGCCAAAATGTAATCCTGTTCTTTCTGACTAACTAAAGGCATGAGCTCTTTGGCTTTATTAATTGCTTTGAAAGCTTCTTTTCTATCTTGGGGAGACATTACAACTTTGCCGTCACTGGTTACATTAATATTAGGGCCTCTTGATAGAGCTTCTCCCCAGTAACACATAGCACAATTAGGATCTAATCTTTGTGATGCTTGGAAGCTTCTTATTGACTCTGCATGATTAAAGGCAAATGATAAAGTTAGACCTTGATTAAAATATTTCTGTGAACCTTCAGTAGTAGTAATCTTATGAGTATGATTACCCATGCCTTTGAGTAAAGGTGCTCCAGCTTGTTTTATCAACTCTTCTTGAGAAGTACCCGAACAAGAGAGAATAACTAAACTAAAAAGCAAAACTAATAGATGTTTACAAATTATCATAATTTTTCCCTTTTTATCTTTAAACTTAATTTCTATTATAATTTAAACTTTTGCCTTTTAGGCTGAATAAAGTTAGTTCTATCATATAATTCCTCACACAGAATAAAATGCAGGGAATACTTTTAATTAATCTTGGATCTCCAAAGGATTTGGAAGATTTATCTATTAAAGAATATCTTAAAGAATTTCTTTCAGATGATTTAGTCATTGACTATCCTAAATTTATTCAAAAAGTTTTAGTAAATTTATTAATAGTTCCAAATAGATATAAAAAAACAAAGGAAGCATATTCTCAAATATGGACAGATACAGGTTCACCTTTAATTTCTCAAACTATAGAACTTGGTAAAAGATTAAGTAAAAGAACATCTCTCTGTGTAGAAGTGGCTATGAGATATCAGGAACCGTCAATTGAAGATGCTTTGATTAAATTTAGCAAAAGTAATATTTCGAAACTAAAGGTAGTGCCTTTATATCCTCATTACGCAATGTCTACAAGCAAGACGACGCAAAGAGAAGTAAGGAGAGTAAGGGATAAGTTGAACTTAAAGATTGATCTTGAATTTGTAGATTCATTCCATAATGCTAATGGCTACATAGATGCTTTGTGTGAAATTATCAAGAATAAAATGCAACCTCAAAGTGAATTTCTATTGTTTAGTTATCATGGGATACCAAATAGACATCTTAAAAAAACTGACCCGACAAAAAAACACTGCCTCCAATCTAAAAATTGTTGTGAAATGGAATCCTTAGCTAAGCCGTATTGTTACAAAGCCCAAGTTATAGAAACCTCGAGGCTATGTGCAGACAGTTTAGACATGAAGTCTTCCGAATGGGGAATTTCATTTCAATCAAGAATTGGTCCTGGATGGATGAAACCATTTACAGATATAGAATTAAAAAAACTGGCTGAGAAAGGAATAAAGAATCTAGATGTTGTATGTCCGTCTTTTGTTATCGACAATCTCGAAACACTGGAAGAAATGAATTTAAGAGGAAGAGAAACCTTTCTAGAGGCTGGCGGAAAGAACTTTAATTACATTCCTTGTTTGAATCAAAATTCTTTATGGTTAGACTTTTTGGAGGATATGGTAAAAAAATGAAAGGTCTAGAAGAGGGTTCTAGACCTTTCGGATACCATCAACCTTGGGGAGGGTTGATTTTTGCCTAAATTTTTAAAAACTTAGGCAGCTTTAAAGAACGGGGACTAGCCCCGTTCTGGGCGCTCTTTAGTTGATGCTTAAGAACATCAACTAATAACTTCTTAGAATCTTCTAGTTATTGATAACCTTGCATTCACTTCTTCACCAACAGAAGCTTGGTGAGTACTATGTGAATGAGGGAAATAAACTTTATCACTTAGGTTCTCAACATTTAGTCTAATTGTAAGATCTTCGGAAACATCATAGAAAGCAGCGAAATCCACTCTCGTATAATCTGGGAGTATTAACCCAGGCTTATTATTGCTTATATTAGAATTACCTTGACGAGTAAAGCCTATACCATATCCAAAACTATCGTTAACCTGATATGTTGTCCATAACGATAAAGTATGATCTGGTATCTCTCTTGGTGGGCCACCTGAACTAGTTGTTCCTTCCATATTGCTGTAACCAAGTTGCATGTAAAGTTGATCATTTACCTGACCTTTAACTTCAAGTTCAAAGCCGTCAACTTGTAAACCAACTATCTCAGCACCCTCACCTGATTCGTCACGAGTGGCTATTGTCTGCTCGTTATCAAAATAGCTAGCCCTAAGGCTTAAGTTTGGTCTGATATCGTAGTTCAAACCTATCTCCATATTTTCATATACGTCAGGATCTAAAGCTGCAGAGCTTGCAGTTAATTTTTTGTATTGCTCTCCAGATCGAGGTAAGAAGCTCTCACTGTAACTGAAATACCAAGACATATTTTCTGCTGGCTTATAAATTATCCCTGCTCTAGGTGAAAATTCGTCATCTTCTCTAGACTGTGAGGTTCCTCCTTTGATGTCATCTACTGTTATGTCAAACTGGTCAAGACGTCCACCTATAAGGATTTGTAGATCATCAGAAACTTCTATTTGATCCTGAATATAAATTGACGTTACTTCAATATCAGAAGTGGTTCTGCTTTTTAGTTTTGTTGTGAAATCTACTGTAGTTGCAACACCGGCTGAATTTGTAGCTATATTCAAAGGTCTCGATACATTAAATGACTCTTTATCTTTTCCTGTAGTTGAAAAATATGTATCGAATCTTTCATTACTATTATCTGTATCTACTTTTTCAAATCCCACTAAAAGAGTATGTTTTGAAGATCCTACCTCAATTTCATTTATAAAGTTACCTGAAATGATTAGATTTTCTCTTTCTGTAGGATCCCTGTAACCATCTAAAGTTACTACATTAGTAGCTAGATCGTAACCAGAGGCATAAAGATTCTGATAGAGTTTTTCAAACTCACTCGAAGTTATAGAAAAAACAGCTTTTGAGGTATCAGAAAGATCAGTAGTAAGGTTACCTCTAAAGATATCTGCTTCTAGAGTAGTTATATTAATATCAGAAGTTCCAAATACTACGTCTTTTAGTGCTTCTACTGGTTGACCGTTTGCAGTAGGAATACCTCTATCTATCATTCTTTCATGATCAGCGTATTCATAAGATAAATCTAAAGTTGTATTTTCGCTTAATTCAATTCGCATGGTTGGGTTAAAGCCCGTTCTATCTCCATCATAGAAGTCTCTATGATTCTCTAAAGCGTCAACATGAGCATTCAAACGAAAAGCAGAATTATCTCCTGCTTGCATGTTGTAATCGATAGCTAGATCAGTAGCTCCGAAATCGTCAGCTCCTAAGTCAAAAGAACCAAAATTTTCTCCTATGGTAGCCTTTTTTGTGACCCTATTGATAATACCACCTGTTCCACCACGTCCAAATAACAAAGCATTAGGTCCTCTAAGAACCTCAACTTGCTCAACATTATATAAAGAACGGTAGTACTGCACATCATCTCTGGCCCCGTCTTGGAAAAAGTCAGCTGTTGATCTAACTCCTCTAAATACAACTGCATCTCTATGGCCTTCACCTTGAGAGGTATTAACTCCAGGAGTATATCTGACAATATCTCCGATTTCTCTGATACCTTGTTTACGAATATCTTCGTCAGTGACTATAGAAACAGCCTGAGGCACGTCAACAATTGCCGTAGGTGTTTTAAGTGCATTAACTTGATCAGAATAAAGGACTTTACCTTTAACAACTATTTCTTCTACTTCTTCCTCAGCAAATACTGAGAAAGCCAATAAAGAAACTCCTATTATAAGAATCTTTTTCATAATCTATCCCGTTAAGTTTAATAATTATCATTCTCAATTTGAGAATGATTCGCATTATAGATGAGAATGATTCTTATTTACAATCCTTTTTTTTAAAAAAAGATAAAAAATAAACCTTTTTAATTGATTGTGCTTAATGGGATTTTAAATCTTTTTCTATATCCTCGTGATCACCTACCATAATGTGTGATTCACTCTTGGTAACGTATTTTTCTAAAAAAGGTATAAATAATAACGGGATAAGGCCTCCTAATAGAATTCCAAAAGCTGCCGATCGCATGGTCGGGTCTAGTAAAGAAGCAATAATATCTGCAAGAATATGCGCTATTACAGCTCCAATAATCCCAGCTATATGCCCATTTGTAGTTTTTTTAATTAATCTATTTATACTCCAACCAGTGTAATAACCAATAATTAGTATACTTACATGGACTATTCCAAAGACAAAACCTCTAAGCATTCCATGCTCTAGACCTATTAAATATATGAAGAAATCCACTAACTATCTAGCTCTTTATCTAAGTCAAAAGCATCATGAAGAGCTTTTATTGCGGCCTTCATCTCTCCTTTCTTTATAACAACTGAAATTTTTATTTCCGATGTTGTTATCATGGAGATGTTAATTTCGTTATCTGCTAAAGCTTGAAACATTTTACTTGCAACTCCAGCATTAGCTCGCATGCCTCTCCCTACAATACTGATCTTAGCAATGTCTGCATCTACTTCCAGTTGACCTCCTTCTAACGAACTAGAAGTATCTTGTAATATTTTTTCAGCCCTAGATAAATCAGACTGATCTATTGTGAAAGTAAAATCAGTCGTATTATCAGCTCCGATATTCTGAACTATTACATCAACATCAATACCTGCATCACTTATGGGACCTAATATCTTAGCTGCAACTCCAGGAATGTCAGGTACTCCTCTAACAGTGAGTTTTGCTTCTGTATCTATACTGCTAATGCCTGAAACAATTGGTCTTTCCATAATATTATTCTCCTCTTGAACTAAAGTTCCTTTGCTTTCACTAAAGCTTGAAAGTACCCTAATGGGCATATTAAATTTACTTGCATATTCTACTGCACGTAGTTGTAAAACCTTGGCTCCCATACTGGACAACTCCAACATTTCTTCAAAACTAATATTTTCAAGCAGCTTTGCTTTATCATAAACCCTTGGATCGGTTGTAAATACCCCATCAACGTCTGTATATATCTGACATTCATCTGCCTTCAGAGCAACTGCTAGAGCAACTCCAGTTGTGTCAGAGCCGCCTCTACCTAATGTTGTTATATCTCCTCGATCATTCATTCCTTGAAAGCCTGTTATAACTGGTACAAAGCCTTCGGCTAGTTCTTTGGTTATTTTATTTACCTCAACATCTAATATTCTTGCTCTACTATGGCTTGAATTAGTTTTAATGCCCAATTGATAAGCAGTGTATGACTTTCCTTTAATTCCTCGCTTTAATAATGCCATAGCTAGTAATGCTACAGAAACTTGCTCTCCAGTTGATACCAAGGCATCATATTCCCTTAGATCTGGTTCAGGATTGATCTCTTTTGCTAATTTTATTAGTTCATCAGTATTGTTACCCATAGCAGACAGAACAACCGTTACCTTGTTTCCTTCTTTAACTGTTTGTTCAACAATATCTGCTACAGCTTCTATTCTCACAGAATCAGCTACTGATGTCCCGCCAAACTTCTTAACTATCAATTTACTCATTGGATTAAAAAAAAGGTAGCATTCTATATTACTGATTGGTTAAAGAAACAACTAAATCAGCTACAGAATCAAGAGCAATTTCTAGATCATCAGAACTGTCAGCACCGCCTTGTGCAAAATCTGGCCTACCTCCACCACTTCCACCTAATTGATTCACTAGATGTTGCATGATGTCTCTTGCATCAATCTGTACTTCTTTTGAACAGGCAACAATTAAAGGTATCTTATCTCCGGAGATAGATACTAAAGTTACAATAGTATTTGTTTCATTATTTCGGAGTTGGTCAGCTAATTCTCTTAAATTCTTTGAATCAGTATTTTCAAAACTTCTGGTTATTAATTTGTAACCACCCACTTCAATAGAGCCTTCTTTCAGGTCAGCTACTGAAGTACTTATTCCTTCTCTTTCTTTATTGTTAGCAGCATCTTCAAGAGACTTACTCAAATTCTTAAGATCTTTTATGGCATTTATAAGATTACTGGAAGAAGGTTTTATTTCAGACTTACTGCCCAACATATTTTCCAGATAAGTAATTCTTTCTTTCATATCAAGTATTCTCTTAAGAATCTGATCTTGAGAGGTATTTAACTCTTTTGCCAGCAATTTTAATTGGGATTGAAAGTCTCTTATTGCACTTAAATTATTTTGATCTTTATCAATAGGTTTAAGATCAACCAGAAGTTCATTAGAAATAGAAGTAATGCTCTGTTCAAGTTCTTGTAATAGAAGAGTTGCACCTATCCCTGTTACTGCTTCAATCCTTCTAACTCCAGCAGAGATACCAGATTCACTAATAATCTTCATTAAGCCTATTTCGCCTGTAGTCTTTACATGCGTTCCTCCGCACAACTCAATAGAAAAACCTTCACCTAAGTCAAGCACTCTAACTTCTTCTCCATACTTTTCTCCAAAAAATGCGATAGCACCTTTCTTAGTAGCGTCTTCAATAGTCATTATTTCAGTTACAGATTTAGTATTTTTCTCTATCTTTAAATTAACTAAGTCTTCAATGTCAATTATTTGCTCTGCACTAACTTGTTCGAAATGCGAAAAATCAAAACGTAAACGGTTTTCTCTAACTAATGAACCTTTTTGTTCAACATGATCTCCGAGTATTTTTTTTAAAGCAGCTTGTAATAAATGTGTTGCTGAATGATTTGGTACAATCTTTTCCCTAAAGCTTTCATCTATGTTCGCTTCTACTTTCGAATCTATTTTTAAATTACCTTCCCTAACTACACCTAAATGACCATGATGATCACCTATCTTCTGAGTGTCTAACACATCAAAAACAAAACCTTTTCCTATGATCGTTCCTTTATCTCCTATTTGCCCTCCTGATTCAGCATAGAATGGTGTTTCTTCAAGAATGACAACACCCTCTTCATCTTCAACTAAAGTTTTACTTTTAGTTTCTTTCGTAGTGCTAATCAATTCTATAATCTTAGTATTTGCTTTCTTATGTTCATAACCAATAAATTCAGTTGAACCTTCTATAGATAAAGATTCAGGAAGAACCGAACTAAAAGAATTCGAAGATCGAGCTCTTTCTTTCTGTTGTAACATTAATTCTTCATATTCAACTAAATCTACCTGTAAACCATTTTCTCTTGCAAAATCAGCAGTCATATCGACCGGAAATCCAAAAGTGTCATATAACTTAAATATAGTTTCTCCAGGTATAAGTTTTCCATCTAGCTCTTCAATCTCACTCTTTAATAGTGACATGCCTTGATTGAGTGTTTCAGAGAACTTTTGCTCTTCTTGAAGTAAATTAGCTTCTATAATTTTAGATTCTTTTTTAAGTAGAGGATGAGCATCTCCCATCTCTTTAATTAGAGTAGGAACCATCGCAGATAATAAGGTTCCTTTCATACCCAATTTATTTGCATGCCTCAATGCTCTTCTTATTATCCGCCTTAAAACATAACCTCTGCCTTCATTGCTAGGTACAATTCCATCAGCAATTAAAAATGAACTAGCCCTTAAATGGTCAGCAATTACTCTTAAAGAAGGGTTCTCAGGATCATTTACCTGAGTAAGTTCTCCAGCCTTACTGACCAACTTACTAAAGAGGTCTATATTGTAATTGTTATGCTCTTCTTGAAGGACAGCAGCCATTCTTTCTAGTCCCATACCTGTGTCTACACATGGATTGGGCAAGGGGCTCAAAGTTCCGTCTTTGGATCTATCAAATTGTGTAAAAACTAAATTCCAAATCTCTATAAACCTATCTCCAGGATCACTATCCAAGGTTGGCGGCTCTCCTTCTATATGATCTCCATGGTCGTAATAAATTTCACTACAGGGCCCACAAGGACCAGTGTCACCCATGGTCCAAAAATTCTCATCATCATCCAGTCTTGAAATTCTAGCAGGATCAACTCCTATCTTTTCAATCCATATTTGCTCAGATTCATCATCATCCTTGTGAACGGTTATCCATAATTTTTCTGGAGGTATTTCATACTTCTTTGTTAACAGTTCCCAAGCGAAAGTTATTGCTTCTTCTTTAAAATAATCTCCGAAACTAAAATTACCTAACATTTCAAAAAAAGTATGGTGTCTTGCTGTATAACCAACATTATCTAAATCATTATGCTTTCCTCCCACTCTTAGACATCTTTGAGAGCTTGTTGCCCTGGTATAGGCTCTTTTTTCTACTCCTAGAAGTAAATCCTTAAAAGGAACCATGCCAGCATTAGTAAACAATAAGGATGGATCGTTATGTGGAATTAAGGAAGCACTTTCAACTAACTCATGGCCATTTTCCTGAAAATATTCAAGGTAAATATTTCTGATTTCATTAGTAGTAAGATTTTTTTTCATTTACTTAAGTGAATATCTCATCGAAGAAATTGTTCATAGACTGCCAAGATCTATTATTTGAATCTTCATTAAAGGCAGTCCCTAGCGAGGGATCATTTGCATCAGGGTTTGTAAATGCATGATAAGTATTTCCATAACTATGCAATTGCCAGTCAGCATTTGCTTCCGTCATTTCTTTTTGGAAGTCATCTACCATATCTAACGGCACCATTGGATCTCTTTCACCATGTAATACTAAAATCTTAGCATTTATTCCTACTTCGGCAATTTCAGAGCCCATCAATAGGCCGTGAAAACTTACGACACCATTAAGCTCAGTTCCGGATCTTGCAAGATCTAATACCACTAAACCGCCAAAGCAATAACCTATTGCCGCGACTTTATTTGCATCAACGCCCTGTAAGGATTTGCCTCTAGAAAGCGCTGAATTAATTATTCCTTTTAATTTATCTCTGTTTTCAACAAGCGGTGTCATTAATGATTGATTTTCTTCAGTGCTATTTCCAATTTTTCCATCTCCATACATATCAACTGCCATTGCCACATAACCAAGGCCAGCAAGGTCTTTAGCTCTTTCTTCAACAAATGAATCTCTTCCAGCCCAAGTGTGAGCTATAAGAACTAATGGTGCTAGGTCTTTATCTGGGTAAGCAACATAACCTAAATAGTCTTTATCTTTATATTGATAGTTAATAACTTCTGTTTTCATAATTTTCTCCTATAATTTCTCTAATTCACTTTTAAAGCGCTTTGAATTCTCTACATAATGATGAGCTGAAAATATTAAACCATTCTTTTGATCTTCATTTAACTCTCCCCTAACCTTACCCGGAGATCCCATAACAAGAGATCCATCTGGTATATCTGTTCCTTCAGTTATAAGAGTATTAGCTCCAATTAGACAACCCTTACCGATTTTCGCTCCATTCAAAACAACAGAATTAATCCCTATAAGACTTCCGTCTCCGATAGTACATCCATGCAACATAACTTTATGTCCAATCGTTACATCTTTGCCTATATCTAAAGGAAATCCAAGGTCAGTGTGAAGAACTGAACCATCTTGAATATTACTTCTTTCTCCAACTGTTATCAGTTCTGTATCACCTCGTAAGATTGCCCCAAACCAAATACTAGAATCTTTGCATAGTCTTACTTTACCTAAAACTGTTGCATTATCAGCCACGTAATAATCATCTTCTAGAATTGGTTTATCTGCACCTAGTTTATATATCATGTATTTTCCTTATTAATTTCCTTTAGTTCTTAAATCAATTCCTGCATCCAATGTTATATTTAAAAAATCTACAGTCATCATTGCTGTAAGTCCCCATATTATAAAAGATTCAAACTTATAAGCAGGCATAAAGAAAGATTCGCCATTCTTATTTATATTGTCATTTCTATACCTCTTGTCCTCTAAAAGGAAACTTATAGGTACTCTAAAACAAGCTTCGATCTCCTCAGAATCATTATTTAAACTGATATCAGCAGGAACAATTCCCACATAGGGAGTGACGCTTACGTTGTATCTTGAAACTACTGTGTCTGTAGAGCCTATGATCTGAACTTGCTCTCTATTAAGGCCTGTTTCTTCCTCAGATTCCCTTAAAGCGGTTACTTTAAGTGTAGAATCATCTTTCTCATACATACCGCCTGGAAAAGATACCTCGCCTCCATGAGAGCCTACTTTATTAGATCTCAAAGTGTAAATTAATTCAGGGTTATCACAATCAACTATTGCGATAAGAACAGCCGCTTTCTTTAACTCATTAACGGGAGGATTTCCTTTATAGGCTTTTAATTTACTTGTTATTTTATCGAGCATTATTAATTTAAATCAGTTTAAGGTAGATAGTTTATACTTCAACCGCCTTAAATCGAAATAAAGAGGTATAAATGAATTTTTGCTACGATTGTGGATCTAAATTAGAAAAAAGAATTCCTGATGGAGACAATCTTGAAAGAGATTGTTGTACGGAGTGTGATTCTATTCATTACACAAATCCAAAAGTAATAGTTGGAACAATTCCAACTAAAGATAATAAAGTACTACTTTGTAAAAGAGCGATTCAACCTAGGTATGGTTTGTGGACTTTGCCAGCAGGTTTTCTTGAAAATGGAGAAACGATTGAAGAAGGTGCCTTTAGAGAAACTAAAGAAGAAACAAATACTGAAGTCAAAATGGGAAACCTCTATGCAATATTCAATATCCCTCAAATAAATCAAGTTTATATGCTTCACTTAGCTGAAGTAATCCATGAAGATTACGGAAAAACTTCGGAAAGCTTGGAAGTAGAATTTTTTGCAGAAAAAGATATTCCCTGGGAAGAGTTAGCGTTTCCATTTGTACCAACTACTTTGAAGAATTTTTTTAAGGATTCTAAAAAAGGTGAATACCCTCTAAGAACCCAAATAATTGAGAGGAAGCCTAGATAAATTAACTAACAAAATCTTTTGCGTTTTCAAAAAACTTTATCCATGGTCCGTATTCTTTCCATTCTTTCGGGTGCCAAGAATATTGAGAAGTTAAAAAAGCTCTTTCTGGGTGCGGCATCATGATAGTTACACGTCCAGACTTATTAGTTATGCCTGCAATACCAGAAAGTGATCCGTTAGGATTTTGCGGATAACTTTGAGTAGATTTGCCTTCATCATTTGCGTAAAGAAGTGGATTAAGTTGTTTTGCATCTAAATCTGAAAGGTGATTTTCACTAAGTTGAGCCCTTCCCTCTCCATGAGCTACTGGGATAGGAATTAATGATCCCTCCATACCTTTAAAAAATATTGATGGTGATTCCTGAACAAGGACTTGACTTAACCTGGCTTCAAATTTTTCAGAAATATTTCTTTTAAACTTAGGCCAACTTTCTGTTCCTGGAATTAAGCTAGATAATAAAGACAAAGTTTGACAGCCATTACAAACTCCTAAAGAAAAAACCTCTTCATTAAAAAAGAACTCTTTAAATTGGCCTCTAAGATCTTCATTGTAAAGAATATTAGTAGCCCACCCTCCTCCTGCTCCAAGCACATCTCCATAAGAAAACCCTCCACAAGCTACAAGACCTTGGAAATTATTAAGACTTAGGTCACCAGATATTAGGTCTGTCATGTGTACATCTACGCAATCAAATCCAACTCTTTCAAAAGCAGCGGCCATTTCGACCTGTCCGTTAATGCCCTGCTCCCTAATGATGGCTAGACTAGGCTTATTTTTTTTAATTGAAAATTTTGAAGGTATCTGGAAAGAAAGAACTGGTCTTATTCCTAATCTTTCAGTATCAACATCATAAAGATACTCAGACTTAGCTGTTTCAGGATTATCTCGCAAAGATTGAATTTCATGACTAACCCTATGCCACTCTTTAAGCAATGCTTTTAATGTCCATTTATATTTAGTTCTACTTTGTTCTACTAACTTAATATCTTTATCTTTATTCAAAACTGCAAAAGGATAAGAGTATTCTTTTAGTGAACAAGAATCTAATGCCTCCATAACCATTGCTTTGTCTTCCTTGGCAACTTGAATAACTACTCCTAGTTCTTCATTAAATAAATCAGCTAAAACTTCTTTCGAATTTGATGGTAAAAGATCTAGCTGTATGTCCACTCCCAATCTACCAGCAAAAGCCATCTCTATGACTGTAGTAATTAGCCCACCATCAGATCTGTCATGATATGAAAGTATTTTTTTACTCTTTAATAGCTGAAATATTGTTTTAACAAAATGAGGCATCTCTTTTATACACTCAACATCTGGTACCTCGCCTATACACAAAGAGTTTACCTGAGAGGCTATGCTTGAACCCAGCCTACGACTGCCCTTTGAAAGATCTATTAAAATTAATTCAGATTCTTTATCTACTAATTGAGGTGTAACAGCTAAATTTATATCTTTAATTGCCGTGAATGCTGAAACAATTAGAGATACAGGAGAAGTTACAGATTTAGTCTTTCCATTGTCTTTCCATTCAGTTGACATAGAAAGAGAGTCCTTGCCTACGGGAATGGCTATTTTCCATTTCGGACAAAGGCCCATGCCTATTGCTTCAACTGCCTCATATAGATCTTGATCTCCTGTAAAGTTGTTAGGAGAACCCATCCAATTTGCAGAAAGTTTTATATCAGATAAATTAGAAATTCCTGATGGCAATATATTTGTAACGGCTTCTGCTACTGACATTCTTGCCGCAGATGCAGGATTTATTATTGCTGCAGGAGTCCTCTCTCCAATAGACATTGCTTCTCCAGAAACTCCGGTAAAGCCAGATCTAGTCATTGCATAATCCGATACTGGTACTTGCCAAGGACCAACAAGCTGATCTCTAGTAATTAAACCTGTTACTGTTCTATCTCCAATAGTAATAAGAAAATTTTTGCTCGCGACAGTAGGGTGTCTTAAAACTTTAAATAACAATTCTTCAAGATCCTGATCAGATATCTCTAATTCACCAAAATCTCTTTTAATTGCATTAAATTTTCTTGAAGTTTTTGGAGGCTTTCCAAATAAAATATCCAAAGATAAACTGATTGGATAATTGTCAAAATACTCATCATAAACTTCTAATTGATTTCCTTTTGTTATCTCACCTACAACAGAAAATGGGCATCTCTCTCTTAAACAAAATTTGCTAAACTTTTCAATTGACTCATCATCAATAGCTAAGACATATCTTTCTTGAGATTCATTACACCATATCTCCATTGGGGTCATGCCTGGTTCAGCATTAGGTATCTTTCTTAAATTAATTAAAGCTCCGTGACCACTATCTTTAACCAATTCAGGTATAGCATTTGATAGCCCACCTGCACCAACATCATGAATAAATAATATAGGATTTTTATTTTCTTCTTGCCAACACCTATCTAAGACTTCCTGGCATCTTCTTTCCATTTCAGGATTCTCTCTTTGAACTGAAGCAAAATCTAGATCAGTATCTCCTTTACCCGATGAAAGGGAAGATGCAGAACCTCCACCCAGACCAATCAACATAGCTGGTCCGCCTAAAACGACTAGTTTAGAACCTATGGGAACTGCAGATTTATTTACATGTTCATTTTTTATATTTCCTAAACCGCCGGCAAGCATTATTGGTTTATGGTAGCCAAATCTTACCTTTTGACCTTTATGAAGAAGGTCCATCTCAAAAGATCTAAAATACCCTAAGATGTTGGGTCTTCCAAACTCATTATTAAATGCAGCCGAGCCAATAGGTGCCTCAATCATAATCTCCAAAGGGGTGGCTATTCTGTCTGGTAAATCCTCATCCATTTCCCAGTCTTCAAGCAAACTAGGAATTCTTAAATTAGAGACAGTAAAACCACTTAAACCAGCTTTAGGTTTAGCCCCTACTCCTGTAGCACCTTCATCTCTAATCTCGCCTCCAGATCCTGTAGCAGCGCCTGAAAAGGGAGATATTGCCGTAGGGTGATTATGTGTTTCAACCTTTATAACTAAGTGATTCTTCTCTTTAAAAGATTTATATTTACCATTTTTTGTATAAAACCTAGTGCTCTCATAACCTTCTAGAATTGCTGCATTGTCTTCGTAAGCTGACAAAACACCTGAAGAATTTAACTTGTATGTATTCTTGATCATTCCAAATAAACTATTTGTAACGGGACTTCCATTAATCGTCCAATCAGCATTAAATATCTTATGCCTACAGTGCTCTGAATTTGCTTGTGCAAACATCATCAACTCAGCATCAGTAGGGTTAGAATTTGTTTCTTTATAGTTCTTATAAAGATATTTAATCTCTTCATCATTTAATGCTAAACCTAAATTTAAATTAGCTTCTTCAAGCTTCTTCAATCCAGAAGAAAATATATCAACTTCATTAAAAGGTTCTGGTTTTTGAGATGAAAAAATTGAAGAAGCTTCTTTTAGGTCAACTATCACTCCTTGAGTCATTCTATCGGAAAGAAGCTTGCCTAGACTTAGAAGTTCTTTTTTGTTGCTTACTCTCTGTTTGCCTAGATGAAAACAGAACCCTCTTTCTATTCTATTAACCCAATTTATTCCGCAGTTTTGTAAAATTTCTGTAGCTTTCGAAGACCAAGGTGAAATAGTCCCTATTCTTGGAATAACCAATACATGATCTTCTTCTAAAAAATCATAAGACTCTTCAGCAGATAATATGTCATATAGATCATGCAAGTAAGTTTGATTTTGTATTTTATTTTTATCATCTAAAGATGCAAAATAAATTTCGTTACAATTAAGTTCTTTTAAATCTATAGGAGTTTTAGGTTGGAACTTTTCTTTTAGAGATTGAATTCTAAAATCTGTTAATCGTGCAGAGCCCTTAATTGCTATTACTTTTGAA
This sequence comes from uncultured SAR86 cluster bacterium, assembly GCA_902532015.1. GTDB lineage: Bacteria > Pseudomonadota > Gammaproteobacteria > Magnimaribacterales > Magnimaribacteraceae. The sequence continues at coordinate 12,779 of CACAGI010000015.1, read as the reverse complement.
GAGATCTTAATTACTGGCTTCATTAGTGTTTATGAGGGTATTGTAATAAATGGTTTAACTAAGTAAATACTTTATATAGTGGTTACACACCAAAAGTAACACTATATATAGTAAAAAGTATATTTTTTAGTACAATAAAGTTCCAAGAATACTTCTTGGGGAAAATTTGAAGAAAAGACTTAAATATTCTTTATTTTCATTCGTAGCATTGCTGGCTGTTGTAAGTCTAGAGGCACCTGTTTTAGCTTCTTATTCTCAACAAAACGTCAATATTTTCTCAGAAGAAATTGAATCTATTTGGAAAGGAGACCCTGTGGGTCTTTCAATTTTTCTTGAAAGAACTGAAAAAAGACTACCCCATTTTGAACAGTCTTTTAGACAGTCATCTAAAAACTTAGATGTGCACTGGACCTTAATAGCTGCCATTAGTTATCAAGAGTCTCACTGGAATCCAAAGGCAATTTCGAATACAGGTGTTAGAGGCATGATGATGCTGACTCAAAAAACCGCAAAAGAAATGGGTATTAAAAGAAGAACTAATGCAAAGCAAAGCATTTTTGGAGGAGCTAATTATTTCCAAAAAAACTTAAATAGGCTCCCTATAGAGATCCCAAAACAAGATAGGATATGGATGGCTCTGGCAGGTTATAATTTAGGTTTCGTAAATATAAACTTAGCAAGAAAGCTTGCATTAAAAAGTGGTGGTAATCCTAATCTATGGTCTGATGTTTCGATTTACCTCGCTGAAATTCTTATTGATAGATATGCCGATGAGAATAATAATTTTGAAAAACATATACAAGCATTAGAATATGTCGAAAGAATTCAACTTTATTACCAAACTCTGTCTATCCTGAATAGAGAAAAGGAAATGCTTCTTTTAGCTGCTAATTAGCTTTAATTTTAAATCCTCGACTCTATCTCTATAGGCTGCAGCTTCTTCAAATTCCAAATTCTTCGCATATCTGTACATTTCGTCTTCCAGTCGGGTAATTTCTTTTTTTAGTTTATCTGGATCATTAAAATGCTCGATAGGTTCAAAATCAATATTTTTTGCCTTATCCAGTTTTCTTTTAGATCTGTTCTTGCCTTTCACAGAACGAGCGCCTTCCATGATATCGGCAATCCCTTTTTTTATTCCTTTTGGTTTAATTGAATTTTCTTTATTAAATTCTTCTTGTATTTTTCTTCTTCTGTCTGTTTCCGAAATAGCCCTATCCATTGAACCAGTTTTCTTGTCTGCATATAGAATGGCTTTACCATTTAAATGTCTTGCCGCCCTTCCGATAGTTTGGATTAAAGAACTTTCGGATCTTAAGAAACCTTCTTTGTCGGCATCTAAAACAGCAACTAAAGCAACTTCTGGAATATCTAAGCCTTCTCTGAGTAAATTTATACCGATCAATACGTCAAATGCTCCTAATCTTAAATCTCTTATAATCTCGACTCTTTCAACTGTTTCTATATCTGAGTGCAAATATCTAACTCTTGTACCATTTTCATCTAGATATTCAGTTAAGTCTTCTGCCATTCTTTTCGTGAGAACTGTTACTAAAACTCTATCTCCGTTTTCAACGCATTTTATTATCTCGGCTTGTAAGTCATCTACTTGATGGGTTGCTGGCCTAACTTCAACTTCCGGATCAGTTAAACCTGTAGGTCTAACTACCAACTCAACTACATTACCAGAATTTTCCAATTCATATTTTGAAGGCGTTGCGGATAGAAAGATTCTTTGGCCTGATAGTTTTTCCCATTCATCAAATCTCAATGGTCTATTATCTAAGGCAACTGGCAGTCTAAAACCATAATCTACTAGGGTTTGTTTTCTAGATCTATCACCTCTATACATACCCCCTAATTGAGGCAAGGAAACATGAGACTCATCTACAAAGACCAAAGCATCTTCGGGTAAATATTCATATAATGTTGGAGGTGCTTCACCGGGCTGGCGGTCTGATAGAAACCTTGAATAATTTTCTATACCTGAACAAAAGCCTAACTCTTTCAACATCTCGATGTCGTACTTTGTCCTTTCTTCTAATCTCTGAGCTTCTACTAATTTATTTTCTTTCTTCAGGTAGGCCAATCGATCGACTAACTCTTCCTTTATAAATTCTATAGCTTGTAAAATTCTTTCACGTCCTGTCACATAATGAGATTTAGGGTAAATTGTAATTCTAGGCACTTCTCTAATAATCTCGCCTGTCAGAGGGTCAAAAATTTTTAAAGAATCTATTTCGTTTCCAAATAATTCTATTCTCAAAGCCTCTTTTTCAGAATCAGCAGGAAATACATCTATCACATCTCCTCTTACTCTGTACATAGAACGCTTAAATTCAACTTCATTTCTCTGATACTGCAATTCAGCTAGTCTTCTTAGCAGAGTCCTTTGATCTACCTCATCTCCTCGATCAAGGTGCAATACCATTTGAAGATATGATTTTGGATCACCTAGTCCGTAGATTGCTGAAACTGAAGCTACAATAACTACATCCCTTCTTTCCATGATTGCCTTGGTGGCTGATAGCCTCATTTGTTCTATATGTTCATTGATAGAGGCATCTTTTTCGATATATATATCTGTAGTTGGAACATAAGCTTCCGGCTGATAGTAATCATAGTAAGATACAAAATATTCAACCGCATTATTCGGAAAATATTCTTTGAATTCACCATAAAGCTGAGCTGCTAAGGTTTTATTGTGAGCCATTACAATAGCGGGTCTTTGTAATTCCTGTATAACATTAGCCATGGTGAATGTTTTACCAGAGCCAGTAACTCCAAGAAGAGTTTGATTTAGAAGACCGGCATTAATGCCTGAAACAATTTCACTTATAGCTTTTGGCTGATCTCCAGCAGGTTTATAGTCGGAAACTATATTAAATTTCTTTGTCATTATTTTGTAAAAAATATTATACGCTTAGTTTCGACACGTTATAATTACATTATTCCCCGATAGCTCAGTTGGTAGAGCAAATGACTGTTAATCATTGGGTCGCTGGTTCGAGCCCAGCTCGGGGAGCCAGACACTAAAAAGGCTCATTAAGATTTTGAGCCTTTTTTTTGTTCTATTTGATACTATCATCATAAAAATGCCTGCAAAATTATTCCATCCTGATTCAGAAGAGCCGTTTGTCTTAAGTAGATCAAGAATTGATAATTTCTTGGAATGCAGAAGGTGCTTTTATTTAACTAACAGAGTAGGAATTGCCAGACCTCCCTCATTTCCTTTTAATCTAAATAATGCAGTAGATGAATTGTTAAAAAATGAATTTGATATCTACAGAGAAAAAGGTGAGCCTCATCCAATTATGGTAGAAAATAATTTAAAAGCTATACCTTACGAACATCCAGATTTAGAAGAATGGAGAGAATCCCTTCGTCACGGAGTTAAGCGACATCATATAGAAACTAATCTCATACTCAGGGGTGGTCTGGATGACTTATGGATCCATACTGAAACAAAACAAATAATTGTTGTGGACTACAAAGCAACTTCAAAGAAAGGAGAAGTGAGCATAGATGCAGATTGGCAAATAGGTTACAAAAGACAGATTGAATTTTATCAGTGGCTCTTAAGGGGTAATTCTTTTGATGTTTCTGATATGGGATATTTTGTTTATTGCAATGGAATTTCAGAAAAAGATGAATTCAATAATCAACTTGAATTTAAAACTAAATTGATACCTTATAAAGGCAATGATACTTGGGTAGAGCCCACTCTATTGGATGTAAAAGAAACGTTAATGAAAGACACTCCTCCGGATGCAGATCCTAAATGCAGTTATTGCAGCTATGTTAAGAAAACTTTATTGATCTAGGCTATTGAACTTTCCATGTAGTGCCCTTCTCTGTGTCCTCTAACACTATTCCTTTTTCCAATAAGGAATCTCTTATTTGATCTGACAGCTCAAAATTTTTATCGTCTCTAGCTTTGTTCCTTGTGTCGATCAAAGTTTGAATTTCTTCATCGCTTAAAGTAGCTCCGATCCGGAAATAATCTTCTGTCTTTTGTTGAAGAATCCCTAAAGGTTCGGATAGATTTACTAAAGTGGCTCCTAAAATATTTGCCTGTTTTGTATCTCCGTTTTCTTTGGCAAGATTAATAGATTTTGCAATTTCAAAAAGCGCTGCAAGAGCAGAAGGCACATTAAAGTCATCTTGCATAGCCTCTGTGAAAGAAGACACAATGTTTGTCTGCTCTGAGGGTTTTTCTCCAGTTAAATCCAAATCAACTAAGGAAGTGTATAAGCGGTCTAAAGAGTTCTTAGCTTCTAGCACCCCTTCTTCGGAGTAATTAATTGGGCTTCTGTAATGATTTGAAATTAAGAAGAACCTAATCACCTCTGGTGGAAATTTATTTATAGCTTCTTTTATGGTTATAAAATTATCTAAAGATTTAGACATTTTCTCTTTATCTATCCTTAAAGGGCCGGTATGCATCCAACATTTTGCAAAATCTTCTCCTGTAGCACATACAGATTGAGCAATTTCATTTTCATGATGGGGAAATTTGAGATCTATTCCACCGCCATGAATATCAAAGGTTTTACCTAAAGCATCCATACTCATTGCAGAGCATTCTATATGCCATCCAGGTCTTCCTCTTCCCCAAGGCGAATCCCAAGTTAGTCCTTCTTCAGCTTTTTTCCAAAGGACAAAGTCCGCTGGATTTTGTTTCTCTTCGTCAACATCTATTCTTGCACCAGCAATCAAGTCTTCAGTATTTCTATTAGAAAGATTTCCGTATTCTTTGTAAGAGTCTGTAGAAAAATAAACATCTGCCTTGCCAGTGTAAGCATGACCTTTATCCATTAATATCTGTATTAAAGAAATTATTGAATCTATATTGTTTGTTGCTCTAGGTTCTATATCTGGATCTATCATGCCTAGATTTCTAAAATCTTCTTGCATTGATGTAATATATTTATCAGTTAAGTCTGAAGCATCAATATTTAACTCTTTAGCTCTAGCAATAATTTTGTCATCAACGTCTGTTATATTTCTAATGTAATTTACTTTATAACCAGACTTTCTTAGATACCTAACTATTAAATCAAAACATAAGAAAGTTCTAGCATGGCCTATATGAGTATCATCATAAACAGTCATTCCACAGATATACATTCTTACCTGTTCGCCGTCTATGGGCACTAATTCCTCTTTTTTTCCAGTTTGACTATTGAATATTTTCACAATGATGATGCTTCTTGTAACCTTCTTAACACTCTTTCAAGTCCCATGACCTCAATTACCTGATCTAATTCTGGACCAGAAAGTTGACCAGTTATTGAAGCTCGAATTGGCATAAAAAGATTCTTTCCTTTTGCTCCTGTCTCTTCTCCAATGAGTTTCATTGTTTTAGACCAATCACCCCAATTATCTTCTATAATTTTTTCAGCTATTTTAAAGAAGTGAGATCCTGTTTGTTTAATAAGATCTTCCACTTCCTTTTCAGAATCTAATGGATTTATAAATAGATTCTTTAAATATCTAACTGCATCAGCAGGAAAGGTTATATTGTCTCTTATCAATCCAACAAAACTGTCTTTGTTAACGTCTTTAGGCAGGTCTTCTAAGGAGCTTTCAAGCCAAGAGCTCAGTTCTTCAATAGATATAGATTCAATTACACTTTTTTGCCAAAAATTTAATTGGGTGTGGTCTATTTTACTGGGTGAAGTTGAGATATTACCGATATTAAATACTGAAGATAACTCATGGATATTTCGCAATTCATTATCAGAAATAGTGTGCCCTACTCTTGATAGATAATTTATAACTGCCTGAGGAAAGTATCCTATCTCCTTTAATTCTTTTACAGAGAGGCTACCGTTCCTCTTAGATAAAGGAGCTCCATCATCACCTGTAAATAAAGCCACATGAATAAATTCTGGTATCTCTAGATTGAGAGCTTTTAGTAAAGCTATTTGTCTCGGTGTATTACTTAAGTGATCATCTCCTCTTAAAACTACATTTACACCCATCAAAGAATCGTCTATTGCATTAGCAAACATAAAAGTTGGACTTAAATCCTTTTTTCGTACAATGAAATCATCTAGGTCACTGGTATGAAAAGACTGCTCACCTTTTACTAAATCTTTAAAAATTATAGTTTTATCTTTTGGAAGCCTAAATCTATATACAGGTTTATTGCCTTTTTCTAATTCTTCCTCAATTTCTTCTTTAGAGGCATTTGCCCAAATCCCATTATATCTAGGAGGTTCGCCAGCAGCCATCTGATTTCTTCTTATTATTTTTAACTCTTCTTCACTCGTGAAGCATGGATAAATTTGATTTTCTTCAAGTAATTTGTCATAGAAATCTTGGTATATTGAATTTCTTTCAGATTGATAATAAGAATCTTCTGGACCTCCAATTCTCGGTCCTTCCTGCCAATGAAGACCCATCCACTGCAGATCATCACAAACTGCTTCAGAAAATTCGGTCTTCGATCTGTCTACGTCTGTATCTTCAATTCTTAATATAAACGTACCCCCTGACTTAATTGCCAAAAGCACATTTAAAAGAGCTGTCCTTAAATTTCCTAAGTGTAAAAGTCCTGTAGGACTTGGACAAAATCTAGATCTATATGGTGACATTTGCTAATTTCATTGGAAGCATTCTATAAAGAACGTATTATAGCCCCCTCTAGGCAATGATTATTAAAGAAAAATGAAACAACTCTTATCTAGTATAAGTTCAATAGTAGTATTTATAGGACTAATATCGTTAACGGGGTGTTCTCAAAACAAGGAGATAAAAGTGATAACTTTCGAAACAACCTTAGGCCCTATAGTAATAGAATTATTTGAAGAAGAAGCACCAATAACCTCAAAAAACTTTCTGGAATACGCTGAAAGTGGTTTTTTTAATGGAACTTTATTCCATAGAGTTATTCCCGGATTTGTAATCCAAGGTGGAGGAATGGAATCAGGAATGGTTGATAAAAGAGGTAAAGATCCAATCCAGAATGAAGCCAATAATGGTGTAAAGAACTTAAAATGGACTTTGTCCATGGCGAGAACTAATGAACCTCACTCTGCAAGCTCCCAGTTCTTCATTAATCTTGTAAACAATAGTTCTCTGGATCATACGGAAGAAACAATTCAAGGATGGGGTTACGCCGTATTTGGGGAAGTTGTTGATGGTTTTGAAACAGTAGAAGCTATTGCTGCAGTTGCAACTGGGAATTCTGGCTTCCATCAAGATGTACCTATAGAAGAGATCTCGATACTAGATACGAAAGTAACAACGGAGTAGACTAAATAAAATGGCTTATTGTTTTATATCTGATCTCCACTTACAAGAAGATAGACCAGATATAACTCAAGCTTTCTTAATTTTTCTTGAAGAGATAGCTTCGAAAGCAGAAAAACTTTATATCCTTGGCGATCTGTTTGAAGTCTGGATAGGAGATGATGATCACAATGATTTTATTTCTGAAATCAGAGAGGCTTTATTAAAAACTAATCAAAAAACAGAAATCTTTATCATGCATGGAAATAGAGATTTCCTAATAGGATCTGAATTTGCTTCTTCTTCTGGAGTGACACTCTTAAATGATCCCAGTACACAAGAAATGTTTGGTAAACCGGTTTTGCTAATGCATGGAGATTTACTTTGCATTGAAGATGTTGATTATCAATCCTTTAGAAAAACTACCAGAGACCCTAAATGGCAGGAAGAATTCTTAAGTAAATCTTTAAAGGAAAGAAAAGAGATTGCAAAAGATCTAAGGAATGTGAGCAAAAAAGCAACTGATGAAAAGAAAGAAGACATTATGGATGTTGCTCCTTCTGAGGTGGTTAAAACCATGCGAGAATCTTCTGTTGATCTTTTAATACACGGGCATACACATAGGCCAAATACCCATGAGATTAAAGTTAATAACAGATCCGCTAAGAGGATAGTACTAGGAGACTGGGATCAATACGGGTGGTATATTTGGATGGATTCTAGATCTTGTGAGCTAAAGAAATTCTCTATTTCTTAACCTCTCTCAATCTCAAAGATAAACCAAACACCAGAAAAACTAATCCTAGGATGAATCTGGGATCACTTAGATATATTTGAACTTCAACCGGATAAGCAATGGTTTTTTCTAAAGCGGCTATTTTAAATTCATGTTTACCAAACATATCAGGATGAGTAACAATTTCCATAAGTGCTCTTCTACTTTTATACCTCATCAAGGCTGCTTGATCCCAGTTCTCTGCTCCCTCAATTCCAACTATATCCATTGCAGTTGAAACCGCTTTACCTGCAAAAACAGGGTGGCAAGCTCTTTTAAACAGTTGCGGATACATATGTTCCATGTATCGACCGAGTAAACTCTCTGCAGACTCCCCAGGTTCAGCACCTTCAGTGTCTTCTGGGTCTTCATCTATGTCTATAATATTAACCATTAAAAACTGTTTTCCTGAATCATTCTCCATAAAACTCTTAATGGATTCATACATTTCAGAATCCAAACCACTGTTATTTTCTTGAAGTTTTTCTAAGAAAAGATCAATCTCTTCTGAATCTAGCTCTCCTCCCAAGTCTGTGTACCAAAAGAAAAATCCTAAATAAATGATTATTAAACTTGCCCAGATTTTCATATTTCTTATCTCCAAATTACATCCTACTTAAATTCTATTAAATGAAAAGCTTTACAAAATTGGTCTTTGATTATACTGTATATATATACAGTATTAATTTTACAAAACCCTTATGAAAATTGACTATCTGGGCAATGCTACAGAGGAAGATTTACCTCTGTTGGAAATACCCTATTTTTTAAATACCGTTAGAGTTGGATGGCCAAGTCCGGCTGATGACTATGTGGAACGACCCTTAGATCTAAATGAATATCTCATCAAAAATTCTGCTGCTACTTATTTTGTACGGGTCAGTGGCGACTCAATGATTAATGCCAACATTGGTGATGGAGCGGTATTGATAGTAGATAGGAGCATAGAACCAACTCATAATAAAATTGTCATAGCCTCAATTGATGGTTCTTATGCATGTAAAAGACTATTACTCAAACCTAGAGTTTGTCTAATGTCTGAAAACCCTAAATACTCTCCTATATTTATCAACAAAGAAGAAGAGCTTGAATTGGCAGGCACGGTCATAGCCTCAATTAATCTTTATTAAAAATGACCTACGCATTGGTAGACTGCAACAGCTTTTATGCCTCATGTGAAAGGATATTCAGACCTGATATAAAAAATAAACCCGTAGTGGTTTTATCAAATAATGATGGTTGTGTAGTGGCTCTATCTAAAGAAGCGAAGCAAGTTGGTGTAAAAATGTGCGAACCCTGGTTCAAAATAAAGAAACCTTTTTTAAAAAAAGGTGGCATTGCCTTTTCTTCAAACTATGAACTGTATGCCGATGTATCATCTAGAGTGATGCAAACATTGGAATATCTTGCACCTAAGGTAGAGGTATACAGCATAGATGAAGCTTTTTTAGATCTTACAGGCTTAAAGGATTTAGAAGAGTTTGGACAGGGATGTCGTGAAACGATAAATCAGTGGGTTGGTATGCCTGTTTGTGTTGGTATAGGACCGACAAAAACATTAGCTAAAGTTGCTAACTATGGTGCAAAGAAATATCCAGCAACAAATGGAGTTGTTGATGTAACGAATCAAGAGAGGCGACGTAAGTTAATGGCAATAATGCCTGTAAGGGAGGTTTGGGGAGTAGGAAGCAGAATAAACAAAAAACTAAATTCTCTAGGTATTAAAACGGCACTGCAGTTATCTGAGTTAGATACTAAATTGATAAAAAGAAAATTTAGTAGCGTATTGGAAAGGACTGTTATGGAGTTAAAAGGCTATCCTTGTATAGGTCTAAAAGAACAACCGGCTACAAAAAAACAGATCGTTGTAAGCAGAACGTTTAGTAGAAAAATAACCGATCTAAATTCAATGAATGAAGCCATAAGTGACTATACGTCTCGAGCGTGCGAGAAATTAAGAAAAGAAGATCAATATTGCAAGATGGTCTCTGTATTCATGAGAACCAATTACTTTAGAAAACAAGATAAACAATATCATGGATCTATGAGTTATAAACTACACTCACCAACAAATGATACTAGAGATGTTTTAGGAGCAACAAAGATGCTATCAGAGAGAATCTTTAAGGAAAATATAAATTTTATCAAGGCTGGTGTAATGCTTAGTGACTTCTATGATGAAGGCGTTTATCAAGGTGACTTATTTAGGGAAATGAGCAGTAGATTGGGGAGCAAAGAATTAATGCTAACGGTAGATAAAATAAATTCTTCAGGTATTGGAAGAATAACTTTTGCTGCTCAGGGCATAAAAAGGACATGGTCTATGAAAAGATTCTTACAGTCTCCAAGGTATCTAACTAACTGGGAAGAAATGCCTATTGTTAAATAAGATTAATAACCGCTATGAAATCTAAAAGTTTTTTCTTCCTTGTTGATATAAGAAGATTCGATTGTTGCTAAATAATCTAATCTATCAGAGTAATCTTCATTAAATATCTCAGAATAAATGTCTAGATAAAGATCGCAATGCCTAGCTTCTGCTTCGTGAAGCTTTGAATAAAATTTATTTAAAGAAGGAGGCAATAACGGAATAAGTGCATGAAAGCGTTCACATGATCGAGCTTCAATTAAAGCACATATAATTAATGTATCTTTTAGTCTTTGGGGTTCCTGATTAGAAGACGCTTCATATAAAGTTTTAGCATATGCTCCTGGCCTGATATTTCTATACTTGTAGCCTTCCCTTTGAATGACTCGTAAGACCTGTTCAAAATGCAGAAGTTCCTCTCTTGCTAAAGGAGAGAGTTTTTTTGCTAAATTTTTATCGGGGTATCTGTGTATCAAAGATATAGCTGTTGTTGCAGCCTTCTTTTCGCAATGTGCGTGATCTATGAGGAGTATCTCTTGAAAATCAATGGCTTTTTCTAACCATTTTTTTGGTGTTTGGGAATGCAGAATATTTATCCATTTATTAGGCATTAAAGTTATCTTCTAGATTGAAGTACCTCTGATAATGGGCTTCAGAAAGTTCAAAAAGCTCTTCTTCAATAATTTTTTTTAAAACCAAGATGTTGTCCGTGTCTTTTGTAACAATCTCAAAACCAAATTCAGATGGATCAGCGATAGATTGGCTAGCAAATCTAAATAAATCAAATACCCAGCAGTAAGAATTTGTATCTGGATTAAAATTAATCTTCAAAGTCTCCAGCTGTTTCTTTAAAAGAACTGCATCAAAAATAAAAACTTTGGACTCCATTATCTGAGTCTTAAGTATTTCTAAGCGATTAAGAACAGAGCTTTTTTCAGAATCCGAATAAGAATTCCATTGGAGAACTTCGTGTTGGAAACGTTTGCACCCCCTGCAAACATCATCACCTAAACCTGTTGAGCAAACACCAATGCAAGGAGTTTTAACAGGTTTATTCATGGATTAATATGATATATCTAAGTAATCTCAACGCAACTTTAAATTGAAATTTTATGCTAAAATGCGGCACCCACATCAAGAACAAACCTTATTTGCAATGCTAAAAGAGTACAAAGCACATGTTAAAGAGAGAGCTGAACAAAGCATTCCTCCTCTACCATTAAGTGCTGAACAAGTCGCTTCTCTTGTGGAGTTGATAAAAGAACCTCCTTCAGGAGAAGAAGAATTTGTTTTAGATTTACTCACAAATAGGGTACCGGCAGGCGTTGATCCAGCAGCTTATGTAAAAGCAGCTTTTCTCACGGATATTGCAAAAGAAAAAGCGCATTCGCCTCTTATAGATAAAAAACTAGCCACCGAATTACTAGGAACAATGCTAGGTGGTTACAATGTTGAATCATTAATTGAATTGCTTGAAGATAAAGAGGTTGGTGCTATAGCAGCAGATGGACTAAGTAATACTTTGTTGATGTTTAATGCAAAACACGACGTTATAGAGTTATCAAAGAAGAATGTGAATGCTAAAAAGGTAGTAGATTCTTGGGCAAATGCAGAGTGGTTTACTAGTAAGCCTGAATTACCTGAAGTTATAAAAGCCATAGTATTTAAAGTTGATGGAGAAATTAATACAGATGATTTATCTCCAGCTCAAGACGCACCTTCAAGACCTGATATACCTCTTCATGCCCTAGCAATGTTAAAGAAAACTTTCAAAAACCCTATAGATACAATTAATAAGTTAGAAGAGTCGGGATTACCCGTAGTTTTTGTAGGAGACGTAGTAGGAACAGGATCATCTCGTAAATCTGCAACTAATTCTCTTTTATGGCATATAGGAGAAGATATACCTTACATTCCAAATAAAAGGCAAGCAGGGATATGTATAGGAGGTAAGATTGCTCCCATCTTCTTTAATACTTTAGAGGATTCTGGTGCGCTAGCGTTTGAATGTGATGTCAGCAAAATGAATTTGGGAGATGTTATAGAAATTTATCCTTATGAGAAGAAGGTAATCTCAGCTGATTCTGGTGAATTACTTTGTGAGTATGAATATAAATCAAATACCTTACTAGACGGTGTAAGGGCTGGAGGAAGAATACCTCTTATCATTGGTAGAAGCTTAACTGACGAAACAAGAGAGATACTCAATTTAGATTCTTCAGATACTTTTGTTCGACCTGAAGAAGCTGAGAAAAATAATAAAGGCTTCACTCTTGCTCAAAAAATGGTTGGAAGAGCCTGTGGTGTTGAAGGAATTAGACCAGGAATCTATTGTGAACCAAGAATGTCCACTGTAGGAAGTCAAGACACAACGGGTCCAATGACGCGAGATGAGCT
>CACAGI010000014.1 GCA_902532015.1 uncultured SAR86 cluster bacterium | reverse complement strand
AAAATAAAGCTACTGAGACTTCTTAAAGTCTCAGTAAGCTATATAAAACTAAATTTGTGGGGATCTGAAGGGATAACTGTCAAACAAGAATAGTTCTTGAATGCAATCAGGTTGAGGCCCTTGAGGAGCTGGAGCAGTCTCAGCAAACAAAGCGGCACCTTGTGCTCTAGATTCTTCTGAATCCCAAAAATGATGAAAAGCATAATCATAAGAACCTGCAGATGATCCCGGGATTGGCGTTTCAAAATTTGGTTCATGAATAGTATAAAAGTATGGTGTTTCAGTTCCAGCTGCTTCTACAGCAGCATCCAACCATTGATTATAAATTCCATTGGCAGCAATTAGTTCACCTGGTCCAAATGAGTCTGTATAACTGCAGAAATTAAATCCCACTACTCCTCCTGGTTCTGGATCTTGTGTTTGAGCAGGTCTAAAATTACTGACATTAAAGCTGTAATTTATAGCGTCTCCATTAGAATCTGTACAAGAAAGGATAGAACTAGTTTTTTCAGTCCAAGCTTCAGCTGGTCCAGCTAACCATTCTTGCCAACCTTTTTCGCTTTGTTCTTTTGATTGCCAAACCAATACCCACATCCCATCATACAAATCAGTTTCAGTTCTAGGAACAAGACCTACAGACATAGGAACTGGATTCTCCATACCATCCTGTATGGTATTCCATTCAGATAACATGCCGGCAAATGATTCTTGCGACATGTCTGGTCCATTTTTGCAAAAAAGATATTCAACATAAGCTGTATTTTCAGCAGCATCGCTAATTTCAATATCTTCACTTTCTGAGCAAGAAGCTAGCAAAGAAATAATTCCCGCTAAAGTTATAATTTTAATTTTCATCTATTCTCCCTTTAAATGATTATTATGAAACAGATACTCTAGAGCCTTCAATAAAATTTTGTAAATCATCGAGACCATAAAGCACTTTTCCTTCGATCTTGTAATAACTAGGACCTTTCTCTTCTCTCCTCCAGGTCTCTAGAGTTCTTTCACTGCACATTAAAATACTCGCAGCTTGTTTTGGTTTTATTAACTTTCTATTCATTTTTATTATTCTGAGATTAACATCCTTGTTAACTTGAATATCCATATTCTCTCAAATTAAGGGTGGCTTCTTAAAAGCCACCCTATAACAAATGGCGCTGCTATTTAAAATCAGGATAAGCTTCGACACCAATCTCTGCTTTATCTAAACCTAATTCTTCATCTTCTTCTGAAGCACGAATTCCAACTATGCTATCGAGTGCTTTTAATACTACGTAACTAGTTATGAATACCCATGCAAAGATAACTATTGCCCCTATCGCTTGAGTTCCGAATGCACCTGCTCCAGAAAGAGGTGTTGCCATGATTCCCCAGATACCAACTGTTCCATGAGCCGAAATAGCTCCTACTGGATCATCGATTTTAAACTTAGAATCGAGTGTAATTACTGAAAAGTAAACTATTATTCCGCCAATAAGACCAATGAAAGTAGCAAGACCACCTGTTGGTGTGTCTGGTGCTGCAGTGATGGCAACCAAGCCAGCTATAGCTCCATTAATGGCCATAGTAACATCTGCTTTCCCACTAAATATTCTACTTGCAAACAAGGCGCCAATTACGCCACCTGCAGCTGCCATATTAGTATTAAGAAATACCTGACCTACTGCAATTGCATCAGCAGCAGTATGAATAGCTAATTGAGACCCACCATTGAATCCAAACCAACCTAACCATAGAACTAAAGCACCTAAGGCTGCGATAGGTATATTTGATCCAGGGATTGCGTAAGCTGACCCATCTGATCCATATTTACCTTTTCTTGCCCCTAAAATGCTCACTGCTGCTAGAGCTGCTGCTGCACCACATAAGTGTACTACTCCAGATCCAGCAAAGTCAGTATAACCAAGGGCGTCTAATCCACCACCACCCCATTTCCAATATCCTTGGACAGGATAAATAAATCCTGTAAGAACTACTGCAAATGCGAAAAAGGGTAATAATTTCATCCTTTCAGCCACTGCTCCAGAAACTATTGACATAGCGGTTGCTACAAAAACTACCTGAAAGAAAAAGTCTGAAGCTTCTGAATAAGATCCATAAGACATATCTTGTCCTTCCATACCTAGTGATAAGTAGCTAAAACTAAAGCCTGGAATCCAAGATGATATTGCTGAATCACCTGGATACATTATGAAAAAACCGCAAGTTAAATACATTACGCAAGCAATTGAAAATAATCCAAAGTTTTTTGTAACTATTTCAGCTGCATTTTTTGATCTGACGAGTCCTGCTTCTAACATAGTAAAACCAGCTGCCATCCACATGACAAGCGCTCCACTCATTAGAAGATAGAACGTATTGAGTGCAAATTCTAATTCTGTCATTTTATCTCCTTATATTTTTATAATGCGTCTTCATTAAGATCACCAGTTCTAATACGAACTAATTGATCTAAACTAAAGACAAAAATCTTTCCATCGCCAATATTGCTGGTATTAGCTGCTTTTGTGATCGCTTCGATGACCTCATCACATTTTTCATCTGAAACAGCTATGTCTATTTTTGTTTTTGGCAAAAGATCTACTTCATACTCAGAACCTCTGTAAAGTTCTGTGTGTCCCTTTTGACGGCCGTAGCCTTTGACATCTGTGACTGTTAAACCTGTAACTCCAACTGCTAACAAAGCTTCTCTAACTTCGTCTAGCTTGAAAGGCTTAATAACTGCTGTTATTAATTTCATAGTAACGCTCCTTCATTTTTTATATATAACATAAATACATATGCAATCTATGTGCCAATGAATTCAAACTACTTTGTTATATATTCAGTAAAAAAAGTCCTAAAATCGTGCTTTTTGGTTTTTTTTGATAAAGATAAGTGCAGTGTAATTAAATAATATTTATAAATGAATCACGAAGATTTCTAATTATTATCTCTATAGCACCTCTATTTTTCATGAAGACAGTCTTAGAGGCTTGACCGGTTCTTTGTAAACTATGTTCATCATTAATTAAATCGAGAAAATAGTACGCTAATTCGTCCTTATTACTGATAATTCTTAAACCTTTAGCTTTTTGAAGCTGATCTGATATCTCCATAAAATTCCTCATACTAGGTCCGGAACATAGAGGCAATCCTTGTGCTGCTGGTTCTAGAAGATTCTGTCCTCCATGATCAATTAAACTTCCGCCGACAAAAGCAACATCTGATAAAGAATATAGAAAATTCAATTCACCCATTGTATCGCCTAACAACACTTGTACATCTTTACTGACATCTTCTTTTCTGGATCTTACAGATAAGTTAAAGCCTTGATTATTTATCAGTGCATTAACTTTACTAAACCTTTCAAGATGTCGTGGAACAATTATAAGTAAAGCATCACTTAAGGAATCTAAGATTACTTTAAAAGCCTCTAAGACTATAGCTTCTTCACCTTCATGGGTACTAGCAGCTATAAGTGTAGGTCTCCTCTTTCCTTCAGTAGACCAGGAGTTCCTGATTGAATCAGAAATACTTTCAAGTTCCTCTGGTATATCTTGATCGAATTTAAGATTCCCACAAAGCTTTATTTCTTTATCAGCCACAATTTCAACAAAACGCTCTAGATCAGATTGATACTGGGCCAAAATAAGATCTAAAGAGCTGATGGCAGGCTGTATTAGAGAACGAAATCGTAAGTATTTTAATTTTGATTTCTCAGAAAGTCTCGCATTGACTAAAGCGGTTGAAATACCTTTTTGCTTGCAGCAATGAATGATATTTGGCCAAATCTCGGTTTCCAATAATATTAATACTTTTGGTTTCCAAGTATTAATAAATCGGTTGATGCAAAAAGGAATATCTATAGGAACGTACTGATGCTTTACTTTGTTCCCAAGCTTTGAAAGAAGAATATCTGAACCAGTAGGCGTAGAAGTAGTAACTAAAAATTCAGACCCAGGGTATTCTCCCATTAATGCTCTCAAAAGTGGTATTGAAGCATTTACTTCTCCAACTGAAACAGCATGAACCCAAACAATTGACTTGCCTTTAGTGGGCCTAATATTTGCTCTACCTAATCTTTCACCCCACCTATTTAAATATTTACTATTGCCCATTCCACGCCAAGTTAACCTTAGAAAATATGCAGGTATAAGGGTTATCAAGAAGAAGGTATAAATAATTCTTGGCATGTGCTTATGCTAACATAGCTATAATTAATAAATTAGCTCTCAAGAAATGATTGTTGTCACAGGCAGTAACGGCTTTATAGGCTCAAATCTTATAAGAAATCTAAATTCTTTAGGAATTTCAGATATTTTGGCAGTAGACAATCATAATAATGAAGAACTCAAAAAAAACGTTAAAGATTGTCAAATAAAAGAGCAACTAGATATAAAAGATTTCTTAGAAAGTATAAAGAAAGGAGAAATAAAACCTTCTGACCTGAAAACTATTTTTCACCAAGGTGCATGTTCAGATACTATGGAATGGGACGCCGAATATGTGTTTGAAGTCAATCTACTTTATTCAAAAGAATTGCTTAATTTGTGCTTAAATAATTCAATTCCTCTTATATACGCTTCTTCAGCTTCAGTTTATGGATCAGGAACTAAGTTCAAAGAAAAGTTAGAAAATGAGTCTCCAATTAACCTTTATGCTTACTCTAAATACTTATTTGATCAAAATGTAAGGCGTCACTTAGGTAAAAATAAATCTCAAATAGTAGGTTTAAGATATTTTAATGTGTATGGTCCCAATGAAGCCCACAAAGGTAGAATGGCTAGTGTTGCCTACCACTTACATCAACAACTTAAAACAAGCAAGCAAATTAATTTATTCAAGGGTTCAGATGGATTTGAAGATGGAGAACAAAGAAGGGATTTTATACATGTAGATGACGTGGTAAATGTAAATTTATGGTTTATGAACAATCCAAATGTTTCTGGGATTTTTAATGTTGGGACGGGCAAAAGTCAAACCTTTAATGAAGTTGCAAAGGCAGTAATTAAATGGAATCAGAAAGGTCACATAAATTACATAGACTTCCCTGAAAAACTTAAAGATGCCTATCAAAGTTTTACTGAAGCGGATATTGAGGCATTAAGAAAGGCGGGCTACACAGAAGACTTCCTAGATGTGAATGCTGGTGTTAAAAAATATTTAGATGCCTTGTCGGGTTGGCCAAAAAATGAATACTGAAGTTTCTACTCCGCATAATCAAGATCCTGAGTTTAAATTTTCCCTATTACACCCTAAAAACTTACCTACTTGGTTAGGCATGGGATTAATTTATTTATGTAAATTCCTTCCTTATAAGATTCTAATCTTTATGGGGACGATATTGGGATACTTATTATATGTAATTAGCCCTCACAGAAAAAAAATTGCTAAAGCTAATATACAACTTTGCTTTCCAAACAAAAATCAAGAAGAGATTCGTAATTTGGTAAAAGGCCACTTTCAGAATATAGGCATTGGTGTGTTTGAGATTGCTATCGGATGGTGGTCTTCTGATAAAACTATCGAAAACCTAAAGCAAAGCACTAGTAATTTAAATATATTTGGAGAACTAAATGAAGGTAAAGGGGTTCTGATACTAATTAAACATTCTACTCATATTGAGCTAGATGTTAGGTTCATGGCTAAGGAAATAGAACTAGGGGGTATGTATAAACCTCAATCGAATGAAGTAATGAATTATTTAATGATCAGGGCAAGAAATAAATACGTAACTGGAGCAATACATAACCACCAAACTAGACAAGCAATAAAATGGATTAATAGTGGTCAAAAGTTTCTATACGCAGCTGATCAAGATTATGGAGAGAAGAATTCGCAATTTGTTCCATTTTTTGGGGTAGATGCAGCAACAGTTACTTTTCCTGAAAGATTATCAAGATCGGGAGTAAAAATAGTGATGGCAAATGTTAGCAGAGGCCTTGAAGGATTTAATCTTGAATTTCATGAAATTGCAGATTACAAGGAAAAAGGCTCTGTCCTGAAAGAAGTTAATCAGTATTATGAGAGGTTCATCTTACAATCTCCTGAAAATTTCTTATGGACTCATAGACGATTCAAGTCCAGGCCTGAAGGTGAAGAATCTGTCTATTCTGAGTGGAAAAGCCGCGATAAAAGAAGAAAGAAAAAGAGACTAACTAGGAAGTAAATTTTTACTTCATTTTTTTTATAATATTTGTTGTTGATAGTCCAGGCACCAAAGGAATAATTTTAACCTCACCACCCCAAGAGCCTACGTCCTTGTGACCAACTACATCTTTAACCTTGTAGTCTCCACCTTTAACCAATACATCAGGTTTAATCGCTTTAATTAACTTTAATGGTGTTTCATCTGCAAAAGAAACAATCTTGTCAACACAGCTAAGCGAAGAAAGTATCTTGGCTCTATGCACCAAATTATTAACAGGTCTATTTTTGCCCTTTAAATTCTCAACCGATGAATCACTATTTAATCCCACCACCAAAACATCTCCCATTTTCTTAGCTTGCTCCAAGTAATGAACATGGCCTGCATGAAGAATATCAAAGCAACCATTTGTAAACACGACTTTCTTATTTTTCTCTTTAACTAAAGATGAATGTTTTTGTACTTCATTAAGACTAAAAAGAAAATCATTACTTGAGAAATGCGGTTCTATCTCTGATAAAGAAGGTGTGGCAGTTCCTGATTTCCCCACTACAATTCCAGCAGCGACATTTGCCAGTTTTACCGCAGATGAAATATCAAATCCTGTAGATAGAGCTGCTGCAATACTTGCAATCACTGTATCCCCTGCTCCGGATACATCAAAAACCTCTTTAGCTTGAGTTGGGAAGTTAGATCTAATAATTTTACCTTTTTCTTTTGTAAATAGAGTCATACCTTCAGGGCCTCTAGTAACAAGTAGTGATCCCAAATTAAGAGACTTCATTAATGATTTAGCCTTTACAGTTATGTCTCTCTCATTTTTTACAGCTCCAACTTCTCCTATAAATTCAGAAAAATTGGGCGTTATAATATCGGCCCCTTTGTATTTAGCGAAATTATTTCCTTTGGGATCGACTAATACTTTTTTATTAAACTTCTTTGCTTTTTTTATTAGTGCAGGAATATCCTGAAGAGTACCTTTGCCATAATCAGAAATAATTAATAAATTACTAGTATTTAACGAGATAGTTTTATCAAACCGTCTTTTTGCAGATTGCCAATCCTCTTTCGTAAATGCTGCTTCATTGTCTACTCTTAATAATTGCTGCCTGGAAGAAAGTAACCTTAGTTTAGTTATTGTAGGTAAATTAGATTTAACTAATTCATTCTTTATCTTATTCTCTTTAAGTAAATTAGAGATTTGTTTTGAAGATGAATCATTCCCGAATATGCCAATAAGTCTTACGTTTGAGCCTAATGAAGATAAGTTCAAAGCAACATTTGCTGCACCGCCTAGTCTGATTTCTTCTTTGATAGGTTTCAAGACAGGTACTGGGGCCTCTGGAGAAACTCTTTCTACAGTCCCAGATACGTATCTATCTAACATCACGTCACCAAAGACTAATATCTTAGATTTGCTTAATAACTTTAAGTTCATAACTTAGATTTATTTATTTACTCACGAATTGATTCATAAGGTCAACGGAAGTTTTGAATAATTTCTTATTTTCATGTTTATTTTGTTAGGATTGATCAATTATTATGGAATTAAAAATAGAACCAAATTCTATTAAAGGGTTTATTGAAGACAAAGAAGGTGAGGCTTTATATCAATACGCTCTAGAATACTCAAAAAAGGGAAACTGTCTAGAGATAGGAAGTTATTGTGGTAAATCTGCTCTCTATATTGGGTCAGCGGTTAAACAAAATTCAAAGTTACTTTATTCCATCGATCACCATCAAGGATCTGAAGAGCAACAACCTGGAGAAGAGTATCATGATACTGATTTAATTAATGAATCTGGAGAAGGCATTAATACATTGCCTTTCTTTTTAGAAACATTAGATAAATCGGATTTAAAAGAAACTGTTATTCCAATCATTTCTTCATCGCAAGAAGCATCTGAAGACTTAGATGGGCCCTTTAGTATGATTTTTATTGACGGAGGTCACAGCAAAGAATCTGCCTTAACAGACTATAAACTTTGGTCAAAAAAGTTAATTAAAGGAGGCCTGTTGGCCATACACGATGTGTTTCCAAACCCTAATGATGGTGGAAGACCTCCTTATGAAATTTATTGCATGGCATTAGAAAGTAATAACTTTGAAAAAGTTAACCTAATTGGTTCTTTGGGTCTTCTAAAGAAAATTAATTAAGCTACTAAATTGACTCTGTTAAAAATAGTTCTGATGCTTCAGTAAATTTGTATATTGAGTCAGCAGCTAAAAGAACTGCTCCTGCAGTCCATGTGGGCTTCTCTATAGGCCAGTACTTTTGATCTGGATAGACATAACCGGTCCAATATAGCCCATCAGTTTCATCTCTCCATTGATGTAAACAATTAAATAAGGATTTTGCTTTATCCTTTAAGCCTATTCTCATTAATGCCATGACAAGTTCACAACTCTCAGCAACAGTTACCCAAGGCTCCTCTGAAACACACTTACAACCCATTCCTTCAACAATAAATACATCCCACTTTTTATCTATTCTCTTTAAGGCAATCTCTTTATCCAAAACTCCACATAAGATTGGGTAGTACCAGTCCATGCTATATCTAGCTTTAGTTTCCCAGGTGCGGTCATATCTTTCAGGTTGATTGATGAGTGAATCTTTTAATAAATCTTTAGATTTTTTTATATGATCATTTTCTTCATTTAATAAATTGTATATCTGTGCTGCACACTCCAAACTTTTGTAAATTGAACTGCTTCCAGTTATCAGAGAATCATCCAAGACTTTTTTTCCTTTTTGAGAAGCCCAATAAATGTCTCCCTGATCTGTTTGCATAGATAAAATAAAATCTACTGATTTCCTGACTGTTGGAAAAATTTTCTCTAAAAAATTTCGATCTTTATATACCAGGTAATGATGAAGTACTCCGGTAGATATATAAGCAACAAAATTAGTTTCTTTCCTTTTCGTAACTGGACTAGATTTTTTATATTCAGCGAACCAAGAACCGTCAGATTCTTGTACATTAGCTAACCATAAATAAGCTCTTTCAGCTTCTTCTCTTTTCCCTCCGACAGATAAGCCCATAGCGGCCTCAATATGATCCCATGGATCAAGTTTCTTATTTATTTCCCAAGGAATCGATCCATCTTGGCTTTGAACGTTAAGAATATAAGAAATAGATTTTTTATAGAAATTTAGGTCAGAAGAGTTCATTATTTATGAGGGTTTCCTAAAATACATAACGACACTTTTCCCTATAAAGGGCTGAAGTATAAATTCCAGAATCTTTGTTAAAAATGGTTTCTTCATTAAATCCCAGACTAAGAATTGATGGTACTTTTTCACTAAAAAAGATTTATCTTTATTCTTCCAGAGAAGACATTGTAGCCACCAATAGGGAGAGTGTAGGCCATGAGCCCAATGAAACGAGAGGTATCTTACTCCCTCAACAGTTGCTAATTTCCTTAGTTGACTATGTCTAAATATTCTTACGTGCCCTCCCGGCATTTCTTGATATTCTTTACTCAACCCCCAGCAAATTAATTCGGGCAAGAATCTTGGGACACTCAAAGCTAAAACTCCTCCAGGTTTTAAAACTCTTATAAGTTCCTTTACAGAATCTTGAGGAGAATCAACATGCTCCAAGACTTCACTACATATGACCGAATCATAAGACTCATCTTTAAAGGGTAAAGTATTTATATCCCCAACACCAAACTGACAGATTTCTGTTTTATCTGAGATATCGAAATCATTTAATCTACCTTTGGCTACTTTTAGATCTTCATAAGATAAATCAAAGCCAAAAGAGTTAACTGGCTTTTCAATATAAGCCCCAATAGTATGGCGCCCCTCTCCACAACCGATATCTAGAAGAAGATCATCTTGCTTAAGGTTTAATTTATCGAATTTAATTGTTTGCACTTTTATGTATGTTTATTATTTCTTCGAAAACTTTAACATACTTAGAGGCTGATATTTTCCAATCAAATAAATCTTCCATTCTCTTTCTTCCCTTTAAAGACAACTCTCTTCTTCTTTCATCATCATTAAATAGATTGTTGATTTCTTTTTCGATGTCTTTAACAGAACCAGATTGAATTCTTACTGCACTATCGCCAATTACGTCTTTTAGCCCTCCTGAATCTGTGCTTATCAAAGGAGTTCCGCAAGCCATTGCCTCGCCTGCACCAAAACCAAAACCTTCATACAAAGAAGGAATTACCGCTATTTGCGAGGTGTGGTAAATATCTACTATCTCTTCTTCAGAAAGATTGGATTTAAAAATTACTTTTTCATTAAGATCAAGATCTTCAATTAATTTCCTAATTTTACTTTCATTAGGTGACTTGCCGATAACTATTAGATGAGTTTTAGGGAAATCTTCTAAAACTTTCGGTAAAGCATCAATTAGATATCTCAAGCCTTTTAGGGGTATGTCAGCACTGGCTGTAGTAACTATCCTATTTTCTATAATCTTCATATTCTTATTAGGTTTGAAAGTATCTACATCGATTCCATTAAGAATAACCTCTAACTTTTCTGGTTTTACCTGTAGCTCTTGAATTGTATCTTGCATCGAAGACTTACTAACACATATGATTTTTTTAAGTTTAGGTGCAACTTTCTTTTGCATGGGAAGAAAGTTATGCCATCTCCTAGAAGATAGTCTTTCTTTCCAATTAGAAGCATTTTCCATTTCTAATTTATGATCTTTTGTTATTGGATGGTGGATAGTTACTGCAAGTGGATAAAATTTCTGTATATCCAAAAGAGAAGAGCACAGGGATTGGTTATCCAAAATAACATCAAATACTTGTTGGGATTCCTGTAAGTGCTTTAAAACTCTTTTCCCAAAAGTATACGGTTCTGGGAAGCCCCCGGTCATTACATTAATCCATTCATATAAGTCTATTGGAGAAAACAAAAAACGGAACTTGAACTCTTTAATCCTGTCTTCAGATTCAAACAAGTCTAGGCTAGGAATTTTTTCTAACTGAATTGAAGCATCTAGATTAGGATATGGAGGTCCTGATAAGACTGTTACTTCGTGACCTAATTTTTGTAAGGCCTTACTTAGATGCCTTACATATATCCCCTGACCACCAGAATAAGGGTGACTCCTATAGCTTAGAATTCCTATCTTCAATTTTTACTTCCTTTTAAAACGTAATCTAAGAGCTTCCGTCGTTTTCGAGGAATTATGTAAACTTCTAAGTATCCTTTTTTTATCCTTATTAATTCTTTTTGTTAATAAGAATTTTGGAAAGAGCCTTTTCGAACTATCTAAATCAAAAACGACCAGCCTATCTTTGCTTATAAAAAAATTAGAAGATTTGGCATCTCCGTGATAAAACCCTATCCATTGCATCCTCTTAATGAAATTGTAAAGCAAAGAGGCTATTTTAATTGGCTCCTCTTTATCTTGAATTTTATGATCTAAACGCTTTCCTTCAATTTCTTCCGCAACCAATACAGAATCTAAAGTTCCGAATAATCCTAATTCTTCATATACTAAAACTGGCTTTATGGTCCTAATTCCTACAGATTGAAACCAATGCAGAACCTCCCAAGAATTTCTAGCCCTTGTCTTTTTCAAAAATCTTCTTGTCATGTGAAACAAATTCTTAATTCTATATTTCTTTATGAAATAGCTTTTGCCATATAATTCTATCTTGACTATCAAATGACCTTCTTCATTCTTTATTACTTCTCCTCGAGACAACAGAGCATGTTCATCTTCTATTAACTCCAATAAATCTTCAGATACATTATTTTTTAGAGATACCCACCTTTTATTTTTATGAAAAACCTTTTTATATAGAGACTGATGAGGTAACGGAGCTTTAGAACTGAGATCTATCTCAGCTAAAAGTGGTTTCATGTACATAGAGTAAGCTCTTGTTCTAGTCTTCTTCAAAAATTTTTGATGATTAGAAAATAGTTCTCTTAGAGAGCAATCAAAATAAATCATTAGAAATCTATAACAATCCCTTTCAGTTAATCCAAATTGGATTGCCGAATGATAAAGTCCTCCAATGTCCTTCACTAACCATCTCTCTGGAACTTCATTTCTAATTTGTGCTCTATGTAAATCAATAAGTGATAACTTTATTGAATCAAAGTCAGTACGAGCATCTAAATGATAATGACAAAGATATAAATCCCTATGGTTAATTCCACTTTGATGTAATTGTCTAGTAATACTAGCCACGGCATTAAAAAGTTTATTTTTTTCAGCAAAAGATAAAGATTTGTGTTTTCCTGCAATGAAAAAATCTTCTAAAGAAATTGTATCTTTAAGCTCTTCAGTGATTAAAAATGAGTTTCTTTTAGAAGGATTGACGCCCTTTGAATAATAGGATTTAACCTTAGGTCCATTAATTCCCAAATTTTGCATACGAGAAAGCGCTAAAAATTCTTGTTTAGCTCCTACGATAGGAAGTTTAAATAAGGCTAAATTCTTTACTATTTCTTTCCAACCCACTGGGCCATGGTATTTTAAGAAATAACTAAGATTCTTGTATTGAATTTTTTTTGTAACCCTATTGGCATATTTTCTATAAACCTCTCCTTCTAAGTTCTTAGCTTCAAGAATAGGATTATCTGAAGAAAATAGATCCTTAATATCGTTTTCTAGAAAATCTACTTTATCCATTAACTCTTTCTTCTAGTATATCTGCTATAAATCTAAATCTTGAGAAGAAATAATCTTGTCTCTCTAACCCTAACATACCCTGTTTTAATTCCTCCAAGCCATTGTTTTTACAAATTTCTAAAAGTAAATTATCAAATTCTTCTTGATTAAACTCTTTTTCTAAAACAAACCCTCCTTCAAAATTTTTAACTTCTTCAGCAAACCCCACATCTTTACAAGTTGCAACAGGTAAATGAGATACTAAAGATTCAATAATTACATTTCCTGCAGCTTCCTCTCTCGCAGGATGCAGGAGTAAATCTGAAGATTTCATGAGAGAAGCAACATCATCCCTTGGTCCTAGATATTTAACCTTCTCATTTAAGCCAAAATTTTGTACTAGTTTCGAATAAGGTCCGATGTTATCTCTACCAATTACCAATAATGTAAAGGGAATATTATTACTATTTAGACAATGTATGGATGAAATGGCTCTATCTAAACCTTTTCTACGAAAATCAGAACCAACAAATAAAGCAACTTTATCTTCAAGGTGAATATCAAAAATGCTATGCAGATCTACTGGTTCATTATTATTCCAATTCAAGTCGATACCAGGAGGAACAACAATCATCTGATCTGAATTTAACTGGTAGGAAGTTTTAAAATCATAAGCTTGTTTATTATTTAATAGAAATACTTCCGTTGACGAATAACTTCCAAATACAGCAGTCTCATATTCAATAGACTGACGAAATCTTCTAGTTAATTTAGTTATTGGATGCTTATTTAATGCCTCCTTTTTAAAACAAGTATCTGCTGCGAAATAAAAATCTAAACCTGGCATTTTGTTAAAACCGAAAACTAAATCAGGCTTGTATCCTTGTAATGCATCAAAAGAGTCATTCACAAAATTCTTGTTCTTTATGTAATTTGTAAGCCCTCTTTTTCCAAATTCTGTTACTAATAAACCTTCCGGAATATTCCCTTCCCATGTTCTTGTAAATACTTTAAGTAAAATATCTCTAGACTGTAATTCCTTAGCTATTTCAAGAAAGTCTTTCTGCAGCCCTCCATAAGGAAAATATCTATAAAGAAGTATTGCTATTTTTCTTGTAGGTTTCATTGGTCAAGTTTTTCTAAACTTTTAAGAACTTCACTTGGCTTTATAGCAACTAAAGATTCATGGTATCCACTTTTTTCCGAACCTGTTCTTGTTTTATCCAGACCATCAAACTTACTTAGCACAACATGATTCTGAATTAAGGGAGGTGTAAATTTGGGAGAAGAGGGTCCATAAACTGCAACTAAAGGAGTATCTACAGCAGCAGCAATATGCATTAAACCAGAATCATTAGTAACTGCTTTTTTACAATGAGACATTAAATCAATAGCATCTAACAAAGAAGTTTTTCCAACTAAATTAAAGAAACCTTCTGAATATTGGTTATTAATGCTTGATTCAATTTGACTTCCTGTAAGGGCATCATTGATTGATCCAAAAACAAGGACATTCCAACCCTTCAATAAAAACTCGTTACATACTTCAGCATAATAATTAGAAGGCCATTTCTTTGCAGGACCAAATTCGGCTCCTGGACATATTGCTAGAGAAGGTTTACTAACATCAATTTTTAATTTTTGTATCTGTACTTCTAAATTCTTTAAATCAATTTTCAAAGAAGGATTTGGCAAAGGCTTCTTTATTTCATCAGTTGATTTGAGTCCAAGTTTTGCAAACTGTTCAATCATCAAGGGATGACTATCTATTTCTTTAGGCCTAAGATCGTTAATAAAGCCAAATCTCAATTCTCCCAACCAACTTGTTCTTACTGGAATTTTTGCGAAGAAAGGAATTAAAGATGATTTTAAGGAATTGGTCATTATGATTGATCTATCGTAATTTTCCTGTCTCAGCTCCTTACCCATTTTAAATCTAATCTTTAATTTTAATTCGCCATGCTTAAATGGTGAGGGAATAGATCTAGAAACCTCTTCTATTCTTTCTAATAAGGGTAAAGACCAATCAGGTGAAAGAACTTCTATTCTATGATCCTGATTATCTTCTTTAATTAATTTATATAGTGTTTGAGCCATAACTGCATCGCCTACCCACGATGGTCCGACTATTAATAGTTTCATTTATAAAATGCTACTCTACGAGAGTATGCCAATTATTATTTTTATATCTAATGCCTCTAACTTGATCAAAGTAGGTACTTTGCAGTTCTTCTGTTATTGGCCCTCTCCTTCCCTCACCTATTTGCTTATTATCTAAGGAATTAATTGGTACAACTTCAGCTGCAGTTCCGGAGAAAAATGCTTCATCTGCTGACAGAACATCTTCAACTGTTAATTTTTTTATTTCACTTTTTATATTGAGTTCTTTAGCTAGATCTAAAATAGTCCTTCTAGTAATTCCATCAAGAGATGCATCTAAGTCAGGAGTTAAAAGAACACTATCTTTAACAATAAAAAAATTTTCACCGCTTCCTTCAGCAATGAAACCTTCGGCATCAAGCATTAAAGCTTCTTCATAGCCTTCTTCTAAAGCTTCATTCAAGGCAACAATAGAATGTACATAATTTCCATTAACTTTAGCAGAAGATACCGGATTTCTTACCTGCCTTACATATGAAGACAGTTTTACTTTAATCCCTTTTTCTCTAGCCTCAGGCTCCATATATGAGGGCCATTCCCATGCTGCTACCATACAATGAACTTCCAAATTATCAGCTCTGAGCCCCATACCTTCAGATCCATAAAAGCACATCGGTCTGATATAGCCTTCTGTTAAATTATTTAGCTTTATAATCTGTTTATGAGCATCGTTTATCTGTGTTTGGGAAAATGGTATCTTCAAGCTCACAGTTTCTGCTGATTTAAAGAGCCTAGCAGTATGATCTTCTAGCCTAAAAATAGAAGGACCTTCTTTGGTGTTATAGGCTCTTACCCCTTCAAATACTCCCAATCCATAATGTAGTGTATGGGTAAGAAGGTGCACTGTAGCATCTTGCCAGTCTACGATCTCTCCATCAAACCATATAGAACCTTTTATTTTTGATAAATCCACAATATTTTCCTTATTCAGGATCCCTATTTTATCCATATATTTTTATTTATATAGACTAAAAGGTTGTCATCAAATATATAATCCTGCCTTTATGAGACTAAATGATAATATTTTTAGAGCAAATGATATTAGAGGGATAGCCTATGAGGATTTAACTCAAGAGGTTGTTTTTGCTTTAGGCCAAGCGTTAGGATCCGAGTCTATAAAAAGAAATCAGAATAATTTCATCATCGGAAGAGATGGAAGAATCTCTAGCCCTCAGTTATTTGCATGGTTATCAGAAGGTGTATTGTCTACAGGATGTAATGTTATAGATATTGGAATAGTTCCAAGCCCAGTGTTTTATCACTCTACCTTTAACTTGAATAGTTCAAGTGGAGTAGTTATTACAGGTAGCCATAATCCAGCAGATTACAATGGCTTTAAAATTCTTTTTGAAAACCGTTCTACTTCTAGCGAGGAAATACAAGCAATTAAACAAAAAATAATAGAAAAAGATTTTATTTCAGGTAAAGGAAAGATTCATTCCACAGATATAGTTGAAAGTTATATTAATGCTATTACAAATGACGTTAATTTGCTTCATCCGCTGAATATTTCTATAGATTGTGGCAATGGTGCAGCTGGTGTAGTTGCAGAAAGAGTTTATAAAAGTTTAGGTTGCCAAGTAGAAGGATTATTTTGTGATCTTGATGGGAAATTCCCAAACCACCATCCAGATCCTTCAAGACCTGAGAATGTTATAGATCTTATTCAATCCGTAAAAGAAAATAATTCAGATGTAGGTTTGGCTTTTGATGGCGATGCAGATAGGTTAGGTGTTATTTCTCCTTCAGGAGAAATGATTTTCCCTGATATGCAAATGATCTTATTCAGTGAGCATATCCTTAAAAAAAATCCAGATTCAAAAATTGTATTTGATGTCAAATGTTCTAAACTTTTAGAAGAAGCTATCTTAAAGTTAAATGGAACTCCAATAATGAGCAAAACAGGTCATACTTTTATAAAGAGTATGATAAGAGAGAATGGCGCTATATTGGGCGGAGAAATGAGTGGTCACATATTTTTTAATGATAGGTGGCCTGGATTTGATGATGGTGTTTATGCCGGTGCGCGAATGTTAGAAATCCTTTCTCACTCAGAAGAAGAAAATATATTCGATGCTTTACCTAAATTAATTTCTACTCCTGAGATAAATCTAGCAACAAGTGATGAAGAAAAATTTAGGATTATTGATGAATTCAAAAAGATGAGTAGTTTTGAAAATGCAAAAATAATTGATATCGACGGAATTAGGGTTGAATTCGATAGTGGATGGGGACTTCTAAGAGCTTCAAATACTTCACCTGTCCTAGTGCTTAGATTTGAAGCAAATTCATCAAATGAGCTTACAAATATTAAAAATAGATTCAAAGATACTCTTCATAAAATTGACCCTTCGTTAACTAATTTCTAAAAATGGGTATATCAGTTAACCAAGCAAGAAATATATCCTCTGTTCTGAGCGAAGGGCTGCCATATATTCAAAAATTTAAAGGTAAGGTCATAGTTGTTAAGTATGGTGGTGGGGCTATGTCAGATCAAAGCTTAAAAAGAAATTTTGCAAAAGATATTGCCTTAATGAATCTGGTAGGCATGAAGCCAGTTATAGTCCATGGAGGAGGTCCACAAATAGCTAAAGAATTAAAGAAGTCTGGGATAACTTCAAGTTTTATCTCGGGTCATAGAGTTACGGACAAACCTACAATGTCAGTAGTAAAAAAAATTCTAGGTACAAAAATTAACCATGAAATAGTCAATCTAATAAAGCAATCAGGAGGAGATGCAATTAGCTTTAATCACATAAAACATAAAATTATTAAAGCTTCTCAACACGCCGGCAAGGATAAGAATAACTTAGGTTTGGTAGGTAAAGTTGACAGAATCTTGGTCTCTGAATTGAAAAAAACTATTTCTAGGGGCACTATTCCTGTTATAGCTCCAATTGGAGTGAGTAAGGAAGGAGCTTTCTTGAATATAAACGCAGACGTTGTTGCTGGAAAAGTAGCTGAAAGCTTAAAGGCGGAAAAACTGATACTTCTTACGGATATAAAAGGAATCATAGAAAAAAATAAAGTAATTTCGAGGATTTCTGCTTACAAAGGAAGGCAGTTAATAAATAATAATACTATCCAAGGGGGCATGACCCCAAAGGTAACAGCAGCTTTAGAAGCAAAAAAAAATGGGGTAAGATCATGTCATATAATTGATGGCAGATTACCTCATGCCGTCTTACTGGAAGTTCTTACAGCTGAAGGGGTTGGAACTATGATAAGCTAGATAAATGTCCGAGTTGAGACCAAGGCAATTAGAGATTATGCAGAGTCTTGCAAAGATGCTTAGTTCAAAAGGTCCAGTCAAAGTTACTACTGCTTTGTTAGCTGCAGAGTGTTCAATTACGGAAGCAGCTTTGTATAGGCATTTCCCTAGTAAAAGGAAAATCTACTCTGGATTAGTTGACTTTTGTGAACAAAATTTATTTGAGTTAATTGGGAATATAAATTCATCTGATCAAGAGAGCTTGATAAAAATCAAGAAAATACTAATTATCCTTGTTACTTTCTGTGAAAAAAATCCAGGACTTGCCAGACTCTTAACGAGAGAGGCTTTTTCTATAGATGAAACTTCGCTTGATGAAAGAGTTAAGCTATTGATGTCGAAAATAGAACTACAAATCAAACAAAATCTTCAAAAATTTGAACAGGAAAGTAAGAAAAAACTTGCTTTAAGTACCGCTTCTTCTGCAAATCTACTCTTGGCCTGCTCTGAAGGTTTAATTCAACAATTTGTTAGATCAGGTTTTGAAGACTTGCCTACTAAAAGAGTCAATGAACATATAGATTTTCTTATTAACTCTTTAAGGAGTTAATCGGGAGGGTGCTCTTCTAAGTAATATTCAAAGATCTGATTCTTTGTCTCTATGCCCGGTCTCTTTCCAGTAGATTTGTCTATCTTAATTATTGATAATCCTTCCGGAGGTACGGTATTCGATATAGGAATTTTATCAATTATCTCTTTAATGAAACTTAACCAAATTGGAAGCGCAACTGAAGATCCAAATTCCCTATTTCCTAGACTTCTAGGCTGGTCAAAGCCCACCCAGACTGAAGTAACCAATGAGTTATTGTAGCCAGTAAACCACGTGCTTTCGGCATCATTTGTGGTGCCTGTTTTTCCTGCGAAGTCTCTTCGCTGTATTTCTGAAACTCTTCTGGCAGTACCTCTAATTGCTGCCTCCTTGAGAATATCAGTAATTAAGAAAGCAACTCTAGGATCAATTACTTGTTGTAAATCCATATGATTTTTTTGAAAAACTATATTGCCATTTCTGTCTATTATTTTTTCTATAAAATATGGATCTATTGCCTTTCCTCCATTAGCAAATACAGAATAAGCGGCCGCATTCTTTAATGGACTTAATGAAGCAGTTCCAAGAGATAAAGATAAATCTGCTGGAAGTCTAGATTTATCGAATCCAAACCTTTGAGCATAGGATATAGCCTTTTCAATACCCAGATCTCTTAATAATCTTACAGAGACTAAATTTCTACTCTGCAGAAGACCTTCCCTTAAACGAGTAGGCCCATAAAATTTTCCACTTGCATTCCTAGGACGCCATTTCTCCTCTAACGCTTCATCTTCAAAAATAATGGGGGCATCATTGATCAAGGTAGAAGCCTTATATCCTTCTGAAAATGCACTAGCATAGAGAAAGGGCTTAAAATTTGAACCTAAAAGAGGAGAAGATTGCTCGGCTCTATTAAATTTGCTTAAAAAGAAATCGTAGCCACCTACTAGAGCCTTTATTGATCCATTATTTGGGTCTATAGAAACCAAAGAGCCTTGTACATCTGGTATCTGAGTTAAAAATAGTTCTCCTGTGACTTTTTCTTTTTGTATCCAAACTAAATCACCAAACAAGAGTAAATCTTTATAACCTTTGGGTTTTGCTCCTCTTCTATTCTCATTTATGAATGGTCTTGCCCAATCCATCCTTTCAGACCAAGGAACTGAGACAACACCTCCGTTCTTTACTAAAACCTGAAGTGTGCTATCTGTGTTTAGAACTACACCAGGAAATCGGTTTCTAGTTTCTGTAAATTTTTGTAAAAACTCAGAGACTTTATCAAGAGTAGATTCAAAATTTTCATCATTATCTCGTTTCAATTCCTGAGTTATGTAATTAAGTTGGCCTTCGAGAGTCAGTTCAGTAAACTCTGATGGAAATAGATTATTAAGATTCTTGGGCTTCCTAAAGCCATGACGTCTATCGTATTCCTCCAACCCATCAGAAATAGAAAAATTTGCTGCCTTCTGCATTGAAGAGTCAATAGAGGTGTAAACTTCATATCCTTCTCTATAAGCTCCTAAACCATATTCTTGAATCATTAGCCTCCTTATAGCTTCTGAAACATATGGTGCTTCAACTTCAGAAACTAATCCATGATATGTTGCCGTTATGGGAGCTTCTATTGCTAAATTAAATTGTTCAATATGGATAAATTTAAGATCAAGCATCCTCTGCAGAATCCAATCTCTTCTTAGTTTCGCCCTATTTGGATTTACAATGGGGTTTATAGAAGAAGGCGCTTTTGGGAGAGCTGCAATCATGGCCCATTGAGCAAGATTTAGCTCATTTAACGACTTTCCATAATAAACCTCACTAGCAGCGGCTATTCCATATGCTCTATTGCCAAAAAAGATACGATTTACATAAAACTCGAATATTTCTTTTTTTGAATATGCCCTTTCCAGCCTATATGCTAAAAAAATATCCTTAATTTTTCTAAAAAGACTTACATCCCTACTAGTTAGATAGTTGCCTGCTACCTGCATGGTAATTGTACTTCCTCCACCTTGTATTCGACCGGAAATAAGGAGTCTATAAAATGATCTTACTAGTCCTGAGTAACTTACCCCTGAATGTTCAAAAAAAGAGTCATCCTCTGCAGCTAGCACTGCATTTATATAATGCTGAGGTATATTTTCAAATTTAAGAGCTGTTCTTCTTTTTTCTCCAAATTCACCAATTAACTTTAAATCTGAGGTATAAATTTTTAACGGTACTTGGAGTTCTATATCTCTTATTTTTTCTTCATCAGGCAACTTGCTGTCTATATAAATATTTAAACTTGATATCGCCATCATTAACAACAAGATAGTTGCTAAGATAGGTTTTATAAATCTAATATTTAATAAAAAATTCAGGTAAGTCATGAATTTAAATTCCATCAAACAGTTATAATACATTAATGAGACTAATATTAATCGGTCCTATGGCTTCAGGTAAGTCTACTGTTGGAAGAAGGCTTGCAAAGCGATTAAAGCTTGAATTTATAGATATTGATGAAGAAATAGAAAAAAAAGCTGGTGTTTCAATTTCTTGGATTTTTGATGTAGAAGGAGAAAAGAAATTTAGAGAAAGGGAAAATAAAGAATTAGTAAAATCCTTAAAAAATGATAACTGTGTAATATCTACAGGAGGAGGAATTATTGTGGAGGACAAGAATATAGATAGCATTAAAAAAGGTACAGTAATCTTTCTTGAAACTTCAATTCAAACTCAGTTAGAAAGAACTTTAAATGACAAAAAAAGACCTTTACTTCAAGGAACTGATAATAAGGAGGAAACACTTAAAGAATTAAAAGAAATTAGGGATCCTCTTTATAGAAAGTGTGCCGACATCACTATAAAAGAAGGGAAAAATGGTCATAATGAAGTGGTGGATAAAATCGTAGATATTCTAAAATTAAAATGAAAAAGGTTAAAGTAAATCTAAAAAATAATTCCTACAAAGTAATTGTGGGTTCTAACCTGGTAAATGAAGAAAATCTCAAAATATTAAAGAATAAAGAAGTACTTCTGGTAGTCGACAAGAACGTACCCTCACAATATAAAGAACTAATTACTAAACAGTTAATAAATATGTCTTCCTGCTGCCAAACTTTAGAAATCAAACCTTCAGAAACAAACAAAAATACTAAAACTTTGGATAAAATTCATTCTAAGTTAATTGAAGAAAGGTACAGTAGAGATTGCATACTGATAGGACTTGGGGGAGGAATTACTTGTGACATTACCGGGTTTGCTGCTGCCACTTACCAAAGAGGAGTTGATTTTATACTTTTTCCTAGCACTTTACTTTCTCAAGTAGATGCTTCAGTAGGAGGAAAGACGGCAATAAACCATCCTCAAGGTAAAAACATGATCGGTGCATTTCATCAACCTATAGAGGTATTCGCAGATGTAGATATTTTAAGCTCGCTTCCTGATATTGAAATAAGTAACGGTCTTTCAGAAGTGATTAAACATGCTTTGATAGCAGATAAAGACTACTTTAGTTGGCTAGAGATTAACTTAAAAAATATAACTTCGTTAGATTCTACTTCTTTAGAGCATGCTATTACTAAATCTATAGAAATTAAGGCAAAAATAGTATCTGAAGACGAAAAAGAAAAAGGTATCAGGAAGCTTTTAAATTTTGGCCATACCTTTGGTCACGCTATAGAGCTTTATGGAAAATTTAGAAAATTTAGTCACGGGCAATCAGTTGCTTTAGGGATGCTTATGGCTATGGAATTATCAAGAGAAGAAGAGAAATTTAAGGAAGAAGATCTTAATAGGGCAAGAGAACTAATCCAAGAAGCTAATCCAACACTTAATTTAAGTAATAATTTTGATGAAGAAAAACTTATAGAAAATATGTCTGTTGATAAGAAAAGAGCTGGTAATCAATTAATTTTTATTATCCTAGAGAAGATAGGAAAGGCAAAAATTAAAACAGACATTGATGAATCAAAAATAGTAAAAGCCATTAAATCATTGGTCTAGTCCTTCAAAGATAAGTTAAAAAAAGGTACAATAAACTACCTGCGCAACTCATAAGAAATTTTTTTATTTTTATCAGCTTTCAATTGCTGAGAGTTTTCAACCCAAAAAAACAATGAAAGTGACAGCTAAAACGCAAATATACGGTTTACCGAAAAAAAACGGCCTTTACGATCCTCAATTTGAGAAGGATTCTTGCGGAGTAGGCCTAGTTGCTAATGTTAAAGGCATCCCATCTAGAGAAATCATGGATGACGCTTTCCATATAAATTCTCAAATGGACCATAGAGGGGGTTGCGGTTTTGAGGAAAATACTGGAGATGGTGCAGGAATCTTAGTAGCTATACCTGATAGTTTCTTTCAAGCAGAGGCGAAAAAAATAGGTCTACAACTGCCTAAAAAAGATCAATATGCAGTAGGTAATATATTCTTACCGACTTTAAAAAAAGAGAGAGATAAATGTATCAAGTTGATTGAAAAAATAACTCTAGAAGAAAAACAATCACCTTTGGGCTGGAGAGAGGTTCCAGTAGATCCTGCGGGTGCAAATGTTGGACCAGCTTCTAAAGATGCCCAACCATATATTGCACAATACTTTATAGGTTCTGAAAACAACATAGATCAGGAAGAGTTTGAAAGAAGACTTTATCTAATAAGAAAACAATTTACGCACATTTTAAGAGGTGATAAAAGCCTAAAACAATCAAAGCTTCTATATGCCTGTAGTCTGTCTTCTTCGATAATCGTGTACAAAGGCATGTTGACACCTTCTCAGCTATTTCCTTTTTATCCGGATTTAGAGAAAAAAGATTTTAAAACACACCTTGCAATGGTTCATTCCAGATTTAGCACTAATACTTTCCCTTCTTGGGATAGAGCACAACCAAATAGATACATGTGCCACAACGGAGAGATTAACACTCTCAGAGGAAATATGAATGCAATGCAAGCTAGGCAAGGAACTGTTAAGAGTGACCTATTCGAAGATGAACTTAATAAACTATTTCCAATTACTGAGCTAGATTGTACTGACTCAGGAAGCTTTGATAACGTATTAGAGTTTCTAATATTAACAGGAAGAAGTTTGCAAGAATCTATCATGATGATGATTCCCGAAGCTTGGCAATCAGACAAGAACATGCCAAATGAGAAAAAAGAATTTTATGAATACTCATCTTCTATGATGGAGCCATGGGATGGACCTGCTTCCATTGTTTTTACAGATGGGAGAAAAGTAGGCGCAGTATTAGATAGAAACGGCCTTAGACCTAGTAGATTTTATTTAACTAACACAGACAAGGTCATAATGGCCTCAGAAGTTGGTGTATTGCCAGTGGATCCGGAGACTGTTGTTACCAAAGGTAGGCTGCAACCTGGAAAAATGTTTCTTATAGATTTTGAGAAAGGAAGAATGATTCCAGATGAAGAAATAAAAACAGATATATGTAATTCCAACCCATATAAAGATTGGAATAAAAATATAACAAATCTTCCTGAGATATATGATGAAGAACCTAAAGAAGAAGTCTCTGACGAAGATTTAATATCAAAATTGCAATCCTTTGGTTATACAACGGAAACTATGCAGTTCATGCTTTTGCCACTTGTTTCAGAGTTAAGAGATCCGCTGGGATCAATGGGAAATGATGCTGCTTTAGCTTGTCTCTCTGATAAACCAAGACTTTTATTTGATTATTTCAAACAGCTTTTTGCTCAAGTTACTAATCCACCCATAGACTCTATAAGAGAAGAAGTAATCATGTCACTCGAATGTTTAATTGGACCAGAAGGCAATCTAGTTGAGAACAGTCCTCTAAATGCAAAAAGATTGAGACTTAAAACTCCAATTATTTCAAATGCTGAACTAAATTCAATTAAAGAAATTGATGCTAATCAATGGAAAACGAAGGTAGTAGATCTTGTTTATAAAAAATCTACAGGAGTTGAAGGTATGCTTGAACGTCTGGATGAAGTTTGCAAGGAATCGGAACAAGCTATCGAAGATGGTTTCTCTTTCTTGGTTCTATCAGATAAAAATATTAACGATGAGAATATAGCATTAAGCTCCTTCTTGGCTTGCTCTACGGTTCATCATTATCTTGTTAAAGCTCAAAAGAGAACAAGAATAGGAATAATTATCGAATCTGGTGAATCTAGAGAGGTGCATCATCATTGTCTGCTCTTTGGTTATGGAGCTGATGCAGTAAATCCATATCTAGCATTTGAATCTATTTGGAAAGCAAAAAAAGATGGTCTTTTAGATGATGAAAAACTTATCAAATACAAAGATGTTATAGAAGCATACAAAAAGGGAACAAAGAAAGGTATCTTGAAAGTAATGGCTAAGATGGGAATTTCTACACTTCAGTCGTACAAAGGAGCACAAATTTTTGAAGCCGTAGGTTTATCTAACCAAATTATAGATAAAAGCTTTACAGGTACGTCTAGCAGAGTAGGCGGAATAGATTTTGAAGCACTTTTTAAAGAACAAAAGAGAAGACATGATTTGGCCTACCCTAAAGATAAATCAGGAAAAATCACTTCATTACCTAATCCAGGAGATTTTCACTGGAGAAATGGTGGAGACTCACACATGTGGGATCCAAAGACTATCTCTTCTTTGCAGTTGGCCTCAAGGACAAATAATGAAGATGCTTACTGGGACTTTGCTAAATATGCAAATGAGAATACAACCAAACAAAGTACCCTGAGAGGTCTTCTAAAAATAAAACATTCTAAGAATGCTATCGATTTAAGCGAAGTAGAGAGTGAAAAAGAAATTGTAAAGAGATTCGCAACTGGAGCTATGAGTTTAGGGTCAATCTCAACAGAATCTCATGAGTCTCTAGCCATAGCAATGAATGAATTAGGTGGTAAGTCTAATACTGGAGAAGGCGGTGAAGATCCAATTAGATTCAAGCCAAATTCTGAAGGTATATCTAAAAGATCGGCAATAAAACAAGTGGCATCTGGAAGATTTGGTGTAACTATGTGGTATTTAACAAATGCTGACGAATTGCAGATTAAAATTGCACAAGGTGCTAAGCCAGGAGAAGGTGGAGAACTTCCAGGAAAGAAAGTTGATGATTACATAGCTAAAATTAGACATTCTACCCCTGGAGTTGGCTTGATTAGCCCTCCTCCCCATCATGATATTTACTCAATTGAAGACATTGCTCAGCTGATTCATGATCTAAAAAATGCAAATAGGCAGTCAAGAATTAGTGTCAAACTTGTATCGGAAGTTGGAGTAGGAACCATTGCAGCGGGTGTTGTTAAAGCAAAAACAGATCATCTGGTAATAGCTGGACACGATGGAGGTACTGGTGCATCACCCTTAACATCAATAAAACATGCTGGGCTGCCATGGGAGCTAGGGGTGGCGGAAACTCATCAAACTTTAGTAATGAATAACCTCAGATCAAGAGTAGTTTTACAAACAGATGGGCAATTAAAAACTGGAAGAGATGTAGCAATAGCAGCACTTTTAGGTGCTGAAGAATTTGGGTTTGCTACAGCGCCGTTAATCACTTTAGGCTGCATAATGATGAGAAAGTGCCATCTAAATACCTGTCCAGTTGGAATAGCAACGCAAGACAAAGAATTAAGAAAGAAGTTTAAAGGAGAACCAGAACATGTCGTTAATTACCTATTCATGGTGGCAAAAGATTTGAGAATGATCATGGCTGACTTAGGATTTAAAACAGTTAATGAAATGATAGGAAGAGTAGATTGTCTTGAGACAGATATTGCAATTGATCATTGGAAAAGAAGTGGCTTAGACTTCTCAAATATCTTGAAACCTGCTGAAAAGATTTTTAAAAATACTGAAGTATTCCACTCTCAAAATCAAGATCATGGTCTAGATAAGGCGCTAGACAATAAACTTATTGAAAAAAGTAAGGATGCAATTCAAAAAGGACAAAAGGTTAGCTTCGAGTCACCTATCGTCAATACAAATAGAACCGTGGGTACAATGCTTTCAAATGAAGTAGCCAAGATATGGGAAGCCGAGGGATTGCCTGAAGACACTATTAATATAAAACTAAATGGGTCTGCGGGACAGAGTCTTGCTGCATGGTTGGTTAAGGGAATTACATTTACATTGGAAGGTGATGCAAATGATTATGTAGGTAAAGGTTTATCAGGTGGAAAATTAATCATATATCCGCCGAAATCTAGCAAATTTAAATCAGAAGAAAATATGTTGCTTGGTAACGTTGCTTTGTATGGAGCAACTGGAGGTGAGGCCTATTTTAGAGGTGTAGCAGCAGAGAGATTTTGTGTTAGGAATAGTGGTGCTTCAGTGGTTGTAGAAGGAATTGGAGATCATGGTTGTGAATATATGACGGGAGGGAAAGCAATTATTCTTGGAAAAACCGG
This sequence comes from uncultured SAR86 cluster bacterium, assembly GCA_902532015.1. Taxonomy (GTDB): domain Bacteria; phylum Pseudomonadota; class Gammaproteobacteria; order Magnimaribacterales; family Magnimaribacteraceae. The sequence continues at coordinate 2,967 of CACAGI010000014.1, read as the reverse complement.
AAGGAATTTTGGAGCAGGAATGAGTGGAGGAGTTGCTTATGTTTATGACTTCGATGGGGACTTTGAAAATAAATGTAATAAAGAGACTTTTGAACTAGAAAAGGTTTCCAAAGATGATTCCAAAGATCTTAAAGATTTTATTACAAGACATAGAAATCTGACTGGTTCAGAAGTGGCGAAATCTATCCTAAAAAATTGGGAAACTGAATTAATAAAATTTGTGAAGGTTATGCCTACTGACTACAAACGAGTTTTAAATGAGTTAAAAGACAAAAAGAGTGCTATAAATGGGTAAACCAACCGGATTTAAAGAATTCTCAAGAGCTGTTGAGCCTTATCGACCAGCCAAAGAAAGACTACTGGATTTTAAAGAAATTTACACTGATCATGATGATCAGAAATTAAGTACACAAGCTGCTAGATGCATGGATTGTGGTGTTCCATTCTGTCAGTCTGGAGAAGGCTGTCCAGTTTATAACCTCATACCAGAATGGAATGATCTTGTTTATCAGGATAGATGGGAAGAAGCATTTGATAGATTGATGGCAACAAATAACTTTCCTGAAGTTACGGGGAGAGTTTGTCCGGCTGTATGTGAAGGTGCTTGCGTGTTAGGAATTACTGAAAGTCCTGTAGCTATAAAAAATTTAGAATTCGCAATAGCAGATAAAGGTTTTCAAAACGGTTGGCTTAAGCCTCAAATACCCCCTTCTAGAACTGGTAAAACTATTGCCATAGTTGGATCAGGTCCTGCAGGGCTTTCAGCTGCACAACAACTTAATAGTGTAGGTCACAGCGTAAAAGTATACGAAAGAGCTGATCGAATAGGCGGTTTAATGATGTACGGTATACCTAATATGAAACTAGAAAAATCACTACTTGATCAAAGAAAAGATCAAATGGAAACTGAAGGTATTGAATTTTTTACCAATGTAGACGTGGGCGGAAATCTAAAAAACTCAATTGCAGTTGAAGACTTAAACACAAATAATGATGTTGTCTTACTAACCACAGGAGCAACTAAACCTAGAGATCTTCCTATCCCCGGCAGAGAAGGTAATGGAGTGCACTTTGCTATGGATTTTCTTAAAGCTAACACCAAAAGTTTATTGGATTCAAAACATAAAGATGAGAATTTTATATCTGCTAAAGGCAAGAAAGTTATAGTAATTGGCGGTGGAGATACTGGGACTGATTGCATAGGCACCTCATTAAGGCATGGATGTAAATCATTAATTAATTTTGAGATTATGCCTAAACCTCCGGAAGAAAGGGCCTCCAATAATCCCTGGCCTTTGTTTCCTAGAACATTAAAAGTTGATTATGGTCATGAGGAATCTGCAGAGACTTTTGGTAACGATCCAAGAGTTTATTCAATTTCAGGAAAAGAATTTATTAGAGATGAACAAGGAAATTTGAAAGGAATAAGAACCATAGAAGTAGAAAACTTTGAAGAGATCGAAGGAACGGAAAAAGATTGGGAAGCAGATCTCATTTTGCTAGCTATGGGCTTTTTAGGTCCGGAGCACTATGTAAGTGAACCTTTGAATATAGATTTAGATGAAAGAAGTAATTACAAAGCAGAACATAACGTGCATCAAACCTCTAATCCAAATGTTTTTGCTGCAGGTGACTGCAGAAGAGGTCAGTCTCTTGTAGTCTGGGCTATAAATGAGGGTAGAGCTGCGGCGAGAGAAATAGACCGTTACTTAATGGAAGAAACCACTCTACCTTAAGACTTAACTACTCTCATAAGGCCTTCTTGAACCGCTGAAGCTACAAGCACTCCTTTTTGAGTGTACACACTTCCTCTGTTGAAGCCTCTTGCATTACTAGCGCTAGGACTATCAGTTGAATAAAGCATCCACTCATCAGCTCTAAATGGTCTATGGAACCACATGGCATGATCAAGACTTGCGCTTTGTACATTACCTCTAGCAAAGCTCAGCCTGTGTGGATTTAAGGAAGTACTTAGAAGCCCCATATCTGAAGCATACGCCAGGATTGCTTGATGCATTATCACGTCATCAGGTAATTTAGCCACTGCCCTCATCCATACATGCTTATAAGGAGGCATCTTTTTAGGGCCTTCGAACATTCCTTCTCCAGGTAAGTTTCTAATTTCAATAGGCCTTTCTCTAGTAAAAAAGTCTCTGAATTTCTCAGGTACTTTATGCGCGATTTGTTTTTTAAGCTCCATCTCACTTACACACTCTTCTGGACCCGGTATATCCTCCATATCAATCTGGTGTGAAGGTCCTTTTTCTTTCTTGTGGAAAGAAACAACCATATCAAAAATAGGCTCCCCTTTTTGGATTGCCACAACCCTTCTAGTAGTAAAACTTCTCCCATCTCTTGTTCTCTCAACATCATAGATAATCGGATAACCCATGTCTCCAGGTCTTAAAAAATATGCATGCAAAGAATGAGCTGACCGCTTCTTATCAACAGTTCTTAAAGCAGCAGTTAAAGCCTGGCCAAGAACTTGACCTCCAAAAACTCTTGAACCTCCAATATTTTCGCTTTGGCCTCTATAGAGATTCTCTTCCAGTGCTTCTAAGTCTAAAAGCTTGATCAGCTTATTTAATGCTTTCTTCTTCATGATTATTTGAATTCTTTTTCTTCCCACCAAGGATAAAAATCAGGCATATCTTTAGATACTTTGCTTGGAAAATCCGGTGCTCGTTTCTCTAAGAAAGAATTAACCCCTTCTTTCGTATCATCCCCTTTCCCTAATTCATATATAGCTCTAGAATCAATCTTGTGAGCTTCCATAGGATGATCCGCTCCCAACATTTTCCAGAGCATTTGCCTGGTCATGGATACTGATACTGGAGATGTATTTTCTATTATTTCTTTAGCGATACTTTTGGCTTCATCCAATAAGGAATCTTTAGAATGGATCGAACGAATTAAACCACCTTCCAAAGCTTCTTCAGCATTAAAAACCTTTCCAGAGAAAGTCCA
>CACAGI010000013.1 GCA_902532015.1 uncultured SAR86 cluster bacterium | reverse complement strand
GCAGCCTTTGCTAATATGACAACTGCTTTAGATGAAGTATGGGAATTAGGTTTAGGTCTTAGAATAGATCGCTGGGAAAATGAGAGCACTAATTTAGACTCAGGGTTATCGAGTGATAAAAGTGATACAGAAATATTACCGAAGCTATCTCTAAGCAGATCTGGTGATAATGGATCAATAGTTTATTTTACAATCTCTCAAGGTTATGAGCCGGGTGGTTATAACATGAGCAATTTGTCTGGATCTAATTCCTTGTTCGGTTTTGATAAAGAAGAGGCAACAAGTGCAGAAATTGGTTGGAAGGGTAGATCAGAAGATGGAAGAGTTAAAGGTTCAGTTGCTGCCTTCTCTATAGCTTATGATGATCGTCAAATAGAGTATCAAATAGAAGATCCTAATGGAGGAGGAATTGTTGAAGGTATAGTTAATCTAGGTGACTCCAAACAATTTGGATTAGAAGCAGATTTTGCTGTAAAGGTTAGTGATTATCTGGATGTTTCTTTTTCAGCCGGCTGGGTTGATGCCGAGTGGAAGAGCGGCACATTGGCTGGTGGAGTAGATCTAAGCGGTAAAACACCTCCAGTTGTTCCGCAGTCAGGTATAAACCTTACTGCAGATTATCTGAAACCTATCGGCAACGGAAGAAATATGGCAGCTAGTTTCCAAATTAGTCACACGGGAAGCTATGAAGGCTTGCAAGCATGGGATCCTGTAACAAACCCAAGTTATACTTTAGTTAATGCTCAGATTGGACAGAGTACGGAAGATTGGGAATTAATGTTGAATATTGAGAATTTATTTGATGAAGAATATTATATGGATGTTCAGCACTTTCCTAACTACTACCTTCTTGATGGAGGTGACAGCATAGTTATAGGTACTTTGGGTCAGCCACGATTAATTACAGCTAGTTTTAATTACTTTTTTTAAATCAAAAAAATAAAGAAAGGCCTCATAAGAGGCCTTTTTTTATGAAACAAATTCATAATAAAATACACTAGCTACATATGAATGATTATTCTGAAAATTTTTTGCAAGAAATACTCAGCGAAGTTAAAACTATTGCAGTAGTTGGAGCTAGTAATAATAGCGAAAGAGATAGTTATAAGGTTATGAAAGTTTTGATTGATCATGGTTATAAAGTATTTCCGATTAACCCTAATCAAGAAGGAAAGCTTATTTTAGGAAGACTTTGTTATGCTGATTTAAGCTCTATCTCAGATCAAATAGATATGGTTGATATTTTCAGAGCTGAAGATGCGATTCTTGGAGTGACTAGAGAAGCAATAAAAATTGGTGCAAAAGTTCTTTGGACTCAACTGGGTCTTATCAATAAAGAAGCTTCCAAGTTGGCCAAAGACGCAGGCTTAAAGGTTGTTATGGATAGGTGCCCAAAAATAGAATTAGCTAAATATTATTAGATTAGATAGAAAAAATAGCTTTAAATAGATTCCACATGAAAGAAAATTTAGAAATACTAATAAAAGAAAAGTCAGATAAAGGGGTTTTGCGACTCACTATGAATAATCCCAATAAAAAAAATCCTTTATCAGAAAGTATGATGCGTATCTTGATGGAAGGCCTTAAAGATGCCTCAGCTGATCACTCTATAAAAGTGATAGTTCTAGCAGCAAATGGAGATGTGTTTTCCTCTGGACATGATTTAAAAGAGATAACATCTGCACGTGCAAATGAAGATAAAGGAGAGTCTTATTTTAAGGAGCTTTTTGACTACTGCTCTACTTTAATGCAATTAATAGTTAACACACGACAACCAGTTATCGCTGAAGTCGACGGAATTGCAACAGCTGCAGGGTGCCAATTAGTTGCTAGTTGTGATCTTGCCATAGCTTCTAATGAGTCGAAGTTTGCTACGCCAGGTGTAAATCTTGGACTCTTTTGTTCAACTCCTATGGTTGCGCTCACAAGAAATGTCAATAAGAAAAATGCAATGGAAATGCTTCTTACAGGTGATTTTATTGATGCTAAAAAAGCAAAAGAAATAGGATTGATAAATAATAATGTTTCGAAGAAAAATTTGTTCATGGAAGTAAATAAGTTAGCTGAAAAAATTGCGAGTAAATCCACTATGACTGTATCAATAGGAAAGAAAGCTTTTTACGAGCAAGCTGAAATGGATTTATCTGCAGCTTATAATTATACCTCTCAGACAATGACAGATAATTTATTAAAATATGATGCTAAAGAAGGCATCGAAGCATTCATTAAAAAAAGGCCTCCAGAATGGCAAGATAAGTAATGCTAATTTGCTCTAATTAGCCACGGAGTATCGACTGTTATCGCTTTTAGATCTTTGTCTGGAGAAGAGATAATTATCTCTTTACCGGTTTGCGCGTGCTCTATATCTAGTATTGTATAACTTATATTCTTATCTAGTCTTGGCGAGTAAACTAAGGCATTCATAGATCCTACTGTTTTACCGTCAATTAAAACAGGCCAAGACTCTTCATTAAAAACTGTTATTGGATCTCCTTCAATTTCAGCACCCATCAATTTCTTGGTAGCACCGTTTTGATTAATTCCACGTAAAGCTTCTTTGCCAATAAAGTCTTCTTCTTGCTCAAGATCTACCATCCAGCCCAAACCAACTTCATATGGATTATTATTTCTATCTATATCTGCCAAATAACTAAGTATGCCACCTTCCAGTCTTAGAATAACATTTGGCGAACCTGCACTAATATTTAGGTCTTCTCCTGCCTTCCAAAGAATTTCCCATAACTCATTTCCCTTTGAATGATCTTTAAGAAACAGCTCGTAACAGAGCTCTCTACTGTATCCCATTCTGGCAATAACCATGGGTATTCCTTCGTGCACTACCTCTTTGAACTTATAAAAACCTAAGTTATTCACCCAATCACCAAAAACTTTTGCCATCAATTTTAATGAATTCGGTCCTTGAACTTGTAGTGGTGATACATCAGGTTCATGTACATCTACGTCAAATTTATATCCAGCTGCTATACCTTGTACCCATAGCAAAGCATCTCCGTCAGCTAAAGAAAACCAATAGCAATCTTCATCAATTTTTAGCATAACGGGATCATTTATAAATCCTCCCTTAAAATCTAGAAAAGGAGCATACATGGCTTGGCCTATCTCACATTTTTTAATATTTCTAGGAGTTAAAAATTGTGATAAAGATTCAGCATCTGGACCTGTAATTTGAACTTGTCGTTCTACCCCTACATCCCATAACTGCACACCATCTAAAAGGTTCTTATAATCTTCCACAGTCCCTTCATAACTAATAGGCATATACATATGGTTGTATACCGAAAAAGCTTTTGCACCATATTTTACAGTCGAGTTAAAATATGGTGATTTTCTAACACGTGGGCTGAATACTACTTTCGACGTCTTATACATAATAAAATGCCGAGAATTATACTTATTAAAAATATAATCGGTACAAAAATTGTTTACTGAAGATCACTTAATAGCGATCGAATAATTTTCTCGCTAATCTCTATTTTTACAAACCTTTAAATCTTATTTTTTAAATTTAGCAGCTTCTTCTGATCCTCCAGTTGATGTGCCCTTAGTATAAGAGTGAGCTCCCATACCAGCCAGGTCTCCATCTTCAACAATCAAGTATTCATTTCTTATCTCTTCTCCATCAAAGAAGCATTCTAATATTTCTCTAACACCATCAGCGTATCTTGCCTGTGCTGATAAAGAAGTTCCTGAGGTATGTGGAGTCATGCCATGATGAGGCATTGTTCTCCATACATGATCATTTGGAGCAGGCTGAGGAAACCATACATCTCCTGCATAACCACTTAATTGGCCTGACTCTAAGGCTCTTACAATAGCATCCTTGTCGCATATCTTGCCTCTAGCAGTATTAATAATGTAGGCACCTGATTTACATTTACTAATCAACTCATCATTAAATAGATGCTCTGTTTCTGGATGAAGAGGGCAGCTAATATTAATGACATCACATGCTCCAACTAAAGATTCAACTGAGTCATGGTAGGTTAAATTTAGTTCTTCTTCTTGTTCTGCAGACAATCTATGTTTATCAAAATAATGTAAATGAACATCAAAAGGATGCATTTTTCTGAGCATATCATAACCAATACGACCGGCAGCAATTGTTCCTACATGCATTCCTTCAACATCGTAAGATCTCTTTACAGCATCAGCTATATGCCAACCGCCTTCATTTACTATTCTGTGCTGATTGTGATAGTCTCTAACCAAAGACAAAATCATCATAACAATGTGCTCTGCCACAGACCTTGAATTGCAGTATGTTACTTCAACTACATCAACTTTATTGTCCATTGCTGCCTGTAGATCGACGTGATCAGAGCCTATACCCGCTGTAATAGCCATTTTTAGATTCGGAGCGCTTTCAATTCTTTTTCTTGTTAGATAGTAGGGCCAAAATGGTTGAGATATAACTACATCAGCATCAACTAATTCCTTATCTGCTTCACATCCTTCGGTATCTTTGTCAGATGTTACTACTAACGTGTGTCCTCTTTCCTCCAAGAACTTTCTTAAACCTAATTCACCTGAAACACACCCCAGTAATTCACCAGGAATAAAATCCCTTCCTTTAGGATTTGGTAAAGCCATTCCATCAGGATATCTTTCCAATTTAGGAAGTTCCTTTATAGGATAGCTTGATGGCATTCCATTTTTGGGATCGTCGTATAAGATACAAAGTATTTTCATTTATTTTCTCCTATTTTTTTATTATAAATTTAAAATAGTCCTTGAATTAATCCTTTATCATCAACGTCTATGTTTTCTGCAGCTGGTATTCTTGGCAATCCTGGCATAGTCATAATTTCTCCACATACTACAACAACAAACTCTGCTCCTGCTGATAGCCTAACTTCTCTAATAGGAACGTCATGTCCTGAAGGGGCACCCATTAGTAGCGGGTCTGTCGAAAAGCTATATTGTGTTTTGGCCATACATATTGGATATTCACCGAATCCATCATCTTCTAATTTTTTAAATTGATTTCTTACTTTTTTGTCAGCAATAATTTCTGCAGCACCATAAATATTTTGCGCTATGTATTGCGTTTTCTCCCATAAAGAAAGCTTATTGTCATATAGAGGTTTAAAGTCTGCTGACTTTGAATCTGCTATTTTTGTTACCTCTTTCGCGAGGGACTCTGCTCCTTCACCGCCTTTTTCCCAATGAGAAGAAACTTTACATGGAATATTGATAGTTTTACAAAATTTAATTATGGCATCATGTTCTTTTTTTGTGTCTGTTACATAATCATTTATAGCAACCACAACTGGTATTTTAAATTTTGTAATATTTTCTATATGTCTTTCAAGATTTTTACAGCCTTTTTTTATGGCTTCTACATCTTCTATACCAAGGTCTTCTTTTCTAACACCACCGTGCATTTTCAAAGCTTTGGTAGTAGCAACCAATACAACAACTTCAGGTTTTAGGCCTGATTTTCTGCATTTAATATTAAAAAATTTCTCAGCTCCTAAATCTGCTCCAAATCCAGCTTCAGTAACAACATAATCAGCAAGCTTTAAGGCTGTCGTAGTAGAAACAACCGAATTACAACCATGTGCAATATTGGCAAAGGGACCTCCATGAATAAATGCAGGGTTATTCTCAAGAGTTTGTACTAAGTTTGGTTGAAATGCATCCTTTAATAATGCTGTTATGGCCCCGTCAGCATTTAGCTGTTTTGCTCTTACGGGCTCATTAGACTTCGTATAACCTATCACCATATTACCTACTCTTTTCTTTAGATCATCAAAATCAGAAGCAAGACAGAATACAGCCATAATTTCTGAAGCGACAGTTATATCGTAACCACTTTCCCTTGGTACTCCGTTTCCTGTCCCACCAAGACCACATGTAATATCTCGTAAAGATCTATCATTCATATCCACCACTCTTTTCCAAGTAATCCTTCGTGGATCTATATTTAGTTCATTATCCCAATGTATATGGTTATCAATTAGTGCAGAAAGTAGATTATGTGCTGCTCCAATTGCATGAAAGTCTCCCGTAAAATGCAAGTTAATATCTGTCATAGGTATAACTTGAGCTTTTCCACCTCCAGCAGCGCCACCTTTCATCCCAAAACATGGCCCTAAACTTGGCTCCCTTAGGCAAATCATTGCATTTTTACCTATATGACACAGTCCATCGACAAGACCAACGCTTGTAGTGGTTTTACCTTCTCCTGCAGGTGTAGGGGATATTGCAGTAACTAAAATTAATTTACCATTTTTTTTGTTCTTTAGCTTTTCATTATTGATAGAAAGGTCAACCTTGCACTTGTATTTACCATAAAGTTCAAGATATACATCATTAATACCTAACTGATGTGCAATTTCATCAATTTTTTTAGGTTCTGCTTCTCTAGCAATTTCTATATCTGTTTTCAAAACAAACTCTCATTTATATTTACGAGCGCACACACTATATATAATCATTTAAAAACACAATGATTTATGCCTTTGTGTATAGCGATTATCTTTAATTGAAGTCCTTTAAATTTACTTTAAGAAAGAACTAAACTTTAAACAAGAAAAGTAAACAATTAATAATTGCTTGCATTTGACATTCAGAGTGAGTTTGCGTAGTGTTTATGACTGAAATTTTATAAAAAACTGGGGGAATTAATGTTTGCAAGAATTAAAGAACGTTTTACTTATTTCTTAACTTCACTTGCTCTATTAAATTTATCTGCATTTAGCGGATTTTTAATGTCAGAAGTAGAAGAAGTTGTTGTAACTGCTCGTAAGAAAACTGAAAGTTTACAAGATGTGCCATTGTCTGTCTCAGCTCTTCGTGAGAGCTCTTTAGAAGACAAAGGTATAAGTGTATTCGAAGATTATTTACTACAACTTCCAAGTGTTACAGCAGGCGGTGCAGGACCAGGAACAAGTACTATCTATATCAGAGGACTTGCCTCAACAACACCTAACTTAACCACAGCCGGTGTTGCTGGATTGGCTCCAAACGTATCTTTCTATTTAGATGAGCAACCATTAGCTCAACCCGGTAGAAACTTAGATGTTTACGCAGCAGACATGTCTCGTATAGAGGTTCTAGCAGGCCCACAAGGCACTCTTTTTGGTGCAAGCTCACAAGCAGGTGTAGTTAGAATGATTACTAATAAACCAGTTATTGGAGAATCATCTGGAAATGCTGAAGTTGAAACTAGGATGATGCCTGAAGGAGATATGGGAGCGAAAATTGAACTTGTAGGTAATATTCCTCTTGGAGATTCCACTGCAGCTAGAGTTGTTGCATATAGGGATACAAAAGGTGGCTATATTGATCAAGTTGCAGGTTCTCTTGATGTTAGCGGTTCTGCTCGTTTCAGGCCAGCAGGCACAATAAGGCAAAATGGTCTTGCTGTTAATTCTTCTAGAGGTGGCTTCCAAGCTGGAGCTGATCTTTCCGGTGCTACTTTAAACGCTGCAAGTGCAATTGTTGAAGAGGATGCTAACGAATTAACTTATCAAGGTTTCAGAGCAAGTGTGGCGCATGAAATCAATGAAAGTTGGGATGCATTGGCTACTATAGCTCAACAAAGTGTTGAGGCTGACGGTGTGTTTTTTACAGATCCTAGCTTAGGTGATCTAGAAATCCAAAGATACACTCAAGACAAGATCGATGACGAATATGACAACATGAGTTTAACTCTTGAAGGGTCAATAGGCGATCTTGAAGTAGTTTACGCAGGAGCATACACTGACAGAACAACTGAACAGATGGTAGATTACACAGACTACCTGTTTGTTGGTCAATATCTTCCTTATTACATTTGTGATTACTATGTGACATATACTAAATTTGCGCCTGGTAATGTTCCAACCGGAACTTGTGGAGCTCCTAACCTGTTAGTTGATTCAACAACAAACTTAGAAGTTAAATCACACGAATTTAGAATAAATACAGATATAAATGACAGCACGTCACTTACAGCTGGTGTATTTATGAGCGATACTGAATTAACAGAATTGAATCTATTCAATTATCCTGGGTCAGTAGGTAACGATATCACTTACGCTGCTAACTATGCTTTGACCGATACTTCAGTAACAGGATCCATTAATAATGCGAGCCCAGGTTGGTATTCAGCTGGGCCTTTCTCTGAACCAGTTATTTTCTTTAATGACATTAAGAGAACAGACGAGCAAAGAGGCGTGTTTGGTGAAGTCAGTTTTGCAATGAGCGACACAACAGAGCTTTCGATAGGTGCTCGTTGGTATGATATTGCTGTTGATTTTGAAGGTAGTGCCAACTCATCATTCTATAACGGCTTTGGTAATCCAGATACACAGCAATTTGGATCCAACCTATCAGCTCAATATGCACCAGGTAATGCAAATGGCTATCCAGATAAAGCTGAAACAGACGGTGTGATAGGAAAAGTAACGTATTCATGGAAGCCTAGTGAGGATAAAATGTACTACGTAACTTGGTCAGAAGGATTTAGACCAGGTCTTCTAAACAGACCTGTAGGCAGAACAAGTGCAGATGGATCATATTCTGTACCTCCTTCAGTAGATTCCGATGAAATCACAAACTGGGAGTTTGGTTGGAAAAACGTTCTTCGAGATGGACGACTTAGATTTAATGGTAGTATTTTTAGGGTTGATGTAAGCGGCCTACAAAGTACTATTTTTGATCCTAGTATCGTTAATTTATTCTTCTCTGATAATGCAGCTGATGCTGAAATAAAAGGAGTTGAGGGAGATTTCATTTACTATACTGATGGAGGCTTAATACTTTCAGGCGCATTTTCGATGCTAGATACTGAAATCACTAAGAGTTTAATTCCAACTGGCGACATAGTTGTTGGTCAAGAATTAGCTTTTGCTCCTGGATATCAGGCTAATATTAGTGGTAGAAAGGAGTGGACGATGGAAGGTGGTAATACCGGATTTTGGCAACTTCAATTCTCTATGTCTGATAAAAGTTATTCTGACATCATGCAACCAAACAGAGCTGTCCAGGATAGTTATAACCTAACCAATCTTAGAGCAGGTATCAGCAGCGATGATTGGACAGCAGAAATGTATGTCGATAACGTTACAGATGAAAGAGCTGAAATAAGTAATACATTTGTCTTTGATAGACAGCGTGTGGCTGTTATAAGACCAATGACTGTTGGCTTAAGATATAAATTAAAATTTTAATTTAGGCAGTTAAAAGCATAAAAAGGGAGCTTAGGCTCCCTTTTTAATTTATTTAGAGAATAGGTCCTATTATATTTGCTAGAATTGGTTAGGAATGGAAAAAGATCAATTAAATATAGATGAAACAACGCTTTCCTTAGATTTAAGTGAAGCTACAGATGCGGTAAGAGACGGTAGTTTTGAACATGCACTTAATTTATTAAAGTTAATTCTTAAAGAACATCCTGACCATATAGATAGCTTGTACCTAGCTGCCGTTTCATCAAGATATTTAAAACATTTTGATGAATCTAAAGATTATATCGAACAATTATTGATCAATGCTCCGGACATGGGTCGTGCTTACCAGGAGTTGGGTCATCTTAATAGAGATATGGGAGATGAAGAGATGGCCGTTATGCACTATAGGCAAGCATGCGAGCTTAACCCAGCACTTATTGCGGGCTGGAATTTCCTTTACCAATATTTCGTAAAAAATAATAACAAACCAGCTGCAGAACATGCTTCAGCACAAATAAAAAATTTGCAATCACTTCCTAACGTACTTTTGTACATAGATCAGATCCTTAACGAAGGCAGATTAGGCATGGCGGAGGCAAAATGCAGGGCATTTCTTAAAGAGAACCCTACTCACACTTACGCAATGTCATTGCTTGCAGAAATTGCTAATCGATTAGGTTATTTTGATGATGCTGAATTTTTACTTGAAAAGGCAGTTGAATTTAAACCTGATGATGGTGATTTGAGAATGAAATATGCTTCTATTCTTAGAAAAAAACAAAAGTTTGCAAAAACTTTGGAACAAGTAAATATTTTATGTGATAAATATCCAGACAACCTTAATTATCAAGCGCAAAAGGCTAGTGAAATTATGCAAAATGGAGATCACGAAGAGGCAATTACCTTATTAGATGATATTCTTAGTAAGAATCCCTATAATTTCAGTACACTTACTTCAAAGGGCCACGCACAAAAAACTCTTGGAAGAACGGACCAGGCCATCCAAAGCTATCAATCTGCTTATCAAATAAAACCTGATCATGGCGAGGCCTTCTTCTCTCTTGCTAATCTTAAGACTTATTCATTTACAGGCGATGAATTAGATAGTATGAGGAAGCAAGTTGGGAGAGTAGATTTATCATTAAGAGATAAGTCTTATTTTCATTTTGCACTCGCTCAAGGGTGCGAGGCGAACGGTGAATATGATGAAGCGTTCTTTCATCTAGAGAGAGGAAACAGAATTAAAAATGATCAAAGTCAATATTCGATTGAAAGAATGGAAAAAGAACTTCAAGCCCAAATAGACGTTTGTGATAAATCTTTTTTTGAAGACTTAGGTAAAGGAGGTTATGAAACAAAAGATCCAATATTCATACTTGGCTTGCCCAGAGCAGGCTCAACTCTTATAGAGCAGATTTTGGCTTCTCACTCTATGATTGATGGAACTTTAGAACTTCCAAATATTCTTTCTATTGCTCAAAGTCTAAGAGGCGATGATATTTACGGCAAGCTAGGTAATTATCCTAAAAGTATGGAATCTTTAACACGTGAACAAAGAGAAGATTTAGGAAGGGGTTATATTGAAGATACTCGAATGCACAGAAAAGATGCTCCAATGTTTACAGATAAAATGCCTAATAACTTCAGGCATATTGGTTTAATCCATCTCATAATGCCAAACGCTAAGATTATTGATGCGAGAAGATATTCCTTAGATTGTTGCTTTAGTATGTTTAAACAGCTATTTGCTCAAGGACAAGAGTTCTCGTATGGTCTAGCCGAGGCAGGAAGTTATTACAATAGCTATGTTAAGTTAATGGATCACTGGAATGCTGTCTTGCCCAATAAGATTTTAAAAGTTAATAACGAAGATGTTATTGAAGACCTTGAGGGTCAGGTTAAGAGAATGCTTGAATTTTTGGACTTACCTTTTGAAGAAGAATGCATTTCATTTTATGAGACAGACAGATCCGTTAGAACGGCTAGTTCTGAACAGGTAAGAAGACCCATCAACAAGGACGGTATGGAGCGTTGGAAACCTTATTCTAAGCATCTAAAACCGTTACTTAATTGCTTAGACAAAGACTTGTTGAGACCAGAAGACATATCAATGATAAATCAATAGAAAATTAAATGAGAGAAGACGCTTATAATATCTCTATTTCAGAAAAAGAAAGGAGGCCCAACACAAAATTTTTTGGACTGGATGTCAATTTACCAGTTTTCTCTATCAGTTCAGGTTTAGCTGTTTTCTTTTCTGTCCTCGTATTGATCTTTCCAGAATCGTCTTATGATTTACTTAATAATGCTAAAAACTTTGTAGTTGTTTGGTTCGGTACCTTATTCACTTTATCTATGTCCGCCATCACATTGGTCATCTTCTTTCTGATTATCTCGCCTTTTGGAAAAATAAAACTTGGAGGAAAGAATTCAATACCAGAATTTAGTTTCGTATCTTGGGTCTGCATGTTATTTGCTGCTGGAGTAGGCATAGGGATGACTTTCTATGGAGCAGCTGAACCTCTTTCGTATTACACGGGAGTTTTTGGAACTCCTTTAAATGTTTCTCCTGAATCTGAAGAAGCTTATCGATTGGCTTTCAGTGCAACTATATTCCATTGGGGTCTTAATGCTTGGTCAGTTTATGCAATCATAGGACTATCTCTTGCCTTTTTTTGCTATAACTGGAAATTACCCTTAACGATTCGATCTATTTTTTACCCTCTTTTAGGTAAACGAATTTGGGGATGGCAGGGAGACGTCATAGATATAATTGCTGTATTAGCCACCTTATTTGGCTTAACAACTTCTTTGGGATTGGGCGCAAGACAAGCTTCTTCTGGTCTTTTTTATCTTTTTGATCTGCCCAACAACCTGTTAACTCAATCTCTTGTAATAATGTTTATAACTTCTGTAGTGATCTTTTCTGTATACAGGGGTTTAGATAAGGGCGTAAAGGTTCTTAGTAACATAAATATAGGGCTTGCACTTGTTCTACTGTCCTTTGTCGTACTAGCTGGACCAACCTTCAAGATCATTATGGCTTTCGGAGAAAACTTAATTTTCTATTTTCAAGATATTGTTCGTTTAAGTAATTGGAATAGACCTGAAGACTTGCAGTGGTATCGTGACTGGACAATTTTTTACTGGGCTTGGTTTATTTCTTGGTCTCCATTTGTAGGTATGTTTATAGCAAGAATATCAAAGGGGAGAACTATTAGAGAATTTCTTTCTGTCGTAATGTTCGTACCGCTCTTATTTTGTACTATTTGGTTTACGTCGTTTGGAGAAACTGCAATTTTTCAATTTAAAGAAGGATTAGGTAACTTAAGTGAACCTGTTGGAGATATTTCTCTTGTGCTTTTTTACATGTTAGATAATCTTTTGTTTCCTATCGTATCAAGTATTTTTTCTTTATTTATGTTGGTGTTATTTTTTGTGACTTCATCTGATTCTGGGTCGCTGGTCATTGATACTATTACCTCTGGTGGAAAAGATAATACCCCAAGAATACAAAGAGTTATATGGGCTATCGTTCAAGGATTGGTTGCAACTGTTTTATTAGTGGCAGGTGGCTCATATGCATTATCAGCTATACAATCAGGCTCAATATCAATGGCTTTACCTTTTGTTTTTATCTTAATAGCAGCCACTATAAGTTTACTTCGAGGGGTATATATAGAGCTTTATAAATAGATTAATTTTTTTTACTTTTTTAAGAAAAAATGATTAATTAAAGTTAATTTATTGAATTATAATGCTGCGATGAATTCATCTAACTTTCCCAGCCAAGCAGAAGTAGTAATAGTTGGTGTAGGAGGGATAGTTGGATCGATGCTCGCCTACTGGCTTACAGAATTAGGTCAAAAGAACATCGTAGGCCTAGAAAAATCTACAGTAATTCCCTCTGATATTGCATCTACCGCTCATGCTTCTGATTTTGTATACAACACTACTCACGACAAATTAGGAAATTGGACTACTGCCTTTAGTAGAAAATTTTATGAAGATAACGGCTTTTTTTTAAAAAAAGGTGGTCTTGAGATTTGTCGAAAGGATGACTACGCGCGCTGGGAGGAGTTAAAACGAAAGGTAGAATCAGGCAGAGCTTTTGGAACAAAAGTAACTTTAATTTCTGCTGCAGAAGCAAAAGAAAAATTTCCTTTACTAGATGAAGAATCAATACGAGGAGCAATGTGGGATCCAGATGCAGGCCTTGTCATACCTCGTTCGCAAGATGTTGTTAACTTTGCGGTTGAGAGTGCCAAAGAGAAAGGTGCATTGAAGACATTCACTGATACACCTGCTGTAGGCTTTGAAATTGAGAATGGTCGTGTTACTGGAGTAAAAACTGACAGAGGAACCATCAAAGCAGATAAAGTTGTAATTGCATCAGGAATATGGGGACCTCTGCTAGGTGAAATGGCTGGTGTTCCAGTTCCACTATCACCCGTAGAGCATCCTTTATTGTTTTTTGGACCGCTACCTGAAGCACAAGGAGCAGAAGATTTTCTTGTCTATCCGTTACTTCGTGATCAAGGCAATTCGGCTTATGTAAGAGATACAGGCAGACTTCATGGAGGAATGCTTGAGTGGGGTTATTATGAAGATAAAGAACCTCGATTGGTTGATCCTGAAGACATTGGTAATCCTGAAAAAACTATGACCTCTGATTCGATGAGGCATCTCAGTCTTGAAGAAATAGCAGAACCTTTAGAAAAAGCATTTGAAACAACACCTATACTGAATGAATTAGGCTGGGATGAAAGAAGCTCTTTCAATGGTTTGCTTTCCGTTACTCCTGATGCTGGCTCTTTGATAGGTGAAAGCCCTGAAGTTAGAGGCTTTTGGTTATGTGAAGCGGTCTGGGTTAAAGATGGTCCTGGCTGTGCAAGGTTATGTGCAGAACAAATGGTTAATGGGAAAACGCAAGTAGATATGCATTCTTTTGATATTTCTAGGTTTTATCCTTCACAGAAAGATAAAGAATTTGTTAAAACAAGATCTTTTGAAAATGCACAAACCATTTACACACCAGCAGTACACCCCAGAGAGCCCTATATTAGCCAAAGAGAGATGTTTGTTAGTCCTTTTTATTCAAGAGAAAATGAACTTGGAGGCTATTTTGATAATGAGATCGCTGGTTGGGAACGTGCTCTTGCCTATGAGAGCAACAAACAAAAACTAGACAATTATTTAAAAGAGATCCCGATTCGAGAAAATGAATGGGATAGACGTCACGTGCCTTATGAGATAGCTAATGCTGAACATTTAGCCATGAGTGATTCAGTGGGGATGATTAACCTATCTCACTTCGCAATCATGGACATAAAGGGTCCAGATACCGAGCGTATGTTGGAGTATCTTTCTGTTGCAAAGGTAGGTGGAGAAACAGCTGAGGGTAAAATTATTTATACTAATTTTCTAGATGAGGACGGAGGTGTGCATGCAGATCTAACTATTGCACGCTTAGGTCCAGACAGTTATCGAGTGATAACTGGAGGTGCCGATGGTAACCGGGATTGGGTTACCTTACGAAATTATCGTGACGACATGGGATTGGATGCTGAAATTAATATTCGAACACATGACTTATCTACTTTAGGGCTATGGGGGCCTCAAGCAAAAGAAGCTCTCGGTCATTTTGTTGATCCAAGTGAAATAAGTATTGAGAACTTTCCTTTTGTAACCACAAAAAATCTTACCCTTAATTTATCTGGTGGAAAGAAAGTGGATGTCTGGGCAGCACGTATTTCGTATGTTGGAGAAAGCGGCTGGGAAATATACTTAAATAATGATAGTGAAGAAGGCCTAGCACTTTATGACTCTTTACTTGAGGTTGGGGTAGTGCCAGTTGGAATTGAAACTTACGCTAACAGTAGACGCCTTGAGAAGAGTTTCAGACTTCAAGGTGCAGATCTAGAGACAGAATATAATGCTTGTGAATCAGCTGTTGAAAGACCTAAAGTTAAAGCAGATGACTTTCATGGTAAAACTGCACACCTAGCCCATCGAGAAGAAGAACCTAGCGCAATTTTATGCACCATGACATTGGATGATCTGACCGTTTCAGGGTCAGGTTCACGCTATCCGGTTGGCATCTCTCCAATCATTGATCCTGATACTGGTGAAGTTCCGGTAGACAGTAAAGGACGAAGGTCCTATAGCACCAGTATGTCTTACTGCCCGTCACTTCAAAAACATGTAGTTATGGGCTATTTACCTAAAAATATAGCTATGTCAGGGAAGTCTCTTGAGCTGCATTATTTCAACGAGAATGGTGATGGGATCTATCCTATGACTGTTGAAATAGTGGGTAAAGGATCTCTTTACGATCCCAAAAATGAGAGAGTGCGTTCTTAAATATTTACATTATAATTTCAAAAAATAGGGGAGAAAAAAATGAAAAAACATCCAAACCATCCAAGTGTGGATCAAAGCGATAGGGTTGTACCTTACAATCTTAGACAGAGTGGTCGAACACCTACTGAGTTACTGATTTCTACAAGAGTTAGGAAATCACCTTTTTGGCATTTGTCTCATGAAGCAGGTTGTTGGAGAGCTACAATCTATAATCGTATCTATCATCCAAGAGGTTACGTTAAGCCTGAAGACGGCGGTGCTATGGTGGAATATGATGCTTTAGTTAATCGAGTTACCATGTGGAACGTTGCAGTTGAAAGGCAAATAAGAGTTAAAGGTCCAGATGCTGAAGCTTTTACAGATTATGTAATCACTCGTGACGCAACTAAAATTGAACCAGGAAATGGGAAATACGCAATCTTGTGTAACGAAAAAGGAGGAATTCTTAATGATCCTGTTTTATTGAGGATAGCTCAAGATGAATTTTGGTTTTCTCTTTCAGACAGTGACCTTATGCTTTGGCTTCAAGGCGTAAATGTCTCTAAGAAATTTGACGTAGAAATTGATGAGATTGATGTTTGCCCTTTACAAATCCAAGGACCTCTTTCCGAAGATCTTATGGCAAAGCTTGCTGGAGAAGAACTTAGAGATATTCCTTATTATGGTCTCATGGAGACGAATATAGGAGGCGCGGATGTAGTAATAAGTCAAACCGGCTTTACTGGTGAGAAAGGTTATGAAATTTATGTACGTGATTCTCATGAAAATGCTGAAATCGTATGGAATTCAGTTGTCGAGGCAGGAGAAGAATTTGGCTTAATGGTTATAGCTCCCGCGCATCATAGACGTATCGCAGCAGGTATTTTGTCCTGGGGACAAGATTTAGATCATGAAACATCTCCTTTTCAAGTTAATCTAAGTTACCAAGTTCCACGAAATAAAGAAGCTGACTACATCGGTAAAGAAGAACTTGAAAGGCAACGTGAAATAATCGATGCAGGTAATTTCCCCTTTAAAATGAGAATGGTTGGCCTGACTCTTGGTGGAAAGGAGATTACGGACTATGCTCCAGATTTCTGGCTGATTGCAGATACAGAGGGTAATGATGTAGGTTACATAACTTCGCCTTGGTGGTCCCCTGAACTGAATACTAATATTGCTCTAGGTTGGGTTCCATGGACTGCATCTGAGGTTGGCACTAAATTGCAAGTAAGATTGCCTGATGAATATTCAGAATCTTCTGGAGTTCCAGTAGAAGCTGAGATTGTTGAAGTGCCATTTAGAGAGTCAGTGAATCCAAATAAACGAGAAGTTCAGAAGGCAAAGGGATTAGATTACGCTGACTAATTCAACACTTTTGGTAATGGAATAGAAGCTGAGATAAATCTCAGCTTCTATAGTTACACAACACTCTGGGGAAAATGTTTGTATTTAAATCTTAGCTAGAAGTTTTAACAATTAGATTGCAATTGTGTGAATTTAAAGTATCAAATTATCTTTTTTTTGTTAATCTTTTCCAGATTTTTAAACATAAAGATGACCTTAAAAAGGGACTAACTATTCTATAAACAAGACCGGGTATAATTCTTGATTGTCCTTTTAGGGAAGCTTTTTCCGTCTCTTTAACTACTTGATAAGGCTCTATCCACATCCAAGAAGGTATATTTTTTTTTAGATGATCAAGACCTGCCTTTTTATGAATATCTGTTCTTACATAACCAGGTAAGCTAACCGTGACAGGTATTTTATTCTGCTTTAATTCATATGATAGTGATTGGCCATAAGAGTATATTGCAGATTTAGCACTAGCATATATTGAAGATTTTGGCATTGGTGTAATGGCAGCAATACTTGATATTATTATAATTCTTGAATTTTCCTTTTCTTTCATTTCAGGAAGAAAACCTTCAATTAGATCTATAACACCATTACACAAGAGATAAAAAAGATCAGTCTTTTCTTGTTTAGAGATTGATCCAGCTTTCCCATATTTAGTTACACCTGCATTTGCTATAAGTAGATTAGGAGTAGGTAATTTTGATAATAAATCCTCAACCTCTGAAGGTTGTGAAAGGTCTGCTAGAAAATTATTGGCCCTAGAGTAGTTTAATATTTTTTCTGCTTCTTGAGATCTTGAAGGATCTTTAGAAACAAGATCTAAACTCCAACCCTGGTTTGCTAAATATTTAGCATAAGCCATCCCAATTCCTGAAGATGCGCCGGTAATTAAAGCTCGTAAATTATTTTCCATATTAGAACGGATATTTTATAACTAATTATAGAAATGGCTTACATTCAATTTAGTATAATAAATATACTGACTGGGGAAAGTTTTATTAGGATTTTATGCAATGAGATATTTATTTAATGAGAAAAGACTTATAAATCCGATTTCTTTATTGATTTTAATGTCGATAGCTATGCCAATAGCATTTAATGCTTGGTCTGCAATGTTAAATAATTTTGTTGTCGAAAAGGCAGCTTTTACCGGAGTTGAAATTGGCATTCTGCAAAGTTTAAGAGAAATTCCTGGTTTTTTATCATTTACATTAATATTTGTGCTTCTTATTATCAAAGAACAGACATTTGCAGTCTTTGCTCTTGCATTATTAGGTCTAGGGGTTTGTATGACTGGCTTTTTTCCTACAGTCTATGGCTTGTATTTTACAACTATTGTCATGAGTACAGGTTTTCATTACTTTGAAGCAGTAAAACAGTCTCTTAGCTTGCAATGGCTTTCAAAAGAAGAAGCTCCCGTAATTTTAGGCAGGCTTTTAGCAATAGGTTCTCTGACTTCTTTATTGGTTTACGGATGCCTATGGGTTCTATTAGAAATATTTAAATTACCATACTTAATTAATTTTATAATAGCTGGAGGAATTTGTGTTTTCTTGTCCTTTATTATGTATTTTAGCTTCCCTTCCTTTCCTTCTAAAGTAGAACAGAATCAGAATCTAGTTCTAAGGAAGCGTTATTGGCTTTACTACTTATTAACTTTTCTTTCTGGAGCTAGAAGACAGATATTTGTAGTGTTTGCTGCATTTCTTATGGTTGAAAAATTTGGCTATAGCGCTTCCCAGGTCACGTTACTCTTTCTAATTAACTATGCTTTTAATTGGGTTTTCGCAGAAAGAATAGGCCAACTAATTGGAAGGTTTGGAGAGAGGAGAGCACTTACTTTTGAATATATAGGCTTGATTATTGTCTTTATAGCTTATGCTGTAGTTGAAAATGCTACAGTTGCAGCTTTGCTTTATATTTTGGACCATATGTTCTTTGCAATGGCTATAGCCATAAGTACTTATTTCCAGAAGATAGCTGATCCCAAAGATATGGCTAGTAGTGCAGGAGTATCCTTTTCAATTAATCATATTGCCGCAGTGATAATCCCTGCAGTTCTAGGACTTGTTTGGATATGGTCTCATTCATTAGTCTTTTATATAGGAGCAGTGTTTGCTTTATTGTCTCTAATAGCAGCTCAATTCATTCCTAAATTTCCTTCACCTAATCAAGAAACAAGATTATCTTTGATTGCTAGCTCGATAAGGCCCTAGTTCTTATGAAAAAGATCTTTAAAAGAGTAGGATTTTCGATGGTCACTATTCTGGTGATTTTTATCTTTTCCGGCATACATCTTGATATACCTAGAGAAGAATTAGAAGAAAAGTATGCTACTGGCTCTTCTCAGTTTTTAGATTTATCTGATGGGACTAGAATTCATTTTAGAGATGAAGGAAACGCTAAAAACCCAACAGTAATTTTATTACATGGTTTTAATGGTTCATTACTTAATTTTGATAGGCTTGTACCCTTATTGGTTGAAGATTACAGACTTGTCAGTATAGATTTACCTGGTTTCGGCCTAACTGGAGCCATACCTTCTGCAGATTACTCAACTGAAAGTTTTATTGATACGGTAACTACATTAACCACGCACCTGGGAATAGAAAAATTTTCTATAGCAGGCAACTCCATGGGAGGAGGAGTGGCGTGGAGATACGCACTAAATAACCCTAGAAAAGTAGAATCTCTTATATTGATAGCTTCTAGCGGTGTGATGACTGAAGAAGATTCAAGGAAGTTTGCAGAAAGGAAAGATAATTCTCCAATTGTATGGAGATTAATGAACTCCAATATCTTGAAAAGATTTCTTAATTATTACACGCCTAAATTTTTTGCAACCCAAGGTCTAAAAGTATCTGTATATGATCAGAAGCTAGCTAATATCGAACACGCTATGCAGTTCCATGATTTAGTGCTTTTGGAGGGTTCAAGGAATGCTATTCTGTCTATGTCTATGGGCAGTAGAAGTAAAATGCATGGACCAGAATCATTATCGAGAATCGAAGCTCCTACATTAGTTATTCACGGAGATAAAGACAACATAATTCCCATTGAAAGGTCGCAAGTTTTTGAAGAGTATATTGATAATGTAGAAATAAAGATCTATTCTCAAATCGGCCACTTGCCAATGTATGAAGACCCCAACAAAACAGCTCATGACATTAAATCATTTCTTCAAAATCTAAACTGAAATAAAATGAAGAAATCAATTACCTTGATAGGAATGGCAGGAGCCGGTAAGAGCACAATAGGAGAAATGTTGGCGCAAGCTATTTCCTATAATTTTTTAGATGGAGATAAGATAATTGAAGAAACAATTAATGAATCTATCCAGAGTTTTATTGATCAGAAAGGCCGTGAAGAGTTTACAAAAATAGAAGAATCTGTATTGCTTTCAATTCAATTCAATCAAACGCTTTTAGCTACTGGTGGCAGTGCTGTTTTATGTGATGCGGCCATGCAATTTATGAAAAAAGAATCGGAAGTAATTTTTTTAGATGTTTCGTATGAAAATATTTCTCAACGAATAACAAACCTTTCAGAAAGAGGTCTAGTAAGAAATCCCAATCAAAGTCTTCAAGAGGCTTATAATGAAAGAATAAGTTTATATAAAAAATATGCTGATTATGTCGTAGTTAACAACGGAGATATTGAGTCGTGTTTAAAAGATTTAGTCACCTTAACGGAAGAATTTTAGTTTTTAGTAAATAATAAGGAGTATTTAAAAAATGGATAAAAAATTATATAGAGTAGGCCCATATGCTGACTTTTTCTCCCAAGGAGTTCAGGTTGGCAATATATTAACTTTGGCAGGACAATTAGGCGATAGTGAAGATGGAACTGTTCCTATTGCAATTAAAGACCAAATGACAAATTGTTATTCAAATATTAAAAACGTTCTCTCTGAATTTGGCGCTACTTTAGAGAATGTTATTGATGAGACATGGTTTGTAACTGATGTTAATGAATGTATGAAAGACGTATCTGAGATTTTCAATGAAAGAGAGATCATTTACGGATGTAAACCTGCTGTCAGCCAAACTTTAGTGGGAATTAGTGCTTTAGTGCAGCCTCAATATAAACTTGAAATTAAGGTTATAGCTTATCTCGACTAGCTAGAAGATTTAAATAGCTTTTGTACATTACTTCCAAGTAGCAAAATAAATTTTCCTTGAAACATTATTAAAATAGAGGTAATTTGTTAGTTATATCTATTCGATCTAAGGAGAGATCGCTAAGAATTTTAAAAAATAGTAAAGATTAAAGGATTAATTGTTTTACTAAAACTTTGGGGAGTTTTAATGAAAAAATTAACTTATATCATTTCTCTTTCTTTGGTTCCTTTACTTGTTTTTTCTGATGATGAAGAAACAGGTGGAATCGAAGAGGTTATTGTAACTGCTGAGAGACAACAATCTTCGATTCAAGATACTGCTTTATCAATTACAGCATTTGATGAGAACCTTATAGAAGATTTAAACCTTAGAAACCAAGAAGACTTGCAGAATTATATACCTGCAACAACCATCCAACCTTATGATATTTCTATAAGAGGTATCGGTAGAATGTTCAGGGCATTAGGAGGAGATCCTGGTGTTGGAACATACGTAGATGGCGCTTATTCTGTAGATTTCGGTATAGCTTCGACGGATAATGGTCTATATGACGTAGAGAGAATTGAGATACTTAGGGGACCTCAAGGCACTCTTTATGGAAGAAATAGTATAGGTGGGGCTGTAAACTTTATTACAAAAAAACCTTCTAGAGAGTACGAAGCTGAAATTAGAACTATAACAGGTAGCTACGGAATGGCAGAAGGTTATGGTTTTATTAATGCACCTTTAACCGACCACCTTAGCGCGAGAGTAATTGCTGTAAACAGAGGAAGGGACGGTACTATTAAAGATTTGGGCGCTGGTGATGATCTGGATAGTTATCAAGATGAAAACTACACTCTATCTATAAGATGGGAGAATGATAATCATACTTTTGACATAAGAGGAAACGAAAGAAGTTACGGTAGGGTCTTGAGTTCAGCACAAGGTGCTGGTCTTATAACAACGAGTGAATATGGAACAGGTGTTAGAAGAAATGACTTAATGGTTCACGGTTATAGACCTGTAGACCCCAATATCCAATGTTCTAGCTTAGTCGATAGGACAGTTCCTAACTGTTCTACTCCTGGATATGACATCTTTACTTTTAATCATAAAGGTTTAACAAGATACGGTCAGTTTCTAGTTCCTGGTGTAGACCCACAACTTTTTGCTGGAACAGGTGTTAGTCCTAACTATGCTTTTGGATATGATCAAAGCATTTTAAATGCAACGATGAAAGGTGACGGTAAGGGAGTTCCTTCTTTAAGTGGAGAGGACTTGGTTACCTCTACTAATGGAATGAATGACGAGTATTTTGATCATCAGGGTGGCCTGATTAATTATGTTTGGGATGTACAAGATAATTTAACTCTTAAATATATAGGTGCCTATACAGACTATCTCTATACAAGGGTTACAGATGACGATAGAACTGGAAACCCTCTTTATGATGAGCAATTCCATGCTATGCAAGAAAATGAAAATTGGCAAAATGAAATTCAAGTATTTTGGGATATAACTGACAACTGGAGCTTCGTTGGTGGTTTATTTGAGTATCATGAAGAAATTGATCAAGACTTAGATTTCTTTAATCCAAATGGTGATCCGAGATATGCAAATGCAGCCAATTATGGAACAACTGTAGATGCTGTGGCAGGAGCAGATGCTTCTGATTACTTAAAAATGTTAACTGCCGTAGCGGTATATGGAGGCACTAACCCAACTGTACCAGCATATTCAGCAGGGACTGCTGGACCTTATACAGCTAGAGATTTCGGTTGTGGTGTCGCAAGCTTATTAGGTTTGTATGGCGTACCTGATTTTGCTGACCCAGCATTAACACAGGTTTGTATAGTTTCAGGACCTTGGTCAGGAGAAAATGCAGTACTTAGGAATGGACCTGATCCTTCAATTGGAACAACGTTTGTTTGGCAAACCGAAAATAAAACCGATGCTTATGCTGTTTATTTTCAAACCGAATATCAAATCAATGAAACTTGGGCTATTACTATTGGCGGATCTTATAGTGAAGATGAAAAGGTCGCTGAAGAAAATTTAGTTCAATACAATGAGGTAGAATTAACTTCTGCAAATCTTTTAGCTTATAACGTAGCCACGGGAGCATTAAATGCTGATGGTACTCCTACTGGAACTGGTGTTATAAGATTTAAAGGAATTCCATATTCTAGATCTTTTTA
Source organism: uncultured SAR86 cluster bacterium (assembly GCA_902532015.1). Taxonomy (GTDB): domain Bacteria; phylum Pseudomonadota; class Gammaproteobacteria; order Magnimaribacterales; family Magnimaribacteraceae. Next base: position 7,033 of record CACAGI010000013.1, on the reverse strand, counting down.
TAGATCTATGGAAAGAGAGTTTGAAGAGTCAAACTATAGAGTTAATATCGACTATTCTCCTACTGATAATGTACTTTGGTATTTATCTCAGACAACAGGACACAGAGCTGGAGGATTTAACTTAGGTTATTTTTCCGCTTTCCCTAGTTATGATTCGGAGACTGTAGAATCTACAGAATTAGGTTATAAAGGTTCTCATTTAGATAATACTTTGCAGATTAATGCTTCTATGTATCACTATTTATATGAGAATATTCATGGCCAATTCCAAGCTCAAAGTTTCTTGGGTGGAACAAGCACTTCTGTTATTCCATACCCAGAAGCCCAGACAGATGGATTTGAATTAGAGGTTATTTACATGCCTCAACCTAATTGGTTGATTGGAGGCAATTACAGCTACACAGATGCTAGGTATTCCAAAGAGCTTGTTGATGCATTTGGTAATATAGGAAATATTGATGTTGATAACCCCAACGCTCCAGGATCCCTCTACACAATCAAAGAAAGAGAGGTTCCTATTACTAACAGAAAGATGGAAAGAATTCCTGAAAACAAGATGTCTTTTTACTCCAATTATACTCAAGAAGTATCTGGAGGAACTATAGATTATCTAGTAGGTTTCTCTTGGACAGATGAGATCCTATGGAATGATAGTGGATTAGCAATGGACATATCTCCAGCTTTCACAAGGTTAGATTTAAAAGCAACATGGAAAAATAATGAGGGTGATATGGACATTATGTTTTTCATTAATAATGTAACAGATAAGATTGGTGTAAGAAACATGACATCCGATGATGAAACTCAAGGTTTCCTAAGATCACTTACTCCAACTTTGCCTAGAATGGGAGGTATATCCTTTACTAAGAGATTTGGAGGTTAATCACTCTATTTGATGAGAAAAACCTGCTCAATGGCAGGTTTTTTTCGTTTTAGTTCAGCAGTTCTTTTGGGGATTTCTTAACGATACCATTTATTAAATAAAAACAAAGTCCTGAGACAATAATGAAACCTATTATCGGACCTAATACTATTAACTCTGGATAAAAATTAGCTGTAGTTTCAAATACTTTAGTTTCAATAAAATAAATTCCTGCATAAGACATTAAGGCACCTAAAAATCCAGAGACGAGACCAAGTATTGCAAATTCAATTAGAGCTGAATTTTTAATTAAAGAATTAGAAGCACCTAAAGTTCTGAGAATAGCTGATTGATGTTTCCTTACACTAAAACCATCCTGAAGAGCAGATAAAGCTAAAAAAATAGCACTTAAACATGTTAGTAATAAAATAGAATTTAGTGCCTTAGTTACTTGATCAATAATTTCTTTAACCTGTTTAATTAATTCTTCAATAGAAAATACGGAAACAGTTCTAAATTCTCTCATTAGTTCAGCAGCGCTTTCTTGTTTTTCTTTAGGTATGAAAAAGGATGTGATGTAAGTTGATGGAATATCCTCAAATAGAGAAGGGTGGCCAATTACAAAAAAGTTCGGAGAAAAACTATCCCAATTAACCGTTCTTATACTTTGCACAAAAGTTTTAATATTTTTATTTTCTAGCTTAAGAAGGACAATATCTCCCACACCCAAGTTATATCTTTCTGAAATCTCGTCTGATATTGAAATTCCATTTAAATTTTTATTAGAAAACCAATTACCCTCTAAAACTTTATTTTGTTCAGGTAAGTCATTTACCCACGTGATATTAAAATTTCTATCAATTGGAACTTCTTTATCATTTTCTAGTTTAGATAGACTAGAATTTGCAACAGGAAAAAAAGAAGAAGCTCTTATTTCGTTTTCTTCAAGGAATAACTCCATTAGCCCTTTATCTTCTTTTGTAATATTAATTGCAAAGTTATTTGGGGAATCTTCTGGAATGGAATTCTGCCACGAGCCTAATAAATCTTTGCTTGCTGAGAAAGTTATTAAACTTAATCCTATTGCGACAGTAAAAGCAAAGATTTGAAATGAATTACCTAATTTACGCCTTCTGAGTTCTGACAAAGCTAGATTGAGTGGGCCTGAGGCTCCCAGGCCAAGATTTTTATTTCCAAGAAGCAAGTATATGGATCCGATACCTACAAAAGAGAAGACTATAACTGCTAGAAAGATTATCAGAGAGAGAGTTACTTGATTGGTATATAGGAAAAGAAGTAAATAGAAAGCTAGCAATCCTGCAGAGATTACTGATAAGGATCCTTGATTTAAGCCAATATCATCCTTTAAAACTCTCATAGGAGAGATAGATAAAAGTTTCAAAATATGAGGATATATGAAACCGAATTGGCAAATAAAAGCCGTTAAGCAAGTTATTAGAAGTGGGTAAAATCCAGGAGGAGGTAATTCAGTGGGAAAATATGCTGACATTAAATTAATAAAATTATTTTGTAGTAGCCAACCAAAGAAAACCCCAAAACCTAGAGTCAATACAGTTGTATAAAAGAAAATTAAAAAATATAAAAATCTGATATGTAAGGTTTGCATTCCCAAAGTCTTCAAAATAGCTACATAGCTTATATGACGCCTTGTAAACCTTTGTGAGGCTATACTGATGGTGCAAGCAGATAACAATACCGCTATGAGCCCTCCAAGTAGAAAAAAGTTTTCTGATCTATCAATTGCTCTACCAAGAGAGCTAGTGTCCTCACCAAGCATTTCAATCTCATCTCCACTTTCTTTAGCATCTTCAAGAAAATTTCTGATATAGAGCATTTCATTTTCTGGACCTGCAAATAAGTAGTTATACTCTACTCGACTTCCAGGTTGGATAATCTGAGTTGATTCAAGATCAGCCATATTCATGATAGTTTTAGGTGCAAACGAAAAATTACCTGATGCTCTATCAGGTTCGTAAGTAATAGTATCCGTAAAGATAAAACTTTTATCTCCTATATAAACTTCATCCCCAAAATTTATTTTTAATAAGTTTTGGAGACGCTCATCAACCCATATCGTTCCTGAAGTAGGGTTACTTTTCGTTGAATAAACGCCCTCTGCATTTCTTAATTCGAGAGAACCTATTAAGGGATAAGAGTTATCTACAGCTTTTACTGAACTTAATTGCATCTCTTCTTCAGAGAATACTACTGATGCAAATAAAGCCATTTCCATAAACCTAGAATCTTTTACGTCTAACTTCTTTAATAAAGGTTCTATTTTTTTGGTGTTTGATTCAAACTTAAGATTTCCACCAAGAAATTCTTCAGTTTGTGTATCTAGAGCTTTTTCTAGTCGATCAGTAAAAAGTGAAATTCCTGAAACAATTGTGATTGCGAGTGTTAAGGAAACTAACATAGAAGTTAGATAGCCGGATCTTATTTCTCTTATGATTAGTTTTATAGAGAGATTTAAAAGCATTATTCGGCTACTTTTCCTAATTTGAGGCTTATAGTTTTATCACATTTTTTAGCTAAATCATGGTCATGAGTTACAACAACCAAGGCATTATCAGATTCGGAATTCACTTCAAATAATAAATCCGATATCAATTTTCCATTTTTTGGGTCTAAGTTGCCTGTCGGTTCATCTGCAAATAATATCTTAGAAGAACAGGCAAATGCTCTTGCAATAGCTACTCGTTGTTGCTCACCCCCTGATAATTGATTAGGGTAGTGATGTTGTCTATCTTTTAAGCCAACTCTGTCTAGAAAGTATTTGGCATTGCTTTCAGGGTCCTTCTTGGACTTAAGTTCTGAAGGTAGCATTACATTTTCCAAGGCAGTTAAGCTTGGAAGCAATTCAAAGGATTGAAAGACAAAGGCCACGTTTTCTTTTCTTACTCTAGCTCTCTCCTCTTCATTAAGTTCATGTAAGGGAATTTTATTTAGGAAAATGTAGCCAGAAGAAGGGTTATCTAAACCAGCTAACAAACCTAACAAGGTAGATTTTCCAGAACCAGAAGGTCCAGTTATAGCCAGGGATTCACCTTCCTCAACATTTAAATTGATATCTTCAAGAATAACTAAGTTAGAATTTCCTGAAGATACTTCTTTTCTTAAATTCTTAGTTGAAAGTATCATGTACGTATTATATGAAGCTTAAATTTATAAAAAGTCTTATTTTTGTTTTTTCTATAAACTGCGTCTACGCCTTAGACGAACAACGCACTCTATTAATATTCGGCGATAGTATAAGCGCTGGATATGGTATGTCTAAAGAAAAACAATGGTCTGTTCTTCTCCAAGAAAAATTTAACAAAGAAAACCTTAAAATTAAAGTCATTAATTCAAGTATTTCTGGAGAGACTACTGGAGGAGGGCTTGTTAGGTTTGAAGGGATTATAAAACAATACAAACCTAGCTATGTACTACTTGAATTGGGAGGTAATGATGCCTTGAGAGGTTATCCGCCTAAAAAAATTTCTAGTAACTTAGTTGAGATGATAAGTATCTCTGAAATTTCAAATGCCAATATCTTTTTAATGCAAATAAAGATACCTCCAAATTATGGCTCTAGATATCAAAAAGCTTTTGAGTCTATATATCCCAGAGTTGCAGAAACAACTAGTGCAATATTAATCCCTTTTATGTTGGAGGAGGTAGCTTTAAATGAAGACTTAATGCTTCCTGATGGCATCCACCCAAAGGAATCCGCCCAGCCACTAATCGCAGACTTCATATATTTACAACTTAAACCTTTATTGATTGAATCCAATTAAATTGAACAAACGGTATATAAGAGTAAAATCGAATTAGATTATTATGTTAAATAAATTAGAAATCGCTAAAGATTGGCTTCCGAGATACACCGGAATGCCTTTGAATAAGTTTGGAGAAAACATATTACTCACTAATTTTTCTGATTACGTAGAGAATTTTTCCAATCGTTTCAAGGCTGACCTATATGGAGAAAAAAAGCCAATGCAGGCTTGTACTAATTCAAATGGTCTTACCATAATAAATTTTGGTATAGGCTCTCCAAACGCAGCTACAATTATGGACTTACTAACTGCATGTCAACCTAATGCCGTTTTGTTCTTAGGTAAATGCGGAGGATTGAAGGATTCAAGTGAAATAGGAAATTTTGTTTTACCTATTGCTGCTATCAGAGGAGAAGGCACCAGCGATAATTATTTTCCTTCTGAAGTGCCGGCTTTGCCATCATTTAAGTTACACAAGTTTGTTTCTGAAAAAATAATTGAGAAAGGATATGACTATAGAACAGGTGTAATACACACTACCAATAGAAGAGTTTGGGAGCACGACAAGCCTTTCTTAAAACACTTACAGAAAACTACATGTATAGGGATAGATATGGAAACAGCAACTATATTTATAGTTGGGCATTCTAATGAAATCTCGAGAGGTGCATTGCTACTTGTTTCTGATGTACCAGTAGAACCCGATGGAGTTAAGACAGAAGAATCTGATAAAGAAGTTACAGAAAAATGGTCTGAACAACATCTTGAACTTGGTATAAATTCCATGACAGAAATTAGTAAAAGTGGAGAACAAATCCAACATTTTAGGTATTAACTTTATGTCTTCAATTTTAAAAATATTAAATAATCCCTTAACCTTGTTGATTGTCTTTGCAGGGGTCTGGTATACAACTCGAGACATAGTTGCATTTACTGCAGCAATAATGGGTTTAGTAACCTTACAGGTTGTTTTAGAAAAAATCGTCAAAGGGAAAGTCCCTAATTTTTTACTTGGGTCATGGCTTTTGCTTTTACCTTTAGGCGGTATGACGTTAATTTTTAGAGATCCTGCCTTCTTGCAATGGAAGTTTTCTATAGTTCACTGGCTATTCGGCCTAATTTTAATTGGAGCTCGTTATATAGGCAGAACGGATATACTAAAAACACTCTTATCGGCTATGGGTCCACAATTGAATTCAGTTGATGATATTGTTTGGAAAAGGGTAAATTTCTTCGTAGCATTTGGGTTTATTCTATTAGGCTTCATCAATTTATACATCATGAAATCTTTCGATGTAGACTTTTGGGTTAACTTTAAGCTATATGGTGTCTTAATTTATAACTTAGTACTGATGACTTCTGCTACTTATTATCTAATTTCTAAAGTAGACAAAGATGTAATTCCAGATGCTTAAAAATAAGAAATAATAGCTTAAAAGTAGCACTTTCCTTCTATTTCGTAGTCTCATAAAAAGTTTGCTTAAATGCTCTAAATTGGGCATAGTATAAGCAGAAATGGATTTCTGATTGTTCATTTTTACCCTAATTCAGGAATAAGAGGGGTAATTTGGGGTAAAACATGAAAATTAAATCTATTTTATACACTTTTCTTGGTTCTACTTTATTACTCTCTGGATACATCTTTGCCGATGAAGAAGATGAAGAAAATGCAAGAGATAGAGGTGGGATTGAAGAAATTACCGTAACAGCTGAAAAAAGAACGTCCACTGTTTCTGACACATCGATGTCTATTACGGCTTTTGATTCTTCTTTATTGGAAGATTTAGGTATGCAAGGTGCGGATGACCTAATGGATCAATTACCAGCTACTACAAGAGATGCATACGACGTAAGAATTAGAGGTGTTGGCAGGAACTTTAGAGCTCTAGGTGGAGACCCAGGGGTTGCAACTTATTATAACGGTGTTTATTCACCTGACTTCGGTATAGCCGCATCAGAAAACTATCTTTACGACGTTGAGCGTATCGAGGTATTAAGAGGACCTCAAGGAACTCTATACGGTCGTAACTCCATTGGTGGTGCAATTAACTACTTAACCAAGAAACCAAGTTTCACTGGTGAAGGTGAAGTCAGAACCGTTTTGGGCGATTACGGCATGGAACAATATTACTTATTAAGTTCAGCTCCAATAACTGACAATCTAGCCTACAGATTCAATGCTATTTCTGTTGAAAGAGATGGTGTGCAGAAGAATCCTGGAACTGGACCCGACGCCAATTCACTCGATGATGAAAACATAGTGATGACATTACTTTGGAACATTACTGACGACATGAGTTTTCAAATCAGAGCGAATGATAGAATCTCAGATCGTGTCATAAACAGTAGAGTGCTTCTTAACGAAGGTTATGCTCAGTTTAGGGGTCAT
>CACAGI010000012.1 GCA_902532015.1 uncultured SAR86 cluster bacterium | reverse complement strand
GAATAATTGGGCTTCATGGAAAATTTGCTTTCTATGACACCATCAATTTAAAAATGACAGAAGGTATTGAAGCCAGGGATGAAGAAAAGTATTTAAGACAATACATCGAGGAATTAGAACCTATTACAGATCTCATAATACTTAGTGTTCATCAAGGAATGCCAGCCAGGCAATCTACCATTGGATTAACTGATGTCGAAAGGAATCTTTATAAAGACATTCTTCTTGCTCAGAATGTTCCTGGGGTAGATATTATTGTAACTGGACATGCCCATCAGGGAACAGACAAGGCTCTAGTTTCTAATGGAACAATTATTGTTTCAACTAATGCGACTTCAACAGAGCTTGGAAAGCTACAAATAAAATACGATACAGATAAGAAAAGAATAGTTTCGCATTCAAATCAATTGATAACAATTTATGATGATGAAGTAGAAGATGATACTGATATGCTCAGGGAAATTACTTATTGGCAGCAAGAGGTAGAAAAAATAGCTTCAGTTCCTATAGCCTCCTTAACAAAAAAACTAGTTAGAGCATATGGCAAGGAATCGAGTATGGGTAATTTATTTACAGATGCCATTGCGGCTTTTGATGAAAGAATAGATATAGCTGTTATGAATAGTGGCGGTCTTAGGCAAGATATTGATGCAGGGTCTATCTCAAAAGGGGATTTAATTTCTGCTTTTCCTTTCCCAAATACTATAGTGATGACAAAACTTAAAGGGTCCCAAGTAAAACTAATCTTTGATCATGCTGCTGGCATGACAAATGGAGTATTACAGGTATCAAAAAATGCAAAATATTCTTTTAGCCCAAGAAACAAAGTTCTTGATATCTGGATCAAAGGTGAATTGATAAATGATGATCAAGATTACTGGGTAGCAGCTCCAGATATTGTTGCTCGAGGTGGAGATGGGTACTTAGAATTTCTGAATTCAATAGAATATATTGATAGCGGCGTTTTGATAATTGACGAAGTTGAAAATTTTCTAAAGGAGAGAAAGTCATATGAACCGAAGCATGAAGGAAGGATTCAAGTAATCGAATAAAGGAGTTAGATGTGGAATTTGATGAAGTCGTATTAGGAAGGAGAAGCATTAGAGGTTATAAGCAAGAACCTGTTTCTAAACAAGTTATAGAGGAAGTACTAGAACTAGCTGTTAGGGCTCCTTCTTCTATGAATACTCAACCATGGCATTTATATGTCGTTACTGGTGAGGTTTTAGACAAAATAAGAAAAGGAAATACTGAAAGGAATGTTTCCGGGGTACCACCATCTAGAGAAATAAAAACCCCTAACAGAGGCTACGAGGGACCTCATAGAGAAAGACAAATTGAGATCGCAGTTCAATTATTTAAAAAGATGGGTATAGAGAGAGATGATAAAGAAGGAAGGCAAGATTGGGTGCTTCGAGGATTCAGGCAGTTTGATGCTCCTTTCTGTGTCGTGGTTACTTTCGATAGAGAATTAATTGATGATGATATTTCTAAATTTGATTGTGGGGGAATTGTTAATGCTTTGGTAAACGCAGGTTGGTCTAAAGGATTAGGTGCTGTTATTAATAGTCAGGGAATAATGCAATCACCTGTCGTTAGAGAACACACAGGTATTCCAGATGATCAAGTAATAATGATTTGTGTCGCTATGGGCTATCCTGATGAAAGTTTTGCTGCTAACGAAGTTGTCTCTAATCGAAGGCCTATATCGGAAGTAGCTACATTTGTAGGTTTTGAAGAATAAACAATTTGATGTATGGTTTACAAAAGAGTTCCATGATGAAAAATTTAATATTTATTACCTTAATTTCGCTTTGGCCTTTAAACATTTATTCAGAATATACGGTAAATCAGCCAACTGAATTAATTAACATCAATGAAGTGTCAATAGCCTTCACAACTGCAGGTGAAGAGGAAAATCCATCAGTCTTAATGATTATGGGCCTTATGGCCTCACATAAGGTTTGGGGTGAAGAGATAGTAAATGGATTAGTGGATTCAGGTTATAGAGTGATCCTATTTGATAACAGAGACACTGGAAAATCTGAAAATTTAGATAGACTAGGAAAACCAAATCTATATTGGAAATTTGCTATGTCATATATAGGTGTAGATTTTAGTTCTCCTTATACGCTTTCAGATATGGCCTTGGATGGAATAGGACTTTTAGATCATTTAGGAATTGAGAAAGCCCATATAGTTGGAGCATCTATGGGCGGAATGATTGCACAAACACTTGCTTCTAAATATCCAGACAGAGTTCATAGCTTAGTTTCTATTATGTCTACTACTGGAGCTCCTCACCTTTCCCAAATGTCTGAAAGGAATGAACAAAATTTTAGAGGGGCTGGAGAGTGGGATAAAAAGGCAGCCCATTCTTATGGTTTCTTCCCTGAAGCAATGCCTAGACAGCTTACTGCCATCTTCAAAGCAGGAGATAGATCGGAACAAGTGCGTTCGATCAAAGTTCCAACTCTAGTTCAACATGGAATTAATGATACCTTACTTCCTCCAGATCATGGAGAGCACACAGCTGAGTTGATAAGAAATTCTAAGTTAAAAATATACAAGAAAATGGGCCATAATCTTCCGCCTGAAGTTTTACCTTTAGTTATTGAAGACATGGTGAGTTTCTTTAAAGAGAATTAAAACATGCCTGAAAATCTAGATAGAAAGAGATGCGTAGTCGTTATGTACGATACTTTATGTCGTCATTTTCTGCCTAACTTCGGAAATGAGTGGGTTATTGCTCCTAATTTTGAAAGATTAGCTAAAAAATCAATTCAATTTGAAAACTTTTATGTTGGTTCTATGCCTTGCATGCCAGCTAGAAGAGAAATGCATACTGGTAGATATAACTTTTTACATCGTTCATGGGGTCCCTTAGAGCCCTTTGACGATTCTATGCCTTCTATTCTTCATGATAATGGTGTTCATTCTCATAAAGTGACGGATCATTTGCATTACTGGGAAGATGGAGGAGCAACCTATCATCAGAGGTATACAACTTTTGACTTAGTAAGAGGTCAAGAAGGAGATAAGTGGAAGGGGGATGTAGAAAAACTTAGAGACCCCAATTATGGAGCTGAAAGATGGTCTGAGCTTCAAAGGTTAAATAACCAAAAGCAAGATAACATTAATCGAGATTATATGGATAAGGTTGAACTACAACCTCAGTACAAAACTTTTGATCTTGGTCTTGAATTTATAAATAGAAATAAAGATGTAGATAAATGGTACCTGCAAATTGAGACTTTTGATCCTCATGAACCTTTCTTCACACAAGAAGAATTTCAAAAGCTATATCCCCATGAGTATGATGGACCCCCTTTTGATTGGCCTCCTTACCGCGAAGTAAGGGAAGATGATCAAACGGTAGAGCATATTAGATACATGTATGCTTCTTTGATCACTTTCTGTGATCAACAGCTTGGAAGAGTTTTAGATACATTTGACGAACATGATCTTTGGAAAGATACCATGTTATTGGTTAATACAGATCATGGTTTATTAATGGGTGAGCATGATTGGTGGGCTAAGGTCGTTACACCGTTCTTTCAAGAGATAGCTCATATTCCTTTTTGGGCATATGACCCTCGTAAACCAAAGGAAGTAAATAAGAAAAGTGACGTTTTAGCTCAAACTATAGATTTAGGACCAACTATTTTGGATTATTTTGATATTCCATTAACAGAAGATATGCAAGGAAAGGCAATTTTTGATTTTGTTGAAGATGATATAGCAATACGTAAGGCTTCATTGTATGGGGTAATGGGAGGGCAAGTTAATGTCACAGACGGTCAGTATGTATATATGAGGGCAACAACCACAGAAGACAACAAACCTCTTTATGACTACACGCTAATGCCAACCCACATGAAAAATAGATTTTCTCCAAGAGAATTACAGGAATGGGAGAAAGTGGAAGGGTTTGGCTTCATGAAGGGCTGTAAAGTTATGCAGATTCCTACAAGATCATTTCCTATCTTTTCTGCAAAAGATAATCCTTTGGGGAGAGGTAGAACAGCAACCTTACTGTTCGATGTTAAGAATGACCCTGGTCAAACTAAGCCTCTAAGTGATTTGAATATAGAAAAACAAATGATTGAGTTAATGATCAAAGAAATGGCCAGAAATGAATGTCCTTCAGAACAATACATCCGCTTAGGTTTACCCGAACCTAAAAGGCTAGGCAAAGGTCATGGAGATGACATGATACAAATGCCCTCTGATAAAGAGATAGAAGATGCATGTGTGTTAGATAAACCTCAAGGCATTGAAGCAGCTGAGCATGGAGCAGAAGGTTTCCCAAAAATGCCTTTTAAAGATATATTTTGGGAAGGTGAAAAGACCTTAAGATCAACAGTCTTCCCAGAAAATCTAAAATTGAGACCTGGGTATTTAATCAGCCAATCAGAGAAATCTGAAGAATAGACCTACCTAATAGCTTTTTTGGTCTAAAATGAGGATATATGGAAAAGTTTTTTGAAGATTGGTATTTAGTTATTTTTGGACTTTTGTTCTGGGGAAGTATATTTGGTGCCTGTTTATTTTATGCTTTAGGAGCAAGCCTTCTTGTTTCTTCTATCGGTTATTTATTAGGTTTTCTTTTTGGCTTACAAGCGAAACGTAAAGGATGGGGATGGATAACTTAGATACTAGCATTAAAGATCTATCTATAGAAGCTGAGAGAAAATTAGCACGGACTTTTATGGGAAGAATCGAATGGGAGATGATTCTTATTGGCCTTGGTCAATTTACTGTATGGCTCACGACTTGGGTTTTGGTCATGCAAGGATTGGTCCCTTTATGGCTTGGAAGTATTGCGGTGATTTTATCTACTTGTTGCGCTTATTTACCTTCTCACGCAGGTCAACATGGTCATTTATCAGGTGGAAGGAAAAATTTAAAATGGTTAGATTCTTTAGTTGGTCACATAACTTTAATCCCACTTGCGCAATCTCATGACATTCTAAAAGCTACTCACTTAAAGCATCATGCTCACACCAATGATCCTGAAAGAGATCCTGACTATTTCCATACCCACGTAAATAATTGGTTTGAATGTGCTAAAAATATCAATGATCAATATAGCCCTAATGGAAGGATAATTGGAATTGTTGAGAAACTTTCAGAAGAAGATCCTAAATTCTCAGAAACTTTAGAAAAAGGCTCCGCTGTAATTTTGATCTATTACGTAGCGAATATAGTGTTGGCTATATTTTTTCCTTTGGAAACGTTGCTCCTTTGGTGGGTACCCAAGCGAATAGCAACTTGTTATTTAGGAATCGTATTTTCTTACCAACCTCATGCAGGACTTCAATCAGGTAGGTATAAAGACACTAGGTTTTGGACAAATAAAATACCAAGATTTTTCAATCATTCAATGCAAATCCATACCATGCACCACATGTATCCACGCATCTGTCACTATGATGAACCAAAAGCAATTGAAGCCTTAAAGCCTTATATGATAGAAAGGGGCATGCCAGGGGCTGAATATATCCCTGAAAGAATTATTTTTAATCCGTTAACTTATATAAAAGGAGCTTATCGTGGAGGATAAACAAAAAATAGAAGAGGGCGTTCAGTTATATTTCGATAGTATGTATGAATCAAGTGCAGAAAAAGTTCGCCAAGCATTTCATGAAAATGCAATGATCACGGGCTATATGGAAACTGGCTTAGCTGAAATGACAGTAGATCAATTTGCTAAATTCGTTGAAGAACAGCAACCTTCTCCAAAAGAAAAGGGTGACGAAATTCTTTTAGAAATAATTTCATGCGATATAGCTGGTGAGACTGCCTGCGTTAGGGTCAGAGATGGTTACATTGGTCATGTTTTCGTAGACACTCTTTCGTTTTTAAAAAAAGATGATGAATGGAGAATTTATAATAAATTATTTCACGTAGAGTCTTAAAAATTATGAGTTTAAAGTTTTCCCGTCTTTCAACTGCCTTAGGTGCAGAAATTAGTGATGTTGATTTAAGTCAAGTTTCTGATTTGCAGGTTAAGGAGATTAAGAAGCATCTAAACGAAAACATGGTTCTATTTTTTCCAAATCAAAAGATTACCATTGATGAGCATGTTGAGTTTGGTTCAAAATTTGGTGAGCTAGAAGGACACCCCAATTTAAAAAAGAATAATGTGCACCCAAAGGTTTTTGAATTAACTGCTTCCGAGGGGGGAATAGCAGATGAGTGGCATACTGATATAACTTTTCAAGATTCTCCTGCTTTAATGTCAGTTCTTCACATGGTTAAATGTCCAGACTTGGGTGGCGATACAATGTGGAGTAATTTATCAGCTGCATACGAAGCTCTTTCAGATCCTTTAAAAGATCTTTGTGAAGGCCTTACTGCATTACATGATGCAAGACCTCATGGCAGGCCTGATAAAACGGCTATACATCCTGTTGTAAGAGTGCATCCTGAGACGGGTAAGAAAGTTCTGTATGTTAATGAACATTTCACAAGAAGAATTGTAGAAATGAGTAAAGACGAAAGTGATATGCTCCTAGCTTATTTAACTAAATGGGTTCAAAAACCACAATTTACAATCAGATATCATTGGTCAGAAGGTACTATTGCTATGTGGGATAATCGTTCCACTCAACATTACGTTGTAAATGATTTTGAAGGTGAAAGGGTAATCCAGAGGGTAACCATAATGGGAGACAAGGTAGAGTCTTCTTCCAACCCTAGATGGGAACCTGCTTTGCGAGAGGGTTTTTCAGCTGTTACAACGCACGACAAACAATTAATCAATCACCTGAAAGAAAAGAATTTAACTTAAGTACTTACTCTAAAACTTACAACAGGATGCTCTTTTGGTGAAGTTAGTGCATTCAAGAATTTAAATTTTAAGTCTATATTATTTAAAACTTCTAAAGTCTTAACTTGAAGGGTAACTTTTCCATTTTTAGGAATGGAAATTAAGTCATCGCTATCAGCAAAATTAAATTCAGATAAGTTTTCTAAAATCATATATGTCGAAGAATTATTTCGAATTTCTATCTTTAGTATTTGCGTCCCTTCTCTATATCCATTTGAAGAAATACTAATAATTGATTTTAATAATGGCAGTATGTATTGGCTTCTTCCCATAAATCTATCTTTAAATACAACTACTGTCCTTCTATCAAATAAAGCTTCTTTTATGGATGCCTCGTTTCGTTCTTTAGCAAACACTAAGGTAATAGGCCTATGCTCATTATTATGTGCATCGTAATCCCACTCTATTAAATCATGAACATCTGAGGTGCCAATTAATGCTAAGTTATTTTCTAATGCAATGTTAAATGCCTCTTCTGAATAGGTTCCTGTATTTACTATCTCGATACCATGTAACAAATCTTTTGTTATAAATTCTCTATGCATATCATCTAATCTTGCAATTCCATCTGATGCTTGAGAGCCCCACATTGGATGATTCCAAAATACAAAAGCTTCTTGGTTCTTAGCCTCCTTTAAAGCTTCTAATGCAGGATACAAATTACCTAAAGCATAGTTCTCTAGAACTTGCATTTGTTCTTCAGGCAACTCTGCTCCTTGAGCTCGCTCTTCTATAAGCTCTTTAGCTTCTGGAAGAAAATTTTGATCAAATTTATAAAGTTTGTTGGCATCCTTAACAAAAATTGCATTTATATGTCCCGGAGGCATTTCTCTAGTAATTTCAGAACCATTTATAACAATCAAATCAGTGCCAGAAGCAGCTCTTTTAGCTTCTATATATGCAGCATTTCTATTTTCATGAGGTATATGCATGATATGAGGTTGATACTCTAAATGCTCAGTAATTGCTAGAACATCTATATTATCTTTTTGTGCCTCAGCTACTCTTATATTGGGCCATACATGACCATCTGAGAATACAGAATGAGTATGTAAATCTGTAGAAATAGTTAAGTATTCTTCGGTATCTGGGAAAGACATAGTTCTATCTAAGCCAGACTTGTAACTCTCTATTTTTCCATCTGCGAAAATGGAATTGTAAGAAATAAACAAAACCATGGTAACAAAAGGAAATTTTTTCATATCGAGCCTTGGCATACTTTAATTTTTTACAAAGTTAGCAATACTCATTGCTGTCTCGTCGCTTACTGACATTAATCCACAAAATACATCGCTGCCATGCAATGTTCCCATGACTTGCCTACACTGTGCATCAACATCAGCCTCCATTAACAGTCTATAAAAGTTAACTCCTTCATCTCTAAGGGGATCACATTCATTTACGAGTATGTAAGTCTTTGGAAAGCCTTTAACATCTTCTTCGGTTGCAAAACTTGGCCAAGCTAAAGGATTCTTATTTTTGTATTCTTCGATGCCATATACAAGAGCTCCAAAAGAGTTCTCAGAATTACTATGCAAAGATAACAAAATACCTTCATTCTCTTCCGAAGATGGATTTTCAGGCAAAGGCCAATAGCCAGCAATGTATGGACAGAGTGCGTAAAGTCCTTTAATTAGGTTTAGATTACCTTCTTGTTTTAGCTTTAAACCAGTAGCTAGAGTTAGATTACCGCCACCACTCTCTCCTGCAACAATTATTTTCTCTTTATCAATTTTAAGCTTTTCTGAGTTATCTCTAACCCACTTTAATCCTGATACGCAATCATTTAAACCTGCTGGGAAGGGCGCTACTTCTGGAGCGGAAGAGGGCCACATTGCATTTCTAAAATCTACCATTGCTACGGCCACACCTTGTCTTGCAATACACCGACCCCAGCACGAGTACATTTCGCTTAAAGCTGACATAACCATCATGCCTCCTCCATGAATATAATAAACACAAGGAACTGTTTCATCGTTATCAGGTCTTATGTATTGAATCTTTACCGTATTTCCATCAGGCTGAGAAACAAATTCTTCTATTGTCGTTATTAGTCCTTCCTCTGATACGGTTTCTTTGAAATGGGTTGAATTGAACACCATATCTAATAATGATTGGCCGATTTTGGCTTCATCTGTCCCTTGTGCCTCCATTATTTGATCGCGAGTTTTTAAATCGTTTTGCATGATGTCCACTGCTTCCATTTCAGCCATGAACATTCCTTTAAGCCTTTTATCTATCCTCTTATCTTCAGCAATTTTACTCATTTTTAAACCCTCTACTTACCTTTGAACACCGGCTCTTTTTTTTCTACAAAAGCCTTAGTTGCATTTCTGTGATCTTCCGTCTGTCCGCAATGAATGTGATGAGTGGCTTCTAAATCTAAACAATCATCTACTTCACCATTCATGGCTCTATTTAGATTTTCTTTCATATAACGATAAGCAACCGCAGGTCCATTTGCCAATTTACTAGCTATCTCCATGGTTTTATCCATCAATTCTTCTGGTTCACATACCCAGTTAGCTAGTCCTAGCTTTAAAGCCTCTTCAGCAGATACTCTGTCGGATAACATGTACAATTCTCTTGCTTTAGCTGAACCAATCAGTTGAGTCATGAAATAACTACCTCCGTAATCTCCAGAAAAACCTACTCTTGCAAAAGCTGTGGTCATTATGGCTGTTTTCGACATTACTCTTAAATCACATGCCAATGCATAGGATAGTCCGGCTCCTGCAGCTGCCCCAGGCAATGCCGCTATAGTTGGCTTAGGCATCTTAAAAAGCTTCCCCGAAGTGGCTCTTTGATGAACTCTTTGTTTGTGTATTGCAGCATCTATAGTATTTTGACCAACCGTACCATCTCCAGAAGAAGCCATGCCTTTTACATCTCCTCCTGCACAAAAACCTTTTCCTGCTCCAGTTAACACTACGCATCTGACATCGGGATCCACTTCAACTTCAGCCAAAATTCTTTGCATCGCTTCATTCATTTCACCTGACATGGCATTTCTTGCTTCAGGCCTATTCATTGTTAGAACAGCAATTCCATCTCCTTTTTCTAAAAGAAGATGATCTGTACCAGTATCTATTTTTTTCATAATTTTCCCCCATTAAGTATCTTTGTTATTCTATAGCTAAATTATCAAAAAGATGAAATTAAACTTAAAGCAATCAAAGATATTTTTCTATACGTTTTTTTTGGCATTTGTATTAAATATTCAAGCTTCAGAAATACCAGATATCATTGAGACCAAAGTCGAGAACCCTAAATCTGTTGTTTTTATAGGTAATAGTTTTTTCTATTACAACAATGGAATACATAAACCTACATTGGGCATGGTAAAAGCTAATAAAGATTTAGGAAAAGGTCATAGATTTAGGAACATAACAATCAATAGCTCTTCACTAGAATGGCATAATGTGGAATCTTACGTAACCAATGAAAAGATTGGCTCTTTCTCTATAACTTCAAAGAATAAATACAAAAGATATGATCCCGAAAACTATCAGCTAGCTATTTTGATGGATTGTAGTCAGTGCCCCATTCATCCGGATAGAAAAGATTTATTTAATTTCTATGTTGACGAACACAGCGATACATTAAAAAGATATGGAGTTGAACCATCTCTAATGATGACTTGGGCCTATAAAGATAAACCCGAAATGACCAAGAGTCTTGCCTCTGCTTATATAACTGCTGGTAATAGAAATGGAATAATGGTTTTTCCAGTTGGCTTGGCTTTTCAAAGATCCCAAAAAGCTAACCCGGATATAGAATTATATACCCCTGATAAAAGACACCCCAGCAAGGCTGGAACTTATTTGATGGCTGCAGTGATTTATGCATCTATTTACAAGGTTTCACCAGTTGGAAACTCTTATGATTATGGTTTAGGTCGTAATATACAGAATAGATTACAGAAGACTGCTTGGGAAACTTTAAGTTATTATAAGAACAAATAAATAGAGAATTATTATGATGCGTCAAATCTTCAGTTATCTTAAGAAAAATATTTTTGTTATAGCTCTAGTCTTTAGTCTTGGTGCTTACACAGGTTACAAAATATTAGAATCTTTAGGTATGGCAGCTTTACTGGCTAATATTCCAATACCTGAAGGTTCTATTGCTGACAAAGATGCCTTTATTAAAAATCTACCTGAAGGTAAAACGCTTGAACCAAAGCAACTTGTTTCTGTTAACAAGAAGGCCAAGAATATTATTTTGTTAATTGCCGATGGAATGAGTATCAGTCAGGTTTCTTCATATAGGTTGATTAAAGGAGGACCTAATGAAAGGTTAGCGGTTGATAAATTTCCTATTTCTGGAATTGTTCTCACGCATTCAGTAGATGCCATAGTGACTGACTCCGCCTCTTCTGCTACAGCTTACAGCACTGGATATAAGACCAATAACGGAGCTCTTGGTTTGGATAAAGACTTGAATTATCTAGAAAACCTTACTGAGAAAATTGATCAGTATGGTTACGTCAGTTCATTAATATCAACTTCCGAAATAACTCACGCCACTCCTGCAGCTTTTGCTGCACATGTAGATCTAAGATGGAAAACAGATGAAATAAGTAAACAGATGATGGATTCAAATGTTATTACAATTTTGGGAGGAGGTAGGCATTTCTTTTTACCGGAAGAGATGGGTGGAAAAAGAGATGATGGTTTAAATCTATACGAACAAGTTGAAACCTCGCACATTTTACTTACCCATAAAGATGAGTTAGTTGATGTTGATTTAAATACAACAAAAAAAGTAATTGGTCTATTTGCAGATGAACATTTAAGAGATATAGAGAAACCAGATAACCATTCATCTGAACCAGCAACTAAGGATATGTTAGATTTTGCTATCAAAAGATCAGAGTCTTTAATGCAAAACGGGTGTAGAGGATCCTTTATTATGGTAGAAGGTTCTCAAGTGGATTGGGCGGGACATGCCAACAGTATTGACTATCTTGTAAGGGAAATGGAAGACTTTGAAGAAGCAGTGGTACTGGCGAAAAGTTATGCTGAACAAAACAATGAAACTTTGGTTATCGTTACTGCCGATCATGAAACAGGCGGGTTGCTAATAGAACCGTTAAAACCTACTGCATACACAGCTCCTGAAGTTAAATTTTCATACAATACTGGCATAGGATATGGATCTCATACCGGTGTCCCAGTTCCTGTCTATGCATATGGGCCTGGTTCAGAAAACTTTACAGGAACTATGGATAACACGGATGTTTATAGGGCGATGGTAGCTGCTTTGGATTTAAGTTATGAGACTGGCTCCTGTATAGGAGATTAGTTACAAAAAAAACTCATATGACTGATAAGGAATTATTGGAGCGACGAACGCTCTCAATGGGTTCGTCTCCTCTATTTTATAAAGACCCTGTCCACCTGGTAAAAGGAGAAGGAATCTGGTTGTATGACGATTCCAATAATAAATATATGGATTGTTATAACAACGTTCCTTGCGTTGGCCATTGCCATCCTCAAGTAATCGAAGCTTTAAGCAACCAAGCTAGCCAATTAAATACCCATAGTCGTTATCTGAGTAAAGTGGTTATTGATTATTCAGAAAGACTAATGTCTTTGCATGCTGATCCGCTCTCGGTGTTACAAATGGGATGCAGTGGAACTGAAGCCATAGAAGTAGCCATTAAGATGGCAAGACTTGCGACTGAGGGGCAAGGCATTATCTGTAGTAATGCTACTTACCACGGGAATAGTCATGAAACAATTCGAATGACAATAGGACCCTTCGAACCTGACTTCATACGCGTTCCTTTTCCAGAGAAGTTTAGACCTATAAAAGAAGGTTTATCAGAGAGTGAGCTTTGCAATTTATATCTTGAAGAAATTAAAAGAGCTATTAGTGAATTCCAAGAGGCCAATATCCCATTAGCAGGTATGTTGTTTTGCTCTATATTTGCTAATGAAGGTCTTCCAGACATACCAGAAGGATTTTTATCTAAAGCTGCAAAATTGATTAGAGATGCTGGAGGAGTGATTATCCTTGATGAAGTTCAGGCAGGATTTTGTAGAACAGGCAGCTGGTGGGGTTACGAAGTTAATGAGTGTGTTCCCGATATAGTAGCAATGGGAAAGCCAATGGGGTCAGGTTATCCACTCAGCGGAGTAGGGACAAGTCCTGAAATAGCCAAGATTTTTCATGAAAAGAGTTATTACTTCAATACCACGGCGTCTACACCATTACAGGCAGCGGTGGGAAATGCTGTTCTTGATGTGATTGAGGGAGAAGATTTACTTGGAAACGTTCATTCCGTTGGCAATTATTTAAAAGATAAAGTACAAGGCTTTGCTGATAAATATCACATGGTCGGAGACGTCAGGGGACTGGGTCTGTTTATAGCTATTGAATGCATTCAAGGTGACGGGAGCAGTGAACCTAATAAAGAGTTAGCAATTAAATTTGTGGAAAAGATGAAACAGAAAGGGTTTTTGATTTCGAACGCAGGGCAATTTAGAAATGTTTTGAAAATTAGACCTCCTTTGGTGTTTCAAAAAGAACATGCCGACTCACTTTGTGAAATTCTCGAGGAAACTTTAGACGAATTTCATACCTAAAATTATGATCGATGAAAATGCTCTTACTGAACTAGCACAAAAGTCATTAAAAGAATGGGACTTAGACGTTCAAAGCATCAATCTTCATCTTCAAAGCGAAAACACAGTATTCAAAGTGGAGGATAAAGATGGGAATGAATACGCTTTAAGAGTT
Source organism: uncultured SAR86 cluster bacterium (assembly GCA_902532015.1). GTDB lineage: Bacteria > Pseudomonadota > Gammaproteobacteria > Magnimaribacterales > Magnimaribacteraceae. Next base: position 27,431 of record CACAGI010000012.1, on the reverse strand, counting down.
CATAGAAAGGGATATCATGATCTAGACGAATTAAATTCAGAGCATAACTGGACTTCGTGTTTATCAAAAGCAGGCTTATCTGTCCCAGAAGCAGTACCAACTGCTAATGGAGAAGCTTACGCAACCGTTTTCTTCAATGACTCAGATGAATTTAGGTACGTAGGATTAGTCAAGTGGATGGAAGGCGTAATATTAAATGACCTCATTGTAGAACTTAAAGAAAAGGAAGTTAGCGACTTGTATAACTCTTTAGGCAAGGTTATTGCAAAGTTTCACCAAGCAACTGTGAATTGGGAGGTACCCAAAGATTTTAAAAGACATTCTTTTGATGTCGATGGATTTGTAGGCAGTGAACCCTTTTGGGGAAGGTTTTGGGAAGCAAAGAATGCCTCTGATGAAGAACGAGAAAAGTTATCTTTGATAAGAAAGAATATAGAAAATAGCTTATCTAAACTTTCAAAGGATATAAGCTCTTTTGGCATGATTCATGCTGATATGCATTCGCAAAATGTATTGATTCAAAAGGATAAACTTTCTGTTATTGATTTTGATGACGCTGGCTTTGGTTGGTATGGGTTTGATTTAGCGGTTGCTGTTTGGGATAGACTGGATTTCACAGCTACGGGCTGCCATTTTGATATAGCTTACGAGGCGCTGATAACAGGATACTTGGAAGAGTGCCCAAACTCGCAAGATATAATTAACACCATTCCAATGTTTTTATTAATGCGCACCATGATGATTATTCGTTGGATTGAAGATAGACCGGAAGCCGGTTATGAAGCTTTCATTCCTATTTTAATTAAAGCTTCTATACATCAAGCCAAAGATTTAAAATTACTTAATTAATTATATGTATTCAGTTATCTTATATTCTCTATTTATTCTTTTTTGGATTGCCATTATTTATGATTTTTTCTCTAAACCAAAGAATGAAGATGATCAGCAATGGGAAGATTTTAGTTTTTTAAGAAAATTAGCTAGAGTTTTTTGGGTTGCCTGGATCATTTTAGTTTTGATATACACATTCATTGTTAGTTTTATATTGACCTAAGTCTTTAGTGGTTTTAAGGTTTCTATCCTAGAGAGATAGGAAAAGAAAATGAATCTTAAAACTGAAAAAAAAGAACAAGAAATAGGAAAAAAATCACAAGCTGTAAGAACCAAGCTGATTGAAAGAACTTCTCAATGTGAAGAAGTGTCTCTTCGTGGTCAGGCTGCATTAGCTCAGGAAGTAGTTCAAACTGTTGATCTTCCACATCCAATTTACATTGACTCAGCTGAAGGACCTTACCTGACAGACTTAGATGGAAATCGTTATATTGATCTTACGGGAGGCTTCGGTCCAAATGTATTGGGCAATAAACCTGAGCCTGTTGAAGCCATGATTGGCCCGCAAATAGAAAAGGGGTGGCATTATGGTATTCCAAATGGTCATCAAGCACGACTTGCTGAACTAATTAAAGAATCTTCTGTAGCTGTAGATGAGGTAATGTTTTGTAATTCAGGTAGTGAAGCTACCATGTTTGCATTTCGTGCAGCTCGAGCAGTAACTGGTAAAAGGAAGGTAGCAATGTTTGATGGTTGTTACCATGGTGTTCATGATTACGCTCTGATGAGGGCTGATTTAAAGAGTGACCGCTCAAACCCAATTAACGCAACACTTGGAGCGGGAATTCCTGAAGAGATTTCCAATGATCTAATGATGATGCTTCCTTATAGAGATACAAATGCTTATGAATTGATTCGTAAACATAAAGATGATCTGGCATTAATTGTTATAGAACCAGTACAAAGCTCAAATCCTCGACTTGATAATCAGGAGTTTTTACAGGGCCTAAGGGATGTTTGTACAGAATGCGAAGTACTTTTGATGTTTGACGAAGTTATTACTGGTTTTAGGATTGAGTATGGCGGTTGCCAACAATACTATGACATCAAACCAGACCTAATTACCTATGGAAAAGCTGCCGGTGGAGGACTTCCGATTGGAGTTGTTGCCGGATCTAAAAAGGTAATGAATTCCTTTTCTGGGGCTGACAAAACACCAGCTATTTTTGCTGGAGGAACATTTAGCGGCAATCCTTTAACTATGGCAGGAGGTATTGGCATGCTTGAGTATCTCAAGGAAAATAAAGAGACTATTTACCCTTATTTGCACGAGCAAGGGGATAGAATTGCCAATGAGATCAACGAATTTTGTCGATCTAATAATATTCCAGCTCAGATGATGAATGCAGGTTCAATGATGCATTTAATTTTTGGTAGTGAGACTATAGAGTCTTCTCGTGATATAGATCATAGCCACTATTCCTTGGAAAAAGAGTTTTATCTACATTTACTTGGTCATAATGTGATTGTGCCAGGTATCCACCTGGCCTTTATTTCATTTGCACACAAGCCTGAGATAATTGATCAAGTCATAGATGCTTTCAAGAAAACGTTTGAAGATCTTAGAGAGGACGGATATTTATAATTCAATTTAAGCAATTTCTGGAGATTACATGAAACACCCATTAGAGCTAATAAGTGCAGACGAAATAAATATCGCAGTTGACCTATGTCGATCATTCGATGGATTTGATGAGAATGCTTTGTTCATAAATATTAGTTTGGTTGAACCCGAGAAGGAATTTGTTAGGAACTATAAGCAAGGTGATGACTGCCCTAGGATGTTAAAAATTAGAGGAATTGACTCTAAAGAAGATGGTGGTTTTGTAGCTATTATCGATTTGAAATCTAATGAGGTTAATAGTCTTAATAGAGTTTCCGAGAAAGCTCAAGTTACTTACAGCTTGGCTGAAGTGTTTATGGCTACGGAGCTAACTAAGGCAGATCAGCGATATCAGGAAGCTCTAAAGAAAAGAGGCATAACTGATTTGGACATGGTTCAAATAGATCCTTGGCCAGCAGGTGGTGTTATTCATGAGAGTATTAAGCCAGGACACAGAGCACTTAAGACCATATCTTTTTTAAGAGAAAATCAGACAGATAATGCTTATGCCAAACCAATAACCGGAGTAATTTCCCATGTAGATTTGACCCTACAGCAAGTTACTCATATAGAAGATCATGGTGTGGTTGAAATGCCTAAAGCGCACGCTAGGTACGATGCAGACTCGCAACCAGAACTCAGAGAACAACCTAAGAAGATAGACATTACACAACCCGACGGACCAGGATTTGATATAGAAGGAAATCTTATTAGTTGGGAAGGGTGGCAGGTTAGAGTTTCAGTTAATCCTGATGAAGGCCCAGTACTTCATCAATTGTCTTTAGATGGTAGAGCAATTCTTCATAGAGTGGCCCTTTCAGATATGGTAGTTCCTTATGGAACTGCAGATCCAATGCATAGTTGGAAGGCTGTACATGATGGCACAGAATACGGTTTTGGAACTTTAGTTAATTCTTTGACTTTAGGATGCGATTGTTTAGGTGAGATCCATTACTTAGATGCAAATATGCTCATGTTTGATGGTTCTGTGAATACTATTGAAAGCGCTATATGTATTCATGAGGAAGATTATGGAATTCAATGGAAACATAATGATATGAATATGCTTGGAGCAAATGAAGTTAGGCGCTCAAGAAGGTTAGTTATCAGTTCGATAGCAACCATAGGTAATTATGATTATGGATTGTTTTGGTATCTGTATCTTGATGGAACTATCCAATGCGAAGTTAAATTAACCGGTATTGTTGGCATCAGTGCTTATGACGAAAAGACGCACAGAAGTGATCAAGATTTCCGTATTACAGATGAGCTAGTTTCACCTATTCATCAACATTTGTTTTGCGTAAGGCTAGATTGGGATTTGGAAGGCGGTAATAATCAATTATATGAGTCTAATGTTGAAGCTCTTCCAGTCAGCGATGAAAACCCTAATGGAATGCAATTCAGTGCCGTATCTAAACATTTGAAAACAGAAAGTGAAGCTAAAAGAGATGTCTCATCTTCTTCAAGTCGAGTTTGGAAAGTAATTAATGCTAATAAAACTAATTCTTTTGGTCTTCCGGTTGGTTATAAGCTGCTACCCGGAAATACGCCTGCTTTGATTGCTCATCCAGATTCTCCTCCGGGAAAGAGGGCTTCTTTTTCTAAACATAATCTATGGGCAACCCCATTTCATAAAGATGAACAGGCCGCAGGTGGAGAATTTTCTGTAATGCATTCTGGAGAAGGCGGGCTAGATGATATTACTTCTTCAGATAGAGACATAAGCGAGTGCGATTTAGTAACTTGGCACACTTTTGGACTGACTCATACACCGAGGCCTGAAGATTGGCCAGTAATGCCGGTTGAATATTGCGGGTTTCATTTAATACCGGTTGGTTTTTTCGATCAGAACCCAACAATCAACCTTCCCCCATCATGTAATTCAAAAAGCAAATCTAATAAGGAGTAATCTTGAAAAACTTAAAAAATAAAAAATGGCTTTTATCTGCTCGTCCTGTCGGAATGGTTGGAGAGCATAACTTTGAATTTTTAGAAGAAGAAGTCGAAGATATAAAGGAAGGTGAGTTTTTGATAAAGAATTTATATCTTAGTTTTGATCCTGCCCAAAGAGGGTGGATGGAAGATAGAAAGAGCTATGTCCCTCCAGTCGGGATCGGTGAAGTAATGAGAGCTGGTTCTGTAGGTCAAGTAATCGAATCAAATAACCCTGGCTACAAAGAAGGTGATTTTGTTCAGGGAACCTTTGGTTGGCAAGAGTATGCCATATCGAATGGAGAAGGAATTTTGAATGCTACCGTGCTTCCTGACGGAGCTTCTTTAACTGCTCCATTAAGTATTTTTGGCATAACTGGATTAACAGCTTATTTCGGACTACTTGACGTGGGAAAACCTAAAGAAGGAGAAACGGTTCTTGTGTCTGGTGCAGCTGGGTCAACAGGCTCTATTGCAGCTCAGATAGCTAAAATAAAAGGGTGTCGAGTGATAGGAGTAGCTGGAGGAGCCGAGAAATGTAAATGGCTCACTGAAGAAGTAAAGATCGATGCAGCCATAGATTACAAAAAGGCTAACTTAAGCGAGGTTCTACCAGAGCTCTGTCCTGAAGGAGTAGATGTAGTATTCGATAACGTTGGGGGTGAATTTTTAAACACTGCCCTTACAGTTGTAAATCAAGGAGCTAGACTAGCTATATGTGGAGCTATATCAGGCTATAACAACGAAACACCGGCACCAGGACCTTCTAATTACATGGCTTTGATTATACAAAGAGCAAGAATGGAAGGTTTTATCGTTCTTGATTATATGGATAAATTTCCTGAAGCCATTGGTGAACTCATGCAATGGGAAAGTGAAGGCAAGATTATTTATCAAGAAGATATTCAAGAAGGAATTGAGAATGCTCCCGAAACTCTTTTAAGGCTCTATACAGGAAAGAACAAAGGAAAGCAGCTCCTGAAGATTGCAGAGCCTGAATAAAATTGAGCGTTAAGAAGATTTTAAAGATGGGTAATCCTTTGCTTCGAGTAGAAGCAAAGCCTTTTACTTTAGAAGAGATTCTTTCTGAAGAAACAGAGATCTTATTGAGAGATATGTGGGATTCATTAGAAGAAGCTGGCGGTATAGGTCTTGCAGCTCCTCAAATTGGCATTTCCAAACAGCTTGCTGTAATTAAACTTTCTGAAGAATCGTATAGATATCCAGATATGGAGACTACAGAACCTTATGTTATCTTCAATCCACAAATAACCGTGTTAGATAAAGAAGTCCAAGGTTTTTGGGAAGGGTGCTTAAGCGTTCCTGGGTTAAGGGGCTACGTTGAGAGACCAAGAAAAGTAAGGATAGATTATCTAGATGAAAATGCAGATGAGAGAACAGTTGAGGTAGAAGACTTCTTAGCTACCGTTTTTCAACATGAGCTAGATCATCTTATAGGTATGTTGTATGTTGATAGAATGGAAGACGTTAGCACTTTAATGTATGAAGATGAAATGATTCTTCAAGAAGTCAGCGAAGAAGAAATACTAGATTAAATAGGAGTTAAATTATGTCCAATCAAATTGATATCATAAGAGCTGCTTGGCAAGGACGAATCTCAGGTTGTTTGCTAGGAAAGCCAGTAGAAATGATTTCTATGAGAGAAGGTCCTGAAGGTCTTAATAAATTTCTTTCCGACTCAGGTTCTTTGCCTTTAAGGAATTATGTTAATTACATGGATCATGAGATGTTAAGAGGACCTAATATAAAGTGTTGTTTAGGAAAGATGGATAAAGCTGAGGTTGATGATGACATAACTTATCTTGTACTTGCTTTAATGATGTTGGAGCGTCATGGCATTGAGATTGATACTGATGATGTTGCTAGGTCTTGGATAAATCTTTTACCTGTTGGCGCAACTTTTACTGCAGAAAGGGATTCATATCTAAAATTACTAGAGAGATTGGACATGGCTTATCAGTTTGGTGGTAAAAGAAACTTTGATCTTAATGAAATTAATGATGGTGAATATAACGATTGGATTGGTGCACAAATAAGAATAGACATGTATGGCTGGGTCTTGCCGGGTAAACCTAAACTTGCAGCTGAATTAGCTAGAAGAGATGCGATTCTTTCGCATCGAGGTTGTGCTGTAGAAGCCTCGGCTTATATAGCAGGATTGTGTGCCCTTATACCTGACTCAAACTCTAGAGAAGAAGCTGTTAACGCAGCTTTAAATCTGATTGATAAAGATTCTGAAGCTTATGAAGCAGTTTTATTAGGTATAAATAATGCAGGTAAACCAGCTTCAAACTTACACGAATATTATGGGGACATGTCACCCGTTCACAGCTTGAATAATTTATCCGTAGTAGTTTGGGCATTTTTATCTTTTCAGGATTCATTTGATGAAGCGATCGGTGAAACCATTTGCTGTGGTTGGGATACGGACTGTACCGGTGCCACTGTTGGTGGTTTGATTGGATTAGATCAAGGCTCAATACCTGAGCTTTGGACAGAACCTTGGCAAGGAAGAGTCCTTACGGCTGTATCAGGTGTAGGCGAGTTAAATCTAGATGATTTGGTCGATAGAACATGTGCTTTAGTAGAAAAATTTTCCAGCTCTCCTGATTTACCCTAAATTCTATGTCTTCTCCAATAATAGTTTTTGGAAGCATTAATATGGATCTGATTGTTTACAGTGATAAACAACCTGCCAAAGGAGAAACTATTTTAGGAAATAGTTTCGAAACTTTCCAAGGAGGTAAGGGCGCTAATCAAGCAGTGACCGTTTCAAGATTAGGTTTCCCGGTTTCATTGATTGGTAAAGTCGGAAATGATGTTTTTGGAGATGAATTACTAGAAAGCCTTAATAGCGAACACGTAGACACTTCGATGGTTGGAAGACACGAAGGTTCTTCAGGGATAGCTTTCATTTATGTCTTTGAAGAAACTTCAGAAAATCAGATTATTGTTATTTCTGGTTCCAACGAACAAGTTAAATCAAATCAAATATCAGACAAAGAATTAAGCGCGAGTGATGTTTTAATATCTCAACTTGAAGTTCCGTCTTCAGAGATTGAAGATCTGTTCATTAAAGCAAAGAATACAGGAACTTATAGAATATTAAATACAGCCCCAGCTTTGAAAATAAGTAAAAATCTTATTCACGAAACCGATTTACTTGTCATGAATGAACCTGAATTAGAAAACTTAACTGAACGAACTCTAGAGAGGCAGAATGCTGACTCTATAGGTCAGGCTATAAAGGATTTAAATCTGAGTACAACCCAAAGTGTTGTGGTAACTCTTGGATCAAAAGGGGCTTATGTTCATGACGATCAAAAAGGTCAATTGATTGAAGGCCATAAGGTTGAAGCTGTGGATACGACCGGTTCTGGTGATTGTTTTATAGGGGCCTTGGCTAGTCAATATTTAGAGAGTAAAGATTTATTGGATTCGGTTAATTTTGCTAACAAAGCTGCTGCTTTATCCGTGATGAAGAAAGGAGCTTCTGCTTCTATGCCAAGCATGGAAGAAGTTGTAAATTTTCACCAAATTACTTAACCTGTCTGAAAAGGGGAGACAATGACAAGCGATTTCAACATTGAAATAGAATACAGACATGTACCTAGACTAGATTCTGGTTCAGAAGAAAGTATTAAGTATTTAGATGAATATGGCTATGTTGTAATAAAGAATGCTCTAACTACAAAAGAAGCCCAAAGAACACTTGATTTGTTGTGGGACTATTTAGAAGAGTTAGGTACAGGCATAGATAGAAAAGATCCTACAACCTGGGTAGACGATAAGTGGCCAACTTGTGCCCATGGCGGAATTATGCCGAGTTATGGTATCGGTCATTCAGAAGCTCAGTGGTATGTGAGAGGGATACCCAATGTAAAAAAAGCTTTTGCAAAGATTTGGGATACAGAAGAATTGTTAACAAGTTTCGATGGTGTTTCTTTATGGAGGCCCTGGAATATTGATCTAGATTGGAAAACGGAAAGTGGTCAATCTTGGTTTCATATAGATCAACATCCAATTTCAAAACCAGGAAAACATTGTGTGCAAGGTTTAGTAAATTTATTGCCTACCTCAGAAAAGATTGGTGGTAATGTTGTGATACCTAGATCACATAAATTTTTTGAGAATATTCCTAATGAGTATGAAGAAAGACTGTCTAGATTGCCTTTGGATGTAGATCATTTTCGTTTTCCTAATGATGATCCTAAATTAACTTCTGAAAAAGCTGTAATGTGTCACATGGAACCTGGAGATATGCTTCTTTGGGACTCAAGAACTATACATTGCAGCAATTCTGGATCTGAACTGGAAGAAGGCACTAACAGTTTAATTAGAGCTGCGTCTTTAATATGCATGATGCCTAAGCACTTAACAAGTGAAGACATATTGGAAAAAAGAAGAGAAGCAGTGGATAAGCTTATTTCCACAACAAACTGGACTAATGGATTTAGAAACGCAGATGAATTCCCTCTTATAGTAGAAGCTCAAGATAGAGATAAATATAAGTGGCCAAAAAAACCTGTCCTTAACGAGTATCAAAAATCTTTAATTGATTAAGATGCAAACTTTCCAAGAGCATGCTTTAGTAGGAATGGGTATAGCTTTCCATGCTAAAAATATTCCAGACAAAAAAGCCATTGTAAGTGAGCACGGAGAGAGGACATTTAAAGAGCTTAATGAAAATAGCAATCGCTATGCTAACTTTTTGTCCGATAAAGGTTTACAGCCGGGCGATGGAGTTGCCATAGTTTGCAAGAATCGACCAGAATTCTTAGAAGCTCTTTTCGGACCTTTAAGAGTTGGTTTAAGAATAACTCCAATAAATTGGCACCTTACACCTGAAGAGATATGTTACATAGTAGAAAACTGTGAAGCTAAAGTAGTAGTTTGCGATGCTATTTTTTCTGAATTTATAGAGGCAATTAATCAACAGCTACCTGAGGTAATTATCTTGTCAGCTGATGGTGAGCATCATCTGGCACTTCCGTTTTTAGAGACTCTAAAAGAATATGATGAATCAGATATAGCTGAACCTATAGCAGGTAGATCCATGCTCTATACCTCAGGCACAACCGGCAGACCCAAAGGAGTGTTTAGACATGAAAATCCGCCTCCTTCCAAAACAGAACAACTAACTTTGGATACAGCCGCTTTCAATCCAGAAACTGATTTTAGTATTTGTCCAGGTCCTGCTTATCATGCAGCGCCCCTTGGACTTAATATCAATATTTCTTTAATGGCAGGTGTAGGCGTCTATCTAATGGATAAGTGGGATGCCGAAAAAATGTTAGAGCTAATTAGTAGATATAAATGCACTCACACGCACATGGTGGCAACAATGTTTCATCGTGTTTTGAGATTACCTGAAGAAATAAAATCAAAATATGATTTATCCTCAATGAGGTGGATTTTGCATGGGGCAGCTCCGTGTCCTGTGGAAGTAAAAAAAGCAATGATAGATTGGGTTGGTCCAATTATTTATGAATATTATGCAGCAACTGAAGGTGGAGGGTGCTTTATTGAGCCGCAAGAATGGTTAAATAAACCGGGTAGCGTAGGTCAAGCTAATGAAGGTACTGAGGTCATAATCCTAGATGAAGAGTTTAATAAAGTTGACCAAGGCAAAGAAGGTACTATTTATTTTAGTGCACCTGCAAAAGGACGATTTGAGTATTACAAGGCCAAAGAAAAAACTTCTGGAGCTTATTGGGGAGACTATTTTACTATGGGAGATATAGGGTATTGCGATGAAGATGGATACTATTTCCTTACTGGCAGAAGCGCAGATACCATTATTTCTGGAGGAACTAATATATATCCTCAGGAGATTGACAATATTTTGTTAATGAATGAAAAGGTAGCCGAAGTTTGTTGCGTAGGTGTACCAAATGAGGAATGGGGAGAAGAAATTAAAGCAGTTATTAATTTAGAGAAAGGTGCAAATAAAGACGAAGTCTTAGAGGAATTGCAACTAATGGCGGAGGAAAAATTATCAGGTTTTAAAAAGCCTAAATCTTATGAATTCTGGGAAGAAGAATTACCACGTCTACCTACAGGAAAAATACAAAGAAATTTAGTGAAAAAGAGGTTTTGGTGATCAAAGGTTAATTAAAAAGTTTAGAACCCTTTCTTCAAAAAGTTTATTAAAACCTTCCACATCAATATCTAAAGCTACTTCTGCATTTGGCTTTGGCTTGAATACTTGACCCATAATAGATTCATTAAATTCACAAACAGTCTCCCCATCTGTATATTCTCCTTTAGTTTCGACAGTCACGTAAGCTTTCTTAAACTCAGCTAGTTCAGGACAAAAACTCAGAGCCATTGCAAGTGAGTCGTATAGATGAAGCCCTTGATCTATGATGTTGTGATTGGGATTAATTTTTAGCCACGGATCGACAGACTCATTTACAAACTGACAGAATGGGTGTTTGTTCTCTCCTATCAACTCAAGCTGTTTTCTGCTAAATCTTGTTTTATGACAGACATCCAGTGGAACCAAAGTACAATCTATTCCAGAACTAAATACTTTAGCAGCTGATTCTGGATCAGCCCACACGTTAAATTCTGCTGCTGGAGTAACATTTCCGGGTACCTTAGCAGCTCCTGCCATCAAGGTAATTTTTTTAATATGTTTAGATAATTGAGGATCTTCATCTAAAGCTTTTGCTACATTTGTTAGAGGTCCAATAGTAACCAGCTCTATTTCTCCAGTCTGCTCTCTGCATGTTTTAGCTATAAAAGATGGCGCAGATAGATCTTCTGCTGCTGGCTCTAGCATGGGAGTCAGTTGAACCATTTCTTTTCTTTCGCTTAGCCATTTTCTTTTTTCATTCCTTTCTGAATCATAAGTTCCAGGAACACCGGTGTGAACTGGTATATCTTTTTGAAATGCATTAACTAAGTATTTAGCATTACTGTAGCCTCTTTCTACAGGGACATTGCCCTGAACGGTTGTTATTCCCAAAATTTCTAACTCAGGAGAATTCATTGCTAGCATAATAGCAAAGCAATCTTCTGGATCTCCTCCTTTTGTTCCCATAGCTGGGTCTGTATCTATGATTATCTTTCTAGTCATTTTGAATCATTGATGTAATATTAATAACAATAACAAGAAAGAAAAAAAAGATGAACAATAAAAAGGAAACAATAACAATTTCTTCTCACCTAGGAGATATTACAGGGATAAAAAAATCTAATGGTTCTTACTTTAAAGGCATACCTTATGGCGCAGATACTTCAGGTGATAATAGATGGCGTGCTCCCCAAGAACCTGAACCTTGGTCTAAATCTTTTGATGCCTCTTCTTTTGGCCCTCAATGTCCGCAATTTAGAATGGGAGAGGGTGGTTTTCGAGGAAGCATAGCTAAGGCCTATGGTGCGGAAGTTCCTGAAGCAGAAACCCCTATAGAATCGGAAGATTGTTTGCGTTTAAACGTTTTTAGTCCAGACGTCAGCCCCAAAGAAAAGTTACCCGTAATGTTTTGGATACATGGAGGTGCTCTTAGGTATGGTTCTGGGGATCCCTACCTCCCAGATGGGATATTAAGCAAAGATATAGTTTTAGTAACAATTAATTATAGATTAGGAGAATTAGGCTTTTTTGCACACCCAGCCTTAAACAATAAAAGTGATGATTGCACTACAAATTTTGGATTGTTAGATCAAATTAAAGCCTTGGAGTGGGTGAATAAGAATATAGGAAGTTTTGGAGGAGACCCGGAAAATATAACTATCTTTGGAGAATCAGCTGGGGGCTTATCGGTTGCAGCTCTTTTAGTATCACCTTTATCTAAGGGATTATTTCATCAAGCTATAGTTCAAAGTGGTGGATTTGCAAGAATGGCTTTAAATGCGTATGAACTAAATGAAATGGGCATGACTGGCAGTATGGTTGGTAAATCATTTTGTAATGCTTGCGGTGTTGAGGATAGTCCTGACCAGATAGATAAGATGAGAGAGTTACCTGTTCAAGAAATAATACAAAAAGGTATAGGATTCCCGTCTTCTCTTTATGTCGATAATATTTCTATGCTATCACCTGTTATTCAAGGATTTGAAGAAGGAATTAACCACAAAGTACCTACGATCATTGGAACTAATGCCGATGAAGGTACGGCTCTTTATTGGGGTAGTCCTTTACCTGATGAACCGCCTCCGGTAGATACAGTAGAAAAGTATTTAAATATTATTAAACAACGATTTGGAGATGATGAAGAAAAGATTCTTTCTATATATCCTGCGACTAATAAGGAAGAGATGATAAATTCAAGTAAAAGACTTTTAGGAGATTCCTTATTTGGTGCTCCTTCTTATTTTGCAGCAAAAGCAATGGCAGAAAGAGAGGAAGAAATTTACTTCTATCATTTTAATCAAAAACCTTCAGGTGAAACCGGAGAAGTTCTAGGCTCATTTCATGCTTATGAGATAGGTTATGTCTTTGGAGTAGGTGGTCTAGGACCTATAGAAGATCAAAAATTATCAGATTGCATGCTTTCCTATTGGACTAATCTTGCAAAGTTAGGTGATCCAAACAATCCTGATTTACCTAAATGGGAAAAGATGAAATCTACTAAAGATGTTTGGCATGAGCTTGGACCATACATAGGGGAAAAAGATATTTCTAGATTAGAAATATACGAATTACTTAAAAAAGTTATTTAATTATTAAGCTCACTAAGCTCTTCGAATTGATAGCCCTCCATCAACTGGCAGTGCAACTCCATTAATGTATGAAGATGCTGGTAGGCATAGATTCAAAGTTGCATGGGCCACCTCATCAGGCTCGCCATATCGTTTAAGGCCTACCCTTCGTCTTGCAAAGGTTGCTTTGTCCTTTTCATTAATTGCAGCAGTCATGTTGGTATTAATTGGCCCTGGGCAGATGCAGTTAACTGTTATTCCTTTAGGTCCAAGCTCTAAAGCCAGCGATCTTGTTAAACCAATCACACCATGTTTAGCTGCAGTATACGGGCTATGGTTAGGAGTAGCACCAAATCCTTCTGTTGAAGAAATATTGACTATGCGAGCAGCATCAGATTCAAGTAAATATTTTAAAGCTGATCTGATTAGTTTAGTTTGTCCAGTTAAAACAACGTCCATTGTTTTTTGCCAAACATCCGTATAATTTTCATCGTGAATATTTATCGGAGCTGCAATTCCTGCATTATTAATTAGATGATCTAATTGTCCAAAAGAATCTATAGTTTTAGAAATACATTCATTTATTTCAGTTTCATTTGTAACGTCGAGTGAAATTGCTAAAGACTCACCACCATCAGATTGAATTTGTTCACTTACTTTTTTAGCATTTTCTTCATTTACATCGGTAACAATTACTTTAGCCCCCTCACTAGCGAAAACTTGAGCAGTTGCTTTTCCCATTCCGCTTCCTGCTCCTGTAATTAATGTAACTCTTCCTTTAATTGATCTTGATAACTTGCTTGGCTTACTCATTTTCTAATCTTCTTATTATTTATTGTTAATCTTAATGCTATTATCTATATAAAAATATATTAAGGAGTAAATATGTCAGATAATTTAGCCACGCTAACAACAGAAGGAGATGTTTCTATTATCACTTTAAATGATGGAAAGGTTAATGTCTTTTCACTAGAGATGATAGATCAGTTAAATGCTCTATTAGATCAAGTACCTGAAGACAAAGGTTCTTTATTGATAAAAGGTAAAGAAGGAATTTTCTCAGCTGGGTTTGATTTAAAAGTAATGCAAGGTGGAGATAGTGATTCTATGGCCAGACTAGGTTCAGGCGGTTTTAAACTACTTGCCAGAGTATATAGTTTTCCTAGACCGGTTATAGCTGCCTGTACAGGCCATGCCATTGCTCTAGGTGCTTTCATGCTGTGTTGTGCTGATTATAGAATAGGCATTAATGGTGAATTTATAGTGCAAGCCAATGAAACTAGAAATAATATGTCCATACCTACCCCAATATTACAAATTGCAAAGTCTCGAATAGCTAAACCACATTGGTACAGAGCTATTCTTTGTGCTGAAGCATATCAACTTTCAGATTCAGTAGACGCTGGTTATCTGGATGAGATTGTGGGTGCTGATAAACTTGATTCTAGAGCTATTGAAGTTGCAAAAGATTTAGCAACATTAGGTCATCCTCATTACAAATTAACAAAAGATTTAGATCAAAAAGAAACTTTGGAAAAGATAAATTCCGCAATCGGGTAGTATCTCTTATTACAAATTGATCAAGTTTTTGTTAATCTACGCAACCCAAAGTGGGGCCATAGCTCAGCTGGGAGAGCGCATCCCTTGCACGGATGAGGTCGTCGGTTCGATCCCGACTGGCTCCACCATTTCATAAAAATATTTTTATAAACAAATGAAAAAATTATTAGTTACATTTTTAATGTCTTCTTCTCTTGTAATTTTAGCTTGTGATCAATCTGACCCCATGAGTCACGATCACTCCAAGATGCGCGATCATTCTATGCACCATGAAGTATCGACTGTACCTATTTCCGTAATGGAAGCAGGAACTCACGAAGCAGGTCATTTTATGATCGCCTTGCGACATATGAAAATGTCTATGGACAGAAATAGTAATAGGGGTGATACATTATCTGATCAAGAAATAATTTCTTTTCTTAACCCTTATAGCTTTAGTGAAAGAATGCCTTATTTGTCAGTCGTTCCCAAGAAAATGGATATGAAAATGACAATGCTTGAGTCCATGTACGTACCAAACGATAGATATACTTTTATGTTGATGGCTAATTTTGCTAGTAAGGAAATGTCTCAGAATATGTATAGCCCTATGGGTAGTAGAGAATTTTTAAGAACCATGAACTCAGATACCTCTGACTTATCTAACGTAAGTATTTCCTCATTTATTAAATTAGAAGAAAGAGATAATTTTAGAATGAATGTGGAAATTGGTTTAGATAAATCATTGGGAAAAAATGATATTACTAAGAATGTCATCAATGCAATGAACATGAAAACTAATATGACTCTGCCTTACGCTATGCAATCTGGAGATCAATCTACTTGTTTGTTGACCGCATTTACTGTTGTGAGTAAAGGGCATAATATTAATTTTGGAGGTCAGATAAAAAAGAAATCCCCTCTAATAAAGAAAGATTGGAATTTTGGTGATACTTCAGATTTAAGTTTTTGGTTATCTAAGAAAGTTTCTTCAAACGTTTCTGCATTGCTTAATTTAAATTATAAAAAAATTAAAAAGATTGAAGGAAGGAATCTTACAATTAATGCTCCTACTCAAGCAGCTGATCCAAGTAATTATGGTGGAAAATATACAAACCTTTCTTTTGGGTTGAATTTACAGATCAATCATAAAAATGCTTTGGGCTTTGAATATTTAGTTCCAGTGAAACAAGATTTAAATGGACCTCAAATGGAAATAAAGAATAGCTTTAGCCTTGCTTACAAACTGTCAATTTAAGGGTTTATATGGTTCGAGTATTTCACAAGTATTTAAGCTTGATCATTTCAATACAACTATTGTTATGGACCATCTCTGGAATTTATTTTGCTTTTAATAAAATAGAGCTAGTAAGAGGTGAGCAGTACATTATTGCAGACAAGTCTTCCAGTATTGAAATAGAAAATTTAAATATTAGTTTGAATGCAAAAAATATCGAAATTTTTAAAAGGCTAAACAAGTGGATTGTAAAAGTAGAGACAGATAGTGGAATTAAGTACCAGGATTTATTTGGTAATCAAGTTATTGCATTAAATAATAATCAGGTCATTGAAATTGTGAAGTCAAAGACCACTCTTTCTCCTATAGATGCATTTAAGATAAACAAATCCTCAGCAAGGTCAGAATTTAGAGGAAGAGAATTACCCATCTATAAGGTCAAAACTAACTCAACAGATAATTCCAATGTATATGTTGATGTTATGTCAGGGAAAATAGTTGCTATTAGATCTGATTCTTGGAGGGTTTGGGATTTTCTTTGGGGAGCTCACATAATTGATTACAGAGAAAGAGACAATATAAACAACATACTATTGAAGATCTTCTCAGTATTGGCTTTGCTAAGTTCACTTTCTGGGATTGCTTTATTTTTTAATACTTTCAAGCGATTTAGGTAAATCTCTATTCATTCTTTTAAAAATTCACGAGGAATGGCTACACTGCTAAGACCAGCCCAACCACAGAAGTCAGGTTGAGAAGGGTTTCCAGGTTCCGGACTAAGAGGTGATAAGTTCTCCCATAAAGTATTTGTTTGCTCATACAAGATAAGATTTGCATTTACACACTTTAGTGATATCTCGGTAGCTTTTTCTCTGAAACCATTGTCTTCTAGTCCCTTGATAACCATGTAGGTGGTAGGGTGCCAACTACTCCCTCTCCAATATTTACCGTCACTGGAAAAATCTGGATCATTGACAGACAAGCTAGGAACCGGGACTGGAGTATCAAATTTTTTATTATCTGACAGATGAGAAACAAACCCCTCTTGCTTTGATTTTGGAACCACTCCTGATAACAAAGCCCAATAACTTCCTATATGGTATCTAATGATTTGTTTGTCATAACCTAGATCAAAATAAAATTGATGCTCTTCATTCCAGCATTTTTCATTAATTATCTCTGCTAGTCTTTCATGTCTTTCTTTATAATGCTCTGACTCTTGTTTCAAATCTATTAAGGCAGCCATTTCGCTTAGGCATTTAGCATCAAATGCCATTTGACATGAAAGATCTATCCAACGACCTTGAGAATTCCACCTAAATTGATGGCTTGGTCCTAGCTTATTTATATGAGGTCGATACATTGAATGTACCCATTCAGGTTTTAACTCTATTCCGTCTTTACTAAAATTCCATGAATTTGGATATCTCTTTAGATTATCCATTCCGCTCCCTAAGGCATCTCCTATAAAGAGTCCATCTGATGCCTGGTATTGATCTGTGCAGAAGTCATGGTGAGTTTTTAAATAAGGAAATATTTTACGAAGCCTAAAATAATCTTGAGTTATTTGAAATAAACACAGTTCTGCCCAAGTAAGAAGGGGAGGTGAAAATGCAATAGGATGATTATGATGCCATATGGGCTCTCCTTTTGAATTATATTCTCGGGATATAAAACCTTCTTCTGTTCTTGCCGCGTATAAGTTGTCCAGAGAATTCTCAATTGGCAAACAATCAAGAAAGTAACGCCCCCAGATTGTAGTAAAGGCAGTATCCCAGAAAAAAAAATTATCAAATCTGCCGCCAGTGCCCATTCTCATTAGGGGCTGACCTTTCGAGTCTGAAATGATACTTGGAACTATCTTCTTTTTAGCGATTTTCAGAGTTGATTTTTCTAATTTCGCTAAGTTCCCTTCTTTAATGTTCATTTATTAAGAATATTTATCGGCTATAAAGTGTAGAGATTTTTTAACTGCATTTATCATTAATTCTATTTCTTCATCCCCAATTGTAAAAGCAGGCCCTAAGCAAATAATATCTCTATATTCTCCCGTGCCCCCTGGATAAAGAAAGACTCCTTCTTCTAAACCTTTCATCATTATTTGAGAAGTTATCTTTTCCTTTTCATCAAAACAAACCAAACCATCCTTTTCTTTCACTATCTCTATTCCAATCAGTAAGCCTTTTCCTCTTATTTCCGCTACATTAGGATGTTGCCCTATAGCGGAATTTAACTTATCAATAATTTTTTCACTGAGGGGATTGACTCGATCACATAGCTCTTCTTCCCTTAGAATTTTAAGAACTGCTGAAGAGGCAGCGCATGATTGGGGTAGGGCTGCGAAAGTATGAAACATAACTTCATAACCCGCTGCCATTATAGAATCCGCTATTTTATCCGTACTGTAGGTTCCTCCAATAGCTGCATAGCCTCCTCCCATTCCTTTTCCAGCAACTAAAATATCTGGTTTTAAATTATAAAGATTACTAGCAAAGTCTTCTCCAACTCTTCCAAAACCTGTCATGACTTCATCAGCAATTAGGAGTATGTCATTATCAATTAAAATCTTTTGGGCCTCTTCCCAATATCCCTCTGGAGGACTTATTGCCCCTCCACTTGATCCGTTTATTGGTTCCATTAACAATCCTGCTATGTTCTCAGGCCTTATTTCCTTTATTACCTTTTTTAAGTTATCGAGGTAATAATCTTTAGCATCTGGATGGAAGCTTCCTATAGGGCATCTTAAGGGATAGGGCGTTTCTATCATGGGAGCTTTAGGAATATAACCCTCTAGTCCTCTTTTTCTTGCAGCGTGTCCTGATATACCTGACATATTTAAAGTTGTACCGTGGTAAGACAAGGTTCTAGTTAAAATAATATTCTTTTCAGGTTTTCCTCTGCTGGTTTGATATTGAATAGCAAGTTTTACGGCCGATTCGTTAGCTTCTGAGCCTCCCGATGAGAGATGAATCCTAGAAAGGTGCGATGGAAGCCAGTACTCTCTTAACTCATCTAGAAGAGATTCTCTTTCAGGAGTTAAAAAAGGAGGTAAAACATATGAATTGTTTTTAGTAGCTTCTTTTACTGCTTCGGCTACTTCATCTCTTCCGTAACCTATATTACTTACTATGGCACCTCCAGCTGCATCAAGTATTTTTTGACCTTCTTTGGTGTAAAGATATGGTCCTTCAGACCTGACTACTTCCATGCCCCAGCTTTGTTTTAGAAAGGGCCATTTAATTAAATCCATCTATATACCTTAATTTTTAAAATCCGATGGTCATATCATAAATGATTAGAAGAGCCATGGTAATTTGTAGGATTAAACTTAACCATAGAATATTTTTCGTTGTTTGTTTTGGCTGTAAATCGCTATCTAATTTGCTGATTAGATAGAGAGCACCTATATTCACTATGGGTAAGCCCATTGCAGCCCATATACCGGCTATGATGAGCAAAGTTATAGGATTGGGTAATATGAAATAAAAGATACCCGAAAAGAAAGGAATAAAGAAAGCAATCAGTTTAATTAAATAGACCCTTGTTTCTTTTTGTTCGAAAATTAGTCCAGTGGAGATAAGGTAATCAGCAATAGTCCTAGTAAAGGCAGCAGTTCCAGACAATAAAGTTGAAAATAAAACAAAGAAGGCTAGCACTACGAATAGCCATTTAGCCCATCCCCCCAAAACAAGAGAGAACATATTTTGTAAGGCTCCTATTACATCCACATCCCAAAAAGAGTTATTAGCTAAAGACTCTTGCAATTCAGGCACATAATGAAGAACGCCAGCACCTAAAAAGAAGAAGGGCAATGTGCCTATTGTGATAAAAAAAACAGTTACCCATACATCAGTCTGCATGGTCTTAATCCAGGCTTTAGTTTCATTTATGTCATTATTAGTATCTTGTGCATAACCTTTTTCAAGGCACCAGTAAGTGTAGGCCATGATTTCCCCATAACTTATCCCTGTAAAACCAAATACAGCTAAAGCTAAGGGCAAGAATTCAGTGGGAAAATTAAAAGTTAATCCCCGCGAGATTTGTCTAATGCTCACTTCATATTCTGTCGTTTGCATTGAAAAAGCTATAAGAATTGTTATGAAAGAAAATAATAAGACCATAGCCAGTAATATTTTTTCTAAACTTTGATAAGAACCCCAATAAAGAATTAACCATGTCAATAAACAACAAGTAACCACCCATATTTCTATGCTTATGCTT
The DNA here is from genome assembly GCA_902532015.1 of uncultured SAR86 cluster bacterium. GTDB lineage: Bacteria > Pseudomonadota > Gammaproteobacteria > Magnimaribacterales > Magnimaribacteraceae. Next base: position 7,335 of record CACAGI010000012.1, on the reverse strand, counting down.
GGTAACATTGCATTGCCGGCTTCGGCAACAGCACCCGCTAAACCTCCCATTCCAGCAACGGATGGAATGACTCCTATAAACATAAACCAAACTAACCAAGAAGTAGTCTTCCCATTGATGGTAGTTTTAAATCCCGGCATATCAGCAAAGGCCTCTAGAAAGGTTTTTCGAGTAACGACGATATACCTGCTGATTTCTGCTTGTATGATAGGTTTGCTCCACATGCTTAGAAGGAGCCACCAAAGCAATACGAATCCAGCTGCTGCCCCAAGAAGAGGGGTCATCACTATTGACCCACTGCCAACTACACTGCCAGTTACTATGACACTAGGACCTATGTATTTAAGTCGTTCTAAAAAAGTCTTTGGTGCGCTTAGCATAAAAAATTTGTTTCTTTTCTAGATTTTCTCATTAATTGTGGAACAATTCCTTACTTCTTTTCCCAAAATAAAGAATTACATGAAATTTAAAGTCAGTTCTGGTTTAAATATTGCTGCAAGTTCCTGGGGTTTGGAGTCAGACCCTCTAGTGATACTTCTACATGGAGGAGGGCAAACTCGCCATGCTTGGGGAGAAACAGGTCAGAAGTTAAGTCAAAGCGGATTCCATGTCATAGCTCTTGATCTTAGGGGTCATGGAGACAGTGATTGGCATCCAAATGGCGAATACGGTATCGATAACTACAAAAAAGATATCGTATGCATTTTGGAAGAACTAAATAAACCAGCAGCTTTCATAGGAGCTTCTTTAGGAGGCATGACATCTTTATCTATAGCTGGTGATAAGCAATTAAAAGAAATGTGTTGGTCTTTGGTAATGGTTGATATAGGTCTTTATCCAAATCTTGAAGGTTCGCAAGAAATTGTCGACTTTATGCATTCCGGTAGTGAGGGATTTGAGACTATCGAGGAAGCAGCTGAAGCAGTTTCAAGTTATTTACCACACAGAAAACGGCCAAGAGATAACCGAGGTTTGGAAAAAAATTTAAGACTTAAGAATGATGGAAGGTACTATTGGCATTGGGATCCAAGGTTTTTAGATTCAAGACCAAAAGATATGACTGAAGATTACAGGAAGAGACAAAAGGATTTTGCACTAGGTGTTGAAACTCCTACTTTATTAATTAAAGGTGCCATGAGTAATATTCTTACTCCAAAAGAAGTAGAAGATTTCCTAGAGATAATCAAACACTCAGAATTTGTAGAAATAAAAGATGCTGCGCACATGGTAGCTGGAGATAGGAATGATATCTTTGCAGCTGAAGCTATTGATTTTTTGGAGAATCATTCACCTCTTAAAGAAAATTAAATTATCTTCTGATACTATTCACAAAGATGATTATTGGTTTAACTGGCGGAATAGGGAGCGGCAAAACTGCCGTTTCAGATTTATTTCAAGATCTTGGTATTACTATCGTGGATGCAGATTTAGCCTCTAGAGTAGTAGTGGAGAAAGGTCGAGAGGAGCTAAATAAAATCTCCGATCACTTTGGTCAAGATATCCTTACTACAGAAGGAGAATTAGATCGAGCTAAGTTAAGAGAAATTATTTTTAATTCTGAAGAAGAAAAGCTATGGCTTGAATCTTTGCTACACCCTGCGATAGCTGCACAGATAAAAATGGAATTAGATTCCTCTAAGAGTCTTTATACAATTTTGGTCTCTCCTTTATTGCTAGAGACGGAGCAAAAGAATTTCTGCACCAAAGTTTTAGTAGTAGATGTTCCTGTAGAAATGCAAATTCAAAGAACAAGCGAGAGAGATAATGTTTCTGAAGAACAAATAAAATCCATTATTGCATCTCAAATAGATAGAGATTCTAGACTCGAACAGGCAGACGAAGTGATTCTAAATGATGGCTCAATTCAGGATCTAAAAAATAAAGTAAAAAAACTACATATAAAATTTTTATCTTCATGAATAAAACAGTCAAATGCCCAGAGTGCAGTAATGAAGCTGAATTTTCTTCTAAAAATGAGTATCGACCTTTCTGCTCTCGAAGATGTCAGCTACTTGATTTAGGAGCCTGGGCTAGTGAAGATAGGAAGATAGCAGGACAAGAAATCTCTGATCTAGATGAAGACTCAACTTGGCATTGAAATTTAAATTAATTAACTTCTGTAGTCGCTGTTAATCAATACATAGTCCTCAGAGAAATCGGAAGTAAGCACTTTAAAATTTGATTTCCCCTGTCCAAGATTTATATCAATCTCAATGTTTTTCTTTTTAATGGCCTTTGCTGCTAATTTCTCTGAATGCCTTGGGTCCAAGTTTCCTTTCTTAACCATGGGCTGGCCATTAATAGATATGGAGACCTTTTCTATATTATTAATTTGACTATCTCTTCCAATTGCTGAGAGTATTCTTCCCCAATTAGCATCATTACCAAACATTGCTGTTTTGACCAATGGCGATTCAGCAACAGTAAAAGCAACTGATTTTGCTTGTTTCTGGTTTTTAGCTTGAAAAACTTTTATGGTTATTTTTTTAGTAGCTCCCTCAGCATCTTTTGCCAATAAACAAGCCAATTCTTCAAAGATATCTGTAATAGCATTTTCCAGTTTTCTTTCCTCTGCCGAGTTTCTTTTTATAAGATTCTTTTCATTGCCAGAGGAAACTAATACGGAAGCGTCATTAGGAGAAGTGTCTCCATCTATCGTTAAGGCTTCAAAACTTCCTGCCAATGCATTTGAGTGCATTCTCTCTAGGCTATTTGAATTTATTATTCCATCAATAAATACAAAGCTAAGTAAGGTGGCAAAGTCAGGTCTTATCATGCCAGACCCTTTAGCAAAACCAGTAACGGATATTTTTTTTCTTCCTACTTTAATTTCCTTTGATATTAATTTCGGTTTAGTATCAGTTGTTAAGATTGAAAGGGCTGCAGGCTTCCAATTCTTTGCATTGAGTGTGTTAATAGCTTTTTTAAAGGCACTTAGGTATTTATCTGTTGGCAAAGGTTCTCCAATAACTCCTGTTGAGAAAGGAATTACATTGCGTTCGTCTATTTTTAACAAAGAACTAATTTCTTTACAGTATTTCTTTACGTTAGAAATACCTTTTAATCCAGTTGCAGCATTAGCATTACCAGCATTTATCACTAAAGCCTTTTCGCCTCTTAATGATGACTTAAGGTTTGTCTGAGCAACTTTTATCGGTGCAGCTTTAAAGCTATTGGATGTGAATTTACAACTTATATTACTTTTCTCACCCAAGGTGATAACCACCGAATCATTTCTTTTTCCGTATCTGGTATTGCTTGAAGCGAAACCAAGTTTCACCCCATCTATATTATAGATTTTGGACATCTTTATTTTTTCTTAGCGTTTTTTCTAGCTAATTTAGCTTCAGCTCTTCTCAATCGTCTATTTCCTGAAGACCCCTCATCCTTGTTTTCCTGTTGAGGTACTGCCAAAGGTGATTGTGGATCTTGATGATCTAGAGTTTGCTTTTGGTTCTGTTTTGGTAGATTCAACTCTCCAGAATCTTCCAATTCTATCTCTACTCTAGAGAGAAATCTTATACCTTCTAATCTTATCTTATTAAGCAAGCCTTCAAATAATTCAAAAGATTCTCTTCTGAACTCCAATTTTGGGTTTTTGGCACCATAGCTTCTTAGCCCTATCCCTTGTCTTAGTGCATCGACTTCAGACAAATGATCTTTCCAAGAAGCATCAATGATTTGAAGAAGAATTTGTTTCTCGAAATCTCTCATCACAGGACCTATCGATTGACTCTTTTGACTATAGGCTTCTGTGGTATTTGAAATTAATCTATTTTGAACTTCTTCGTTTGTAATATTTGTATTTTCTTTAACCCATTGGCTTATAGGCAACTGAAGACCAAAAATATTGAAAATTGAAGCTTCCAGCAAACCCGTATCCCATTCATAAGGCTCTAACCCCCCTTGTGACACAGATTCTATTTCATCGCTAATAACTGTTTCTCTCATTGATTCGAGAAGATCAGTTATTATGTCAGATTCAAGGATTGAGTTTCTTTGAGAATATATAATTTGTCTTTGTTCATTTGCCATATCATCGTATTCAAGTAAAAGTTTTCTAATATCAAAATTTCTACCTTCAACTCTTTTTTGAGCCCTTTCAATGGCCCCGCTTAACATCCTGTGCTCTATAGCTTCACCATCCTCTAATCCAATTCTTTGCATAATATTTTTGAACTGGTCTGAAGCAAAAATTCTCATAAGATTATCTTCCAAAGATATGTAGAATCTCGAAGAGCCTGGATCTCCTTGCCTGCCTGAACGACCCCTAAGCTGATTGTCCATTCTTCTGGATTCATTTCTTTCTGTTCCAATGACATGCAGGCCCCCAGCTGATAATACTTTTTGATTTAAATTTTCCCAATGCCCTTGTAGTTCTTTCCTTTTGGTCTCATCTTCAATCTCTAATTTTTCATATTCCGCTTCCCAATTTCCTCCCAGAACAATATCTGTTCCTCTTCCAGCCATGTTAGTTGCAATAGTTACTACGCCAGGTTTTCCTGCCTGAGAAATTATCTGTGCTTCTTTCGCATGATTCTTTGCATTTAGCACTTGATGGTCAATGTTAATTTTTTTTAAAAGATCTGAAAGCATCTCCGAACTCTCTAGAGATGCTGTACCTACTAGGACAGGATTACCTTTCTCCTTGTACATTTCAATTTCTTGGACTACGGCTTTGTATTTTTCATTTTCAGTTAGGTAAACTTGATCGTTTTGATCATCTCTAATCATTTTCTCATTAGTAGGTATCTCAACTACATTCAACCCGTATATCTCAGCAAACTCCTCAGCCTCCGTTGAGGCCGTTCCTGTCATTCCCGAGAGTTTTTCATATTGTCTAAAATAGTTCTGGAATGTACAGGAAGCAAGAGTTTGGCTTTCCATTTGAATAGGTACATTTTCTTTCTGCTCGATAGCTTGATGTAACCCATCAGCTAGCCTTCTTCCAGGCATAGCTCTTCCGGTATTTTCATCAATTAAAACAACCTGATTTTCTTGAACCATATAATCAACATCTTTCTTGAATAAAAAATGAGCTCTTAAAGAGGATTGAATGAAATGTAGCATTCTAAGATTGCCTGAAGAATAGAGACTTTGATCTTGTTGTAGCATGTTGGAGTTTTTTAGTAACTGCTCAATATGGTCATGCCCAGAATCAGTTAGTTCAATCTGTTTAGACTTCTCGTCAACAATGAAATGACCTTCTTGTATTGTTTTTAATTCTCCTTCATCGCTGTCCTCAGAGATCTGCTCTTTCAGTTGAGGCACGAATTTGCTGATCTTTTGGTAAACTTCAGCTGTATTCTCAGTTGGTCCAGAAATAACTAAAGGTGTCCTGGCTTCGTCAATCAGAATAGAGTCTACTTCATCGATGATTGCAAAGTAATAATCATTCATTACCCTATCTTCCGTATTAACAACCATGTTGTTTCTCAAAAAATCAAAACCCAATTCATTGTTTGTGGCATAGATCACGTCAGCTTCATAAGCTTCTTTTCTATCATTAAGGTCTTGTCCCGAAGTTATAAAAGAAACTTTAATACCTAAATTCTCATAAATAGGTTTCATCCACTCAGCATCTCTTTTTGCTAAGTAATCATTAACAGTGACCAATACAACTTTTCTCTGAGTTATAGAATTTAAATAGCTTGGAAGCGTTGCGACTAAGGTTTTCCCTTCTCCCGTTGCCATCTCAGCAATTTGGCAATTATGTAAAGCAACACCTCCAACTAATTGACAATCATAGTGCCTTAGGCCTAGCTGTCTTTTGCTTACTTCTCTCACTATGGCAAAAGCTTCTGGAAGTAATTCATCCAAAGACTCACCTTCAGCAAATCTGCTGATAAATTCATCTCTCTTATTCTTTAGATCTTCATCTTGCAGGTGAGAATATTCATCCTCTAGCTCGTTAATGGCTTTAACTAAAGGCTGAACTTTTTTTAATATCTTTTGGTTTTTAGAACCAAATATTTTATCTAATACACCCATGATCTTCTCATAAGGTGGATTCTATCAATTTGTTTCATGATATTAATGAATAAATTTTAAATTTTTACCCAGAGCTTGGATCAATGATTGGATCCAGGTAAGTTATAGGTGAGTTATCTGGATCGTCATACGTTGTAACTTCCCAAGTCTCAGGCCTAGCTAAAAGCTCTCTTAATAGGGCATTATTAACTGTATGGCCTGATTTATAACCTTCAAATGAACCAACTAAATTATGCCCTAGTAAATAAAGGTCACCTATGGCATCTAGTACTTTGTGTTTAGTCATTTCATTTTCTAGTCTCAACCCATCTTCATTCAATATTGCATCATCTCCTATAGCAACTGCATTTTTTTGGCTTGCCCCAAGAGCTAAGTCATTTTGTTTAAGTGCCTCTAAGTCACTCATAAAGCCAAAAGTTCTTGCTCTACTAACTTCTTTAACAAAAGAAGTACTATTGAAGTTTATAGAAGCCTTAGTTCCATGTTGTTTATGAACAGGGTGATCCCAAACCCCAGTAAATGCAACTTTAAAGCCTTCAAAAGGAGAAACTTGAGCCCATGCATCATTATAAGGAACTCTTACTTTCTCTTTAATTCTAATAAATTTCTTTGGAGCATCTTGTTCATGTAATCCTGCTGATTGAATAAGAAATACAAATGGCCCTGCACTTCCATCCATAATAGGTATTTCAGCAGCGTTTACTTCGACATATGCATTATCTATTCCAAGGCCAGCCATAGCAGAGAGTAAATGCTCTACGGTAGAAATTTTTACGTCTTTCCAAGTTAATGAAGTTGACATGGTTGTATCGCCAACATTTTCAGCTCTTGCTTTGATTTCTACCACTGGGTCAAGATCGACTCTTCTAAAGATAATTCCCGTATCCGTAGGAGCAGGTAGCAGTTTGAGGGTTATTGGTTCTCCACTATGTAAACCAATTCCAAATGCTTTTATAGAATTTGAGAGAGTTCTTTGAGCAAGCATAGATGTAGTTTACTAAATAATTAAACTCTTGTTTGTTTTTGATTGATTATTTGGAACAACATAATACCAGCGCTTACAGACGCATTAAGACTTTCAATTTTGCCAGGCATACTTACTTTTATTATTTCATTGCAGTTTTCTAGAGTTAGTCTTTTTAAGCCCTTATCCTCGGACCCAATTATCAATGCAGACTTATTGTCATAAGTTATTTCATTATGTGCTTTAGATGCTTCCATATCAGTTCCGTAAACAGTTACTCCTGATGCTTGCAATTTATTAAGTGTTCTAACAATATTTGTGACAACAATAAAAGGAATAAGTTCAGCTCCTCCTGAAGATATTTTTCTTACAGTTGGGGT
>CACAGI010000011.1 GCA_902532015.1 uncultured SAR86 cluster bacterium | reverse complement strand
GGTGCTGCTTTGTTATTAAACGAAGGTGGTAGTGGTTTTAGATCTAAGGAAGGGATTGGTTTCAGTATAGAAGTAACGCAGAAGATACCCGTTTGGTTAAGACTTAATTCAGTTGATCAACCCGGTCATGGCTCGTCCCCAAGAACCACAAGTTCCGTTTCAAGAATAGTAGAGGCTTTGAATATTATATGGAATAGTCCTTTCGAACCTAGAATCATACCTGAAGTTGATAGAGTATTTTTAGATAGGTCTGAAGCTTTAGAAGAACCTTTTAGAAGTAAATATAAAGATATTAAGAATATGATCCAAGATCCATCTTTTATGAAGAAGCTTCAAGAATTTTCGCCTTCTTCTCATGCACTAACTCGCAATACTTGTTCGTTAACCAGAATGAATGGAGGAATAAAAATAAACGTAGTTCCCCCTACGGCATGGGCCGAGATAGATTGTAGAATATTACCCGATAATAAACCTGAAGAATTCATTGAACAAATAGAAGATCTTATAAAGGATACTGGAGTTGAAGTTGAGCCCCTCATGTTAGGCTTTCCAGGCTCATCTCCTACAAATTCAGAACTTTATTTAGCAATTGAGGACTTTATAAGTACCAACTACCCTAACTCAAAACTTTCACCCTCTGTAAGTACAGGATTTACTGATAGTAGATTTTCTAGAGGCATAGGAATAGCAAGCTATGGTTTTAATACTTATATTTATGAAGGCAATGAAAGCTCAGGTATCCATGGTAACAATGAGCGTATACATGAAGACCGTTACAGGCAAAGTGTAAGAGATTTAAGTCTTATACTTGAAAAAGTTATATACGACTAAACTGGATCAATAACCTTTTATAAAATATTGATCTTTTCAGCTACAACTCTCTCTAAGTATGGGGATGGTTTAAACTCTGGTCCAAGTTCTTTTTCTGCCTTTTGAAGCCATGCTAGAACTCTATCGTAACCAACCAAATTACCATAAAACATTGGTCCGCCTTCATAGACCGGCCAGCCGTAACCATTAGTCCAAACAATATCTATATCGCTTGCCCTTATGGCCATACCTTCTTCTAGGATCTTAAAGCCTTCATTGATCATAGGGTACAAGCAACGTTCAAGAATTTCTTCTTTACTTATATCTCTCATTTGAATTTGACGCTCTTCTCCAAACTTCTTTATTAGTGCTTCTACTTCAGGATCAGGAGATTTGTTTCTGTTTTCATCGTAGACATAAAACCCTTTTCCAGATTTTTGTCCCAATCTTCCAGCTTCACACAAAACATCCCTTAGAGTTTCTCCACTTGAAGTTTCTTTGTTCCAACCAATATCCAATCCAGCTAGATCAGACATTGCGAAAGGCCCCATTGGGAATCCAAAATCATAAAGAGCATCATCTATATCCCAAGGCAGGGCACCTTCAAGAATAAGTTTATTTGCTTCTCTTTGTCTTTGCGCAAGAATTCTATTTCCTACGAAGCCAGGACAAACCCCAACAACCGCAGCTATTTTTTGTATTCTTTTAGCGATCGCTAGAGAGCTCGCAACAACTGATTTGGAAGTCTTTTCTCCTCTAACTATTTCTAACAATCTCATTACATTAGCGGGGCTGAAGAAATGAAGGCCAATAACATCTTCAGGCCTGTTAGTTTCTGCTGCAATTTCATTTACATCTAAAGCAGAAGTATTGGAAGCTAGGATAGCGCCTTCTTTACAAATTCCATCTAGTTGCTTGAAGATATCTTTCTTGAGGTCCATATTCTCAAAGACTGCCTCAATAATAAGATCTTGCGTATTTAAAGAATCTAAAGAGGTCTGCCCGTTAATAAGACTCATCCTTTCTTCTACTTGCTCAGAAGTTATCCTTCCTTTAGCGGCAGTGTTCTCATAATTTTTTCTTATTATGCCTAATCCCTTATCAAGTCTTTCTTGGCTTTGCTCAATGATTGTCACCGGAATACCTACATTGGCAAAATTCATGGATATACCTCCACCCATGGTTCCAGCGCCAATTACTCCTACGGACTCAATAGATTGTATTTCAGTATCTTTTTCTATATCAGGAATTTTAGTGACTTGTCTTTGTGCGAAGAAAATATAACGCTGTGCGGCTGATTGAGAGCCAGTCATGAGTTTCATAAAAAGGTCTTGTTCAACTTTTAAACCTTCTTCAAATGGAAGGTTAACTGCTGCTTCTACGCATTGAATGTTGTATTCAGGAGCTAGAAAACCTCTGGTTTTTCTAGCAATAGATTTCCTAAAATCAGAAAAGAGAGCATCGTTTCCTTTATCAGACTTAATCTTATCGTCTGCATCTCTGACTTTGACTAACGGTCTATTTTCAGAAACGATCTTTTTAGCAAAAGAAACAGCACCACCAAGCAGACCATCTTCCTCAGCTATTTCGTCAACCAGTCCCATTTCTAGGCATTGGCTAGCCGGAACATGTTCTCCGCTAGTCATCATAACTAATGCTTTTGCAGCCCCAACTATCCTCGGTAATCTTTGTGTGCCTCCAGCACCAGGCAACAATCCTAAATTAACTTCAGGAAGGCCGCATTTAGAAGAAGGAACGGCAATTCTATAATGACAAGTAAGAGCTACTTCTAAACCTCCTCCTAGCGCTGTACCATGTATAGCTGCTACTACGGGCTTGGGAGAGTTTTCAATCATGTCCTGTACTTCGTACAGTGAAGGCCCTTTAGGCGCTTGACCGAATTCCGTTATATCGGCTCCTGCTATAAATGTTCTTCCTTCACAAATAATTACAATGGATTTTACTGCTTCATTTTTAATCGCCGACCCTACACCTTCATTCAAGCCTTCTCTGACGTTAGCAGAAAGGGCATTTACTGGAGGTGAGTTTAGAGTAACTACAGCTACTTCATCATTTATATCTAAAGTTGTGACCTCATTAATGGTTGTCATATTTATTTCCTTTTATAATTTTGGGTTAACTATGCTAGCTTAATAATTAACAAAAAAATACTATTTATATACTAGTAAGATAACTGTAAGATTAAGCTCTTTTAATTTTCACGAAATAGGACAAAAGATGACGGAAACACTGAAATATGGAAACCTAACAGTAGCCAAAGAATTGGATGAATTTCTAAGAACTGAAGTTATAGATGGCATTGGTGTAGACGCAGATCACTTTTGGAATTCTTTAGAAACTATACTTGATGAATTTGGTCCTAGAAATAAAGAACTTCTTCAGAAACGAGAAGATATTCAAGACAAGATAGATCAATGGCACCTTTCAAGAAAAGGTGAACCCCACGATCAAGATGCTTATATAAATTTTTTACAAGAGATCAATTACCTTCTAGAGGAAGGAGAAGACTTCGAAATTTCTACTGACAACGTCGATGAAGAGATAAAAACTATAGCTGGAGCGCAACTCGTGGTTCCGGTAATGAATGCAAGGTTCTCTTTAAATGCAGCTAATGCAAGATGGGGAAGCTTATACGATGCTCTTTATGGAACGGACATGATATCTGAAGAGGGCGGTGCTGAGCGAGGAGGGGCTTACAATCCTGTTAGAGGAGATAAGGTTATTGAATTTTCTAAGAACTTTCTTGATGAGACTATCGCGTTAAGTTCTGGATCTTACGCTGAAGTAACAGGTTTTAAGGTTAGTGATAATAATTTAGACATAACTCTGACTAATCAATCAACAGTTAGTTTAAAGGATGAAGGACAGTTCGTTGGTTACTTAGGTGATCCCGATAATCCTAGTGGTATATTGTTAAAAAACAATAACTTACATATAGAAATTCAAGTAGATAAAGAAGATTCAGTAGGTAAAGATGACCCTGCAGGAATAAAGGATGTAATGGTAGAGTCTGCCGTAACAACAATACAAGATTTAGAGGATTCTGTTGCTGCAGTTGACGCTGAAGATAAAACTATAGCTTACAGGAACTGGCTAGGTTTAATGAAAGGAGATTTGAAAGAAACATTTGTAAAGGGAGATCAAGAAATGACAAGATCCCTTAATGCAGATAGGGAATATTCTAGATCAGATGGCGAGTCATTAACTTTACCTGGAAGAAGCGTTTTGCTGGTCAGAAACGTTGGACATCTTATGACTAACCCTGCTGTGCTTGATAAAGAAGGTAATGAGATCCCTGAAGGAATTTTAGACGCCATGTTTACAATTTGTATTGCCAAGCATGACTTAATGAAAACTGGAAGTCTTAGCAATTCGAGAACTGGAAGTGTTTATATAGTAAAGCCTAAAATGCACGGTCCAGAAGAAGTTCAATTTACCTGTGATTTATTTTCGGCTGTTGAGAAAGCTCTTGATATAAAACCTTTAACTGTAAAAGTTGGCATTATGGATGAAGAAAGAAGAACAACCGTCAATTTGAAGGAATGCATTAGGGCGGCGAAAGACAGAGTTATTTTTATTAATACAGGTTTCTTAGATCGAACCGGTGATGAAATTCATACAAGCATGGAAGCAGGACCCATGATTCCGAAGGCTCTTATGAAACAACAACCCTGGATAAATGCCTATGAAGACTGGAATGTAGACGTTGGTCTTGAAACTGGCTTTCGTGGAAAAGCACAAATAGGTAAAGGCATGTGGGCTATGCCTGACGAAATGTTAGGAATGTATGAGAGTAAATCTATGCATCCTGAAGCAGGCGCGAACTGCGCTTGGGTCCCTTCGCCTACTGCAGCTACTTTACATGCCATTCATTATCACCAAGTTTTAGTAAGTGAAAGGCAGGAAACAATTAAATCTAGAAATAAAGCTGATCTTAACGCCATACTTACCATTCCTTTACTTGAAGATGCTTCATCGTTAAGCGAAAAAGATATACAAGATGAGCTAGATAATAACTGCCAAGGCATATTAGGTTATGTAGTTAGATGGGTGGATTTAGGCATAGGTTGTTCCAAGGTTCCTGATATTAATAATGTTGGTCTAATGGAGGATAGGGCTACTTGCAGAATTTCCAGTCAACACATAGCTAACTGGCTGCATCATGATATCTGTTCGGAGGAGCAGGTTCTAGAGACAATGAAAAAGATGGCAGTAATTGTTGATAAGCAAAATGAAGGCGATTCTGAATATATAAACATGGCACCTGACTATAAAGGAGTTGCATTTTCAGCAGCTTGTGACTTAGCCCTAAAAGGAAGAGTTCAACCCAGTGGTTATACTGAGCCTATTCTTCATTCAAAAAGGTTATTATATAAATCTTAATTAAATTAATACGATGGCTAGCTATTTAAACCTCATTTGCATGGAGGCAATATGAAAAGACCCATATTACTTACTATATCTTTACTGATTTCAAGTTTGCACTGGAGTGGAGTTCCTAAGGCACCTGATATTGTTGTCGGGGAGTATTCACATATATCAGGAACAAATGAAAGACCTAAATCTATGTTTCAGCCTTTAGCTTGTAACAATATGATTGCTATGAATGACACTATATTGACTGCAGTAAGAAAACATAGAGATTCAGCTTTTAATACTTGCCTAACTTGCCAAGGTTCAAGTTGTTCTTTCAGAGCATTTCAAGATCGAAAGACTGAAGCGGTTTGTAAGAGGTTATTTTGTACCCCGATATTTGTTTCTCCTGGTTTTGAAACACCTGCCGATACTCCAAGTGGTAAAAGTTCATTCACCTATTCTTATGACATTTCCAAAGAAGGATCATTAAAGAATATTGCGATAATAAAAGCTGAAGGTGTATTTAGTAAGAGTGATGCTAAAAAATTTATTAAAGCAAGAACAAGAAAGACTAAATTTGAACCTATAAATTTTGATAATAAGTCGTATGAGATAATTAATTTAACTGGCGAAATGTCTTTAAACACTAGGTGGGAGGATAGAGATTAAATGAAAGGTTATTGGATTAATAGATGTCATGTAACGAACGCTGATGAATATGGAGAGTACGCAAAATTAGCCGGTCCAGCCATTGAAAAATATGGTGGTAAATTTTTAGTAAGAGGAGGAGACCAAGTTGAATTAGAAGGCAGCGGCCTTGAGAGAACTGTGCTAGTCGAGTTTGATTCTAAAGAAAAAGCCTTAGAAGCTTATCATTCTGAAGAGTACAAAGTAGCTTTGGAGCATGCCTTAGTGTCTTCTAACAGGTTTGTTGTAATCGTAGAGGGAATCTGAAGATTTAATTCTTTATAGTTTTGGAACCTATTCTTAGTGTTTTTATTGTATGTGTTGCAGCTTTCTTAGCAGGAAATCTTAATGCACTTGCTGGGGGAGGTAGCTTTATAACTTTACCTGCTCTTATATTCCTTGGCATATCTCCGATTAATGCTAATACAACTAGCGCAGCTTCATTATTACCAGGTTATTTTGGATCGGTGATTGGATTTAAGAATCTTTATCGTGATTTAGATAGAAAACACATAATAACTTTAGCTAGCTTAGCTAGTGCAAGTTCTGTTTTAGGAGCTTTATTGTTGATAAACACAAAAGATGAAGTGTTTATATCCCTTTTACCTTGGTTAATCTTGCTCGCTACTTTGCTTTTTATTTTTAACCCAAAAAGAAGCAAGAAAGAAGATAAACCAGGAAATTTACTTCAATTCCTTGGGGTCAGTTTGGTAAGTGTATACGGAGGTTATTTTAATGGCGGTTTGGGAATAGCAACTTTAGCAGCCCTCTCCTTAGGAAGAGAGATGACGATCAAACATTTATCGGCCATCAAATCTCTACTTTCTTTTCTTCTAACTTCAGTGTCTGTGTGTATTTTCTTTATAAGTGGCTATATAGAGTGGTCGTATGTATTTTATATGATGATCTTTTCAGCAATAGGCGGTTTTTGCGGGGCTAAGTTAACCCAAGCACTTCCAGAAATGACTGTAAGAAGATTCATTATCTTTACTGGCTTTCTTGTGACTATTCTTTTATTTTTGTATTAACGAACATAATGAAATTCTTTATAACTTTATTTTTTCTTTTTTCAACTCTTGTTTATGCTTTAGACGGAGAAATTCTATCCAATGATAATTGTGCTTCTTGTCATGAAGATAAAAGTCTTAATTTGCTCTCTCTTTCTTCTATGACATATTACTCTCAATCTGAATTATTGAATGTTTTGCAAGAAGGTAAAATGAAACAACAGGCTCAGCATCTTTCTGATGAGCAAAAAAAAGCTATAGCCCAACATCTTTCAAAAGGAGAAGGTGATTCAGTTAAAACAAACGCCACTGATAATTACTGTAAAAAAGATCTTTCTGAAGATTCTTTGAACTCAAATTCTAATTGGTTGAGTTGGGGTCATGATGCCTTTAATTCAAGAAATCAAACCAATACAAATATCAATTCCAGCAATATAAAAGAATTAAAACTTAAATGGTCCTTTGGCATAGGCAGCCAAGAGGTAAGAGCCCAACCTATAGTAATGGGAGAATTAGTATTTTTGTCTGGGTCAGATACTTTATATGCCCTGGATAAAGAGAATGGTTGCCTGCATTGGGCATTTCAATCACAGGCAAGATTAAGAAACGCGCCTGCTGTGGATACAGTGAATAATGATGCTTTATATCTGGTAGATTGGGATTTTAATGTTTTTAAAATTAATGCATTAGATGGAAAATTGATTTGGGAAACTAAGATACCTAAAGAATACGAATCGAACACTTCTTCAGCTTCACCAGTGCATGTGGGTAATTATCTTTTAGTTCCTATTTCAACTTATGAAACTGTTTTAGCTATAGATCCCAGTTATGAATGCTGTAAAACCAGTGGAGGCATGGCGGCTTTAAATTCTTCGAGTGGAGAAATTATTTGGAATCATAGAGTGCTTAAGCAAGCACAATTTACAGAGAAAGGACTAATTACAAGAGTTAAAAAATTTGCTCCTTCCGGAGCTGCTGTTTGGAATGCCCCAGGCGTTGATATAGAAGATGGAAGAGTTTTTTTTGGCACAGGACAAAGTACACAATCTCCAGCTTCTGAATTTAGTGATGCTATTATTAGCTTGAGCCTTGAGACGGGTAAAAAATTATGGTCAACACAAACTTTATCTGGTGACGCCCATAATGTTGCATGTGAAATTCCTGTAATCAAAAGAATGAGTTGTCCTGAAGAAGATGGCCCTGATTTTGACTTCGGAGCATCAGTTATTCAATCTTTTGACAAAAATGGAAATAAAGCTTTATTTGCAGGACAAAAATCAGGCTGGGTCTTTAGATTAAATACCTCTACGGGAAAAATAGATTGGAAAACTAAAGTTGGAAGGGGTGGACTTCTGGGCGGTGTTCATTTTGGTATGTCAACTGACAATGAAAGATTGTATGTGCCTGTTTCAGATAGAGAGGTAGGAAGAAAGTACGACACAGAACCTAAACCTGGTTTGTATGCATTAGATTTTGAAGAAGGCAAAATCTTATGGTCTTATAAGTTAGACGATATTTGTAAAGATAGAAAACCTTTAGTAGGAGAAGGGGTATGTACTGTTGGATTTTCAGCTCCTATTTCTGTAGCGAGAGACGTTCTATACGCAGGTACTTTGGATGGTAGGTTTTCTGCTCACTCAACCTTAAATGGAAAGAAATTATGGGAGTTTGATACTTTAAGAGGCTATCAAACGGTTAACGGCAATCCTGCCGCAGGAGGATCTATAGATGCTGCAGGACCCGTTATTGTTGATGATTGGGTATTTATTAACAGCGGATACTCTCAACACGGACAAATGGCTGGCAATGTTATTTTGGCTTTTTCAATCAAATAAATGAAATAATAATAAGGATGGTAATTTACGGTGTAGCTTTATTATCCTTCTGTATGCTCTTGGGGATTATTTTAGGAGAGTTTCTGGGGAGGCTATTTGGAATTGATGCCAATATTGGAGGCATTGGAATAGCTATGCTTCTCTTAATCTTTTTATCAGAGCGCTTAAAGAAATCATTTACACTCGGCGATATTACAGAAAAAGGGATCACGTTTTGGAGCATGATCTACATTCCTATAGTTGTGGCTATGGCTTCCAAGCAGAATGTTTTAGGTGCAATAGACGGAGGATTAATCGCCCTTCTTTCTGGAGGCATTGCTGTGCTACTTTCTTTTTTATTGATACCGGTTTTAAGCAAGATCAAAAAATAATGGATATATTTGAGATAATTAGCACCGTTCTTTCTAAGAATGGACTTATTACCTCTTTTGTTTTTGTAGGCTGTATTGTTTGGTTTTCTTATTTCCTCTCAAATAAATTAACTCAAGGAAAATTTCATGGCTCTGCTATAGCAATTCTTTTAGGCCTTATATTTGCCTACTTAGGAGGCACTTACACCGGAGGCAAACAAGGTGTTGCAGACATCGGTCTTTTATCAGGCGTTGGTTTGTTGGGCGGAGCTATGTTGAGGGATTTTGCAATTGTAGCTACGGCCTATGGTGTCAAGTTAGACGATCTAAAGGCATCAGGTATTGCAGGAATTTCTTCTTTATTTATTGGAGTCACTTTATCTTTTTTTGTAGGAGCTATAGTTGCTATCATTTTTGGATACACTGACGCTGTAAGTATCACAACCATTGGAGCAGGAACTGTTACGTTTGTGGTAGGGCCAGTTACAGGGAGTGCATTAGGCGCCAGTTCTGAAGTTATTGCATTAAGTATAGCTGCAGGTTTAGTTAAATCTATCTTAGTAATGATTGGTACTCCGCTTTTAGCTAAATACATTGGCCTAAACAATCCAAATTCAGCTATGATCTTTGGAGGATTAATGGGAACTAACAGTGGCGTAGCGGCTGGTTTAGCTGCGGTAGATCCTAAATTAGTACCCTATGGAGCTATGACTGCAACCTTTTATACTGGACTTGGATGTCTTCTAGCGCCTTCAATTCTTTTCTTAATTATTGAGTTAGTTTATTAAATGAACAAGTTATATATATTTTGCCTTTGCGCTTTATTACTATCTTCTTGCTCAACTCTAAAAGAGGGTATAAAGGCGCCTATCACAGAAGTTGATGATTATTATTTATGCTTTCCTGAAGGTGATCCTGATTACAATATAATGAATGTCCAAGATAGGACCTATTTATTGAAAGAACTTCTTTTAGAAATCGACACAAGAAATCTTAATTGTGAAGAAAGATTTAAAAATATAAAAACAGTACAAGAAGACTTCAAAGAGATAAACCAAAGAGATTTGGATACAAAAGCAGGTATGTGCCGAACTAATAGTAACGGCCCGTGTAGATATGATTAAAAAGATAGCTTTTATCTTAATTTTAGTATTTTCTAGCTTTATCAAAGCAGATTTGATTAAGTTTCAATGTTCTATGGCTGGTGTTGGAGATAATTGGGGCAAAAAGCCTAAGGTACTCTTTTCTTTGACTATGGGCGTTGAAACTAAAAAAGCGATTCAAACTTTAAAGAAAGGAAATTTACAAATGGATCTATTAGTCACTAAAGATCATTACGAACTAGGCATGTATACCGATGAGACCAAGAGGAAAGACAGGTTTATACCAGTTATGAAGTTAAATAAAGTTACACTTAATATTGATTACGCTAAATACATGGATTTAGTCACACCCATTACCTGTCTAAAGTTATAAAATATAGAAATGTTTTATTATGCAGTAGCAGTAGATACCGAGAATGTTAGAAATTATCTAGTAGCAAATTCTGATCAAGATATAGATGCTCACTGCATACAAAACAACTACAAGATTATAGGTAGGCCTAAATACGTAGAGCCTGGTATGGTAGCTCATAATTTTATATGGGTTGGAAAAGGAAAGAGACCTGCCTTATTAGATATCTCCAAACCACACAATTATTAATCAATGAAAAAAATACTTCTTAGCATAGGATTTGTAGTCTTTTCTCTCAATACTCTCTCCAAAGATTTACCTGAAATGGTGATTGGCGAAGAAAACATAAGCCCGGGTATAAATTTAATATTTGAAGGAGCTATTAAAGATGACGTTTCTCCTGCCTACAAATTCGGAGAAGAGTCCGTATCTGATATTCACTTAGAAGTTTTATCTACGTGGAATGAAAGCGCTCCAATGGGTTCAACTCAAGGGGGTTTTGTAGCTTATCTTGACGTCAATGCAAAGATACTTAATGAAAATAATGGAAGATATAAGAATATAAAACTATTACCTCACTTAAATATGTCTGACAACCTTCATTACGCATTAAATATTAAACTGCCTGGTAAAAGGGAAGACTTGTATACAGTTATCTTTACGATTAAGCCGCCTAAGCCGGGAGACTTAGGTCTACATTTCGACTGGAGAGAGGAAGTGAACCCCTTTTTGATAAAAGAACATACTTTTGTTTATAAGAATCTAGATTTTTATTCGATTGCCGAGGCCTCTAGAAGGTAATTAATCTATTTTTATTACTATTTTTCCAGTTAATTTTCTTTCTGATAAGTACTGGATAGAATCTTTAGCTTCAGACAAAGGGAAGGTTTTACAAATGTAAGGGTTAAAAAAACCTTCTTCACATATTCTTTTTATTTCCTGATTATTCTCCTTACCTTTTTTTGGATTTTTTCTAGCAAATTCACCAGCTCTAACCCCTAAAACTGAGAAACCTTTAATTAATGCCATGTTTACAGGAAGGGTAGGTATTCTGCCACTAGCAAAACCAACAACTAGAATTCGTCCACCCCAGTTAATACATCTTATTGAGTGATCAAATACATCACCTCCAACTGGATCGTATATAACATCTGCTCCTAGACCTTCTGTAAGTTCTTTAACTTCATTCCTAAAATCAACTTTATTTTCTTTGTGAGTGAGAAGGGCGTGATCAGCTCCCCAATTTATGGTTTCTTTTAACTTGTCTTCAGATGTTCCAGTGGCAATTACTTTAGCTCCAAGATATTTACCTAGCTGAACAGCTGCCATTCCTACACCTCCAGTAGCTCCATGCACCAAAAGACTTTCACCTTTTTTTAACTTACCTCTTCTAACTAAAGAAACGTAGGCTGTTAGATATGCAGTTTGAAACGCTGCCGCTTGTTCAAAGTTTAAGTTGTTTGGTTTAATCTGCACACTATTTTCATTGACGCATATAAGTTCCGTAAAAGCGCCTTTACCTAAGGCTCCAAAAGTCACCTCATCGCCTTCTTTTATTTTAGAAACGTTAGAACCAACTGACTGAACAATTCCAGCACCTTCCATTCCTAATCCAAAAGGTAGTTCAGGTTTGTGTTGATACTTTCCTTGTGTCATAAGCAGATCAGGAAAGTTAACAGAAGCAGCTTTGACTTTAATTAGAATTTCATTGCTGTTAGGTTCATTTATTGGCTTTTCAACTAATTCCACTCCTGATATGTCATCACTCAGCGATTTACATATCAATGTTCTTGTTCTAATCATTTATTAATCTGAGAAAATGCTCTATTCGTCTTCGTATTTATACTCAACACTTCTTTTAAAAGCTTCTCTTTCAAATAGCATATTAGTGTACCGAGTTATATTTGGTTTAAATGCTTGTTCTATACCTAGGGATTTAGCAACTACGAAAGCATAACTTACGCATATATCTGCAATAGTAAATCTGTTAGAGCATAGATATTCTCTATCTTCTAATGCTGTTTCAAGTAATTTGCATCTAGATACAAACCATCTACTGTAACCTTCAACAGCTGCATCAGCTACACCGGGTTCTTGAAGTTTATATCTTAAAACTACAGTTTGTGGAAATGTGAGAGTAGCATCTGAATGGAATAACCAATTTAAATAGGCAGGGTAGTCTGGTTCATCAGACATAACTCTTAGCTCAGTAGGTCCGTATTTTTCTACCAAATATTGAGACATAGCAACTGACTCTGTCATTTTCACATCTCCATCGGTCATATAAGGGATAGTACCTAGCATATTTACTTCTAGGTATTCCGGTTTAAAAACACGTGGTGGGAATGGCATCATTTCTAGTTCATAATCCAAGCCCATTTCTTCTGCTGTCCATATTGGTCTCATTGCCCTTGAAGCTTCAGTGCCATAAATTTTAATATTCATAATTTCCTTTTATTTTTTAAAAGACTTTAATAAAAAAAGGGAGCTTTTGCTCCCTTTTTTTTGTATTTAATTTGAGTAACTATTTTGTTTGCCAAGTTGGAACAAGAATAAATACTAAAATACATAACCAAAAAATACCGGTTAGAGGATCAGGTATTACAGAAGGCTCTGGTAATGCGCATCCAAAAAAATCAACAAATACTTGAGCCGTAGGATTTATGTTTTCTAACTGACATAGTTGGTAAGAAGTAGATTCAACTGACCAAGTTGTAAAAGATTGTTGTACAAGCCCAAACCAGCATACTACTAACCCAAAAGCAGTAGAAAAGATTTGTCCGAGTAAATTTGGATTTTCATTGACTGATTTAGCTACTCTAAGTGCTACCCAAGCCATAAAGAAAATACTAACTGTAAATATAGCTCTTCCTATCATCGAAGAATAGAAAAGCTGCATTATTTGAAAAGATTCTTGATCCATTTTTTTCTCCTTATATTATTTATTAATTATTTTTTGGTCCAAATTCCACCTAATTGCATGACTAAAACTGATAGTATAAACAATCCAGGAAACAAGCTTGGTACCATTGAAAAAGGTGCCCCAGGATCATTAGCTTCTATAATTAACTGTCCCCCAGGTGATATCCCTTCGGTATTTTCAGATAACCATACTAATCCAGCAGCAGCTTGGTTAATATTCCATTCCGCAACCGCTCCGTTGAATAAAAATCCCATTGCAACACATAAAACAAAAACCGTAGCGGCAATCTTGGCTACTAAGTTAGCATCTGCATTATTGTAAATTGCTGTGGAAATGCCAAATCCTAGACCTATCATTAAGATAATGCCTATTGAATTAATTCCTGTAGCTTCTCTCACGCTAACCATAAAATTCCATACATCCATTTCAGTCATTTAAATATCTCCCTTATTTTTAATGAGAATGATTCTCAACATTTATTATATACTATATACTTTTATTTGAATGAGAAAATTCTCATTCTTAAATTTATGGAGAAATAATATGTACACAGAAATCGAATTATGGGATCTTATGTGGTCAGGTATGTTGGCTACTTCTGGATTCTTTTTAGCGTGGGCTTTTCTTTTGTGGGTAAGTCTTAGAGCAGCAAATATAGCTGGTGATTCAGATAATATGATATCCAAAGTTGCTGTAACGGCATTCTGTTTGGTAGTGGTTTGGCAAATAAATATGCTTGTGGGTCAAGTTGAATGGATAGTTAACGGTATTTCTGGAGCTTTTGTAGCATTACAGTCTCAAGGAACTGAAATAAGTTCTGGCGCCCTAGAAATGATTGCGGTTGCAAATCCGGGAGCGGCTTATAACTATATGCCAGATGTGGTTAGTGGAATTTTTATTCTTGCAATATTAGTAATGCAAATAACAACAATTTGGATGAAAAAATAATATGAAAAACTTTTTAATTTTACTAATAGCCTTTTCAACATTCATTAGTGCTGAAGAATATGAGTTTGAACCTGAACCCAACAAAGCCGAGTATTATTCAGGTAAATTTAATCAAGGTAAGGATATGGAGGATTTACTAAGTTGGGGTGAGAAGTTTGCAGCTTGGACCAATGCAAGAAGTGAATGGGACACAATGCGTACTGTAGTTTTCACACCATATTACTCTGATAATCTACAAAGGGTAGATTATGTTTGGCTCAATTTATGGCCTTCTGCTGGAAAACAATTTAAAGCTATAGAGCAATGGATAAAGGATGGCGGTAAATTGGCTTCAACTCTTCCGGTAACCAATGAAAGAGTTACTGATGTATGGCAATGGCCTATCTCTGTACCGGAAGGTGAGATGGGTGAATTAGGCTTTGTACGCTTTACTCAATGCACTTTAAAAGAAGGCGTTACCATGAGAAAGGCTTTTGATGCTTATAAGAAGTTTGCCATCAAAGCGAAATCCACTGGTGACAACATGGGCAGAAAAATGATGATGGCGCCAGTTGGTGCAGGAACTTTTGATTATGACTATGTTTATTCTTTGTATGCCAATTCACCGAGTGAATACGGAAATAATGTAGATAACTACAGTGAAAATCTTTGGGATACTGACGAAGCTAATGCTCTGGGTGATATTTCTACCTGCGAAAATGGAAGAATATATTCAACTGTATTAGTGAAAGAGGAGAAATAATTAAATGAGGGGCCAATGCCCCTCATTTCAATCTTATCGAATTAACCGTTTCTCCGTTTAAATTTTTTAGTTCTACCAACACATTACTTCCTTTGTCTATGGTCACCGTGCCATAATTCTCAGGATAATACATATTGCCAATCAGGTGTTGATCGGTCTCTTTTGATATCAGGTCCCATATTTTAGAAATATAAATAGGAAGAGGTTTATTCATTGATGAAGAGGTTAGCTCAATTAAATTATTTAGTTTGTATATACCAGCTTTATGCCTGTCTCCAGAGATAATTATTGTTGGTATTTTAGATTCTTCTATAAGCTTAATAAGTTTAGCCCTCTCGTGAGGAAAATTTCCCCACTTCTCAAATACATGATTCGTAGGAATCACTTGTATTGATGAGACTATGATGTTTAGATCAGATTCTTGATCTAATTTATCTATTAGCCAATTCCATTGATCTTTTCCCAACATCGTCCTAGAAGTATCTTCTATGGGAGAGTAGGGTCTTTCTTTTTGTCCTAGCGGAGATCTATGAAATCTGGTATCTAATCCAATTAAATTAACTTTAAGATTAAATATATCTCTTATTTCAGAAAAATAAATCCCTTCTCTATCCCATCTTGGATCATCTTTGGCAACCTCCCAAAATTCTAAAAATAGATCTTGAGATTCTGATTTAAGGGGGTATTCAAATCCGCCATCATTTTTTCCATAATCATGATCATCCCAAATAGCATTTACCTTTATATCTCCTAGCCATTTAGGAAATTTAGTTTTTTGTAATGTATAAGCAATTTTCATATCATCTAAAAGACCGGTTTCTTCATTATCGCCATATACGTTATCCCCCATAAAGAAGAACTCATCTAGGTTTTCTTGTTTAATGGCAGGCCAAATAGGTTGATCTCTTTTCTCCGTTATACAAGAACCAAAACCTATGACATAACGTTCAGAAGTTTGTGATTCAGGGAACGAATAATTAGAAAAAGTTAAAGCAATTAGTATTATCAGCAGGAATCTATTTATAACTTTCATATATGAATTATTAATTTAATCTATATTATTTCTAAATCTTATCATGAAAATTTTTATTAAATTTTATGTTTTATTTTTTTTAGTATCCATTTTAAATGGGTGCGGAAAAGGAACTTTAGAAATGGATTACCCTGAAACTAAAAAGTTAGACTTAGTAGAAACCTTCTTTGGTGAAACAATAGAAGATCCTTATCGTTGGTTAGAGGATTTCACTAGCATTGAATCAAGGGAGTGGGTTGAAAAACAAAATATTCTTACAGATAAATTCTTATCTAACCCTCATCAGAAAAGAATAAAAAAAGAATTAGAAGATATTTGGGTGTCTGACCAGATAAGCATTCCTTACAAGAAAGGCAGCAAAACCTTTTACTTCTTTAGTGACGGTAAAAAACAACAAAGTGTTTTCATGGTTAGAGGATGTGATGATTGTGAAGCTAAGGTCTTATTAGATCCAAACAATTTTTCTAAAGACGGAACAATCTCTTTAGGTGATGTTAGCGTTAGTCCAGATGGGAAAAAGATAGCCTACTCAATTTCTGATGGAGGTTCGGATTGGAGAACTTGGAAAGTAATGGACATAGAAACTAAAGAAGTTTTGATAGATAAGATTGAATGGTCTAAATTCTCTTACGCAACTTGGGAATCAGATAGTTCTGGTTTTTATTATCAAAAATACGAAAAACCAGATGAAGCCTTAGCTGATGTAAACAGGAGTCCTCAATTGTATTTCCATAAATTGTCTGAAGCCCAGAAAGAAGACAAGCTTATTTACCAAGATGAACAGAATCCAGATAGATCCTGGTCTATAAGTGTCCCTGAAGAAGGGGAATATAGAGTTCTATCGATAGGTGAAGGAACAGACGAAAGAAATCTTGTATATATTCAGTTTGATAAAGGTGCAGAATTTATTCCTGTTATAAAAGAATTTGAAGCTACTTATAATTTCTTAGGAGGAATGAACAACACCCTTTGGTTTTATACTACTTCGGATGCCCCCAGAGGCAAGGTGGTTTCTTTAAAAATAACTAAAGATGGTGAGTATTCTTGGCATGATGTTATTGGAGAAAGCAGTCCGATTTCTGCAGTCTCAATAATAGGAAAGAAGATAATAATAAATTATCTAAAAGATACTCTCACAGAAGTTAAATTTTTTGATTTGGAAGGAAACTACTTATCTGATTTAAATTTCCCTAACATTGGATCTATAAATGGATTCTATGGGAATATTAAAACCAACACGGCTTATTTTGAATTTACTAATTACACATCACCTGAAGAAGTATTTGAGATAGATCTTGATACTCTTAGTTATGAACCTTATTGGAAATCTGATATTCCTGATTTTAATGCTGATGGATATCTAAGCGAAATGCAATTTTATACTTCATTTGACGGAACACAAATTCCTATACACATAGCAAGCCAAAAAGGATTAAAGATAGATAAAGATACTCCTGTACTACTTTATGGTTACGGAGGATTTAATATTCCTATTCTCCCTAACTTTAGTAAAACGTTTTATATGTGGATAAAGTCAGGAGGGGTATTGGCTGTAGCTAACTTGAGGGGTGGAAGTGAATACGGTGAAGAATGGCATGAAGCAGGAATGTTGTTGAATAAACAGAACGTGTTCGATGACTTTTCTTCAGCAGCTAAGTACTTACATGAGAAAGGGATAGGCTCATCTGAGACAACTGTTTCATTAGGGAGGTCAAATGGAGGTCTATTGGTTGCAGCGACTTTATTGCAGAATCCAGACTTGTTCAAAGTGGCGATACCTCAAGTAGGTGTTTTAGACATGCTTAGGTTTCACAAATTTACTATTGGGTGGGCATGGACAAGCGACTACGGTGACCCTGATAAGGAAGAAGATTTTTTTAATTTATTGTCCTATTCTCCTTATCACAATATAAAAGAAGACGTCTGTTACCCAACAACTTTAGTAACCACTTCCAGTAGAGATGATCGTGTAGTACCTGCACACTCATATAAATTTGCAGCTAAGCTGCAAGAACTGCAATCTTGTGATAATCCGATTCTCTTAAGAGTAGAGTCTAGGGCAGGACATGGAGCTGGAACTTCCAAAGACAAGCAAATAGATGAAATAGCTGATATTTTTGGATATGCTCTTTCTGTAATTAAAGGTAATTAAATGTCAAACATACATGAAATAGAAGGTTGGATAGATCGAGTCCAAGAAGAAATTATAGATCCAGAAAGGGAGATCATAGACCCTCATCACCATTTATGGCACGGCCCTGAAGATCCTCCTGGAATAAAAGATACTTATAGATATTTACTTGAAGATTTATGGCGAGATACCTCAAGCGGTCACAATATTAAAAAAACTGTATATATAGATTGTGGACAAGAATATTACCAAGAAGGTCCTGATGCCTTTAAGCCAGTTGGTGAGACTGAATTCGTTGTTGGTATAGCAAAAGAAGCAAAAAAAGATTTATCTAAAGCTCAGATTGAAGGAATCATTGGTCATGTAGATATGATGTTGGGAGACTCTGCAAAAGAAGTTCTTGAAGTTCATATCGAGAAAGGGGAAGGGTTGTTCAGGGGCATTAGGCATTCCGGTGGTTGGGATGCTGATGAAAGAGTTAAAAATGCTCACTCAGAACCAACTGAAAGTATTTATTTAGAAGATGCCTTTCAAAGAGGTCTAGAACAACTTGTTAAACTAGATCTTGTTTTCGATACTTGGCATTACCATAACCAAATCAAAGACCTCACTATATTAGCTAGTGAGTTACCTGATCTAAGAATAGTTCATGATCATTTTGGAGGACCTTTGGGAATAGGTCCATATGAAGGTAAACAAGAGGCTATATTTGGTCAATGGAAAGAAGATACTGCGAGATTAGCTGAATGTCCTAACGTCTATGCAAAATTAGGTGGTTTAGCTATGCCGGTAAATGGTTGGAAGTGGCATAAAAGAGATTTACCTGTATCTTCTGATGAATTAGTCTCGACGCATGAAGAATATTACAAGCACACGATAGAAATATTTGGTGTAGATCGATGCATGTTCGAAAGTAATTTTCCAGTTGATAAGCAGTCAATTTCTTATCATGTTCTATGGAATGCTTTTAAAAAAATGACTAAAAGCTTTAATGAAGACGAGAAGGAGTCTCTTTTTTACAGGACCGCCAAGGAATTTTATAGCCTTTAATTACTGATCAAAACCTTGCAACTTACCTGCTTCTTCTCTTATTAGTTCGGGTGAGCCTAACAACTGTCTATTAAGTCCAATTCTTTTGAACCAGTAGTGTAGACCTAATTCATCAGTAAAACCCATACCTCCGTGCACTTCAGTAGATGTCTTAGAGATTTGTTTGCCTACTTCTGAAACATGAGATTTTGTCTGACATGCCATTAATCTAGCGTCTTCAGAGGAACTATCTTGACTATGTGCCGCATGCCAAATCATTGAATGACACGGCTCTAATTCTGCAGCCATCTCTGCACACATATGTTTTACCGCTTGGAAGGATCCAATTAATCTTCCAAATTGCTTTCTTTCAAGCGAGTAAGCAACGGCCTTATCTAACATAACTTGAGATGCTCCAACTGTATCAGCTGATAACATTAATCTACCTGCGTCTAAAACTTTTTCTATAACACTTAAATCACTAGAACCAGGGAGAAGGGTAGCATCTACTTTATCCAGTGTAAGTTCTATAGATGTTCTGGTTTTATCAACAGTAACTAGTTCAGTAACAGTTATGCCTTTACTAGATGAATCTATTAAGAAAAGCTCACCAGATTTATTTGCAAGCAAGTAAGCATCTGCATTTTTACCATCAATCAAGAATAGACTTCTTCCTGAAACCTTTCCATTCTCAAACTCTATGCCAGCATCCTCTCTCGCTCCAACAAATTCAGAAAGGCCAACTCCTATAACTTTCTCTCCACCGGCAATCTTTGGTAACCATTCATTTTTCTGATCTTCATCACCAGCTAATGTGATCGCTATAGGTGCCATCACATAAGCCCCTGCATAAGGAACGGGAGCTGTTCCAGCTCCTAAGGCCGATGAAACCACCGTTGCAAATAACATATTGAGTTCCAATCCACCGTACGATTCTGGAACCATAAGACCGCTCAGCCCTAATTCAATAATTCCTTTATGAATTTCCTCGGCTTTTGCTTCCTCACCATCTGCAACTGCTTTTATAGCATCTAAAGGGGCATTGTCACTTAAGAATTTACTTATATTCTCTTCAAGACTCTTTTGTTCTTCTGATAATCCAAAATACATAATTACGCTCCTTGTACTTTAGGCTCTTTTGGCATGCCCAGTGCTCTTTCACTGATTATATTTTTTTGAATTTGATTGGTACCCCCACCAATTATTAAACCTAGATAGTACATGTAGGTTTGTTGCCATGCTCCATGATCTCTTAGATGGGGACTGTCTTCATATAAAGTACCTAGTTCTCCCATTGCATCGATTGCTAAACCTTCTAATTCATGCCGAAGTTCTGTGCCTTGAAGTTTTACAATAAATTTAGCTAAGGTTGCATCTTGACCTTCATTAATTTGAGAAGACAGAATTCTTAATGCATTAGACTGTTGAGCCATCAGACGTCCTTGTATTGAGAGCAACCTATCTCTAAAGATTGGTTTATCGATTACTCTTTGACCATCAATGGTTTCAGTTTTCATTAAATCAATCAATGAGTTTAGTCTGTTCTGAGTAACATTAGGATCAGCTAAGGATCCTCTTTCGTGACCTAGCGTTGCATTTGCAACTTGCCATCCTTCACCTCTATTACCAACTATATTTTCGGCTGGTATTCTTACGTCCGTAAGAAACAATTCATTAAAATCTGAATCTCCAGTCATTTGTTTGATAGGCCTTCTGTCAATTCCTTCTGAATCCATGGGCATTAATAAATAACTTATACCTTGATGTTTAGGCGCGTCTGGTTCAGTTCTAACTAGAATAAAACACATTTGGGCTAGTTGTGCTGTGCTAGTCCAAATTTTTTGCCCATTAATAACCCATTCATTACCATCTAATTCCCCTTTAGTTTGTAAACTAGCTAAATCACTTCCAGAATTTGGTTCAGAATAACCCTGGCACCAAATCATTTCTCCTCTGAGGGTTGGACGTATGTATTGTTGTTTTTGCTCTTCGGTGCCCAACGAAAGCAATGTAGGAACGAGCATTTGTATGCCTTGTCCGCCCATAGCTTTAGGTATAGGAGATTTAGCAAATTCTTCAGCAATGATTCTTAGCTTAATAATATCCATATCACCGCCGTAACCCCCATACTCTTTTGGAACGGAACGTGCAAAATAACCATTATCAATCAGCTTTTGTTGCCAATTTACTCGACTTTCATCTCGCATCGGCCCTGTAAGTTTCACATCTTCATTTTCCTTAATGAAATTAATGACCTCTGATCTAAAATCATCGTATTCGGGTCCGTATTCAAGATCCATCCAATTCTCCTAATATTAAGTGACGACATAGAATAAAGTTAGATGCCTCGATAAACAAGTTCAAGATTAAAGAATTTAAAAAAATCAATACAAGAAAGGGATTACTTTTTTTCTATCTGTTGGATAACCTTCTATATTCTTTAAAGACCATTCATGATTTGATTTAGCTCTAGGAATTAAATTTGCCATAGTCCAGATAAAGAAGACTAATCCTGCAGGACTAAGAGTCATAATAAACCAACCCAACCATTCTAAAATCTCTCCAAAATAATTTGGACTACTAATTTTATTAAACAAAAAGCCTTCAGGAATATGATAACCACTCCCATGTTTTTCTCTAAGTTCGATCAAAATATTATCTGACTTAATATTGATAAAAAGTCCTATGCAAAATATTGAAAGACCAATGATAAAAAAAGGAGACCAAAGCCATTCAATTGAATAACTTCCAAATATAAGTATCCATGATCCTTGAATATAAACATTCACAAAATTAAATAATATGGCCAGAAGAATAATTACTACTGACATTTTTTTTCCTTCTAATTTTGCTCTAAGGGGCCATATAAAACTTCTATGAACATAATGCACCATCCAAATTAGGATAAATACAGCCTCAACAACTCCCAATGAGCTATTAAAGAGAATCATGAAAAGAATCATTAAATAAACTGTAGGCGATTCCATTAAGATCCAGCCTAATCTCGAAGACATTGACGAGCCCCATGAAGAGACTGAATGTCTTCCGTAAGGAGCGCTTTTAAAAAGCAGAGTTATAAAGGCAATTATTGAAATGCCTAGCCAAACAAAGAGGATATTATTATATGTTTCCATAGATCCTTTAAATGAGGATCTAGACTAACCTATTTCTTAATAAATTTTAATTTTATATTGATAAACCAAACATTAAAGCTAGAGAAATAGTTATTAAACTAGCTGACAAAACTACGTACATCGAGGCTATTAGTCTATCTACCCACATAAAATGGAAAGAACTTTCAATTTGAACTGCACCTAAATTTCTTATAGCCATTGGTTGCCCGGAAGGCTTATTTTTTTTGTATATATCATTCATACTGTATAAATATACAGTACTTGTAAAAAATGTCAATAAAAGGTGAGGGATTTATTCAATTTATCATTCAGACCTATTCTAATCCTTTCCAAGTTGCCTATTAATTGTTAAATTGATTGTAATTAATGGGGATTAATATGAGAGTATTTATAAAGTTAGGTTTAATTATCTTCTTGACTATAAGTATTTGGAGTTGTACTTCACAAAACGATATTATTGATTACACCGAAGATCTTGCAGTGGTTGATCCTGAACCTGGATCTACGCCAGGTTACAATGAAGAAAAGAATCTTTATTTTGGTGATCTTCATGTTCATACAAAACATTCATTTGATGCATATATATTCGGAACTACTGCCACTCCTGATGACGCTTATGAGTTTGCTAAAGGGTCTGCTATCTTTCATCCTCTTGGTTATGAAATGCAAATTAGAGAACCATTAGATTTTTACGCTGTAACAGATCACGGAATGCTTTTAGGTATGGTAGAGCACTGGGCAGACCCCAATAATGGTAAGGCAGGTAGCGAGCCTTTTCATAATTTAAATAGCCCAGAAAATATTACACAGGAGTCAGTTGCAGCTAGAAGCCTTTTATTTCAAGATTACGTTAGAAACACTGCTAATTTTAGCAACATATGGACTAGATTCATGGCTCTTATCACTGGGGATACTGCTAGAGGTACGACCTTATTTGACGTGAATGTCCATCGAACAGCTTGGGCAGATATAATTAAAAGCGCTCAAAGGCATAATGACCCCGGTAATTTCACAACCTTTGTTGCCTATGAGTACACCACTTCAACAACTAGATCTTCAAATACAGAAGGAGCTTCACAGCTTAAATGTTTATTAAGAGGAACTGGTTGTAATTTCCAAGGTTCTCCACCTCTTGAAAGCGCTAATCTTCATAGAAACGTTATTTATAATGGTAATAAATTTACCGTAGAACCGTTTTCAAGATTAAAGTCACTTAATCCTGAAGACTTATGGTCTTGGATGGATGGTTTAAGAGAAAGAGGAGTAGACACAATAGCCATACCTCATAATTCCAATGGCTCAAATGGTCAAATGTTTGAGATGGAAAATTGGGAAGGTTTGCCGATTAGCACACAATACGCTGAATTTAGAATGCGGAATGAGCCAATTGTTGAGATGACCCAAGTCAAAGGCACTTCAGAAACTCACCCTATACTATCTCCAAATGATGAATGGGCAGATTTTGAGATCATGGATCAAAGAGTAGGTAATTCAGCTTATAGTAGACCCTTTGGAGGATATGTAAGACAAGCTTATCTTGACGGGCTGGGCATGTCGGAAGAAGGTCGAGGTAACCCTTATAAATTTGGAATGGTAGGTGCAAGTGATACACACACTGGTGCTTCATCAGATGATGAATCAAACTTCACTTCAAAAATAGCTATCTTTGATGGAACGCCAGAAGGGAGGGGTTCTGCACCTTTAACTGGGGAAAATTTAGAATTGGTTCTAAATGCACCAATAAGACAATTAACACTCAAAAAGATTGGAGATAGGTATTTCAATAATGCTGTTTTTAATCAATGGGGCGCTTCAGGACTCGCAGCTGTTTGGGCAGAAGAAAATACCAGAAATTCAATTTTTGAAGCTTTCAGAAGAAAAGAAACTTATGCAACCTCGGGTACAAGGATAAAACTAAGGTTTTTTGCTGGGTATGATTTAGAAGCCTCTTTATTAGATTCTGATGATGTTATCAAACAAGCTTACGAGAAGGGAGTTCCTATGGGCCAAGATCTAGAAGCATCAGATGGTCTAAAGCCTTCATTCTTGATCTGGGCTCTTAGAGATAAAAATTCTGCTCCTTTACAAAGAGTACAAATAATTAAAGGCTGGGTAGAAAGAATCTCAGGGAAACCTCATGAAGAAATTATAGATGTCATGTGTTCTGATGGATTGATGCCAGACCCCGAAACAAATAGATGCCCAGATAACGGAGCACTTGTTGATATATCTGACTGTTCAATAAGCTCTGATGTTGGAGCCAATGAATTAAAAACAGTTTGGACAGATAAATCATTCGACCCTTCCGTAAAAGCATTCTATTATGTAAGGGTTCTTGAGAATCCTACTTGTAGATGGAGCACTTGGGATGCTATAAAAACAGGTAATGAGCCTAGAGAAGATTTAAAGAAGACTATACAAGAACGAGCTTGGTCTTCACCAATTTGGTATTCATATTAATTAAAGTTATTAAGGAGATATAACATGAGCACTAACCCAGAACTTTTCGAACTTTCGATGTCAAAGAAAACCCAACCCTTAATGGACTTGGTTAAAAAACATTGCGAAGAAAATATTAAACCAATACAACAAGAATATTCTGCTCTTCAAAATGAAAAAGAAGACAGATGGACATGGCACCCAAGGCAAATTGAGCTTATGGAAGGTGCTAAGGATAAAGCTAGAGAATTGGGATTATGGAATTTCTTCTTACCTGATCCTGATGGCAATATAGGAGATGGACTTACAAATCTTGATTACACTTATGTTGCAACAGAAATAGGAAAGTATCCATTAGCGTCTGAGAGTATGAATTGCAGTGCACCCGATACTGGAAATATGGAAGTTCTAGAAAGAGTTGGAACAGAAGAACAAAAGAAACAGTGGCTAGAGCCTCTTTTAAATGGAGAAATACGATCTGCTTATGCCATGACTGAACCTAATTTAGCTTCTTCAGATGCTAAGAATATTAGCACTAGTGCTGTTTTAGATGGAGATGAATGGGTTATCAATGGAGAAAAATTCTATATTTCAGGTGCAGGGGATCCTAGATGCAAAATCATGATCACCATGGTTAAAACAAGCCCTGATGCCCATCCTTCAAAACAGCAATCTCAAATTCTAGTTCCAAAGGACACACCTGGAGTACAAATTCTTGAAGGTATGCAAGTTTTTGGTCATGATCATGCACCTCATGGTCATATGCATATTAAATTTGATAACGTAAGAGTACCTAAAGAAAACATATTGTTAGGTGAAGGTAGAGGATTTGAAATTTCTCAAGTCAGATTAGGACCAGGAAGAATTCATCATTGTATGAGAACCATTGGAAAGGCCGAAATTGCGCTTGAACTGATGGTTAAAAGAGCCGGTACGCGAGAAGCTTTTGGTAAACCTATTGCAAAGTTAGGAGGGAATCTAGAAATAATTTCCCGAGCAAGGATAGAGATAGATGCAATGCGTTTAGCAGTATTACAGGCAGCTAAAGCTATGGATGTCCTTGGAAATAAAGAAGCAAGAGTTTACGTAAGCGCCATTAAAGCAATGGTTCCTGAAAAAGCTTGCAAGATCATTGATCAAGCCATACAGATGCATGGTGCAGCTGGAATCTCTCAATGGACTCCTCTAGCTGGTTTATACACTGATATAAGGCATTTAAGATTTGCTGATGGACCAGATGAAGTGCATCACATGGTTGTTGGAAGAGCCGAGCTTCAAAAATACGATCTTTGGTAAGCCGATCATAATTCCTTACCTGTTCGATATATTTTTATGAAAAAAATATTGATTGCTAATAGAGGAGAGATTGCTATCAGAATAGCAAGAACTTGCAATGATTTAGGCATCAAGACCGTTGGTATATTTTCTGAAGACGATATAAATTCCTTACATCTTTCAAAGATGGATGAATCTTTCATGATTGATGAGAAGGGGGCTAGTGCTTATCTGGACATCAAGAAGGTAATTGCTGTAGCTAAGCGCGAGAAAGTAGATGGTATCCATCCGGGTTATGGTTTTTTAAGTGAAAACCCAGCTTTTGCAAAAGCAGCTAAACAAGCGAGAATAAAATTTATTGGACCTTCAGAAAAATGTTTAACTATTTTTGGTGATAAGTCTGAAGCAAAAAAATTAGCTCTCAAGTTAGATATTCCTGTAGTCAGGGGAACACAAGGAAAGACATCTTTAAAACAAGCATCAAGTTTCTTTAAAGATTTAAAAAAGAACTCTTCTATAGTTATAAAAGCTATAGCGGGTGGTGGCGGAAGAGGCATGAGGGTCGTTAATTCGGAGGCAGATTTAAAAGATGCAATGAGTAGAGCTTCCTCTGAAGCAAAATCTGCTTTTGATTCATCAGATCTTTACATAGAAGAATATTTAAAAAATTATAGGCATGTAGAAATCCAAGTATTGGGTGACGGTAAAGGGCAGGCAACCCATATGCACGAAAGGGAATGTTCGACCCAAAGAAGACATCAGAAAATTATAGAAATTGCTCCTGCACCTGGAATAAAAAAAGAACTAAAAGAGAAAATGTTTGATGCATCGGTAGAGTTAATTAAAGCATCTAAATATGAAGGCTTAGCGACTGTAGAATTTTTGGTTAATTACGCTAAGGAAGATTTCAAATTTATTGAATGCAATGCCAGAATACAAGTAGAACATACTGTAACTGAGGCTGTATTAGGTTTAGATTTAGTAAAAGCACAAATTCAAATTGCTTCAGGTAAAACTCTAAAACAACTTCAGTTAGAACAAAAGAATATTCCTGAGCCGAAAGGATTTGCTATTCAATCACGTGTCAATATGGAAGTTATAGACTCTGAAGGTGAAATCAAACCTTCTGGAGGAAAATTTATATCTTTTGATTTACCTTCTGGTCCTGGAGTAAGATCAGATAGTTATGGCTATAGCGGTTATGAAACGAATCCTGCTTTTGATTCTCTCATAGCCAAAGTAATTACCCATTCTCCTGAAGATAACTTCAAGCAAGCTCTTAAAAGAAATTATAGGTCTTTATGCGAATTTAAAATTGAAGGAGTGCCAACAAATTTAGATTTATTAAAAAATATCCTTTCTGATACAAAATTTAAGAATAATGAGTCGCACACTAATTTTCTAGATCAGAATATAAAGAATCTTTTATCTAGCGGTAAGCACGCTAACTTATCTGATATAAATAGAAGCATAAAGAAAGATGTCCCAAAGAGAGGGAAGATAGAAGATCTTGACCCTTTAGCAGTTCTTGATCATGGTAAGACTGGTGGAGTTTTTGTTGATCAATCCGAAAATATACTTCAATTAGAAAATGATCAATTAGAAGATGGTTTATCAAGCATAAAAGCCCCTATGCAAGGAATGATTGTTAAGTTTGATGTTAAGAAGGGTGATGAAATCTGGAAGGGAAAACCTCTCCTTATCATGGAAGCCATGAAAATGGAGCATGAAGTTCTTTCTAGTATTAGCGGCATAGTCAAAGAAATCAAAGTCCAGCCGCAAGATACAGTATTTGAAGGTCATTCATTGATGACTATAGAGCTCGCTGAAGTTAGAGAAAAAGCCACTAAGAAAACTAAAGAAGTAGATCTTGATAGGATTAGACCAGATCTTAAAGAAGCTTTGGAAAGAAAAGGAGCTAGCCATGATGTAAATAGACCAGAGGCAGTTAAAAAAAGATATTCAACAGGTCATAGAACCGCTAGAGAAAATATAGAAGATTTATGCGATGAAGGATCTTTTGTTGAGTATGGATCTGTTGTCATGGCAGCACAAAGAAGAAGACGAACTGAAGAAGACTTAATTAAGAATACCACTGGAGATGGAATGGTCTGTGGTTTGGGCCAAGTCAATGGCGATTTATTTGGAGAAAGTGATTCAAGGGTAATGGCCATGTCTTATGACTATATGGTTTTAGCTGGCACTCAGGGAAAAATGAATCATGCCAAAAAAGATAGAATGTTTGAAATTGCTGAGCAAAATAGACTTCCCACTATTCTATTTGCTGAAGGTGGAGGAGGTCGACCAGGTGATACAGATACTTCTGGAGTAGCAGGGTTAGATTGTTTAGCCTTCACTTACTTTGCCCAATTATCAGGTTTAGTTCCTGTTATTGGAATAACCACAGGAAGATGTTTCGCAGGTAATGCAGTGTTATTAGGGTGTTGCGATGTAATTATCGCAACTGAAGATTCCAATATAGGAATAGGTGGGCCAGCCATGATAGAAGGAGGAGGCTTGGGAGTCTTTACCCCTGATGAAGTGGGTCCTATGGATGTACAAGTTCCAAACGGAGTGGTAGATCTTTCTGTTAAAGACGAAAAGGAAGCAGTTGAGGTAGCTAAGAAATATTTATCTTACTTCCAAGGTCCTGTGAAAGATTGGAAAGCACCTGACCCGAGAAAGTTAAGATTTACAGTGCCGGAAAATAGACTTAGGTACTATGACATGAGAGAAGTCATAGAAGGTGTAGCTGACATAGGGTCTATTCTGGAAATTAGAAAAGATTGGGCACCCGGGATCATAACTTCTTTCATTAGAGTTGAAGGAAGACCAGTTGGCGTTGTAGCTAATAATCCAGGCCATTTATCAGGTGCAATTGATTCACCTGGAGCTGATAAAGGATCTAGGTTTATTCAACTGTGCGATGCTTTTGATATTCCTATTCTTTCTCTTATCGATTGCCCAGGAATAATGGTAGGTCCGGAAAGTGAAAAAACAGCTTTAGTAAGGCACGCTAGTAGAATGTTTGTGGTCGGAGCAAATATAGAAACTCCTCTAATGTCTGTTGTTATTAGAAAGGCTTACGGCTTAGGTGCTCAAGCTATGGCAGGCGGTAGTTTTAAGATTCCTCTGTTTACAGTTACCTGGCCAACAGGTGAATTTGGAGGTATGGGTTTAGAGGGAGCAGTTAAGCTTGGATACAGAAAGGAACTAGAAGCAATTAAAGACCCTAAGAAAAGAATTGAAGCTTATGAAAAAATGGTAGCAGACAGCTATCACAGGGGCAGGGCAGTTAACATGGCTTCTCACTTCGAGCTAGATGATGTTATAGATCCGGCAGAAACAAGAAATTGGATAATGGGAGCCCTTAAATCACTACCTCCTAGGAAAGACAGATCTTCTAAGAAAAGACCTAACGTGGATACTTGGTAAATAACTAGAGAACTAATGTATAAGTTACTGTTTTTATTATTTTTTAATTAATATTACTCTATATCCTGATTAGTATTATTCTAACTAAAAGTGAAACAAAAACTATTTATTTTCTTTTCAATAGGATTATTTATCTTTGTGATAGATATTGTCTTTAATGAAGATAGCCCTAATAAAATTACTATCTATGAATCTGAACTAGATTCATTAATTAATACATGGATAACCCAGGTTGGAAGAGAACCTACCAATGAAGAAATCGACGGCATTATTAAGCAGTTAATAGATGAAGAGATACTTTATCGAGAGGCCTTAAAATTAGGTTTAGATAAAAATGACATAATTATCAAAAGAAGATTGGCACAAAAGATAAGTTTCTTGAAACAAGAATCAATCTCGAAAAACCCCTTAGAAGAAGAAATAAAAGAATACTATAGTAATCATAAGGACGATTATTTTGTTGAAAGTACTTATACCTTTTCGCACATTTATTTTAGTGAAAACAATCAAGCACAATCTAGGTCCATCAAAGCCTTAAAATCAATACAACAAGGAGAAGAGCCTAGCTTCTTTGGAGATCCCTTTCTTTTAGGAAAGAACTTTTCAATGAAAACATCAAAGGAATTAAAGAGATCATTTGGTGATCAATTTTCCGATTCAATTAAAGACTTAGATATTAAAAGATGGGATGGTCCTATCTCATCAGAATATGGAGAACATCTGATTTTTTTGAATTCTTATACTGACTCTTTTTTGCCAGAACTTAGTCAAGTAAGAAGCATTGTTGTTAGTGATATCCTAGCTAGAGACCAAAGCCAATCTACTGCTAAGTATTTAGAGAAGCTTAGAAAAGAGTACGAGATAGAAATACTCTCAGATTTAAATGCTCAATCTGATTAAAGTCTTAACAATAAGCATATCTTTCCTGTTCTTAGGCAATCTCTTTGGTCATGAAATGAATCCTGCAAGATTATTATTAGAAGAACAAGATGATAGTTCTTACAAAGGAAACTGGATGTTCCCATCGAACGCAGTTGGCCTGCCTGCCGAAATAATTTTTTCTGATTGTGAGGAAAAGGAAAGAAATTTACCTAAAATTGAAGGTAAATATTTGGTCTTTGAGCTTTCAATGACATGCGGTGACTCAATAAAAGGAAAGGAAATAAGTCTTAAGGGGTTATCAAGAATAACTGACGCTTTGATTAGCGTGACATTTAAAGATGGGACTAAATTTGAAGGTTTAGCTACAGTCAATAACGCTACAATTATAGTTCCTGAAGAAGTGAGCATTTATCCAATAGGATATTTTTGGCTAGGCGTAGAGCATTTATTGAGTGGAATTGATCATATGCTTTTTGTTTTTGGTCTTTTATTTATTGTTTCTGGCACCGCAAACTTATTTAAGACTATAACAGCATTCACTATTGCTCACAGCATTACCTTGGGTTTGTCAGTACTAGAGCTTATCAAGATGCCACAAGCTTCAACAGAAGCCTTCATTGCATTAACTTTAATTTATTTAGCTTTAGAAGTAAGTGAAAAATATAAATATCAATCAACTCCATGGGTAGTAGCATTTGGATTTGGTTTGCTACATGGGTTGG
The DNA here is from genome assembly GCA_902532015.1 of uncultured SAR86 cluster bacterium. GTDB lineage: Bacteria > Pseudomonadota > Gammaproteobacteria > Magnimaribacterales > Magnimaribacteraceae. The sequence continues at coordinate 11,973 of CACAGI010000011.1, read as the reverse complement.
GGTTTGCTGGAGCTTTGAACGATATAGGAGTTAACAATGACGCACTTTTATTTTCGTTACTTTTCTTTAATATTGGAATAGAAGTTGGTCAGTTACTAGTCTTACCTTTATTTGGAATAATAATCTGGCTTCTTACCAGAAGTTTATTTAATACAACCATACATCAATATGCCTCCTATTTAATTGGAGGCTTAGGATCTTTCTGGTTGATTGAAAGAGTTTTAGCTTTGTAGGTATTGTGCTATAAAATAATTTAACAAAAAGGAAAAAATATGTCAGAAGTAGAATTTAAGGTTGTAGAAAGTAACGGAATTAATATAAGACTAGCCATGATGGGCGAGGGCCCTTTAGTTATCTTTTGTCATGGCTGGCCTGAGAGTTGGTATAGTTATAGACATCAATTACCTGCAGTAGCTGCCGCTGGTTTTAAAGCGGTTGCTTATGATGTAAGGGGTTATGGTGAATCGGATAAACCTCATGAAATCGAAGCTTACTCAATGAGAAATATGACCAATGACGTTATAGGAATAATTGATGCCCTTGATTATGACACTGCTATTACCATTGGGCATGACTGGGGCGGGCCAATAGCGCTTAACACTGCGGCCTTAAATGAAGACAGAATAACTGCTACAGGAACTCTTTCTGTTCCTTTTATGGGAAGAGGCCCTATGCCTACTTTAGATCTATGGAAAGAAATATATAAAGATCGTTTTTTCTATCAACTTTATTTCCAAAAAGAAGGCATAGCAGAAGAAGAATTTGAATCTGATTTATCTAGAGCTTTATTCATAACTTATACAAACAGTGACGGTAGGGGCATGAAGTTTAATTTTGAAAAAGGTCAAAGTGGACTTGTTCCTGAAAAAACAAAAGACTCAACTTTTTTAGAAGGAATGGAAGTATTTGAAGACTTTCCGGATTGGTTCTCAAAAGAAGATTTAGAATACTTTGTTAGTCAATTTGAAATAAGCGGACTAAGAGGACCTTTTAATAGATACAGAGCACAGAACATTGATTGGCATGAAATACCAGAGTTAGAAGGAAAGGTTTTAGAGCAACCAGCTTTTTTTGTTACAGGAACTTTGGACCCAGTTAATTTCTTTGTTCCAAGTGATGTAACTTTAATAGACAGAATAGGGCCAAATTATAAAAACTTACTATTTGCTGAAGCATTAGATGGAATAGGTCACTGGACTCAACAAGAAGCTCCAGAGGAAGTTAATAACTTTATTTTGGATTTCCTCGGGAAAGTTTAGTTTATTGAGCTCTGTTCAAACCGGAATCTATTATCCAAGAAATAAGTTTTCTGTGTGCTTTAGTTGGTTCATGATTTGAAGACTTCTTCATAAGTCTTTCAATATCTCTTAAAGATTTATAGGCTGCTGCTGTTGCGAACTCATCATAATAATCTTGAGCAAGAATGCCAATAAGCCTACGAACGTAACTAGTTTGGAGATTTCTTCTTACCGAGGATACCTCGCTATTCATATCTTCCATAAAAATTCCTTCTGTTAGATCGTCAATAACCTCATAAACGCTATAGTCGTTACCATAAAGTTGGGTATCGGTTATTCTTGAAAGTGTCCATGCATTTAAAATATGATCTAAAACTTTGTTTTGGATGCTAAGAATAATTTTATGTATTTGGGGGTCTTCATGCTCACCCCTTAAATCAAACATTCTTCTTTCTAATTGAACTTTTGAAAGTAGTTCGGAGTTTATAGGAAAGGCTTCGCTTGAAAACGCGTATTTTGATAAGACAGACATAGCCCTTCTTTGTTCTTCAGAAGGAGTAGGACTGTAGGGTTCTTTTATATTAGCATCTTGGGGGTTTGATCTCTCTACGTAGACTCCTCCAATATATCTAGAGACCACTTCTAAAGCTCTTTGATGCTCTCTAAGTATAATTTTATGAGCGTTTCTATATTCTTCCCAACTAGTAGCTTTATTGGCAAATTTATAAGGCAATTCTTTTTGTGCATGATTCACTAATTCAATTCTTTGAATCGAGTATGTTATGGGGTCATTAGTCAGATCGTTAATCATTGCCCTAGGATCTATTCCATAACCAGCTGATCTCATGTCCTCAGAATCATTCGCAAACATATGCTCTGGTTTATTGGACTCACTAAGAATTTCTCTTCTTTCGTCTTCTGATAAATTTGGCGTATATCCAAATTTAATAGCCCACTTATCATAGGGGCCAGGAACTATGTCGTAATAATCACCTTGTTCATATCCCAATGGAGCAAGGTTGATGGCAGGATATTCCATTACAGAAGCAGTTACTCCTACTTTACTAGTGATCTCTGGTTTATGTACATCTTCAGTGTTGTGAAGAAAGCTACCTTTAAAATTATGATTCAGTCCCAAAGTATGACCTACCTCATGAAGGGTTAGTCTTATAATACTTTGTTCGATTATTTTTGGGTCGTTTATGTTTAGGGAATTTGCGAACATCATTCCTTCTTGGACTATGCTAGCTGATAAGCATTGATCATGAGAGTGTCCATCATTAAAAATTCCATCTACGTACAGTCTATTAGTTAGGTAAACCCATTCCAGCATAATATCTGCTCCTATAATTTCACCAGTTCTAGGATTGGTAAAGCTTGGCCCATAACCACCAAAGGGTGGATTTGGAGATGAGGTCCATCTTAATACGTTGTATCTAATATCTCCTGCGTCCCAAGTAGCATCATCAGGTTGAACTTTAACTTGAAGAGCATTTTTAAAGCCCGCTTCTTCAAAAGCTATATTCCAGGCAAGAACACCTTGCTTTATATAATCTCTAAGCTCTAGTGGAGTAGTGTTTTCTATCCAAAAGACTATAGGTTTAATTGGTTCTGATAAATCTTTCTCTGGATTCTTCTTTTGTAGGTCCCACTTGCCTATTAGATCCTTATACGGAGTTACATCTTTTGAAGAAAGGTCTGTTACTCTGTCAGAGAAATAACCTATTGATTGATCTTCTATTCTAGGTTCAAAATTATTTTGAGGCATTTCTATAAAACTAAAACGCACTTGTATACTTACATTTCTTGGATCAGCTACATCTTCTCCATCGTAGTTGTACGAAGGAGCACTTTCAATGACATATTCAACTTCGAAGTCTGTATTTTGTTCGTAATTATAAACACCTAGTACTCTAGATTTTATAGGACTGATTTGACCCCAATTGAATCTTGAAGAATGGTAGTCATCATCTGATTTAATAGGTTTAATACTGGTTAAGTCTTCAGAAAGCAACAACTCTGTAATATTGACTAAAAATTCATCTTCATTTTCATTTTTTCCATCAATAGGAAGAACTCTAAACGTTGAATCAGAAATATTGGTTCCTTTAGATTTTGCTAAAGGACTCTCTTCCTCAAAAGTATAATTAGTCAAAACTCTGATGAATCTTAAATTATCTATATCCTTTTCAATTTTGAAAATACCATTATCTAGATAACTGCCTTTGTTTCTCCTTGCAGCTACTACACCATTGATCACATGAGAGAAATAGATAAATTCCTTATTAAGTTGATCTTTATTAATTTTTAAAAAAATTTCGTTTGTTTTTGGATCTCTATAGCTTATGAAAAACCCTTTAAGCTCTTCATATTCCTTAACCATCTCTTCAATATAAACTTCCTCCTTTTCTTTTTCTTGATCAGACGATTCGTCTTCTGTAAAAAGATATGGGTTAAATAGAACAAAGAGTATTAAGACAGACTTACATGAAAATGCTTTTAAATGATTCATATTGTTATAATTCTAGTTATTATTGTTTCTAGTAAATTCTCTATATATTAGAATTTAGGGAGCGATACTATATCAGATTTAATAATTGGATTTAATTATGTATGACTTACTAATAAAAAATGGCTTAATTTATGACGGTAAAGGCGGCGAGGCTTATATAGCTGACCTTGCTGTAAATGGTGAAAAGATATCTAAAATTGGAGATATAGATGGGAGTGCCAAGAAAGTTATTGATGCAAAAGGCAAAATAGTAACACCTGGATTCGTCGATATACACACCCACTTTGATGGACAGGTAACGTGGGACCCGTATTTAAGATCCTCTACTTACCATGGAGTTACAACAATCGTAACAGGCAATTGTGGAGTAGGTTTCTCGCCTTGTAAGCCTGAACAGCGAGATTGGCTTATTGGCTTGATGGAAGGAGTAGAAGATATACCAGGGACTGCCTTGCATGAGGGCATTGAATGGGATTGGGAAACTTTTCCAGAATACTTAGATGTATTGGAAAAAAAACCTTTAGCAATAGATGTTGGAACACAAATCCCTCATGGAGCAGTTAGGGCATATGTTATGGGCGAGAGGGGTATTAATCATGAACCAGCAACAGAAGAAGAAATATCTAGAATGAAAGCTATAGTAAAGGAAGCTATACAAGCTGGTGCTTATGGATTCACTACATCTAGAACTGAAAAACATAGTGATGTAGAGGGAAAATTAACCCCAAGCATTACGGCGCATAAAAGGGAATTAGTAGAGATAGCCAAGTCTCTAGGTGAATTAAATCAAGGTGTACTGCAGGGAATATCTGATTTTTACAATTTTGAAGAGGAATTCGATATTTTCAAATCCATGTCAAAAGAATCTAAAAGACCAATTTCTATAACCGTAGAGCAACAAGATGCTAGACCAGATTGGTGGCATCAATTGCTTGATGGGATTGAAGATGCACAAGAAGAAGGCATTGATATGTATGGCCAAGTACCTCCGAGAGCTACAGGCATTCTCATGGGCTTAACTGCTACCTTAAATCCATTTCTTTTTTATCCATCTTTTCAACAGTTAGCTTCACTTAAACTTGAAGAAAAGGTCAAAGCTTTAAGTGATCCTGAAATGAAAAAAAAGATACTGTCAGAAGAGCCCATTTCAATTAACCCTTTAGTTGATGAGATAGTTACTTCTTATAATAAAATGTTTAGACTTGGAGATCCTGCCAATTATGAACCTGATCCAGAAGACTCATTTCTAGCGGAAGCAAAAAAAGAGGATAAAACACCTGCAGAAATTGCTTACGATATGATGTTAGAAAAAGACGGAAGAGCTCTCATCTACCATCCTCTTTTCAATTATCAACCCGGAGATCTTAGTTTTGTAGAAAAAATGTTGAAGCATCCTTTTACTATTTCAGGATTAGGCGATGCTGGAGCACATTGTGGCGCAATAAGTGATGCCAGTTTTCCTACTACTTTAATACAACACTGGTCTAGAGACAGAAAAAGAGGAGCTAAAATTCCTTTGGAAACTACTATAAAGATGCAAACATCTGAAACAGCTCAACTTCTAGGAATTAACGATAGAGGAATTCTTGAGGAAGGTTATAAAGCAGACATAAACATAATTGACTATGAAAATTTAACATTACATGAACCAGAAATAATTAATGATCTGCCAGCTGGAGGAAGAAGGTTAGTACAAAAGGCTTCAGGCTATGAGTACACAATAGTTTCGGGAGAGGTTGCATTTAAAGATGGAGAACCAACCGGTTTACTTAACGGAAAACTTATCAGGAATCTGCACTAAGTGAGCTCACACATTCTAGATCTTCATGGTGTAAAACATCATGAAGTAGATTTGATAGTAGAAAATTTCATATATCTCAAACAAGAAGAAATACCACTAACTATAATTTGTGGAAATAGCGGTAAGATGATCAATCTTGTCAAAGACGTTTTAGAAAGATCCAAATCAGATTATAGAGAAGGATCTGGAAATGAATATGGTCAAATTAAGGTTTATAAACTCTAGTATAAAAAAGTAATGAACGTAGAGAAGGTTGGACCAGTAGGTGCAGAAATAACAGGTATAGATTTAAGTATTGGCAACAATATACCTACCGATAAAATTATAGAAGCATTCTTGAAGCATTCAGTTTTAATATTCAAGAACCAGGACCTTGATCCAATAAGCCTAAGCAAAATTGCTTTAATTTGGGGTCAGCCTCTAATACATCCTGTGTTTAAGGGCATTGAAGGTCATCCAGAGATAATTCAAATTCAGAATTTAGGAGAAAAGTATCATACAAATGCCCATTGGCACTCTGATGTAACTTTTGAAAAAGAGCCACCCGATGTAACTTTGTTGTACTCCCTTGAAATTCCTGACGAAGGAGGGGATACCTTATTTTCAAATCAATATCTTGCATATGAAGGTTTAGACGAATCTTTGAGAGAGGAACTAGAAAATAGAACAGCTATTCATAGTAATTTAGGTGTATTAATTTTAGCAGGTGGAGATAAAAAGGATGAAAAGGAAGTAGAACATCCAGTTTTTAGAACGCACCCTGCAAGTCAAAGAAAAGCTCTTTACATTACAGAAGCATTTGTAAAAGGTATAAAAGGTTTGGATTCAATAAAGTCTCAAGAAACTTTAGGTAAGCTCTATGAGCACTCATGTGATAAAAAATATATTTATAGACATAAATGGTCGCAAGGTGATCTGGTAGTATGGGATAATAGATGTGTTCTGCATTATGCCGAACATGGATACGGTGGTAAGAAAAGAACTATGCACAGAATCACAACTGCAGGGAGCAAACCATTTTGACAAAAAAAACTACCATCAAGAATTGCAATATTGTTAATGAAGGGGCAATTTATGAATCTGACATCCTCATAGAAAATGGAAGGATTGCTAAAATTGCTAGTTCTATAGAGTCTCAAGGTGATGTTATAGATGCAGCTGGGTTATATCTAATGCCAGGGATTATTGATGACCAAGTTCATTTCAGAGAACCCGGATTAACTGAGCGCGGAAATATAAAAAGTGAATCCTTGTCTGCAATTGCAGGCGGCACTACTTCATTTATGGATATGCCAAATGTATTACCTCCAACTTTAAATTTAGAATTATGGAAAGAAAAAATATCCATAGCTGAACAAAATGCTTCAGCAAACTTTTCATTCTATATGGGAACTTCTAACACCAATATTGACGAAATTAAGGCCATCAATCCTAAAGAAGTTTGTGGCATAAAAATATTCATGGGAGCTTCAACTGGAAATTTGCTTGTTGATAATGAAGATAGCCTAAATAACCTTTTTAAAGAATCTCCGGTCATAATAACAACACATTGTGAAGACACCCCTATGATTAAAGACTTAGAAGAAAAATATCTTGATAAATACGGACCCAAGATCCCTGCAGATATGCATGCCGAAATCAGATCTCGCGATTGTTGTTTGAAATCTTCTAAAAAAGCAGTTGAATTGGCTGAAAAACATAAAGCAAACTTGCATATATTACACATTACTACTGAAGATGAGATTTCATTATTTTCAAATAAACCCATAAATGAAAAATTAATAACAGCAGAAGTGTGTGTGCCACATTTATACTTCTCAAGAGAGGACTATGAAACAAAAGGCACTCTAATTAAATGTAATCCATCCATAAAAGAAATGTCAGATAGAGAAGCATTAAGAAAAGCTTTGTTGGAAGGTTATATAGACTACGTAGCTACTGATCATGCACCACACTTATTGGAAGGTAAATCAAATGACTACATGGAATGTCCCTCTGGAATGCCAAGTGTGCAACATACACTGTTAGTTCTTCTAGAGCTTGTTAAAGAAGGTGTTTATTCGTTAAAAGATTTGCCATATTATCTATCTCATAAAGTTGCCGATAGGTTTAAAATCATAGATAGAGGTTACATTAGGGAAGGGTATTGGGCTGATTTAGCTTTGGTTGATCTTGATTCACCTCAATCTGTTTCCAGAGAAAATGTTAGTTACTTTTGTGGATGGTCTCCTTTTGAAGGAGACACTTTTAATTCAAAAGTTGTTAGCACCTTTGTGAATGGAAATTTGGTTTATAATGAAGGAAAGATCTTAGAATTTAATCAGGGTGTTCAATTAGAGTTCAATAGATAATTATGACTCAAGAAGTGAAGGTTCATGACAATAATAAAGGCTTTGAATGGTCTATGCCAGATGGCCCATATGAGTTCTTAAGCCCTGAACAGATCAAAAGTTTTGATGAAAATGGATATACTGTCGTTGAAGATGCTTTTACATCTGAAGAAATAGAAAAAGTTTTAGAAAAAATAGACCCTTTTGAATTCAACGTCACTGAAGCTTTAAAAGGGTTAGATGGAGGCAAGTACTTTATAAGTCGGGCTGAAGAGATTACATTTACCACGCATTTAGTTACTCAATCTGAAGAATTAAAAGAATTTAGTAAACACCAAGTTTTTGCAGGTATATGTAAGGACCTGATAGGAGATAATGTTAGACTCTATTGGGATCAAGCGGTGTATAAAAAACCTGGAACTAAAGATGAATTTCCATGGCACCAAGATAACGGTTATACGTTTATTGAACCCCAAGCTTACCTAACATGCTGGCTCGCATTAACTGATACTGATGAAACAAATGGCTGCCCTTGTGTAATGTCGGGCTTGCATAAAAAAGGAACTTTACATCATGAAATGACTGATATAGGTTATGAAATTCCTTTAGATTCATCTGACTCTGTAACACTTCCTCTTAAAGCTGGAAGCATAGCAGTTTTTTCTTCCTTAACCCCACATCGAACAGGTCCAAATCTTAATAACGGTATAAGGAAAGCTTACATTCTTCAGTATGCGCCTGAAGGATCTAAGAGATTAATATCGCATTCACTATCTGAAGAAGTGAATGAAGAATCTCGTCAATACTTTGTGCTAAAAAACGGATCTAGAGTTTAGTCTTCTACGAATCCATTTAGCCTTTCATAAGCTGTAATAAAGTCTTCCTTAAACTCTTGAACTACATCGCTTGCAGAAATACTTGCATTCATTAGACCTACACCTTGTCCTACCCAGTGAGTAGCTAGACCCTTTGCACCATCATGACCACCTTCAGCCAGTTTATTAACCTTAGCTAAAGCTGGCTCAGCTACCATAGGTTGTAGTGGCATTGGTAGAGGGTCTGGAGCCTTGTCTGATTCCCAAGCATCAGTCCATGGAGAGACAAGTTGCCTAGAATGTTTTCCAGTTCTGCTTCTTGACCTTACTGTCTGGCTAGAATTAGCTGCAATCATTTTTTCTTTCACAATTGGATGAATTTCTGATTCAACTGTTGTTAACCATACCGAACCACACCAAGCTCCAGAAGCTCCCATGGTCATAGCTGCTGCCATTTGCTTACCTGTAACAATACCTCCAGCTGCTAAAATAGGGACATCACCATAAGGTTGTATAGCTTCATAAACTTCAGGGATAAGTACCATAGTTGAGACGCTTCCACAATGACCTCCAGCCTCTGTTCCAGAAACAACTAAAATATCTACTCCTGCCTCGACTTGATTAATTGCGTGTTGTGCAGTTCCAAGAAGTGCTGCTACTTTCACATCATTATCTTTTCCCATCTTAAGCATCCAGTCTGGTGGTACGCCCAAAGCATTGGCGATAAGCTTTATAGGGTGATTGAATGCAACATCTAAAAGTGCCTTAGCTCCCCCAGATTGAGTATTAGCTGCAAAACCTGATCCGCCAGTATCTATGTTTCTTAGTTCAGGAGAGGGTATGTCATGGTTTTCTAATACATCCGCTCTGAAATCAGCATATTCTTGAGGAATCATTCCTACTAATTTTTCAGCATCAAACTTTTCATCTTTTCCTACCATCTTATTGGGGATTAGAACATCTACCCCATAAGGCTTCCCATCGATGTGTTCATCTATCCATTTCAATTCTTGTTCTAACATTTCAGGTGACATTCCTACAGCACCAAGAACACCACACCCACCAGCTTTAGAAACTGCCACTACTACATCTCTACAGTGTGTAAAAGCAACTAAAGGAAACTCTATATCCAGTAATTCACATATTTTTGAATTCATCTTATATACCTCTTTTTTTATATATTATTAATAAATTGATTGTAAGTAATTAGCTAAAATGATCTGGCCAATTACAACCACAGCTATAATGCCTGCAAAAATAGCCATGTATTTATATAACTTCTTATCTTCTTCCATTTAATTACTCCCTTTAAAAAGGTTATTATTCTTTATTAGTATATGGCAGGTCAAAGAAAATTATCTAAAAATGCTTGGAAGTGGGCTTTTTACGATTGGGCTAACTCAGGGTTTGCAACTACCGTTATGGCTGGTTTTTTCCCAATCTTCTTTAAATCCTTCTGGGCAGGTGACTTAGAAGCTGCTGAAAGCACGTTCATAATAGGCTCCGTAAATTCTTTAATAGGCTTATTGATAGCTATAAGCGCTCCAATATTAGGAGCCATCGCGGATGCAGGTAAGACTAAAAAGAGATTTTTATTTATATTTGCTGCTCTTGGCATATTAGCCACAGGATATTTATTCTTTATTCCTGAAAGCTCATGGAAACTAGCTGTCGTTTTTTATGGTCTAGGTGTTATAGGATTTTCAGGAGGAAATATTTTTTATGATGCTTTGATAGTTTCAGTGTCTTCTCCTGATGAAAGAAATAGAACTTCTTCACTTGGTTTTTCATTAGGCTATTTAGGAGGAGGTCTTTTATTTCTTCTTAACGTAGCTATGTATATATACCCTCACTGGTTTGGACTTTCCGGCCCAGCTGATGCAGTGCTTTGGTCATTCTTGAGTGTGGCAATTTGGTGGTTTATATTTTCAATACCTTTACTTTTATATGTGAAAGAAACTAGTGACCTCGTAGAAAAAGAAAATAATAATATTGTCACTGCGGCATTCACCAATCTTTTAAATACTGCTAAATCTGTAAGAAATTATAAAAAAGTAGTAATTTTTTTATTAGCATACTTCTTATATATGGATGGCGTTGACACAATCATAAGGATGGCTACATCGTATGGCTCAGATATTGGATTATCAGCTTCCTCAATGATTAGTGCTCTTTTATTAACTCAGTTTGTTGGTTTTCCAGCCACTCTAGTATTTGGTTTTTACGCTGATAAGTTTGGCTATAAAGAGTCTCTTACCTTTGCAATTATTGTATATATTGGAGTAGTTTTATTTAGTTCCCAAATGGATACTGCTACTGAATTCTTTATAGTTGCTGGAATTATAGGTCTTGTTCAAGGAGGGGTTCAGGCGATTAGTAGGTCTTATTTTAGTAACCTCATTCCTCAAGACAAAGCAGCAGAGTTTTTTGGTTTTTATAATTTTATAGGTAAATCTTCAGTATTCTTAGGACCATTCATGGTTTCAGGAATAGCTTTATTAACAGGAAGGCCAAGTATAGGGATATTGAGTTTATTAATTTTATTCATACCAGGTTTAATCCTTCTTTGGAAAGTTCCTGATAACTAAAATAAATTTCTAGCAACTAAAGCTTCTTTTAAGACAGTGGGTTTATCGGTCATTAAACCATCTACTCCTAAATCTATTAATCTATACATTTCTTCAGTTTCATCGATAGTCCATACATGGATTAACTTATTAAGATCATGAACTTTCTTAATAAATTTTTTCGTAACAATCGGTATTCCAAATTGAGATACTGGTACTTGAGCACAAAACCCAGGAGATGCTTTAAAGTTTAAGCCATAAGAGCTTAATAACAACTTAACAACTTCTGCCTGACCCATAGATGAACATAAATCTGAACCAGTTAAATGTCTTATGCGGTTTAATCTATTTGTAGAAAAAGCAGCCAGACAAACCCTGTTTAAAGCATGATGATTTTTAACTATCGTAATTGTCTCTTCTACAGCACAATCTACTTTTATATCAATGTTAAATCGAAGATTTGGAAAAGAAGAAAGAGCCTCTTCAAGGGATGGTATTTTTCCTCCATTAATCAAATCTATTTTTTTAATCTCTTGAAAAGTTAGTTGACTTACTTTTTTATTTATACCTGCTACTCTCTCAAGAGTCTCATCATGAAATATAACTACTTTGCCATCTAAAGTTGATTGCACATCTGTTTCCATAAAAACAAAACCTAAGTCTGCAGAGTATTGAAAAGCTTCAAGTGTATTTTCGGTCTTTTCTTCATC
>CACAGI010000010.1 GCA_902532015.1 uncultured SAR86 cluster bacterium | reverse complement strand
CAGTGGAGGTATGTCTGTAACAGGACCTGATGCAGAAACTCCAACTAGAGCCGGCATACCAATTGGAGACTTAGGCTCTGGTCTTTATAGTGTTATTGGAATTCTATCCGCCCTCCTCTCTCGAGACAGAACCAACAAAGGCCAACACATTGATATGTCTCTCTTAGATGTACAAATATCACTTTTAACTTATATGGCTACTATGCAAACTTTGTCAGACATAAATCCAGAACCAATTGGTAATGCTCACTTTGTGCATGTACCTTACAATAGTTTTACTACTCAAAATGGTTTTGTTGTCATTGCAGTGATAACAGACGCTTTTTGGGAAGCTCTTTTGGATGTTGTCAATGTCGATAGCCTTAGAGATTCTAAGTTTAGGAAATCAGTAGATAGATTAAAAAATCAGCAATTTATTGAATCTGAATTAAATAAAATTCTTGCAACTAAACCATCAGAGTTTTGGATACAAGCCCTGAATGATGCAAAAGTTCCGTGTGGTCCTATCAATACTTTCAGTCAAGCTTTAACAGATGAGCAAGTCATTCATAGGAATATGGTTGTTGAGGTAGAGCATCCAGATGGTGGTAAAGTGAAAATGCCAGGAAATCCAGTAAAATTATCCTATACAAATGAAGACTCTTACACTCCACCTCCTCATTTAGGCACAAATACTAAAGAAATATTGAAGGAGTGGGCAGGATATGATGAAGAGAAGATTCAAGGGTTAATCGACAGAAATATAGTTCAATCAGTAGACTAAGAAAAACTTATCTAGTACATAGCTTGCTATTGCTATAAAGATAGTAACTAAGGCTAAAAAAAGCAGTAATCTTCCAAATTTAAATTCTTTTTCTTTCATCTTTTACTTTAGAAATTCTTCCAACTAGTAGAAAATGTATTATATATGGCAAAACAAGATTTGATAGAAATGGATGGAGAAGTAATTGAAACTCTCCCAAATACTACTTTCAGAGTAAAGCTTGAAAATGAACATATAGTGACTGCTCATATTTCAGGCAGAATGAGGAAACATTACATAAGAATTCTTACTGGGGACAAGGTAAAAGTAGAAATAACTCCCTATGATCTTTCTAAGGGAAGAATTATATTTAGAGAACGTTAAATACTATAAATTATAAAGTTTGATCATAATGGCATTTAGAACAGCGTTTCTATGTTGATCAGCTTCAGGCGTCCAGGCTTTATCCCATGCACTTTGCATCGCTACTACAGTTTGCGTTCGTGGATCAATCCAAATAAGCTGACCAAAAATTCCTATAGCTCTATAAGACTTATAAGGAGGTCCATCAAGCCACCATTGATAACCATAATATCTCATTGAACTTGATGGTTGGATTGAATCCTTAATCCACTTTTTAGGAAGAACCTGTGTACCATCTTCTAAAGTACCTTGTTTGAGAGCAAACATACCTAATCTTACATAATCTTTGAGTGTTGCATAAATACAACATCCCCCTAGTTCGTCTTGAAATGTAGGATCTAATCCCCAGTAAGCATCAGATTCCATTCCAAAAGGCTCCCAAATCTTTTTTTCTAAATAATAAGAAAGATTAGAGTTGATTGCTTCTCGTATTACTCCGCCTATTAAATTACTTTCAGCAGTGTTGTAATTGAACCTCTTACCGGGTTTTGTCGTACGTTCTAATTTACTAAGGTATTCATATAAATCTGAAGAATTTAAACCTGCAGCTAAATTTACATCTGAATAGGGATCATCATAGTCTTCATTCCATTTCACTCCAGAAGACATTTGCAGTGCATTCTTAATAGTGACTGAATCGTAATGGCTTCCAATAAGTTTAGGAAGATAATTAGTAATTGGTTCATTTATATTTTTAATGAACCCATCTTGGATTGCTGCGCCTAGCAACAAAGAAGTAACCGACTTAGTTACAGAAAAAGAAATCCATTTAGAATCTTTATCATTACCTAAGGTGTAATTTTCATAAAGCACATTCCCTCTTCTAACTACCATTAAGCCAGCGACATTAAACTTCTTGATATAATCAGATAAAGTATAAGTTTTGTTATTTATTTTGTAGCTTACCTTCGAAAAGTCTAATAAGAGATAATTTAATGGAAGAGGTTTCGAGCTTTTGTTAATTAATCTAGAAGGCACATATTTATAGCCGTTTTTAAAACCATTGATCTTTTGGTCTAGGTTCCAAAAAAGAATTGTATTTTCAGGATCTATATTACTGCTGCTATCGTCCTGAGTATGTGAAATAAACGAAATGATAAAAAAAGAAAAGAAAACTAAATATTTCAATTTATGACCTTTTCCTTTTGTTTTAAATTTTGCTTGAATTTAATTGAAATTCCTTTATCTATAATGTCTACGTAAGCTATTCCGCCACTTTTAGATAATTTGCCGAACAATATTTCTTCTGCTAGCTTTCTTTTAATAGAGTCTTGAATAAGTCTTTCCATTGGCCTCGCGCCCATATTCTTATCATAACCATTCTCTATTAACCATTCTCGCACATCTTCTGAAACTTCTAATTGAACTTTTTGCTCATCTAGCTGAACTTGTAGTTCAACTAAAAATTTGTCTACTACTGTTCTTATAACTTCAATAGGCAAAGGATTGAATTGTATAATCCCATCTAGCCTATTTCTAAATTCAGGTGAGAAAGTTTTTTTAATCATTTCTGTAGCGTCAGTTGAATGATCTTGAGATTGAAAACCCATACTTGCCCTGCTCATATCTTGAGCACCAGCATTGGTCGTCATTATTACAACAGTGTTTCTAAAATCTGCTTTTCTTCCATTATTATCAGTTAAAGTGCCATGATCCATTACTTGTAAAAGTATGTTAAAAACTTCAGGATGAGCTTTTTCAATTTCATCTAACAAGATAACTGAGTGAGGGTGTTTAGCAACTGATTCAGTCAACAAACCGCCTTGGTCATAGCCTACATATCCTGGCGGAGCACCAATTAACCTTGAAACAGTATGCCTTTCCATGTACTCGGACATATCAAATCTAACAAACTCTATTCCCATTATCTTAGCCAATTGTTTACTTAATTCTGTCTTTCCAACACCTGTAGGGCCAGAAAATAAGAATGATCCTACCGGCTTTTCCTCCACTCTCAAGCCCGCTCTTGCGAGCTTTATAGAAGAGGCAAGACTTTCAACTGCTTGATCTTGTCCAAAAATAACCCTTTTTAAATTTTCTTCTAATTTTTCTAAAGATTTCTTATCTGAAGAAGATACAGACTTCTCTGGTATTCTAGCTATCGCAGCCACTATTTTTTCAATATCAATCTGTGCAATTGTTTTCTTTCTTTTAGATTTTTTTACTAATTTTTGTCTTGCTCCTGCTTCATCAATAACATCTATAGCTTTATCAGGAAGAAAACGATCATTTATATGTTTCGAGGCTAAAGATGCTGCAGCTTTTAGAGCACCCTCAGTATATTTAATTTCATGATGTTCTTCGAATCTAGACTTCAAGCCTTTTAAGATATTTATAGTTTCATCGACAGTAGGTTCAGCAATTTCAATTTTTTGAAATCTTCTAGATAATGCTCTATCTTTTTCAAATATACCTCTAAACTCCTTGTAAGTTGTTGATCCAACAAACTGAAGACCGCGTTTAGCTAAAGCTGGTTTTAATAGGTTAGAAGCATCCATAACACCACCAGAAGTAGCACCTGCTCCAATAACTGTATGTATTTCATCAATAAACAGAATGGCAGATTTATCATTCTCTAATTCTTTTAGAACTCCTTTTAACCTTTCTTCAAAATCTCCTCTATATTTTGTGCCTGCAAGCAATGCACCCATATCTAAAGAATAAATAACACTATCTTTGATTAGGTCTGGTACTTTTTTTTCTGTTATCAGTTTGGCTAGGCCCTCAGCTAATGCAGTTTTACCTACACCAGATTCTCCCACTAGCAAGGGATTATTTTTACTTCTTCTTGCAAGGATTTGAATAAGTCTTTCAATTTCTTCTTGTCTTCCTATTAAGGGGTCTATTCTTCCTTCTAATGCCTCTTTGTTAAGATTCAAAGTAAATTTTTCAAGCGCAGTATTTGAATCATTTTCTGCACTTTCAGTGTCAGCATTATCTTCTTCTGGATCAGGCAATTCTGAATTACCATGGCTTAAGTACGTTACAGCATCTAGTCTTGATAAACCCTGTTGTTCTAATAAAAAAACGCTTTGAGATTCTTTTTCACTAAATATAGCAACCAGGACATTGCTACCTTTCACTTCATTCTTGCCAGAAGACTGAACATGAAACACGGCCCTTTGTAAAACTCTTTGGAAGCCTAAAGTAGGCTGAATCTCGGAGGCTTCATCTTTTTTAATTTTAGGAGTTGTGGAGCCAATAAATTCTTCTAGATCAGTTCTCAATTGATCTACGTCTACCTTATTAGAAACTAAGAGTTTCATTGAATCAGAATTATCAAGCAATACCAATAAAAGATGTTCTACTGTTACAAATTCATGTTTCTGCGTATGTGCTAGCTTAAAAGCATCATTGAGATTCTGTTCTAGTTCGTTATTAATCATCTTCTTCTACTTGTTCTATATCACTTACTAACGGGTGTCCATTTTCTTTTGCAAAATTATTAACCTGTGCGCTTTTAGTTTCTGCAACTTCTTTTGTAAAGATACCACAAACTCCCTTGCCATGGGTATGAACGGCTAACATTATTTGTTGTGCTTTGTCTCCATCAAAACCAAAGAACATTTGAAGAACATATACAACAAATTCCATTGGTGTGTAATCATCATTAAGGAGGATGACACGATATAGAGGAGGTTTTTTTACTTTTGGTCTTTCAAGAGTAGCTACGGTAGATGTATTATCTTGCCTTTCTCTTTCGTTAGGTTTTTTATTACTTTTTATATAGGACATTAATCCATATTATTAATAATTGCCTCTCCAAATTCTGAGCATTTTAATAGACTCGCTCCTGACATTAATCTCTCAAAATCATAGGTAACAGTTTTTTGACTAATTGTTTTAGCTAATCCATCAATAATTAAATCTGCTGCTTCTGTCCAACCCATGTATCGAAGCATCATTTCAGCTGAAAGAATTAAGGAGCCAGGGTTAACTTTATCTAAACCTGTGTATTTAGGTGCTGTTCCATGAGTTGCCTCAAATAATGCAACTTCATCTCCTAGATTTGCACCTGGAGCTATTCCTATTCCACCTACCTCAGCAGCTAAGGCATCTGAAATATAGTCACCATTTAAATTAAGTGTAGCGATAACACTATACTCATCAGGTCTTGTTAAAATTTGTTGAAGAAAAGCATCCGCTATAACATCTTTAATTATAATTTCTTTTCCAGTATCAGGATTCTTTAAGGAATGCCAAGGACCTCCGTCTAATTCAACAGCTCCGTATTTTGAGGCAGCAAACTGATAACCCCAATCTTTAAAGGACCCCTCAGTGAATTTCATAATATTTCCTTTATGAACAAGAGTTACAGAATCTCTATCATTCGCTATTGCATACTGAATAGCTTTATCAACTAAACGTTCGGTACCTTGTTTAGAAACTGGTTTTACGCCTATTCCACAATCTTCACTGAATCGAATTTTCGTGACACCCATTTCTTTTGTTAAAAAATTGATTACCTTTTGAGCTTCTTCTGAACCTGCTTCCCACTCTATGCCTGCATAGATATCTTCTGAATTTTCTCTGAAAATAACCATATCAGTTTTTTCAGGATTAGTTACAGGACTAGGGACACCTTCGAAATATCTGACAGGTCTTTGGCATACATATAGATCTAACTCTTGTCTTAGAGCAACATTCAGTGATCTTATACCTCCTCCAACAGGTGTAGTAAGGGGCCCTTTTATTCCTACTAGGTAAGTTTCCAATGCTTTTAATGTTTCAGAGGGTAACCAATTGTCTTTACCATAAACTTCTGTAGACTTTTCTCCACAATATATTTCCATCCATTCAATTTTTCTTTTGCCTTCGTAAGATTTTTCAACAGCACTGTCAACTACCTGAATCATTGCAGGAGTAATATCTGAACCAATACCATCTCCTTCAATAAAAGGGATAATGGGATTATCGGGAATAATCAAATTTCCTGATTTGTCTACAGTGATTTTAGAACCTGTTTTTGGTTCTCTTATATGTTCGAATTTCATAATTGCTCTGTATAATTCCTTTTTGTGGCAGCATTATATATTAAAAGGAATATAAGGTTAATTTAGTCTTAGTGAGTGAAAATAAGGTTCTAGTTGGAATGTCAGGAGGAGTAGATTCTTCTGTCTCTGCTTTTCTTCTAAAAGAAGAAGGTTATGAAGTGCATGGCTTGTTTATGAAAAATTGGGACGATGACGATGGAACACCTTATTGTAGTGCGAAAGAAGATTTTATGGATGCTGCTTTTGTTGCAGATCAGTTAAATATTCCTCTTTATGAGATAAATTTTGCTAAAGAATACAAAGAAAGAGTTTTTTCATACTTTTTAGAGGAATTGAAGCAAGGGAGAACTCCAAACCCAGATATTCTTTGCAACAAAGAAATTAAGTTCAAAGAGTTTTATAACTATGCGTTGTCTAATGGTTTCGATTATATCGCTACAGGCCACTATGCTAGAACCGATCAAACTAAATTATTTAAAGCATTAGACTCTAATAAAGACCAAACTTATTTTCTTCATGCAATAGATAAAGAAGTATTAACTAAAACGCTTTTTCCACTTGGTAATATTGACAAAGAAAAGGTAAGAGAAATAGCTAGAGATAAATGCTTAGTTACCAGTGAAAAAAAAGATAGTACAGGGATTTGTTTCATAGGAGAGAGACCTTTTCCAGAGTTTATTTCAAATTATGTAGAAGAAAATACCGGCAAAATTATAGATGAAAATGGTAACAGTCTAGGCGAACATAAAGGTCTTCAATACTATACTTTAGGTCAAAGGCAAGGTATTGGTATAGGTGGGCAAAAAGGAACTAATAATAGCCCTTGGTATGTTGCAAATAAGAACATTGAAGCTAATCTCCTTACTGTAGTTCAAGGTAATGATAATCCTCTTCTATTTTCTAAAGAAATAGTTACCCGAAATAAGTACTTATTAAATAATGATATTGAACATAAATTTGAAGGTATGGCTAAAATTAGATACCGTCAAAAAGATCAAAAATGTGATATCACAATTGAACAAGACAAAATCAAGATTAAATTTGAAAAACCTCAAAGAGCAGTAACTCCAGGTCAATCTGTAGTTATCTATAGAGACAACGAGTGCTTAGGTGGTGGAGAAATAGATTTAATCTACTAATGCTAATTTTTCTATTCTTTTTAATTTCTTGATTTCTAATTCTCTCCTTAGAGCATCCCCTTTGGTTTGATAGGTTTCACAATATAAGAGACTTACAGGCAATCTTGCTTTTGTATATTTTGCTCCTTTTCCCAAGTTATGTACTTTTATTCTTTTTTCTAGATCATTAGTAATTCCAGTATAAAGAGAATTATCTTTACACTTTAATATGTATACAAACCAACTCAATCTAAAAGATACTAGATAAAGACCAAATCAATATGATTAATAAAACTGCTATTGAGCAAAGCCAAGCTCTTATCTTATCCTCGTCTTGCATATCTATACGGACGCGCTAGGTCTAGAATGAATTTTGTTATATAAATTAATGATATTTTTATTATCTTGATTCAGCGTTTGGCCAACCGTTGCTCCAAAATTTAAAAAGCAATAAAGCATAATGTCCGCTAGAGAAAATCTATTTCCACAAACAAAATCCTTTCCTTCAAGTTGTCCATCCAACCAAGAGATGCCTTCTTGAGCTAAAATCTTTAAATCATCAGCTGCTTCCGGAATAAGCCTTAGTCTATCTTTAAAGAATTCATAACCTTCAGCAAATCTAAACCCATTTGTTAAAGGTTCTGCTATCTTTAGATCTATTCGTCGAATCCACATGCGCGTTTCAGCTCTAGCTTCTGCATCTCTTCCTATAAGATCAGAATGTCCTTGTATTTCATCAAGATAATCACAAATAACAGTTATTTCAGATATAAAATCACCATTATCAAGTTCTAAAGTTGGAAGCTGGCCAGACGGGTTCCTCACTAAGTGATCCTCTAGTCTATTCTCTCCAGCCATTAAGTCTACTTCGACTATTTCAAGATCTAGCCCAAGTTCTTGAATGAACATTCTTACCACATGCGGGTTTGGTCCGACGGAATTATAAAGTTTCATAATTTTAAGGTTTTTTTATTACATTGCCATTTATCATAACAAAATCTACTGATTCTAAACTTGTAATATCCTCTAATGGATTACCAGAAACGGCAATTATATCTGCGAACTTTCCACTTGATATAGAGCCTAGATAATCTTGTTGATCAAGTAAGATTGATGCATGTAAGGTAGCTGAAAGTATCGCTTCCTTTTCTGTCATACCTGCATCAACCATTAGTTTAAATTCTTTAGCATTATCCCCGTGAGGAGTAACACCTGAATCAGTACCAAAAGCAATCTTAACTCCTGCTTGATAAGCTTTTGAAAAAGTTGATTTTAACTGTGGTCCAATCTCAAGAGCTTTCTGTTGAACAAACGGAGGGTAATAATTTTCAATTAAAGCCTTTTCTGCAACCCAAGCTCCAGCCAGAAGAGTTGGAACATAATAAGTCCCCTGCTGTCTCATAAGAGAGATTCCTTCCGAATTCATAAGTGTGCCATGCTCTATCGAGTCAACTCCTGCTTTGACAGCTCTGACAATACCTTCAGAACCATGCGCGTGGGCAGCAACCTTAAAACCATAATCTCTAGCTGCTTTAACAACAGATCTTATTTCATCTTCCGTCATTTGAGGATTCTTACCGTTCTTAGCATTACTCAAGACTCCACCTGTTGCGGTAATCTTAATTAAATCCGCTCCTTCTTTATATCTATGCCTTACAGCCTTATATGCATCATCGGAGCTATTAATAATTCCGTTTATTGGTCCGGGATCAGATGAAAGATTTTTATTTAAAGAATTGGTATCGTCAGCATGACCACCTGTAGAAGCAATTGTCTTACCGGCTGTAAAGATGCGAGGACCGGGAACCGTTCCTTTTGCAATTTCATTTCTTAGTGCAACTGTAACTGTATCCGAATCTCCAAGATTCCTAACTGTCGTAAAACCAGCTAAGAGTGTTTTTTTTGAATTACTAACTGCCCTTATAGCGTAGTCAGCTGCATTTAAACTTGTGCTCTCAATATATCTATTAGTGCTACTTTGATTTGAAGTTAGATGAACATGCATATCAATTAATCCCGGAAGTACTGTATATCCACTTAAATCGATATAATCGTCTTCAGCTTCAGGTTCTATATATCCGGTAATAACTTCAGTGATTTTATTTTCTATTACATAGATAGACATCTCATTCATGGGATTATCATTACTTCCATCTATTAAATATCCTGCATGAATGACTGTCTTAGCAACAACATTAAAGCTAAGTAGTAAGTTCAAACATAGTAAAAGAGATAACTTCATAGGACTAGTTTGCTTCTTGTTTAATTACAAGGCAAGCATTAGTAGACATAAGTTATAATATTTAGATGAAGAACGATTCTTTGTTATCCATTTCTCCTCTTGATGGTAGATATAATGCTGTAAATAGTGAATTAAGATACGTAACCAGTGAATATGGTTTAATTAAAAATAGACTTTTCATAGAAGTTGAATGGTTTAAACATCTTGCTAGTACCTCGAAAATTAAAGAACTTCCTAAATTATCAATTAGGAATATTCGCTATCTTGATGATTTAGTTACAAATTTTTCATTAAATGATGCTAAGCGTGTTAAATCTATAGAAAAAAGAACCAATCATGATGTAAAAGCTATTGAGTACTATCTAAAAGAGAAATTTACTAAAGTTAAGTCCTTAGATAAATACTCTGAATTTATCCATTTTGCCTGTACTTCAGAAGATATAAATAATTTATCTTATTCATTAATGATTAAAGATTCTTCAAAAATTATTTCTTTAAATATTGATAACTTGATTAAGGCCCTAAAAGAAAAGGCAATTAAATATTCTAATATATCAATGTTATCAAGAACTCATGGTCAAACTGCTTCGCCAACGACAATGGGAAAAGAATTTGCTAATTTTGTTCATCGCATTAATTATATTAATAAGGCTATTAATGGCACTGCTTTAAAGGGAAAGATTAATGGAGCGGTGGGAAACTTTAATGCGCATGCAATAGCCTACCCTGATATAAATTGGGAAATAGTTTCTAAGAAATTTATTAACGGATTAGGCTTAGAGATAAACACACATACTACGCAAGTAGAGCCAAAAGACTCAATAGCAGAATTATTTTTTCATTATGTTAGGCTGAATAATGTACTTATTGATTTTAGTAGAGATATATGGGGATACATATCTTTAGGTTACTTCAAACAAAAGCTTAAAAAAGGAGAAATAGGTTCCTCTACAATGCCTCACAAAGTTAATCCTATAGATTTTGAAAACGCAGAGGGTAATTTAGGTCTAGCGAACGCAAATTTTCAACATCTATCTAACACTGTTGTTATTTCAAGATGGCAAAGAGATTTATCTGATTCAACGATAATGAGAAACATAGGATTATGTTATGGACATACTAATCTTGCCCTCTCCTCTTTATTGAAAGGCATTAATAAATTAGAGATAAATAAAGATCAATTAAAGTATGACCTTGATAGTTCTTGGGAAGTGTTAACAGAGGCCATACAAACAATATTTAGAAAACACCTAATTAAAGATGGTTATGAGCTAATGAAAGAGTTATCAAGAGGAAAGAAGATTAGCAAAGAAGACCTACATCATTTGATAGATAAGATTGATATCCCCTCAGAAGAAAGGCAAGCCCTCAAAAATCTCACTCCTTCTTCTTATGTTGGCATAGCAAAAACACTAGCTAAACAGCTAAAAGACGGTTGATTTATAGCAATTCTTCGTTAAACTTCTTTTCTTTTTTGATCTATCCAAGTTTAAAAAAATGAATTTTACTTATGAGTAATAATACAAGGAAAAAATATGGCAATTTATAAAGAGATGATTGATAGACTCTTAAAGCTTAAGAAAGAAGGCAAAGGAGCTAACGTAAACGTTAATCCTGAGCATGCTGCTCGCATGAGATTACAAAATCAATTTCAATCAGGTATAGACATAGCTAAATACACTGCCTCTATTATGAGAAAAGATATGGATGATTATGATTCTAATACTGAAGCTTACACTCAGTCATTAGGTTGCTGGCATGGATTCATAGGACAACAAAAATTAATATCTATTAAGAAGCACTTTGGATCAACAGATAAGAAATATCTATATTTGTCGGGATGGATGGTCGCTGCACTAAGATCTCAATTTGGACCCTTGCCTGATCAGTCAATGCATGAAAAAACTACAGTTGCAAGTTTAATAAATGAGCTTTATACATTCCTTAAACAAGCTGATGCTAGAGAATTGGGTGGCTTATTTAGAGAATTAGATGAAGCAACAGGTGATGCAAAGAAAACTATTCAAGAAAAAATTGATAACTTCCAGACTCACATCGTACCTATAATTGCTGATATTGATGCTGGTTTTGGTAATGAAGAAGCTACTTATCTAATGGCAAAACAAATGATAGAAGCTGGAGCTTGTTGTATACAAATTGAAAATCAAGTTTCTGACGAAAAACAATGCGGTCATCAAGATGGAAAAGTTACAGTCCCTCACGCAGATTTCCTTGCAAAAATTAATGCTGTTCGTTATGCATTTTTAGAACTGGGTGTTGATGATGGCGTGATAGTTGCCAGAACTGACTCCTTGGGTGCAGGTTTAACTAAACAAATAGCTATCACCCATGAAGTAGGCGATTTAGGAGATCAATACAACTCTTTTCTTGATCTTGA
Source organism: uncultured SAR86 cluster bacterium (assembly GCA_902532015.1). Lineage (GTDB taxonomy): Bacteria > Pseudomonadota > Gammaproteobacteria > Magnimaribacterales > Magnimaribacteraceae. Next base: position 31,311 of record CACAGI010000010.1, on the reverse strand, counting down.
GGAGCTACCTGAGTCTGATTTGAATCATGGAGACGTATTGATAAACCATCATGGAAAAGTTGTTAGGCCAAAAAGACTTCCTAGTAACTTATATAGATTTAAAGAAGGAACTGGTGAAGCGCGTTGCATTCTAGATTCTATAACTAGTTTACAAAATGGTGCTGATTTAATCTGGATTGAAACTGAAAAGCCTCACATAGGTCAGATTGGAGCAATGATGGATGAAATTAAGAAAGTTGTTCCAAATGCTAAGCTTGTTTATAACAATAGCCCATCATTCAATTGGACTTTAAATTTTAGGCAGCAAGTTTTTGATGCTATGGAAAAAGCAGGAAAAGATATTAGTGAATATGATAGAAATGATCTAATGAATGAAAAATACGATGATTCAGAGCTTGGTAAAGATGCGGATGAAAAAATACGCACTTTCCAAGCAGATGCTGCAAAGGAAGCTGGTATATTCCACCATCTTATTACTTTACCGACTTATCATACTGCAGCGCTTTCAACAGATAATCTTGCTAAAGAATACTTTGGTGATAAAGGAATGTTAGGTTATGTTGAAAATGTACAGAGAAAAGAAATACGGGAAGGAATAGCATGCGTAAAACATCAAAATATGGCTGGATCGGATATGGGCGATGACCATAAAGAATATTTTGCTGGTGAAGCTGCTTTAAAAGCTTCAGGTGAAGATAACACCATGAATCAATTCTAGTAAAACTCTTATAATTGAAAAAGGAAGCTACGGCTTCCTTTTTTATTGCTCAATGCACTTAGAAGGATTTCCGCCACACAAATCACATTCTCTACCAGGTTCTAGATTTGCTAAACCTCCACAAGAGCCTGATATGGGTTTTTTACCAAAGAAAATTCCTACCGACATTAAGGTTACAATAAAAAGTAGGACTAGAAATGTTATTAAGCTTGTTAGCATCTTTTTATTTTACTACTTTTAACATGGAATTAGAAAACTTCATGTTTGATTGCTTGTTTTGATTAAATATAAAAATTGCATTTATATTATTTTGATTTGAATATTTTATAGCCTCTTCAAGTTCCATTGCATTTAGTGCAGTTGCCAACGCGTCTGCTTTCATTGCATTTTCTGCAATTACAGTTACTGAAGTTTTTGAGTAAGCCTTAGGTTTGCCTAACTTTGTATTAAATGTATGAGAGACCAGTTGCTCATCAAAGACTCTAAAATTTCTGTAATCACCTGAAGTTGCAACAGCAAACTCCTTAAACTTATTTGATTGAAGCTTAATTAGAAAATTGCTGGGATCTTCAGGGTCCTGTATACCGACCACCCAAGGTATGTTATGTCTCTTAATAGCAGAAGTTCTTATCTCTCCACCTAATTCTATATAATGAGATTCAATACTTGCATCAGACAAAAGTTCTAAATGTACTAAATCTATAGCATGGCCTTTAGCGATAGAAGAAAAGTCTAAATAAACATTCCTTAATTTTCTTACAGATTCTTGATCAACTTGGACTGAATCACACCCTATCGCATCTACCATTATTTTTTCTTCATCTTGCGTTAAATCAGTTGCTTGAGTTGGGCCAAAACCCCAAGTATTCACTAGTCTCCCTAAGGAAACATCATACACACCATCAGTGTCATTACAGAGATCTATAGCAAAATTTAAAACACGAATAAATCCTTTAGATACCTTGGACCACTCAAACAAGTCATTTTTATTAATCTGAGATATAGATGAATCAGCAAGGTAGGTAGACATTTCTTGATTTACACTTTCAAAGATATTATTAATTTCTTTTTGAGAAGTTTGAATTTCTTTTCCATAAAGTATTACTTTATACGTAGTGCCCATAACCTCCCCTTCAAAAGACAAGGGCTTAATTTCTTTATTGGAATCTAAAAGAAAGAAAACAAATATAAGGAGAATAAAAATTAAAGAAGCAATGTAAGAAAATTTCAAATTAAGATATTAACTCCCAAAGTCATCGAATTTAATTGCTTCAGGCTCAACCCCTAAACTATCAAGCATTTTAAAACAGGAATCCATCATCATCGGTGGACCGCACATATAATATTCACAGTCTTCAGGAGCAGGATGATCCTTTAAATATTCATCATAAATTACTTGATGGATGAAGCCAGTCAGTCCATCCCAGTTATCTTCTGGCAAAGCATCTGAAAGAGCTACATGCCATTCAAAATTCTCATGTTCTTCAGCCAATTTATCATATTCTTCGGTATAGAACATTTCACTTAAGCTCCTTGCACCATAAAAAAATGTAATTTTTCTTTTCGAATTTAATCTAAGGAGTTGATCAAAGATATGAGATCTCATTGGAGCCATGCCTGCCCCTCCTCCTATAAAGATCATCTCGTTATCTGTCTCTTCAGCAAAGAATTCTCCGAATGGACCAAATATGGTTAGCTTATCTCCCTTTTTAAGATTAAAAATATAAGAGGTCATTTCTCCAGGGGGAAAATCTGTTCCTGGAGGTGGTGAGGATATTCTAATATTAAATTTCATTATGCCTTTTTCATTTGGATAATTAGCCATTGAATAAGCTCTAATTACTGGCTCTAGGGTTTTAGATTTATTTTCCCAAACCCCAAATCTATCCCAATCACCATGATATTCTTCTTCAATATCAAAAGATCTATAATCTAATTCATAAGGAGGGATTTCCATCTGAACGTAACCTCCTGCCTTGAAACCAACATCTTCTCCATCCGGTAATTTAAGAACAAGTTCCTTTATAAAGGTAGCAACATTATTATTTGAGATGACCTCACATTCCCATTTTTTGGCGCCAAAGACCTCATCAGGAACAACTATTTGCATATTGTCTTTTACCGGAACTTGGCAAGATAATCTCCACCCTTCTTTTTTTTCTTTATTAGTAAAATGTGATTCTTCAGTAGGCAATATAGACCCGCCTCCACTTACCACTTTACATTTACATTGAGCGCAAGTACCCCCTCCTCCGCAAGCGGAAGAAAGAAATAGATTCTGAGCTGCAAGAGTTTGTAAAAGCTTTCCTCCAGCTTCTACATTGATAGATTTAGCATCTTCATTCATTGAGATGCTTACATTACCGGATGATACTAAAAGTTTTCGTGCACCTAAGATGATAAAAACCATCAAGTTAACTGCAAGAGTAAAAACCAAAACTCCTAAAAAGATTTCATTTTGTAAAAAATTCATTTTATAAAGAAATACCTCCAAAAGATAAAAATCCAAAACACATTAGACCAACCGTTATAAAAGTAATCCCTAGACCTTGCAGACCTTCTGGAATATCTGCATATTTAAGTCTCTCCGTTATACCAGCTAAAGCAACTATAGCTAATGCCCAGCCAGTTCCAGCTCCTAATCCATAAACAACACTTTCAGTGAAAAGCAAATTCCTTTCTATGGAAAAGAGTACACCTCCCAAAATAGCACAATTGACTGTTATAAGCGGTAAAAAGACTCCTAAAGCGTTGTATAGAGTAGGAAGATATTTATCTAAGAACATTTCTAAAATTTGTACTAAAGCTGCAATTATGCCGATGTAGCATATTAAGCCTACAAAATGTAAGTCTGATCCAGGAAATAAAGCGTCTGCTTTTAAGAAAAAATTGTAGATCAAGTTATTAATAGGAACAGCTAAACCCAGCACAACTATGACAGCTATACCAAGACCTATTGCGGGCTGTATTTTTTTAGAGATGGCTAAAAAAGTACACATGCCTAGAAAAAAATTAATTGCGATATTTTCTATGAATACAGCTTTTATAAATATACTTAGATATGCTTCTATCATTAGACAGATGTCTCCTTAGCTTCTAAGCTATTTTTAGAAATTTTAAATTCTGGTTCTTCTATTTGGTCAGTTTTCCATTGTCTTAATGCCCAGATAGTAAAACCTATTATAAAAAATGAACTAGCAGGAGTAAGAAAAAAGTTATTAGCAAGATACCAGCCACCATTAGTTGTTAAGGACATTATTTCAATTCCATAAAAAGTACCAGCTCCTACAAACTCTCTTATTACGGCAATAACTATCAAAATGATGCTATACCCTAACCCATTCCCAAAACCATCAATCGCACTCATTATGGGACCATTTTTCATGGCAAAGGCTTCTGCCCTTCCCATGACAATACAATTAGTCACAATTAAGCCTACAAAAACAGACAAGGTTTTACTGCTTTCATAATCATAAGCCTGAAGCACCTCATCAACTAACATTACTAATGTAGCAATAATTGAAATCTGGACAATAATTCTAATATTGGTTGGGATGTGATTTCTTATTAGAGAAACAAAGAAATTAGATAAAGTTACTACTGCCGTTAAGGCAACGCACATAATTAATGTTATGTAGAGTGTGCCAGTTACAGCAAGAGCTGAACATATACCTAAAATCTGCAAAGCAATAGGATTATCATTGAATATTGGATTTAATAAGACCTGTTTTGCTTTAGACATCTACAGACTCCATTGATCTTATTTGTTTTATTAATGGCCCATACCCCATCTCTCCTAACCAAAAAGAAAGTAAGTTAGTAACTCCATTACTAGTAATTGTTGCACCTGATAGTCCATCAACTTGATACTTAGCTTTTTCGTTTCTTTTATCTACCGATCCCTTAATTACTGAGATAACTACATCTCCTGTATCAGAATAAACTTCTTTCCCTTTCCAAATTGCTTTCCATCTTGGATTCACAATTTCTCCGCCTAAACCAGGTGTTTCTTTATGATCAAAAAACTCTAAACCTATAATTGTCTGCAGATCTGACTCTAATGCTAAATAACCTTTCATCGTGCCCCATAAACCGTAACCTCTTACTGGCAAAATAATTGCATTCAAATCTTCATTATCATAGTGGAGATATATAGACTGAAAATTTTCCCTTCTTTTTAGTAAAGCTATATCTGTAACAGAATTAAGTTCTATTGACGTATTAGGATTTCTTGAGAAAGAACTTTCATCAAAATCTTCTATACTGATACTTGAATCAAATAGGCCTGTTTCGAGATTAACTATCTTAATTTCAATAGAGTTAAATAAAGAAGAAACTTCTTTATCATCTACCAATAAACCAGCGGCTGATAAGATTTTAGTTTGTTTATCTAAAGTTTTATTGGCTTCTTGCAGATCCCTTAATTCAACGGCTGAAAAAGAAATTAGAGCTGAGCAAACTAAACACAAAGAGATAGCTACAATTAGAGTTTTTCTGATTGTATCGTTATTCATTCAGAGGCCCTCAATCTTTGTTTAATATTTCTTTCTTGTACAAAATGATCAATTAGTGGAGCAAATAAATTTGCGAAAAGTATAGCAAGCATCATGCCTTCTGGATAAGCAGGGTTCACGACCCTAATTAAAACAACCATTATCCCTATTAAAATACCGTAATACCATCTTCCTAAATTTGTATGTGATCCTGATACTGGTTCGACAGCCATAAATGTAAGCCCAAAAGCAAAGCCACCAATAACTAAGTGCCAATAAAAAGGTAGAGAAAACATTGGATTTGTATCAGAACCTATAAGATTAAATAAAAGAGAAGTTAAAAACGTGCCAAGCAAGACACCTGCTATTATTCTCCAAGAAGCTACTCTGGTATATAGAAGTACCACAAGTCCTAGCAGGATAAATAATGTTGAAGTTTCTCCTATAGATCCAGGAATATTGCCGATGAAGGAGTCTAACCAAGAGTATTGCATTTGAATACCCTCTAAACCCTCTTGAGCACCTATTCCCAATATTGTTGGTGAACTATATCCATCTACTGCGACCCATACTGAGTCTCCCGACCAATGAACAGGGTAAGCAAAATACAGAAACGCTCTTCCTGCTAATGCAGGATTTAAGAAGTTTTTTCCTGTGCCTCCAAAGATTTCTTTTGCTACCACAATACCGAAGCTTATACCTACAGCAACTTGCCATAATGGCGCATCAGGTGGGCAACAAAGAGCAAATAGAACTGTAGTTACAAACGCTCCCTCATTTATTTCGTGACCTCTAACTATTGCAAACACCACTTCCCAAGCTATTCCAACTATAAATGTAACTAGATAGATGGGTATAAAGTAACAAGCTCCAAACCAGATACAATCTAGGATGCTTTTAGGATCATAATTGCATAGAAGGTCTATAAAAATAAAATGCCAATCATCTTTGTTTATTGTGCCTAATTGTTCAAAAGCTGAAAGAGATTGAAATCCTAAATTGTACATTCCATAAAACATTGCAGGAAAAGTAGCCATCCACACAACAACCATTACCTTTTGAAGATCTATGCTGTCTCTTATATGAACAGAACCAAAAGTCCTTTTATCGGAAGAATAGAAAAGATTTTCAATAACGTCATAAATAGGATAATACTTCTCTAAGGAACCGCCGTTTGTAAACTTAGGTTTTAAATTATCTAAAATCTTTCTTAGAGGTTTCATTTAGCCTTCAACTTCTATTTTTGTTAAACCTGCCCTTAGTAAAGAGCCAAAATCATATTTACCTGGACAAACAAAGCTACATAAAGATAAATCTTCTTCATCAAGCTCTAATCCACCTAGAGCCTGTATCTTTTCTGTATCCATTAGAACCACATTTCTTAAAAGCATTGCCGGCAAGAATTTAAAAGGCAAAACCTCTTCATATACACCTATAGGGACTATAGGGCGATCTGATCCGTTCATTAGCGCTTTAAATTTAAAAATCTTCTTGGGAAAAAGTGAAGATAAGAATAAAGGGATCTTTGAGAATTTTCTTGGGCCTGGAGTTAACCAATTCATAAACTCTCTATCTTTTGAATTTGGTTCAGCGACAACAGAGATTTGATTATGATAACGTCCTAGATAAGCATATGGACCAACAGCCTCTCTTCCTGAAATAACAGAACCCGAAATAATTCTATTTTCCCTTTGAGTTAATTCACCAGCAGTAATTTCATCTGAACAGGCTCCTAATCTAGTTTTAAAATAAGCTGGGCTATTAACTTGAGGTCCAGCAATAGAGATTATTCTTTCAACATTGATCTTCCCAGTTTCAAATAATTGTCCTATAGCAATTAGATCTTGATAGCCAATAGACCAATTTATATTTGATAAAGAAGCTGGAGATATAAAGTGCATTTGTGTGCCGACAAGACCAGCAGGATGAGGACCAGTTATAGTATGTATTTTTACATTAGTGTCTTCAGATATAGATAAGTTTGAATCTTCTGCTGTAGAAATGTGAATTGGACAATCTAGGAGTTTTCTTAAAACCAATAGCCCAAAATCAAAACTTTCTTTATTAAGATTAATAATATTTTCTGGATTAGGGCTAAGGGGCTGTGTATCCAGAGCAGAAATAAATAAGTTTGAAGGAGAAGAATCTATAGGTGGAATCTTACTATATGGCCTTGTTCTAAAAGAGGTCCACATTCCTGAAGCTATTAATTGTTTTCTTACTTCATCAGAAGTGACATCAGTTAATTCATTTTTTGAGAACGATTTAAACTCTAAAGATTCCTCATCCTTAGCAATCTCTATTACAACTGATTGAAGAGCCCTTCTGTCACCTCGGTTAATTGATTCAATCTTTCCTCCTGCTGGAGAAGTAAAAAGAACTCCAGGATTTTTTTTATCTTCAAATAAAGCTTGGCCTAATTTAACTTCGTCTCCTTCTTCAACCAACATAGTTGGCTTCATGCCAATGTAGTCATCTCCTAAAATTGCAACAGATCGACTTTTTTTGGAGTCATTGATTTCTTCGGTCGGCTCACCGTTGATGGGTATATTAAGACCTTTTTTTATTTTTATCATTCCCTATATGATATTTAAAAATGCAGGCTTGAACGCGTGCGTATTATAAAGATCAGAGGGTTATAAAGCTAGGGGATTAGATAAAATTTGGATATCTTTTATAAGTGAGTCCAACCATCTCTTTGGCTAAACCTAGAAGTTGAGCGGTGTAACCATATTCATTGTCATACCACACATAAAGTATGCACTTATTATCATTTACAATTGTAGCCGCGGAGTCAACTATGCCTGCATGGGTGTCACTTACAAAGTCAGTAGAAACAACTTCAGGTGAATTAGTAAAACCAATTTGTTCTTTCAAATCTGAGTGAAATGCCTTTTGTCTTAGAAAGTTATTTATAGAATCTACTGTAACTTCCTTGGCTAGTTCTAAGCTCATAATTGCCAAAGAAACATTTGGCGTTGGTACTCTGACTGCGTTGGCAGTTAATTTACCCAGAAGTTCAGGTAATACTTGTCCGACTGCCTTTCCTGCTCCAGTTTCAGTTATAACTATATTAAGAGCAGCACTTCTTCCTCTTCTTTCTTTTTTATGAAAATTATCTATTAAATTTTGGTCATTGGTATATGAATGTACACTTTCAATGTGGCCCGATTTTATCTCAAATTCGTCATTTAATACTTTAAGGGTTGGAACAATTGCGTTTGTGGTACATGATGCTGCACCCAAAATATCATCATTATCAATAATTTCATTATTAATTCCGTGTACTATATTTTTAATACCATCTTTTGCAGGCGCGGTGAGAAGTACTTTAGAAATTCCGTTACAATTTAAATGTTGTCCTAACCCCTCTTCCGTTCTCCACACTCCTGTATTGTCTATCAACAAAGCATCTTGAATGCCGTAATCAGTATAATTGATGCGTGTAGGATCATCTGAATAAATAACTTTTACTTCATTGCCATTAATGATTAGCAAGTCTTCTTCCTCTACAACCCTAATTGTCCCCTTGAAAGGACCATGAACAGAATCAGTTCTCATCAAGTTTGCTCTTTTAATAATATCGTCATCTATAGCTTTTCTAACAACTATTGCTCTAAGTCTTAAATTATCTCCTCCTCCAGAGTCTTCTATAAGCATTCTGGTGAGTAATCTACCTATTCTTCCGAAGCCATATAAAACTACATCTTTAGCTTTTTCTAAAATTGCACCTTCTTTGCCTATTAAATCTTGAACAGAGTTTTTAACAAAATCCTCAAGACTTAATCCTTTGTCTTCAAATAAATGAGCTGCTGCTATGATGCCTATATCTATTTCGGCAGGTCCTAATTCTAGTTCAGAAAGTGCAACGATAACTTGGTAGGTTTCAAATTCACTTAATTCGTTATTTTCTGTTTCTCTAACAAATCTATGGGCATTCATGATTTCAGAGACAGATAAATTTACTAAGGGTTTTCCATAAAGCAATAAATGAACATTGCTTCTATAAATCCGACCTATCATGGGAAGCATCTCTTCAGCTAATGCTTGTCTATACTGAAAATCTCCAAATGGATCTTTAGGAGGTTCTGGTCTTAACCTCTTATCTGGTTGATCTTTTGTCATAAATTTATAGTGCAGTATATTGTTTTAAATGAAAATCTGCATTACCAAAAATTGTTCCTATTGTGGTTAATCTTTTGAAATAATGACCTACATTTAATTCATCAGTAACACCCATACCGCCATGAAGTTGAACAGATTGCTGTCCCACAAATTTTCCTGCTTTACCTACTTGATACTTTAATCCTGATATTGCTTTTTTAGCATCATCAGCTCCTTCTTCATTTTTCATAGTAGCCATGTATAAAAGAGATTTACATTGTTCATATTCCATAAACATATCCACCATTCTATGTTGTAAAACTTGAAATTTTCCTATCGGCGTCCCGAACTGTTCTCTTGTTTTGGTGTACTCAACGGTAGTCTTGTAAAGTACTTCCATGGCACCAACAGCTTCCGCTGATATAGCTAAGATCGATCTATCTATCGCTTCGTCAAGAATTTCAAATCCTTCATCTAATGTACCTATCAAAGATTCACCAGGAACAGAGACATTTTCTAGGACTATATCTGAAGCCTTTCTACCATCAACTGTCTTGTAGTCTGTTTTAGTAATACCATTAACATCAGAATCTATTAAGAATAAAGATATTCCTTTTTTATCTAGTTGATTACCTGAAGTGCGAGCAGAAACTATAAACTTATTTGCTGAAGGTCCGTTCATTACAACTGACTTGAATCCATTTAATATAAAGCTATCCCCTTCTGCTCTTGCTTGTGTGACTACGTCTGAAAGATTGAACCTGCTTTGCGGTTCTGCATAAGCTAATGCTAAATGCATTTCTCCATTTATAACCGGACTTAGAACATCAGTTTTTTGTTCATCATTACCATATTTGTCTAGTACAGCAGATGACATAACTATTGTCTCTAAAAAGGGTTCTACTACTAACCCTTTTCCAAACTCTTCCATTATGAGCATTGTTTCGATAGCAGAACCACCAAAACCACCATTATCTTCTGATATTGCTATACCCAACCAACCAAGCTCAGCGAAAGTTTTCCAGTTTTCATTGCTGAATCCTAGTTCTGAATTAGATAAATCTTGCCTAGTTTCCCAGCTATATTCTTTTTGTATAAATTGCTCAACTTGATCTTGGATCATCGTTTGCTCTTCGTTAAATGTAAAATCCATAATTAGAGTCCTAAGATTGCTTTTGATATTACGTTTCGTTGAATTTCATTGCTACCACCATAGATACTTACTTTTCTATAATTTAAGTAATGAGGCATTACAGGTGCGGCGTAATCTGGACCTACAGTTTCATTTGAACCTATTTCGTTTTCTAGGTAAAAAGGATGTGCATAATAAGCTAGCATTTCAACGAATAACTCAGAGATTGTCTGCTGTAGCTCTGTTCCTTTTATTTTTAGGATAGAAGATTCAGCTCCAGGAGATCCTCCTTGAGACATCGCAGCCAAAGTCCTAAGCTCAGTGAATTCAGTAGCTGTTAATTCAATATCTGTTTCTTCAATCTTATTTCTGAATTGAGGATCCTCAATTAAAGTACCTTCACCAAGAGGTATCTCTGAGGAAAGCTCTCTCAGTCTACTTAATTCCCTTTTAAGAGCAGCTATACCTGCTATTCCACTTCTTTCATGAGCTAATAGAAATTTGGCAATATTCCAACCTTGACCTTCTTCACCGACTAAATTTTCTTTTGGAACTTCAACATTATCTAAATAGACCATATTTACTTCATGAGATCCGTCTATTGTAATGATAGGCTTAACCTCTATACCAGGTGTTTTCATGTCAATTAGAAGAAAACTTATACCCTCTTGTTTAATAGATGTAGTTTCGGTTCTCACTAAACAAAAAATCCAATCAGCATGTTGAGCTAAAGTTGTCCATGTCTTAGTTCCGTTAACAATATATTTATCACCAACAAGCTCAGCTTTAGTTTTTAAGGACGCTAAATCTGAGCCAGATCCTGGTTCAGAATATCCCTGGCACCACCAAACGTCACTATTTAGTATGGATGGTAAATGCTTTTGTTTCTGTTCCTCTGTCCCAAAACTATAAATTACTGGAGCACACATACCCATTCCAAAAGGGATAGTCGTTGGCGTATTGGCCCTAGCTAATTCCTCTTGCAGGATATATTTTTCTGTCACTGAAAGTTCTTGATAACCAGAAAATTCAGTAGGCCAATTAATAGCAAACCATTCTTTACTATGTAAGATTTTTTGCCATCTAATAATCTCTTCTTTTTCTAAAGGCACCCTTTTATCTTGTTTTTCTTTTATGTCAGAAGGGTATTCATTTTTAAGAAAAGCGACTACTTCCCTTCTAAAAGAAAGATCTGAATCTGAAAAAGTTAAGTCCATTTTTGTATTCCCTAAAATTAAAAAAAAATAATTATACACTTACCTATATAATTTTCATTTTTTGATTACTAATAAAAGTAAAGAAACTAGTGACAAAAAATATTCAAACCCTTACAGATTTAAAAAATCTGGGGATAGACTCGCCTAAGCACAATCTATTTGTAACTAAAAGTACTCAATCTGCGCAATTATTACATAAAGAGTTAAAACAGGACTTTAATTGCTTACTGTTAGAGGGTTCAGAGCTACTACCCTATGATTTTTTTTCCTCTTCACCAGTGATTAGAGCAAGCAGAATAAAGTGTTTATCAGAATTAACTAAACAAACTGAATGCAGTCTAATAGTTTCAATTCAAACTTTGCTATCTCCATGTCCAAGTATAAGTCATGTTATGCCTATTAATGACCTTAAGGTTGGCGACAAACTAGAATTAGAAAATTTATTGAACCTTTTAGAAAATGATGGGTATTCAAGATCTGACTTTGTTTCTATACCAGGAGAATATGCTCTAAGAGGATCAATTTTAGATATTTTTGTTACTAGCAGGAAAGAACCAATAAGAATTGAATTTTTTGGCGAAGCTGTAGAAAGCCTCCGTATTTTTGATCCGCAAACTCAAATAGCAAATAAAAAGATTAACTATATAGATCACCTTCCTTCATTTGAATATCCACTTAATGAAAAAAGTGCAATTAACTTTAAAAATAATTGGAGAAATAAATTCAATGCTTTTGAGGGAGATTCTGAAATTTTTACTAGAATAATGGAAATAAAACCTGCTGAAGGAGTTGAGATGTATCTTCCACTCTTTTATGGTCAAAAAACTACTCTTTTACCTTTCATAAATAAAATTAAAACAATATACATACAAGAAGGAGTCTCTAAGGAAGCTAGTGATTTTGATCTTTTAATAAAAGAACGTTATGAGGAATATAGATATGACATCAAAAGACCACTCTTGCCACCTGATGATTTATTTATTCAATATCAGGAATTTCTGGATTTCATAAAAGATAAAAATTTATCAAAATTTAAAGTTAATGCAGAACCAGAAAATAAACCAGAAGAAAATAAGTTAAAGGAAAGAAATGAAAAGAGCGATTTCAATTTACAAAACATGCCCATTAAAGATGATTTAGTCGTTCACCTTACTCATGGAATAGGAAGATTTAATGGTTTGAAAAATATAGATACCTATCTAGGAATAAATGACTGTCTTGAGATTGAATACGCAGATAACAGTAAGGTGTATGTTCCTATTGAGCATATGAATTTAGTTTCTAAATATTTCGGACCAAAAGATAGAACGATTGACACATTGGGGTCAAAAAGATGGACAACCAGAAAAGATAAGGCTCTAAAACAAACTTTTGATACGGCAGCTGAATTACTGGAAGTTCAGGCCAAAAGATCAAGCAAAAAAGGTTTTTCTTATAGAGTGCCGGTTAAAGAATATCAATCATTTTGTGCTAATTTTCCTTATCAAGAAACTTTTGACCAAAAAAGAACTATAGATGAAGTAATTATTGATATGCAAAAAACCATACCTATGGACCGATTAATTTGCGGGGAAGTTGGCTTTGGAAAAACTGAAGTTATCATGAGAGCAGCTTTTATTGCTACTTTTAACAAAAAACAAACTTGCATTTTAGTCCCTACGACGCTATTAGCTACTCAGCATTTTGCAAGTTTTGTTGATCGATTTGAAAAAACTGGTGCTGAAATAGGTGTTTTATCAAGAAACATAAAAAGGAAGGAAAAAGAAGAGCTATTATTTAAACTAAAAGAAGGCAGGATAGATATTCTTATTGGAACGCACGCAGTATTACAAAACAATGTAAATTTTTCTGACCTAGGTCTTCTGATTATTGATGAAGAGCATAGATTTGGTGTAAGACAAAAAGAAAAAATTAAAACTCTTAAAGAAGAAGTAGAGATAATTAGTCTTTCAGCAACACCTATACCGAGATCATTAAATTTTGCTCTTACTGAGTTAAAAGACTTATCCATTATTGCAACTGCTCCTGATAATCGACTTCCTGTGAAAACTTTTACTTATTCTTTTAATGAAAATCTAATTCACGAAGCAGTGCAAAGAGAAAGACTAAGAAATGGTCAAACGTACTATCTGTGCAATGATCTAAGCTTAATAGAAGATAGAAAAAATAGGTTGAATTCTAAATTTCCAGATTTAAAAATTGAAATTGTGCATGGACAACTAAATAGTAAAGAAATAGAGAAAAAAATGGTTTCATTTCATGCAAATGAAATCGATGTTTTGGTGTGCTCAACAATTATTGAAAGTGGAATTGACGTCCCAAATGCCAATACTTTAATTGTCGAAGAAGCAGATAAATTGGGCTTAGCTCAGTTACATCAATTAAGAGGTAGAATAGGTAGAAGCAATAAACAGGCTTATGCTTATTTCTTAAGATCAAGGCATGTTATAAAAAGGAAATTAGCTGATAAAAGATTGGAGGCACTTCAAGAAACTGACTCACTATCTGCGGGCTTCTTGTTAGCTCTTAAAGATCTTGAAATAAGAGGCGCTGGAGAGATTCTTGGTTCTAATCAGAGTGGTGTTTTTGATTCGATAGGTTTAGATTTGTATACGAGGATGATTAAGAAGGCGACAGATTTTATAAAGAATGGTGATTTAGATTTTCATAATCTAGATGAATTGCCTGAAATTAATATAAATGAAAGCTGTTTAATTCCTGAGGAATATCTTCCTGATATCAATGTAAGATTATTGATGTATAACAGAATAGCCTTAGCAACTTCAGAAGAAGAATTAAAAAAAATTCAAATAGAAATGATTAACCGATTTGGTTTATTTCCAGTAGAGATTAAACATTTCTTTCATCAGGCAGAACTTAGATTGCTTAGTGAAGAAAATTTAGTTACTAAAATTAATTTTAGTAAAGATAAAATTAATATCTTTTTTAAAGATACCAATTTAAATACCTCTCTTGTTAATTCTGAAGATATAGAATCTAAAGTTAGTATGACTAAAAATGTAATCAATTTAATCAGTCAAAATGCGAGTTAAACTTTTTAGTCTTCTTCTATTCTCATTACCTACTTATGCAGTAATCACACCTGATGAATTTATAGATAATTTTATTAATGATAAACCATATGAAAAAATCCATAAAATAGATCTTCTCATATTTAAGAATCAGTTCATTGATGAAATTGATTTAAAGGAACAATGGAAAGTGCTTGAACCGTTAGACCTTGATGAAGAGTTTTTTATGATCAAAGATCAACCGACCTTATTAGTTGAAAAGCCTATTTTTCAAGAAGAAATTAAAAATACTTTTATCCCTATGAGGTTAGATAGTACAAATGAAGAATTGATAAATAGTAATGATGAAGAAAAAATAGAAACTCAAGGCCCGGAAGCAAACAAAAACTTAAAATTTAACCTATTTGAAAGAATACTTTTTGAAAAAGAATTTGAGGCATTAAAAATAAGGTTAGAAAAGAATAAGGACTATGAGGTTTTATATTCAATTTCTTGGTATCAGCCTCTTGTTAAAAAAAACCATTCTGCATTCATTCTTGTTGAAAATTCAACAGAAAAATCAAGAACATATGGAAAGTTATTGATTTACAAAGATAGATACTTACATTTTGATGCTAAATTAAGATTTGGAGAAAAAACTGATTTTAGAATTACAGAACATTCACCTTTGAAGACTATAAACTTTAATGAAGCATTAGAATTGAAATCAAAAATAGATGATCCTGAGATAGATAACAGCTATTGGATTCAGACTATTTTTAATAATATTAAAATAAATATGGGAGATTTTTCTAAATGGATTATGAATACAGATGTAAATAACTATCCTCTAGATTTAGATACTGATCAATCATTAGGATTTCAATACAACGACCTATATGAAATAAATCAAGAAATTAAAGTTGAAGAGAATGAGTTTCATTTTATTGATCATCCTTATTTTGGAATTATTGTTAGGGTATCTTCTTTACCTGCTAGTTAAAAATATTCTTTTGTGACATATTTTTTTCAAGCCTCTCAAGAATGTCTTTTTCTTCTCCTGTAGCTTCTGACAATAGTTTCTTTGTTTTTTCTAAACTCTTTTCTAAAGATAACCATGGGCCTTTGTCGTAGAGTCTTTGATTTAAGAAATTTTGATATCTAGACATCATATCTGGAGATGCTAGTTCAGGGGAATTTGAGCATATCAATCTCTCAGCTAATTCTTTGTATCTAGGATCTTCAAAACCATCTAATAACTTGCTTCTTTCTTCCCAGGGTAATGAATGAAAACGTTCCATCCATAAATCATCAGCATCAGAAGGAAAGCCAGAGTAAACACTTTGTTCTAGATATTTTGGTGGAGGATAGTTTATTTGATTACTAGCTAGTAGCTCACTAACTCTTGTTTGAAGCTTAACATTTTCTTGTATTTTTCGAGCTCTTTCTTCAAGTTGTTCATAGGGAATATCTAGGAATGTTTCTATATTCGGTATCTGATCTGAAGAAATAACTGGTAAACTTTTATTGATCCTTACTTTTCTTATCGCAGTGCCACTATTACTAATCTGTTCTAATAATTCAGAATCGGTTAAATCATCTAATTGATCGGGATCAAAATATAAATCTGCAACAGCTACTTCGTTATTCATTTTAGGGTTTTGTCCACAAAAAGTTACTGGGTAAGTAAATCTTTTTCTTCTAACAACCTCTCCTATCATCGCAAAAGGTTGAGATTGGAGTAAAGATAAATTTCCATTCTTAGATGCTCCCTGTATAGAGGCTTTCCATACCGGATTAGCATTTTTAATAATTAATTTACTAAGCTCCAGCATTTGAACACAATCAGCCAATGCATCATGCGCATTAATGATTTCAATTGAATTTGCGTCAGACCAATCGGTTAGTTTCATGCTTACCTCGTTCTCTTCAAATGAAGGTAGTTTGAGACTGTCTGGAAAGAAATTTGCAACCAACTGTAAAGTGCTCATCATATCTAATCTTGAAGCGCCTAAGGTATTAGTTATGTATAGAGGTAAAAGATTCCAATAAAATTGCCTTCTAAATAATTCTTCATCAAACCTATGGCCATTATAGGTAATGTATACAGCATTTCTTCTTTTAGACCAGTCTAACCAAGTATTTCGTAGTAGTTTCATCATCTCGTAATGAGACATAGCATCATCTTCTAAGCACTCTATCTTTTTATGAACTAAAAACGCTTCTGGAGAAGGAACTACCCAAGGAAGTAATTTGCTTCCAATATCTTGTGAGTTTTCTTGGTTTAAGGATTCATCAGTAAGAATTGATCCTACTTGAATTATCTGAGAAAAATTTATGTCAAGGCCAGTTGTTTCTGTATCAGTAAATATATAACAAGAATCTGCATTTAATTGAGACATAAATTATTTTGGTTTAAAAAGCAGAAAATAAGTAAAAGCTAATTTAGATTTATTTGTAATAAGCATTCTCTCGATACGAATGATCAGTAACATCCATTACCCCTTTTAGTCCTTCAACTTGTTCAAGTAATGTTTTCTCAACTCCATCCTTAAGAGTTAAATCTACCATTCCGCAACCCTGACACCCTCCTCCAAACTGAAGAACAGCCGTTTCTTGATCTACGACTTCAACTAGAGAAACTTCACCACCATGTGAAGCTAAACTAGGATTTATCTCAGAATAAAGGACATAATTAATTTTTTCTTCGATAGAGGCGTTCTCATTTAGTTGAGGAAGTTTTGCATTTGGAGCTTTAATAGTTAATGTCCCTCCAAATTTATCTGGGGAATAGTCAACTACAGCATCCTTAACAAACTCAAGAGACTGTTTCTCGAGGTACAAAGAAAAGCTGAGCTCTTCGATAAGTAAGTAATCATCAAAGTTTTCATCTTCTTTAGCATAAGCAATACAAGTTTCAGCTCTTGGTGTTCCTGGTTCGCTTACAAAGATTTTAATACCTGCAGTATCTTTGTCTTGAGACTCTAATAATTCATCAAGGTATTTTTCTGCTGATTCAGTGATACTTAACTCTTTCATATCTCTATTCTAACAAATTTATGATTAATTTATTTTTAAGTTTTACTGTAAGATACAAGATTCTTTAAAACAAAATGATTTTGAAAATTTCTTCTGAGAATTACAGCAAGCAACTTAAAGAGAAAGAAGAAATTTTTAACTCTTATTTTAATAAAGTTACTACCAAAGATATTTTTCCATCAAGCCATCATTCTTTCAGGCATAGATGCGAATTTGGTGTTTTAAACTCTGATCATGGGATCAAATATTCAATGATTAAAGATAATGAACGTATAGAAATAGAAACATACCCTATATGTTCAAAATCTATACAAGAGTTAATGAAAAAATTGTTGAAAATAGTCAATCAAGAACAAGTACTGTACAAAAAACTTTTTCAAATTGAATTCCAGAGCTCTAGATCTATGGAAGTAATGGTTTCTTTAATCTATCACAAAGAATTAGAAACAAGTTGGGTTGAGAAGGCAAATTTAATCAAAGACAGTCTTAAGTGCTCGGTTATAGGTAGAAGCAAAAAACAAAAATTAATAATTGGCCAAGATTATGTCACCGAAGAATACAAATCTACTAATCATAGTTTTAAGCTCAAATTATATGAACAATGTTTTAGTCAGACAAACCCTGATGTGTGCGATCAGATTATTGGTTGGATAGAAGGAATTGGAAAAAAGAATTCTGATATCCTTGAACTTCACTGCGGATTAGGAACCTTTACTATCCCTCTCAGTAGATTATTTAACAATGTAATAGCAACTGAAAATAGTCGTCCTAGTCTTGTAGCTCTTGAGAAAAATATAAAATTAAATAAATGTAAAAATATTAAAAACGCTAGATTATCAGGTAAAGAAACTCTTGAAGCTTACGAAAAAAAAAGAGCATTCAGAAGGTTAATAAATAAAAAAATTGATTTAAAAGAATATAATATAAAATCAATCTTCGTTGATCCCCCGAGAGAAGGAATTGATCAAGATACTATTTCGAAAATATCTCATTTCGATGAAATCATTTATATTTCTTGTGGTTTTGAATCTTTAAAAAGAGATATAGATATACTGAATAAGACACATGAAATAAAGAAAGTTGCGATGTTTGACCAATTTCCTTATACAGATCACATTGAATCTGGCGTCATCTTAGAAAAGATAACGCCTACAGATTAAGAAAATTTATAGTTTCGATTCAAGCTCAGGAAGAGCATCAAATAAATCAGCAACTAAGCCGTAATCTGCTACTTGAAAGATAGGGGCTTCTTCGTCTTTATTAATAGCTACAATTACCTTACTGTCCTTCATTCCAGCTAAATGTTGAATGGCACCTGAAATTCCTACAGCGATATATAGATCAGGAGCTACGATTTTTCCAGTTTGCCCTACTTGCATGTCATTAGGAACGAATCCAGAATCAACTGCCGCTCTAGAGGCACCAATTGCTGCTCCAAGCTTATCTGCTATTCCATTAAGTAAACTAAAATTGTCTCCATTTTGCATGCCTCTTCCACCTGATATCACAACATCAGCTGCAGTTAGCTCAGGTCGATCAGACTCTGCTATCTCTTCTTTAACGAAAGAGGAGACTCCAAGATCAGTATCATTTACAAGCTCGTCAACATCCGCACTCCCTCCTGTAGATTCGCAAGCATCAAAACCGGTAGTTCTTACTGTTATAACTTTTACAGAATCATTACTTTTTACAGTTGCAATACAATTTCCTGCATAGATTGGTCTCTCAAAAGTGTCTTCAGAAATCACTGCGCTTATGTCAGATATCTGAGAAGAATCAAGAAGAGCAGCTGCTCTCGGCATGAAATTCTTACCGCTTGTTGTGGCTGGAGCTAAGATATGGGAGTAATTAGAACCTAATTCAGCTACTAGAGTTCCTAAGTTCTCTGCTAAAGCATTTGTGTAACTTTCCTTATTAGCTAACAAGACTTTTGAAATGCAAGGTATTTGCTGAGCCGCTTCCACAACTGAACTACAATCACTTCCTGCTACGAGTAAGTCAACATCACTACCAATTTCTGTAGCAGCGGTTAATGTGTTTAAAGTGGATGCCTTTAGTTCGGAATTATCATGTTCCGCTATTACCAATATACTCATGAGATCACCTTTGCTTCATTTTTTAATTTATCAACTAATTGATCGATATTTTCAACTATTATCCCAGCAGCTCTTTCTGGTGGAGGGCTAACTTTTAAAGTTTCAGTTCTTGGCGCTATATCAATACCGAGCTCTTCACAAGAAAGTGTTTCTAAAGGTTTCTTTTTAGCTTTCATAATATTAGGAAGTGAAGCGTATCTAGGCTCATTTAGTCTTAAATCTGTCGTGATAATAGCCGGTAGATTCAAAGAGACAGTTTGTAAGCCTCCATCAATTTCTCTAGTAACTTCAACTTTATTACCTTGAATTGTAACTTCTGAAGCAAATGTTCCCTGAGCATAGCCAAGTAAAGCTGCAAGCATTTGACCTGTTTGATTTGAATCGCCATCTATCGCCTGTTTGCCTAAAATAACAATTTCTGGACTCTCTTTTTCTACAATAGCTTTAAGCGCTTTAGCTACTCCCAATGGTTCTGGAGTTTCGTTTGTTTCAATTAAGACTGCTCTATCTGCTCCCAAAGCCAAACAAGTTCTTAATTGTTCCTGAGATGCAGAATCACCAACAGAAACTGCCACAACTTCTTCAGCATTACCAGACTCTTTAAGCCTAACAGCCTCTTCTATTGCTATCTCACAAAAAGGGTTAATTGCCATTTTTGCATTACTGAGATCTGGGCCACTTTCGTCAGCTTTAGCTCTTACTTTAACGTTGTAATCCACAACTCTTTTTACTGGAACTAGAATCTTCATACTATTTTCCTTATGTGGTAAAATTCAAATTCGTATTCTATAACTGCAGCCCCTCTCAATACAATAAATATTATTAATTATGGAAAACACTGAAAGAGAATCAATGGAGTATGACGTAGTAATTGTTGGAGCTGGTCCAGCTGGTTTGTCTACTGCAATAAAACTAAAGCAATTATGTAAAGAAAATTCTAAAGAAATTTCTATTTGCGTAGTAGAAAAAGGCTCTGAGGTTGGTGCTCATATCCTTTCTGGCAATGTATTTGATCCTAAAGCTCTTAATGAATTAATACCTGAATGGAAGGAACTTGAAGCACCTTTAAATACGCCAGTTAAAAAAGATTCTGTTAGGTACTTACTAAATGACTCAACTTCATTCTCTATACCTACATTATTTGCAACTACATTTAAAAATCATGGTAACTACATAATGAGTCTAGGAAATTTTTGTAGATGGTTAAGTGAGTATGCTGAAGGATTGGAGATTGATATTTTTCCTGGGTTTACGGCTTCTAAACTTATTTACGACAACGGAATTGTAATAGGAGTTGCAACCGGAGATATGGGGTTAGATGCTTCTGGTGAAAAGAAACCTAGCTATGAACCGGGAATAGATCTTTTAGCTAAATATACTGTCTTATCTGAAGGATGTAGAGGACATTTGGGAAAACAAGTTATAAGTAATTTTAAACTGGATCAAGATAGTGATCCTCAACATTATGGAATTGGCTTTAAAGAAGTTTGGGATATAAATCCTGACATTCACGAGGAAGGCTTAGTAATCCATACAATGGGTTGGCCAGCTGCGAAAGGAGTTCTTTCAGGTTCTTATTTCTATCATGGTGAAAATAATCAAGCCTTTTTGGGTTATATAGTTCCTTTGGATTACGATAACCCTCATATTAGTCCTTTCGATGAGTTCCAACAATGGAAACATCAGACTTCTATTAAGAAGTATCTAGAGGGAGGGACAAGGACTGCTTATGGAGCAAGAGCACTCATAAAAGGTGGCTATCAATCAATACCAAAAATGCATTTCCCCGGAGGGCTTCTTGTAGGAGACGATGCAGGAACAATGAATTTTCCAAGAATTAAAGGAACACACACAGCAATGAAATCAGGAATGATCGGTGCAGAAAGTATTTACGAAGAATTCTTTAAAGAAGAACCCGAAAAAGACATTGTCAAGTTTACAGCTAATTTACAATCTTCATGGCTAGAAAAAGAGCTGCATAAAGCAAGAAATTTTTTACCTTTTATACATAAATTTGGAACTTTACTCGGTGTTGCTTTAGCTGGAATGGATCAACTGATATTTAGGGGCAAGTTACCTTTTACACTTCATCATGACCAACCTGATCATGAATGCTTACAAGAAGCCAATAAAATGCCGAAAATTGATTACCCTAAGCCAGACGGAGTAATTAGTTTTGATAAACTTTCCTCAGTGTTTTTATCAAATACAAATCATGAAGAAGACCAACCTTGTCACTTAGTTTTAAAGGATCCAACAATTCCAATAGAAGTGAATCTACCTATGTACGATGAGCCAGCTCAACGATATTGTCCTGCAGGTGTATACGAAGTTATAGAGAAAGATGGAGAAAAAATATTTCAAATAAATGGACAAAATTGTGTGCACTGCAAAACTTGTGACATAAAAGACCCATCACAAAATATTAATTGGGTAACACCAGAAGGTGCAGGAGGACCAAATTACCCAAATATGTAATATTTTCAATAACTTAGAAAGTATAATTTTATTAAAAAAAAAGTTAAAAAAAAGTTAAAAAAAGTGTTGACGCGTCAGTTAAAAAGAGTATTATTACCTTACTTAATTATCCGATCCGGAAACAACTCGAGACGGGAGAAGGAAGAGATAAAGAAGTTAGAGAACGGAAGGTGAAAGCTCTAATAAAGAAAGGTACCAAAAGATTTATTAGACCACCAAGATCAAAAGAGAAATTGATCAAGGAGCTAGAGAAAAAGACTCAAATCTAGACACTTTCGAACTCG
Source organism: uncultured SAR86 cluster bacterium (assembly GCA_902532015.1). Classification (GTDB taxonomy): domain Bacteria; phylum Pseudomonadota; class Gammaproteobacteria; order Magnimaribacterales; family Magnimaribacteraceae. The sequence continues at coordinate 8,739 of CACAGI010000010.1, read as the reverse complement.
AACTAAACAGAGCTTAGGCTCTGTTTTTTTATGCGCCTAATATAATTTAAAGAATGATTCTTGGCTTATAACTCCAAAATCAGTGCCCTTCTCTTCTCCTAAATCAATTAATTTATAATATACATTTCTAGATATTAAAGCTTCTAAGTTTTTTCTAACTAATACGTAGGGTGATGGCTCTAAAGTTTCCTTGTTTACTTCAACTCTTAGTGGATGGTCTAAATTTAAAGAAAAGGTCTCATGAGTATTTGTTTTAAAATTTATTATTTGATGTTTACCAGAACCAAGAATCTCAAAATCTATAATTACAAATGGCTTGTCTTCCACAATAATCCTAATTTTTTCTACAGGAGTAACTAGATAATAAAAGCCATCTGAATCCAATCGCAGTACTCTACTGAATAAATTAACCATTCTTTCTCTTCCAATAGGAGAATTCATAAAAAACCAATTTCCAGATCTGTCAATTCGCATTTCTACGTTCTCGCATAAAGGCGGGTCCCACTTCTCAACAGGTGGAAAAGTATCTTCGTCTAATTTTGAAAGTTCTGAAAATATTGATGAGACTGATGTTTTAGTCATTTATATAAATATTTGATAAATAAGAATCTGCAAGGATAAAAAGATTAAAACAAAACCTATAATTTTTTCAAATAAACCTAAGAATGAAGAAAATTTATTTTTAAAACCCTCACTAGTAAAAACATAAGAAATAATTGAAAACCATATAAATGTAGCCAAAGCCATATAGGCTCCATAAAATAAAAGGGATAGATTATTTCCTGTACCTATTACCACGCTAAATACTGTTACAAAGAATAAGATGGCTTTAATGTTTGTTATATTAGTAATTAGACCTGCCATGAAACCATTGAATTTATCTACGTTTGTATTTTCTTCTTCAATATTACCTGCTTTTTTGCTGTCTAGAATTGAATTAACTCCCAAATATAATAAATAAAGCGACCCTATGATTTTAAAGATTGTTAAAAACAGTTCATTAGATGTTATTAATAAAACTAAACCTGTTATTGCTAGAAGTGAATGAAATAATATTCCCACCCCTATTCCTAAGCTGGTCCAGATTGCAACTCTTCGGTTATATCTTAAGCTTTGCCTCGTTACTAATGCGAAATCAGGACCAGGGCTTGCTACCGCAAATAAATGCAAAATTGCTACAGTAAAAAACTCCATCATTTAATTAAATTAATGTAGGTTCTATTTCTAATTTAACTTTAAATTTATTGTAGATATCATCAATAATAGAATCAGCAAATCTAACTATTTCATTTCCATCTAGATTGCCGTTTGTTGTTAAGACTAAAGCGTGTTGCTCTGATACCTTTACATTCTTCACCCCATTTCCTTTCCATCCAGCTTCTTCTATCAAATAGCCTGAAGGTACTTTATATTTAGAATTAGCCTCATAATAAGGTACATTAATTATCTTAGTTAGGTCTCTAAAATCACTCTCTTCCAGGACCAAGTTTTTAAAAAAACTGCCTACGTTAAAATCTATATTATGATCTGGTAAAATAATCCTTCTTAGAGATGACACGCCGTCAAATACATCTTTAGGCTTTAAAGTTTCTATTTCTTTAGGGCTAGATTTAAAAAATTCTTGTAAAGAATCATAAGAAATATCAACACAAGGTTCTAGATGAGTCTCAAAAACTACTGAAGTAATAAAATATTCTTTTTTATTCTGGAATACGCTGGATCTATAACTAAACTTACATTCATCTTTAGAAAATATTCTTGCTTCTCCTGTAAGTGTGTTGATGGATTTAACCTCTTTTATAAACGCAGAAACCTCTTTTCCATATGCTCCAATATTCTGTATTGGTGAAGCGCCTACAGTCCCAGGTATAAGAGCTAGGTTTTCTAAGCCGTACCTTTCATTAGATAAGCTCCAATTAACAAAATGATGCCAGTTTTCACCCGAAGAAACTTCTACTTTCCTTTCATCATGCTCAATCTTTCCATAGATATTATTTTTGATTACCAAACCTTCATAATCTTTAGTAAAAACAATATTTGATCCTTCTCCGATAAAGAGCATAGGAAGATTCCGGATCCTTGAAAATTCTATCGCTTCTTGAAATTGCTCTACTGTTTCAATCGAACAGAAATATTTCGCCAATTGATTGATTCTTAAAGAATTAATATCTTTTATAGAATAGTTTTCTTCAATTTTCATTTTATAATGAACTGGCTAATTCTCTTGCTGACTCTAATTCTTCCTCAGTATCTACTCCTAAATGAATATTACTTATAGATTCTTTTGCATATATAACTTCCTTATTATCCATAGCTCTCATTTGTTCAAGTTGCTTATCTAGCTCTCTTTTACTTTGAGGCCATTTCACAAACTGCTTTAAAAAACTTGCTCTATAAGCATAAATTCCAAGATGAAGTTTGGCTTTATCAACATCACACTTATCATCTATCTTTCGAGAAAAATTAATTACACTTCCATCCTCTTTAATCCATAATTTAACTACACTTGTATTGGATATGTCTTTGGCATCTAATTTAGCGAATAAAGTTGCCATATTTGAAGATTTTTGTACCATTAAATCGAATAGATTATTGATATCTTCGGGATCTATAAAAGGCTCATCTCCCTGCACATTAACAACAATCTGATCCTCTTCTAAGTCAAGATTATTTACGGCTTCCGCAAGTCTGTCTGACCCTGTCAAATGATCTGGTCTGGTTAAAATTGTATCAATATTATTATTGGAACAGTGAGAAATAATCTCTTCTGAATCCGTAGCAACTAAGACTTTTTTAGCCTTACTTTGTTGAGCTTGCTCGTAAACTCTTTGTATTAATGTTTTATTACCTATAAGTTTTAATGGTTTTCCAGGTAACCGCATTGATTCCATTCTAGAAGGTATTAAAACAATAAAATCCTGCATCTAATCTATTTTACGAGCTTCATCAGGAAGCATTACAGGTATTCCATCTTTAATTGGGTAGGCTAATTTACTTTTTTTACAAATTAGTTCATCTCCAACTTGTTCCAATGGTGCTTTAGAAACAGGACAAACCAATATATCCAATAACTTCTTATCTAATGCTGTCATTTATTCTCCAATTCTTTTAGTTTCGTAAGTAATTCTGTTTTAAATTTAACATCCTCAATTTCTGCTTCAATTGATAAGTACCAAAGATTTTTATTTTTCATATCCATACATCTGACAGCGTCCTTTTCAGTCATTAAGATTGGATGATTATCTTCAAAATTTAAATCCTCATCTTTAAATTGATAGTGATCTGGAAAACTATGCTCTACAAGATTAAGGCCTAAAGCAGTTAAAGTATTATAAAATTTTGAAGGATTTCCTATTCCTGCAACAGCATGCACATTTCTTGATAGCGGCCAGTCCTTAGCTGGAAACCTTCTATTATCACTTAGCCTTACCCACTCCAGAGGTTTGTAAGTCATTAAACAGTCTTCGTCAATCTCTTCAATATTTAATCTTTTTGTTGAGCTAACTATAAAGTCAGCAGCTTTGGAGCGCTCTATAGGCTCCCTTAATGGACCAGCTGGTAAGCAAAGACTATTTCCTATTCCTCTAATGCCATCAAATACAACAATTTCCATATCTCTGCCTAATTTATAATGTTGCAATCCATCATCGCTTATAACTATATCTGTGTCTGTATCTTCTAATAATTTCTTAACGGCCTGAGTTCTGTTAGGAGAAATACAAACAGGTCTGTTAGTGTTTCTATATATTATAAGTGGCTCATCTCCTGAATCCTCTATTCTAGAATCTTCGTTAATAACTAGAGGGAATTGATTTGATTTACTACCATAACCTCTACTTACTATTCCAGGTTTATATCCTTGCTCCTCAAGAACTTTAGAAAGCCAAATAACAAAAGGTGTTTTTCCAGAACCCCCTACAGTTATATTTCCTACAACTATTACTGGAATGTTAGGCTTCCAAGAAAGTTCTGAATTAAGTAAAAATTTATTTCTTCTTCTTGTGACTAAAGATCTAATTAGTCTAGAGAATGGCCATAGGACCCATAACCAAAGCCTTTTTTTGTACCAACTATCTTCAATAAAGCTGACTTGATCTATTTCAGCATCTTCAGAATTAGTTAAATCTGTAACTTCATCTGTTTTGGTTGTTACCTGAAGGTCATCTTTAAATTGATTTCTATGTAACTCTGCATAATGGCTATCCTTTTCTATAAGAGATGCGTGGTCACCTACTTCTACAATCTTCCCATGATCCAATACAACAATCTTATCTGCAGATTCAATTGTAGAAAGACGGTGAGCAATAACTAAAGTAGTCTTATTTTTTGATAACGCAACAAGAGCCTCTTGAATATAATTTTCTGACTCAGAATCCAGGGCTGAAGTAGCTTCATCAAGAATAAGTATGGAAGCATCTTTTAATATAGCTCTTGCTATGGCTATCCTTTGACGCTGGCCTCCGGAAAGTAAAACACCATCATCTCCTGCTTGCGTCTCATATCCATCTGCCATTAATTCTATAAAAGTATCAGCATTAGCCTTTCTCGCTGCTTCTTTTATTTGCGTCAAATCATTATTAGAAGATCCATAATTTATATTGTTGGCAATGGTATCGTTAAACAAAGTAACATTTTGGCTAACTAAAGATATATGTGATCTTAAATTAGTTATTTCATACTCACTTACAGATACGCCGTCTATCATTATTTCTCCTTCGTATCCATCATAAAACCTAGGAAGCAAGCTCATTAATGTAGTTTTTCCAGCACCAGATTTTCCAACAAAAGCTACGGTTTCACCTTTATTAATAGTTAAATTAATATCTTCTAATGTGTTTGCTCCTTCTGCTCCTGGATACGAAAAATTAAGATTTGAAAAACTTATCTCTCCATTAATATAGTCAGCTGTGTAAGTGCCTTCATTTTTTTCAGGTGTTTCGTCCAATTGACCGAATATATCTTCAGCTGCTGCCAATCCCTTTTGTATTTGGCTGTTTATTTCTGAGAGTTGTCTTACTGGTTTTGCAAGCATTCCTGCAGCACTAAAAAAAGCTATAAAAGTACCAGGAGTCATATTGGTAACAATGGAAGCATCTAATGCTAACCAAGTTATTAAAGCTAAAGCTGCAGACACAAAAAGTTGAACTAAGGGCGAGGCAATTGAATTAGTAGCTTCCAGTTTTAGATTCTGCTTTCTATTGTTATCACTTGCTTCATTGAATCTACTGATTTCATACTCTTCTCCTCCAAAAGATTTCACTTCTTCATGACCGTTTATGGTTTCAGAAGCTACATGTGTTACATCTCCCATGGCTGTCTGAATTCTTCCACTAATTTTTCTAAGTCTTCGTGCAGCTACCCCAACTATAATTGCAATGAATGGAGCAGCTATGAAAAGAAACATTGCTAATTTCCAATTTAGAAACATTAAGTATGTAATGAGACCTATTACTAACAAACCTTCACGTATAAATATTTTTAATGCATTTGTGGCCGCTCCAGTTACTTGCATAACATTAAAGGTTATTCTTGAGATTAAATGTCCGGAGCTATGTTGGTCATAATAAGAGCTTGGTAGAACAGTCAGTTTATTAAACAGTTCAGTTCTAATGTTGTGAACAAGTCTGTTTGATATTGAAGAGAGTAGATAATTTCCTACAAAAAAACCTATCCCTCTAACTAGCGCTATAGCAATTAAAGCTAAGGGAAGAATAAGTCTCATGTCTCCAATGGGATCATTAACATAGTCAATAACCCTCTTAAGCCATTCAGTTGCTGCAACTTGCGAACCTGAATAAACAGCAAATCCTATAATACTAACAACAAATAGAGGTATATAAGGTAATACATATGATAGTAATCTACCGTAAAGGCGAATACCTGATAGCTCTGTATTTTTTTTGGTCATAGACTCTATTCTAGATTTAATAACCTATCCAGTCGACTTGAGACATTCTTATCATGAGTTGCAATAATTAAGCTAATATTTAAATCTTGGCTTAAATCGAGTACAAGATTCATAAAATTATCAACATTCTTATTATCTAAGTTGCCTGTTGGCTCATCCATTAATATTGACGATGGTTTAGTTATAATCGATCTACCAATAGCAATCCTTTGTCTTTCACCGCCTGAGAGTTGACTAGGTTTGTTATTTTCTTTTGATTTAAGACCAACCTTATCTAATACGTTCTGAGCTTCGATTAAACTACTATCTTTAGATTTACCAGATAAAAGTAAAGGAAAGGCTACATTTTCTAGGGCACTGAAATCAGGTAACAAATGATGAAATTGGTACACAAAGCCTATATGTTGATTTCTAAATTCTGCTCTATCATCTCTGTCTAATAAGGAAATATTCTTTCCATTAAAATTTACTTCTCCTGAGTCAGGTAAATCTAGGCCAGCTAGAATATGGAGAAGTGTAGATTTTCCACAACCTGATGCTCCTATCAAACCAATACATTCTCCCTCCTTAATAGAAAAACTTAGATTACTTATAACTGAAAGTTGCTCATCAGCTTGTTTATAGGCCTTGTTAATATTGATACAGTTTATTAATTCATCATTCATATTTAAGCGCCTCTGCTGGTTCAATTTTAGATGCTATCTTGGCGGGGTAAACACTAGCGATTGATGCTAAGAGAAAAGAAATAATACAAATAGAAAAAACCCAACTCCATCTAATGTCTATAGGAAAATAATCTATAAAGTATACTTTCATAAACTGAATTCCAAATAGACTCTCAATAAAGCTAACGATCGATCCAAAGTTACTTGTTAGAATCAATCCTGATAATAGTCCAATAGTTATTCCAGCTGAGCCAATTAAAAAGCCAAAGAATAAAAAAATGTTTTTTATTAAGTTATTTTTGGCACCTAAAGAAATTAAAATAGCTATTTGAGATTCTTTTTCTTTAATTGTCATTATGAGCATAGACATCAAGTTATAAGAGGAGATAAGAACTAATGTCATCAACATAAAGGCCACTAAAAACCTTTCCATTTGAATGGCTTCAAATAAAGTTCCATAATTTGTTTCCCACGAGCGTGCTTTATAATTTACTTGAAACTCTTTATTTATCCTCAATAAGTCTGATTTGATGTTGTCTTTAGAGTCAAATAGATTTGAATACCTTATTCTCATTCCATGAACATATTCTCCTGTTCTTAGTAGTTTGGAAGCATTTTCAGTGTTTAAATAAACATAACTCTGATCAATTTCAGGAGCACCTAAACTAAAAATACCAGTTACATTAAATTTTTTAGTTCTTGGTAAAATACCTGCCAGTCCTAGAGCTGTTTGAGGCACAAGTATATTCACTGAATCTCCAACTTTTAAACCTAGTTGAATTGCCAAAATATCTCCAATTACCAAGTTGTAACCTTCCTCTTGTAACGATTCCATTGAGCCTTCAATAAAATGATCGTCGATTGAAGAGACATTCTCTTCGTATTCAGGATCAATTCCAAATATATACACTCCTTTTAGAAAAGTTCCTGAACTCAATAAACCCTGTGTTTCTATAAAAGGTGCGATACCTAAAATATTAGGGTTAAGCATTAAAGTTTCACCTAAATTATCTATTTCGGTCTTAAGAATATTGCCATTTATAGAAGCATGAGGAATGGCCTGAAGTATTCTGTTTTTTAATTCTCGTTCGAACCCATTCATTACTGAAGTAACTAATATTAAGATAGCTACCCCAATAGCTATACCTGCTAAAGCCATTCCAGATTGAAATGAAACGAAACCTTGTCCCTTGCTTTTAAAATATCTTAGTGCAATAAAAAGAGATATATTTTTCATCAGAATCCTATATCACGCTAAGGAAAGAGTTAAGCTGTTTTGGCGTTATCTTCTTTCTTCTTGTAAGGAGGTACCAAACCAGCCAACTTATTTAAATTTATCCATGACTGCTTATACACCGACTTAGCATGACTAAATTCTTTAAATCCATCATAGCCATGATAAGACCCCATTCCGCTAGGACCTACCCCACCAAAAGGTAAGTCTTCCATGGTTATATGAGAGATAACATCGTTTACTGTAACGCCTCCTGAAGTTGTGTTATCGAGAACATAGTCTTTTTCTTTAGAATCTTCTCCAAAATAATAAAGACCCAATGGTCTATCCTTGCTATTAATATAGTCCACTGTTTCTGATACATCTTTATATGTCTTTACGGGTAAAACAGGTCCAAAAATTTCTTCTTGCATAACTTGCATATCTTCAGTTGGATTTAAAATAATTGTAGGAGGTATTTTGTGATGAGGTTGTTGACTAAAATCTTCGTTAGAAGGATTGATCTCAACTATATCCGCCCCTTTGTCTTTAGCATCAGCTATATATCCTTGAATCCTATCATAATGCTTTTGATTGATGATTGAGGTGAAATCTTCATTATCTTTCATATCAGGATACATCTCAGAAGTAACATCCACAGTGGCCTGTACAAATTCATCTATACTCTCCTCTGGTACTAGAGCATAATCAGGCGCAAGGCAGATTCGACCTGCATTCATGGTTTTTTCCTTGCATTACTCTTGTTGCAGTCTCTTTTATCTTTGAAGATTTACTTACCACAACTGGGGATTTTCCTCCCAACTCTAAAGTTAATGGAACCAAATTTTCAGATGCAGCTTTCATTACATGTTTTGCTATTGAGGTACTACCGGTATACATAAGATGGTCAAAGGGTAGTTCGCTAAATGCAGCTCCAACTTCAGGACCGCCAA
>CACAGI010000009.1 GCA_902532015.1 uncultured SAR86 cluster bacterium | reverse complement strand
TGACATCACTAAATCACTCAAATTAGTACACCGAAGGGAAGCCTTCCGAGGAGTTCCAAACACAGAAGCACAAATGCGAGAGCTTGTAGAAACTGGACAAGTAGATCTTAAGACACCTTTTGTTATCGAAGAATTGATTTACGATAAAAAAATTACAGGTGTTTCACTTAAAAATTTTGAAACTAAAGAGATAGAAACAATTGAGTGTGACGAAATCTTATTTCTATTTGGTTTAAATAAAAAGCTTGGTCCCATAGTAGATTGGAATCTGGAACTAGCTGATAAGAAAATATCTGTTGATACTGAAAAGTTTCAAACCAGCACTGAAGGAATTTTTGCTGTAGGTGATATAAATGATTATCCTGGAAAGTTAGACTTAATACTTTGTGGCTTTCACGAGACAACATTAGCAGTTCAAGAAGCATTTAGAAGAAGCAATCCTGGAGAAAAGGTTCCTTTCGCTTACACAACTTCTAATGCGAAATTACAAAGAAAATTAGGGGTTTCTGAATAAAGTTACTTTTTTCTTTTTGCATTTGCTTTTAACCTTAAGGAATTAATTTTAATAAATCCTGAAGCATCAGCTTGATTGAAAGCATTGTCATCATCTTCAAAGGTAACTATCTTTGAGTCATAAAGACTGTTTGGTGAGGATCTTTCTTTAATGGTTATATTTCCTTTGTATAAGCTTAGTTTCACTGATCCATTTACAAATTCTTGAGTTTTATTAATGAATTGTTGTAACGCTTCCCTTTCAGGACTCCACCAGAAACCATCATAAATAAGTTGAGCATATTTAGGCATTAGTTCATCTTTCAAATGACTCATTTGTGCATCTAAGGTTAAAGACTCTATGGCTCTATGAGCTTTTAATAAAATAGTACCACCTGGAGTTTCGTAACAACCCCTTGATTTCATACCAGTAAATCTATTTTCTACTAAATCTAACCTTCCAATTCCATTTATACCTGCTACATCATTGAGAGCATTAAGAATTTCTGCAGCATTTAAATCTTTACCATTAATACTTATAGGATCTCCTTGTTTAAAATCAATAGTAATTTCTTTTTCTTTATCAGGAGCGTCTTTTAGGGCAGTAGTTCTTTTCCAAATGGATTCGGGGGCGGGCTTTGACGGATCTTCTAAGATTTCACCCTCGTATGAAGTATGCAATATATTTTCATCAGTAGAATATAAGGGTTCATCTGGACTAGCATCAATTTTGATTTGATTCTTTTTACAGTAATTTACTAGATCAGATCTAGAAACAAAATTCCAAGTTCTCCATGGTGCAACTACTTTGATTGAAGGATTGAGGGCATAAGCACCTAACTCAAATCGAATTTGATCGTTTCCTTTACCCGTTGCTCCATGGGAAATAGCATCAGCACCTTCTTCTTCAGCAATCTCTATCATCCTTTTACTTATTAAAGGTCTGGCAATAGATGTGCCTAATAAATACTCTCCTTCATATAAAGTATTTGCTCGAAACATAGGAAAAACATAATTACTTACAAATTCCTCTTTTAAATCTTCAACAATTACTTTATTTGCTCCTATTGCATTAGCCCTCTCTTTAACTAATTCAGAGTCATGATCTTGACCTATATCGGCAGTGAAAGTTATGACTTCAGCGTTATATGTTTCTTTAAGCCAGTGAAGAATTACAGTAGTATCTAAACCACCTGAATAGGCCAAAATAATTTTATTAATTTTCTTTGCATTCATAAGAGGCGCGTATTGTATACATAGTTTGTTAAAACACTAATTAGATTCTAAGTGAAGCTTTAAATCATTTAAATGGATATCATAGTTCTTCCATTGATTCAGGCCTTTGCTGTTAATTGGTTGTCTTACTTGTTCTGAGCTAGCAGTCTTAACAGCTCTTTTATTTTTATAAAATTCTAAAGTTGAAGTTTCAAAGTCTAATTCACAAAAATCAATTAAATCTCTTGTTATTCCTTCTTGATCATTTATAAGATCTTCATGTTGTACTCTATGCACATATCCTGGAAGTACTTTATCCCAGTGGTCCATTAACTTTATATAATTAACGTAGTATCGTGCAATTTCAGAAAGGTCATAAGTAAACGCCTGCCCCCTTGCAAAGAGCTGTTTAAAACAACTAAAACAAGTATCCATGGGGTTTCTTCTAGCATCAATAATTTTTGCATTAGGAAGTATTAAATTAATCAAACCAATATGACTGAAATTATTAGGCATCTTATCAATAAAGTGAGATTTTCCTGTTCGTAGAAATTGAGTATCTTTTATAAAAGATTGACCCAAATCATTAAGGTCAGATATTTTCAAAGTATCTATTATTTCTGGATAGGCTGTCCTGTCTTTAGAACTATTGCCTAATTTCCTAGCAATATTCATTATATTTGGTAATTCCATAGTGCCTTCTATCTTGCTATGAGATGCCAGAATTTGTTCAATAAGAGTAGAGCCTGATCTAGGTAGCCCAACTACAAAAATAGGAGCATTAGAGCCGTGACCAGAATCTTTATAGCCATCTAATCTATCTTTTGTAAAAAATAATTTTAATCTTTCTGACAAAGCCTCTATAGCCTTCGGATCATATGTTGTTCTGCCTCTATTTAGATCATTACCTCTTTTGTAATATTCAAATGATTTATCATAATTGCCCATATCTTCTAGAGCTTTACCAAGAGAAAATAAAAAATGTACTTTTTCCCTTTCAGAAACTTCTAGTGAATCAATCCTTTTTTCCATACTAGAAATTTCTTCTTTTTGAAATCTATAAGTCTTTAAGTTTGCAAGGCTCCAATAGGCCTCACCGAAATTTTGATCAAATTTTATTGCTTCATTATAAGATCTTATAGATTCTTCTTGATCACCAGTAGTTTTATAAACGTGTCCCAAACTTAAATGTACCCTTGGTTGGTTTTCTTTCAGTTTGATCGATTTTTTATATGATTCAATTCCCTCTAGATGCTGAGAGCTTCTAGTCTGCATTGTCCCTAAACCAGCCCATCCTTCAGCCCAATCTGGTCTTAAAATAGTTGCTTGCTCGAAGCAATATAAAGCTTTTAATAAACTATCAGGATCATCCTTTTGTCTGTACATTTTGGCTAAGTTTTCCCATGCTAAAGCGTAGTCAGGAGCAATTTTTGTACAGTTTTCTAACATATTAATTGCTTGATCTATGGAACCGGCTCTAGAAGCTAGTAAAGCCAACAAACGCAAAGCATCTACATTACTAGGGTCATCGGACAAGATATTCCTATAAATCTTTTCAGCTTCTCCGAGATTACCTTTCTGAACTTGATTCATAGCCTTTTGAAGCTCGAGATACTTATTATCTGTTGAAATAGCATTTTTATAAGCTTTATCTGCTTCTTGTTCCTTTCCCTGATCTGAAAGAACATCACCCAAAGATTTCCAATTAGTAAAATTGGATGGATCAATTTCTAAACATTTTTTTAGACAAATTTCTGCTTTTTTTAAATCACCAAGATCTGTCCATGCAGCAGCTAAGTTTTCATGTGCTTGAAGAAAGTCTGGAGCAATTTTAATTGCCTTCTGAAGAGGAATCAGAGCTATTTCAGGTTTCTTTTGATCTAAACTTGAGACCCCACTTAACCTTAATGCATTAGGGTCGTCAGGAAATTTTTTCAGTATTTCTAAGAGTTGTTGTTCTGCAAGATTAAATTCACCTTTTTTTAATAAATCCGCTGCATTGTTATATGCAGTTTCTATACTAACTTGATTGTCTGGTAACTTTTTCACGTTTACATTCTAGCTTAGTCAAGGTTATGCTTCATCTATGGAAGCTATAAATAATCAGTTACATAGACTGGGTGTAGATAAAATTACTCTATTTATAAGTTTATTTTCTGTAATCTTTATAGCTACATTTATTACATATGATGCAGAATTTGCAAAAACAATAATTGATTTATCCTATCAGTCAATTGTTGGAGTTTTTGGTCCAACTTATCTCATACTTACGCTATTTTGTTTTTTCTTTTTGATATTCTTAAGTATAACTAAATTTGGAAACTATAAACTAGGTGGAAATGAAGCCATAACTGAATTTTCTTACTTTAGCTGGATTGGTATGCTTTTTTGCTCTGGAATAGGTGGAGGTATTATTTACTGGTCAGGCGTAGAGTGGTCTTATTATGTTGGTAATCCTCCTTTTGATATTAATGCTTATTCTGAAGAAGCCTATTCTCTTGCTACAGCTTATGGTCTTTTTCATTGGGGCATTAGTGCATGGTCTATCTATGGAATACCGGCTATAGCTCTATCAATAGCTTTTTACAAATATAACCTTAATTCTCTTAGACTAAGTTCAAGCTTAAGCGGGTTGGGGATTAAAGATATAGAAAGCACTTTTTTTGGCAGATTCATAGATTTAATATTTATCTTAGCAACTGTTGGAGCAGCTGGTGGAACAATAGGATCTTATATTCCCATGCTTTCTTCAGGTTTTACTGATATATTCAATATAAACAATGGTTTATACTTAGATATTCTAGTAATTTGTTTGTGTGTTGGATTATTTGGTTACAGTGTTTACAAAGGATTGGATAGAGGTATCAAGAATTTAAGTAATTTCAATCTTTTATTGGCCTTATTTTTTTTAATAATCATTGTTTTTTCTTCGAATCAAAGGCTTTTGTTGGATACTTCTAGTTCCGGTCTCCTCTATTCAATAACACATTTTTGGGATATGAGTACTCTTGGAATATCTGAGGAATCAGAATTTGCTAAAGAATGGACTATTTTTTATTGGGCGTGGTGGGTAGCTTTCGGTCCTTTAGTAGGATTATTTATAGCGAGGATCTCTAAGGGTAGGACTTTAAGACAGGTTATTTTAGGTATGCTTTTTTTTGGCACTCTAGGAACATGGCTTTTTTATATGATTTTAGGCGGTTTTGCTATGAATCTTGAACTTTCAGGAGAATTCAATGTTGTTCAGAGCATGAATACTTCTGGACATGCAAATACAGCGATTGCTGTAGTTAAGAATTTACCACTTGAAACTATCATGGTTTTTATATTTTGTTTAATCACAATTATATTTGTTACAACATCATATGATTCTATGTCATATGTAATTTCATACCATGTCATGAAAACTTCCAATGAAAACAAAGAGCCAGGTAGAGAATTGAGATTATTTTGGGCAATTATTTTAGGAATTCTACCTGCTGCACTTGTTTTATATTCTGATCATAGTGTCGCTTTAGATATAATTTTAATTACCTCTCTTCCTTTAATGTTAATTTATCCATTAATGGCTATATCTATTTATCGAGAATTAATACAATAGGCGTATGAAAAAACCAAAAGATTTAAAACCTAGCACCCTTTCACTACATGCTGGACAGAGACCAGATACAGATTTTGGTGCTAGAGCAACTCCTATATATCAATCTTCTTCATTTGTTTTTCCTGATACAGAAACTGCAGCAGGAGTTTTTAATGCTGAACGTGCAGGACATGTTTATTCAAGAATTACTAATCCAACAAATGCAGTGCTTGAAGAGCGAATAAGCGCTTTAGAGGGTGGTGTTGGGGCTATCGCAACTTCAAGCGGACAAGCTGCACTAGTATTAGCAATTACAACAATTCTTGAAAAGGGATCTCATTTGATTGCTTCAAAAAGTTTATATGGTGGCAGTCATAACCTTTTAGAATATACACTTCCTAGATTTGGCATTGAAACTACTTTTGTTGATTTAAGAAAAGCTAATGAAGTTAAAAAGAGTATCAAAAAAAATACCAAGTTAATATTTGGTGAAACTCTAGCCAATCCTGGCCTTGACGTACTGAACATTCCTAAAATTTCAAAAATTGCACATGAGAATAATATTCCTTTATTAGTTGACTCAACATTCACTACACCCTACTTGATGAAACCATTTTCATTAGGTGCAGACTTAATTTTTCATTCAGCAACCAAATTCCTTTCTGGACATGGTGTTGTTATAGGAGGACTTTTAGTTGATAGTGGAAATTTTGCTTGGAATTCCTCCTCGAAGTTCAAAACATTAACAGAACCTTATAAAGGTTTCCATGATATGAATTTTGTAGATGAATATGGACCTGCCGCTTATATTAATAGAGCGAGAAAAGAAGGCGCTAGAGATTTTGGAGCTTGCATGAGTCCACATACTGCTTTTTTAGTTTTACAAGGTATGGAGACATTAAATATTAGAATGGAAAAACATATTCAAAATACGAGAAGTATTATAGAGTTCTTAAATTCTCATAAATCAGTTAAAAGCGTATGTTATCCTGAATTAGAAGATCATCCAGATCACGAACTAGCTAATGATCTCTTGCCTTATGGTTGTGGAGCAGTATTTACTTTTGAATTAGAAGGTAACGTGGAGACAGGTAAGAAATTTATTGAACAATTGAATATATTTTCACATCTGGCAAATGTTGGTGATGCAAAGTCTTTAGTGATTCACCCAGCAAGTACTACGCATCACAGGATGGATGCTCTGGCTTTAAAGAAAGGTGGTATGTCAGAATCAACAATACGTTTATCTATCGGGATAGAAGATAGCGAAGATCTAATTGAGGATTTGGATGAAGCACTTACTTATTCAACAAGGAAGTAATGTTTTATTTTCCAACTAATAAATTAAAGAAGAATTCTCAGCCTATTATCTTCATACACGGCACGGGCATGGATCATTCTGTATGGACATTACCGGTTAGACACTTTTTAAGAAAGAAAAAGGATGTAATTGCACTTGATTTACCAGGACATGGTAATAGTCCTGGTAAAGCCTTATCTTCGATATCTGCTTATGCTACTAAAATTTTTAAACTATTGGATGAAGAATCAATAAGCAAATTTTCTCTAGTAGGACATAGTATGGGATCCTTAATTGCGTTAGAGATGGCTTCTTCACAACCTTCGAGAGTTAATGCTATTTCTTTAATAGGAACAGCATTTCCTATGCAAGTTAACGAACAATTACTAGAATTTGCTAAAACTGATGTTGATAAAGCTATAGATATACTAACTTTTATGGGTTATAGCCATCAAGCACGTATTGGTAGAAATAAGAATCCAGGCATGTGGATGACAGAGTCTACACGGAGACTGATGCAAAATTCAGGAAAGAACGTAATTTACCAAGATCTATTAGCATGTAGCAATTTTGATGGAGGTCTAGAAAAGGCAAAAAAAATCTCTGCTAAAGTACAATTAATTCTAGGTGTAAATGATTTCCTTACACCAAGAAGGAAGGCCAGTGATCTAGTAAATAGCTTTAAAGATCCTGATGTAAAAGAAATAAAAGATTCTGGACATACTTTAATGATGGAAGATCCTAATAAAGTTTTAGATTATTTAATAGAGGTACTATGAATAATATTATTATTGGTGATGGAGCATTAGGAACAGAACTAAGAGATAGAGGAGTTGAAGTGCCCTCACATACTGAATCTATATGGTCAGCTCTTGCATTAACAGAACATCCAGAAATGATAAAAGAGATACATCTAGATTATATTGAAGCAGGTAGCGACTTCATTACTATAAATAATTATGCAGTTACTCAACCATTGTTAAATAGGGTTAATAGAGCAGATGAATTGAAAGATTTAACTTTAAAATCTATAGAACTTGGAAGAGAAGCCATTAAAAAATCTGGCAGAAATGTAAAACTTGCCGGATCATTGCCACCATTAGAAACAAGTTATCGAGCTGATTTAGTTCAAGATCCAGATACAATGGCTGAACAGTATGCAGAAATTGCATCTCTACTAGAAGGCGAAGTAGATATTATTATTTGCGAAACTATGTCTAGTGTTTTAGAAGCCAGGAGTGCTCTTTCTAGTTTAGAAAAATCTAGCGCAGAGGTGTGGCTAAGCTGGACTTTAATGGGAAATAGAATGAACCTATTGCCAAGTGGAGAAAATATAGTAGATGCATGTAATGAGATAAAAGATCTACGAGCTGATGCATATCTAATAAATTGTTGTGGAGCAAATATGATTACTGAAGCCTTGGCCTCTATCAATCAAATAACCTCCAAACCTATTGGTGGATATGCAAATCCTGAATTAGTATGCACAGATAATAAAAATTCAGGTTTAAGTAAACAACCAGAATTAGATCATAGATCCACTGCTACAGAGATAGATGAAGATAGATATGCAAAGGAAACGCTTAAATGGATTGAAAATGGGGCATCAATAATAGCTGGCTGCTGCAGAACAAAGCCATCTTTCATTAAGAAAATAAAAGAACTTATCTAAGTCCTAAAATTTGTATTTCAATCTTAGACCAATTTCTCTCGGTCTATTAGTAAATTTAGTTTCAGGTCGATAACCCTGATATTCCCAGATTACTGCTCTTTCATCTAACAAATTATCTACATAGAACACTGCATCCCATGTTTCTCCTTGTAGTGTGCTAGAAAATCCAGCTATTGTATAAGCACCTTGATTAACTGGATTAGTAATAGATGATTTTCTTTTTCCTGTTCTGGATATATTCAAATCCCAAGAGCCATCCCTGCCATTAAGGATAGTAAAAGCTTTGCTTATAGAAATTGATCCTTTTCTTTTAGCAACATTTGCCAATTGGGTTCCAGAATTAGCTAAAAGATTTCCATTTAACAAGAAATTTTCATTTAATTTAGGGTCAGTAAGAGAGCCTGCTAAAATTATTGTGTAACCATTTTCCGTAAAAATAGTCCAATCAACTTCAAATCCTGTAATCTTTGCATCTCCTATATTCGTATTGAATTGTATGGTTGCTAAAGATCTGTCATAAACTGCAGTTTGCATATCCTGCCAATCCATTAAGTAATAAGCAGCATTGAATTTACGTGTATTTTGTGGATTAGAATACTTATAACCTACTTCGTAATTCATTAGTTGATCTGCGTCATAATACATAGGTGCAGCATCACTATTTTTATTTGTACGATTAGTACCTGCAGGTCTATAGCCCTGAGAGAAATTAAGATAAAGTAAAGCATCGTTCTCTAGAGTTTTTGCTATTGCAATTTTCGGAGAGACTCCAGAATCTTCTTCTGTTCTATTGGCATCATGACCATAATATGCGGTACCAAAACCACCAAAATAACCATCTTTGGCATTAAAAAGTAATTCAGAATCAAAAGCCCTTAAACCTAATGTTAAAGAGGTTGTTTCATTTAACGAGATTATGGCCTCTCCGTATATTGCTTTAGTCTCATCTTCTCTTAAATTATCAGCTTCCCACCATATTCCTTCTCTACCAGCAATTCCTGTTCCTCCCCAAGTGCCATCAGAGTAATAACTTTGCATACCAGGCCATTTATAAGTGTATTTATAAGGATTTTCTAATTTGTCATAAAATACCCCAATGAGCCATTGCAGCTTATCGCCTTCCTCACCACCCGACATTCTAAACTCATGCGTTTGTCTCTCCATGTTAAGAGAGTAATCAGCCCACATTGTTGGGTCGTTACATGCACCTTCAAAAGTTCCGTAATAATAATAAGAATAATAGTCACAAGTATAGTAACTGTTGTAACCAAACCCATTAGTTGAAGTGCTGTCTAAGTTATAGTATTCGACATAATCGTTATAATCCCATAAATATCTAACATCTCTATCAAAAAAGGTTCCAGCATAAGTAAAGTTAGTATCATTGAAACTGCCTTCTAGAGTCAGACTTGTCTGATCCCATTTATCATCAGTAAATTCTCCTATGACTTTACTGCTTTTTAAATCACCCAAAGTGCTTGGTTGGTGATCCCAACTACCAGTTGTATATGTTTCTTGATTTATATGTGTCAGAGTTGCAGTAAGGTTATCATTTATCCAAGCTCTAACTGCAGTTCTAAAGCCTTTAACCTCACTCTCATTATGATCATCTTCAGATATTAAAGGGACTGTATATCCGCTTCCAGAAAAAGTTCTAGAACCGCCGACTAAATCTATAAAACCACCTTCTGTAACATTATATCCAGATACACGAGCTGCTAAATTTTCGCTTATGGGAATATTTATAAAAGCTTCTAAGCTCTCTGAAGTATCCGCATCTTGTCCTTGTGAAAAATCAAGTTCCGCTCCAGCTTCAAACTCTTCTCTTTGAGGTTTATTTGTTATTAACTTTACAGTTCCCCCTTGTGCACTAGAACCATATAAAGTTCCTTGAGGCCCATTAAGAACTTCAATTCTTTCCATATCATAAATATGTAAATCTGGATTCAATCCTACTGTATTGATAGGAGATTCATCAATGTACATAGCGACAGTTGTATTTGGTCCTGCCAAGTTACCAAAATTACCATCAGAAGTTCCACGTATATAGAATGCAGATCTGCCAGGGCCGTACTGAATATAGGATAAAGATGGGATTAATTCGGCATAATCCATGAAGTCATTTACGTTTGCACTTTCAAGCCTACTGCCTGTTATCGCCTGCACGCTCATAGGTAAATCTTCTATCCTTGATTCACGCTTAGAAGCAGTAACAATCACTTCTTCTATATTGCCTGACTCTTCTTCTGCAAATATTTCATTAGTTTCAAAGGATGAAATAGCAGCAATGCCTCCAAAAGCTAGTGTTTTCTTCAATACTGAATCTTTTAATTCGAAAGGCGGTACAAACTTATACATAAATCTCCCCTATAGATTGAAACAATTATGCTATTTTTAACATATTACATTGATAAATGCAGCCTTAAAATCGAGAGTTTACTCTGTATCAGCAGAATCAATGATTGACTGGAGCTCTCCTGCTTCGTGTAATTCAGTAATGATATCAGATCCACCAATTAACTCTCCATTAACAAAAAGTTGAGGGAATGTTGGCCAATTTGAAAATTGGGGTAAATTAGCTCTAATTTCAGGATTGGTAAGAATGTCTACAAAAGAAAATGGTTTCCCACAAGCTATAAGAATTTGAGAAGCTTTGGATGAAAACCCACATTGAGGAGAATCTGGAGAACCCTTCATGTATAAAAGTACTGGGTTATCCTTAACCTGTTGTTCGAGTTCTTCAATTATTGTTGTCATAAAATTAT
This sequence comes from uncultured SAR86 cluster bacterium, assembly GCA_902532015.1. Taxonomy (GTDB): domain Bacteria; phylum Pseudomonadota; class Gammaproteobacteria; order Magnimaribacterales; family Magnimaribacteraceae. The sequence continues at coordinate 34,634 of CACAGI010000009.1, read as the reverse complement.
TTTATATCATTTACATAAAGCAAGATATTGTTTTACGGTATTTTCCAATCCTATTAACAATGAATCTGAAATAAGAGCATGCCCTATAGAAACCTCATCTGCTGGCACATTTTTTAAGAAAAACTGTAGATTCAATAGATCAAGATCGTGACCGGCATTGATACCTAAACCTAGTTTACGGGCTATGTCGTAACATCTTACAAATGGTTCTATTGTGCTTGGTCCTGGATTTTCTGCATATGGACCCGTGTAGAATTCAATCCTATCAGCACCAACTTTCTTTGCGCCAATCAATTGATCCTCTACGGGATCTAAAAAGAAACTAACCCTGTTTGTATGCTCTTTAAGTAACTCTACTAGTTCAATGTCTCTCTCTAAATCTTTCTTAATAAAATCCCATCCGTGATCAGAGGTAATTTGCTCTAAGGAATCTGGCACAAGAGTACATTGATCCGGTTTTGCTATTTTGATAATTTCTTTAAAACCAGGGTATTTACTATTGGCTTCAGAATAAGGATTACCTTCTATATTAAATTCTATGTTTTCGTTTAAAGTTAATTCTCTAAGTTGATAAACATCTTCTGGAGTTATATGACGTAAATCAGGTCTTGGATGGACGGTGATTCCAGCAGCTCCACAATCGATAATTATTTTTGATAATTCAACTATATCAGGAGTTTTACCGCCCCTAGCATTCCTTAGCCAAGCAATCTTATTAACGTTAACACTCAAATTAGTCATTATAAATCATGCCTAATAACGACCTTACCACTACCATGTCCAGTTGCTACTTTTTTATGTGCCATTGAAATATCAGAAAGTGTATAGATTGAATCAATAGTTGGTTTAATGATTTCTTCTTCAGACAAGTAAGTTAATTCCTGTAGACCTGAAAGACTAGGTCTATAAATTGACCAATGAATATTTATCGGCCTGTAGATGGCTTTTAATTTTTGTCTAATTAATATTGCGTGCGGGACACCAAGCAATAAACCTTTATTATCAATGGTATTAATGAAAGGATGAGTAAGGGAAATATAATGTGACGAAGATTGGTTTTTTAAAATCTTAGTACATTTTTCTATAGAGTTTTCAAGAACAGAATCTCCTAATAGATCATATACTAAATCTTGGTCTTCTAAATTCTCATAAAATTTATCTTTTTGATAATCAATTACTTCATTAGCGCCAAGTCGTTTAAGTAATTTAATATTCTTGCTACTGCAAGTTGTGGAGACATTGCACCCCCAGTGATTAAAGAGCTGTATAGCTATGGTCCCTACTCCCCCAGCACCTCCTTGTATAAAGACATTTTTATTCAAAAGATCTTTGGGCCTAAGGCCTGCCCATCTAACAATAGCAGACCAAGTTGTTAAAAAGGCATAAGGTAAAGAAGCGGCTTCTTCAAATTGTAGATTTTTAGGTTTGTTGTTAACTTCCTCTTGATCAATTGCTACGAACTCAGCATAAGTTCCGCAGTTAGCATTAGAAGAACAGCCCCACACCTCATCTCCTTCTTGAAATCTGGTTACTTTGCTTCCTTTAGCGGCAACATGACCTGAAAAATCTGAACCCAGCACCCAGGGAAATTTTAATTTTCTTTGCTTTTCAAATATCGCATTGCCGTAGCCCTGTCTTTTCATTAAATCGATAGGATTTATTGAGCTAGCTTTAACCTTTATCAAGACCTGGTTTGAATTTATATTTGGAACAGGCATAGATTCATTAATTCTTAAAGAAGATTCATCACCATAATTGTCTATAATTGCTGCATACATATTGTTATTTATGATTTAGGATCAAAAACTACTTTAATGCAATTAGATGTTTTATCTTGAGCAACACTGAAAGCCTCTTCCGCATCATCTAAACTAAATCTATGAGTAATAATGGTATCTCCTAGCTTTGGAATAGTGGAAATTAGTTTTGCTGCAATCTCAAAATCTTTCTGGCCAGCGGTAGAGCCATACATAATGGATGGAAAGATTTTAATTTCATTCATGATTACACTTAATCCTGGTAAGTTAATTCCAGATAAAGGAATGCCTAAGATAATAATCCAGGAGCCAGGTTTAGCTGACTTTGAGCTTAAATCTAAGGAGTCATTCGACCCAACACAATCAACAACTCTGTCATAAAGACCATCAACTATTCCAGCTCCTAGTTTAGTTCCTGCTTCCTTCTGATGATCATATTTTGCATACAAATCAACTTCACATCCTAAATAATTAGCTGCTGCAATTGCACACATTCCTATGGTACCTCCTCCTATAACGGCAATCTTATGAGTTGAATTTGTATTTGTTCTTATGAAACCATGTAACGCTACAGCCAAGGGTTCAACTAGGCATGCATCTTTTATTGGTACTTTCTTATTAAGTTTTACTAGACAATTTTCAGGTACTATTATTTGTTCAGCCATACCTCCATTAATGCTCATACCCATACCTTTAAAATCAATTTTACAAAGATGATAGTCTCCAGCAATACAAGACGAACATTTTTGACAAGAAATAATTGGTTCTATAGCGACATGAGTCCCATTTGAAGTTATTCCAGCAATCTCGTGTCCAGCAACATGTGGAGAATGGGCGCCTGAATTTAAGAGGTGAAGATCGCTACCACATATTCCGGCAGATTCTATATTTACTAAAACTCCTTCTCCAGATGGATAATCTAGATTGGCAGTAAAGACTTTACCTTCAGAATAGGAAACTGCTTTCATAACAATTTTTATTAACCATAAGCATTCCCATCTACTTAGTTTTCCAAATAATAAGCTGTCTCGTTGAATTCATATATTCTGAATAATCCGGCCTTCTTTCTAAACTTCTATTATCCATCATTTGACAAGTAATTAGAGAGAACATTAGGTTCATTACTAAAGGACAGATAAATAAATACCAATAACTCATATCAATTGAGATAGTCATGAAATATAAGCCCCACCAGAATAAGATTTCGCCTAAGTAATTAGGATGTCTAGAATACGCCCAAAGACCCTGTTTCATTGTTTTGTTTTTATTTGCTACATTTCTTCTAAATTTTCGCATTTGCTCATCTGCTAACAGTTCTAGACCTACAGCTAGAATAGTAAATAGACTAGCTAGATATAAAAGGATATTGGCTTCATTGGTTGAAACTGAAAGAGCAAAATAAATTGGAAATAAAGACAGATTAACTTGTAAAGTTGGATATATATGAATACCAAATAAATCAATCAGAAATGCAAAAGGTTTCTTCTTTAAATTTATATACCTAAAATCTTCATGTTCCAGACCAACCCAGTCTCTCATCCAATTAGCTGTTAAGCGCAGAGCCCAAAACATAAAAGGTATTAATATTAAAATAACTTTTTCAATATTTACGTCAGAAGATTCAGGCCAAAAAGCGACATAGATTGCAATTGGTATAGGAGCAACTGACCAAAAGGGGTCATATAAACTAGAATTTTTATAAAGTTGACTAGCTATAAATACGACAACTGTTGCAAGCAAATGTCCTATTAAAACTAGCAACCATTGGTGAAGACCTAAAAATTGATAAGAGCCCACCACAGCAACCACCAAAGCGATTACATAAACCACGGCGGTTATAAAAAAACTTTTAGCTCTTTTGCTCATTTATGAACTAGCTACAGCTCCTCCGTCACAAGCTATCGTTTGACCTACAGTATAGGCACCTGCTCTGGAACTCAGAAAGATAGCAAGACCAGCAATATCCTCAGCATCGCCTACCCTACCACTTGGATTGCTTTGCCCTACAGCTGACCAGTCTATGTCTGTGTCTCCTCCTCCACCTACTCCTGTACTTAGCATCCAAGTTGGAAATGGGCCTGGAGCAATTGCATTTACGATTATTTGATCTTTTATTAGCCTTGCAGCCAAGACACGAGTTAGATGATGAACAGCTGCTTTAGAAGGTCCGTAAGAAAATGCATCAAAAGTACCGGTTTTAATTCCATCGATTGATCCAATATTAATTACCCTTGAAGGGTTATCAGATTTACCAGATTCTCTTAATAGAGGTAATAACTGCTGGGTTAGGAAAAATATACCTTTAACATTAGTGTCCATTACTTTATCCCAACCAAGTTCAGAATACTCTTCAATAGGTTCCCCCCAAGAAGCTCCAGCATTATTCACTAATATGTCTAAGGAATTCTCTTTAGCAGACAATTCTTTTGCTAAGGCACCTATGCCTTCAAGATTAGATAAATCTGCAGGAATAGAAATACACTCACCACCATATTCATTTGCCAATCTTTCTGCTGTAGCGTCGCATACTTCTGCTTTTCTTGAACTTATATAAACTTTTGCACCATTAGCTAAAAAGCCTGCTGCAATCATTTCTCCAATACCTCTTGAACCACCGGTTACAAGAGCTATTTTTCCTTCAATTGAAAATAAATCTTTCATAATTTTGCTCCTTGTATTTTAAGTAAAAACCCCAATATATATAGTGTAAGTGCCTTAGGGGCTTACGTAAATTATTTAACTTGCTTAATTATAAGGAGAAAAAAATGATAAATAATACATTTGACTTACTCTGGAGGGATATCTCTCCCTTTGCAGTAGGATTTGACAGAACTTTCGATACTTTAGCCCTTCTAGCTAACTCTAAACAAGAGTCTTCGAATTACCCGCCTTACAACATAAGAAAGGTAAGCGAAGATAAATACACTATAGAACTAGCGGTTGCTGGATTTGAAGAATCTGAAATAGATATTGAGGCTTCTGCTGAAAACTTAGTTATAAAAGGATCGAAAGATAAAGATGCATCTGAAGGTCTTTTACATCAAGGTTTAGCAGCAAGAGACTTTGTAAAAAGATTTGTTCTATCGGATGACATGGTCATCAAAGGGGCTGCTTTAAGTAATGGTATGTTATACATAGGAATAGAAAGGATAGTTCCTGAAGAGAAGAAAACTAGAAAAATTGAGTTTACTTCTAAAAGTAAATTACTTAGCTAATATAATGAAAGGGAGGTTTAACCTCCCTTTTTTTTGCTTTTATCCCTTTTAGTACTCGTAGGTTTCGAGTTTAAATCTAGTAGAAAATCTTGAAGCAAATTTATTGAGTTAATTACAAAACTCTCGGTGCCTTGAGAGTAATTATTAATTCTTTTTTCAACACGTTTTGCTCTTTCAACGTATTTATTTTTTTCCATTTATCAATTTTAGTATGAGAAAATTAAAAAATCATGAATTATCTAAAGACAAGTAATTTAAATAAAATTAAAAAAGAAATAGTTGATTTTCAATCGAAGTATATTGAGTCAAACATCATTTCTCATTTAGTAATTCAAAGTATAGATGGCTATGAGATAAGTGTGGAAGACATAGATAATTCCGCTAAAGAGCTTCATTCACTTATTTTAGATTGCATTTCTAATAAGTCGGTCGTTACAGACATTTCAAAAGGTGACCTTGTTTACCTTATAACGCTACCGAAACTATGCTTAACGGGCAAGCAAAGTCTATTAATTAAGGGAATAGATAAAATAGAAGACAGTGCTACAAAGCAAAATATTGAGATCAAATATAAAGAAAATTTTCTAAATCTTATAGAAGTTTAAAGGGGCTTTCTGAACAATAAAGTCATTCGATCGCTTTCACCAATTTCAATGTACTTCGCCTTATCAACTTCTTTCATTCTTAGGTTTGGAGGTAAAGTCCATACACCTTTAGGATAATCTTTAATATCCTTTGGATTAGAATTTACTTCTGAACTAGAAACATATTCAAATCCATGCTTTTTGGCCATCTTCAAAGCATGGTCAACTGTCACATATCCACTTTTTTTCATTAACTCTAAAGAGGTTCCTGGATTTGCTCTATGTTCTACTACACCAAAAATACCACCAGGTTTTAAGGCTTTATAGGAATTAGTAAATATAGTATCTAACTGTGGCCCCAACCAATTATGTAAGTTTCTGAAAGTTAGAACGGCATCAACGCTGTTTGCTTCTGCAAGAGATGAATCTATATTGACAATTTCTACCCTTCCATACATAGGATCACTGTCCATTTTTTTTTCAAAATATTCTCTTCCTCGTTTGTAATATCCCCCAGCTTCTGGATTAAAATGTGCAGCTATAAGGGTACCTGGATAATGTATGTAATTAGCTAAAATCTCAGTATACCAACCACCGCCTGGAGATAGTTCGATGACAGTCATGTCTGTCTTAATTCCAAAAAATTCTAGGGTTTCATATGGGTGTCTGTAAACATCTCTATCCATATTTTTGGGAGTTCTATCATCGCTTGCTATTGCTCCTTTTAGATCATGAGCGAGAGTAATAGGTAAAAAGGTAATAGAAAGTAAAGAAATAGTAAGCAAAATTAATTTTTTCATGACATTAATAATATCTTCAAATAGCAGTTTTTAAAAGAGTCGAAATAACTCTTTCCAATTGTTCAATATTTCCACATTGAAATACTTTAGTGCAGTAAGCTGAATAAGTTGTCATGACTGAATCTCCAGTATCCCATCTATATTTTCCTTCAGGGTTTAGCCAAAACACTTGTTTAGATCTATCATTTATGATTTTCATTAAATTTGCTTTTTCAGGACCAAAGTTATTTCTTGCGTCACCTAGAATAACTACAGTAGTTTTCTTATCTATTTCATCGATACACAAACTTACAAAATCAGTTAATGCCTGACCATAGTCAGTAGAGCCTCCGCCATGCTTTTGAAGTGCAGTTTCTATAGCTTTATCCAAGTTTGAATCTTTGAATTCATCTGTCACCTCTCCAAGATTTGAAGAAAAAACAAAGGCTCTCAATTTTGATACTACTTCCGTCAGACTGAACAAAAACATCAACATGAATCTTGCATAAGCACCTACTGAACCACTCACGTCACAAATGACATAGATTTTAGGTCGGTCAACTTTCTTATACGACCAGCTTAGATTAAATAACACTCCTTGATTAACCCAGTTCTCTCTTATAGTTTTTCTTATATCTAATTTCCCTCTTCGATAATTCTTTTTTCTTCTTGAATGCAGGTTAGCAAGTTTCTTAGCCATCTTTCTTACTAGTGAATGTACTTCATGCAAATAAGATCTATCTATCTGTGCCATATTCATTGACTTAAATACTTGTTCGCGTAATTGTTCTCCTGAAACGTCTCCGTGCAAGAGGAACTGTTGCTGCACATAATCAGACACTCTTTCTCTTAATCCAGTTAATTGATTTCTTAATTCTTGTTCCAATTCTGTGGGTATATCATCTTGTCTAGATGAGCCTATTGACATAAGTTCATCCTCTAGCTTCCCTACTCCCATTTTTTCTAAAATCCTTCTTGTAAAAACAGAACGTTGAGTGAAATATCTTATCTCTCTTATTTCAGAAGCCTCAGCTGCATCTGCAATAGAAATCATTAACTCAGCCTGGGATCCTTCTAGTAATTTTTTAGCTAAATCTGACTCGACATCTTCAATGTCTTTGAGTTCTTTTAAGGCAACAGGTACCTGTTTTTTTATCTCATCTGAAAAAAAATCGTCAAAACAGGTTTCAAATTTCTGTTTTTCATCAGGGGTTTTAGGAAGAACAATAGAAAGGCTTCGTTTAAGTAACTCCCTGTCATCATATCCAATTTCATCAATTACTGACATTGCATCCAGTGTTTCAGCTGGAGACACTCTTACATTCGAGTTTCTAAGTGCTTTTACAAAATCAGTTAATACTTTTTCCATCTGATGTTTCAGTAGCGCTAGAAATTAGTGCAGGTATTTCTTTTTTTACAACTTCTATGTCCTGTTGATGCTTTAAAAGTATATTTAAAGTTTCTTCTGCTAGTTTTGCTTCTAACTCTTCTGAATTTAATAAAATTAAAGTTTTTGCCCAGTCTATTGTTTCACTTATTGCGGGTTGTTTTTTTAAATCTAATTGCCTAATACCTTGTACGAAATTTACTAGCTGTATTTGCATTGATTCTGATATTTCAGGTACCCTTGCTTGGACTATTTGTCTTTCTAATTTTGCATCTGGAAAGGGTATATATAGATGCAAGCATCTTCTTTTTAATGCATCTCCTATTTCTCTACTATTATTACTGGTTAGCATAACTAAAGGTTTTACTTTAGCTTCTCTTACACCTAATTCTGGTATAGATATCTGAAATTCAGAAAGAATTTCTAGAAGCAAAGCTTCAAATTCTTCATCAGATTTATCAACCTCATCAATTAGCAAGACGGACCCTTTATCAGAGGTTAAAGCTTGTAGTAAAGGTCTTGTTTCTAAAAAATCTTCAGAAAAAAAGATATCCTCGAATTTCATTAATCTGCCTAATGATTCTTTTAATCCTTTTGCGCCCTCAAGCACTTCTTGCATTTGTTCTTTTAGAATTTGAGTGTAAAGCAATTGCTTACCGTAACGCCATTCGTAAAGTGCCTTAGATTCATCCAGACCTTCATAGCATTGTAAGCGGATTAGCTCCTTTTTGAAGTACATAGCTGCTGTATTTGCTAACTCTGTTTTTCCCACTCCTGGAGGCCCTTCAATAAGAATTGGTTTTTCAAGTTCTGAAGCTAAGTAGACTGCTGTAGATATTTGATCACTGCAAATATAACCGTGTTTAGCAAAACCTTTAGTTATTTTATTGATTGTTTTTTTAGGTCCATCTGACATTAATTATCTCCTAATAATTTTTTTAATTCTTCTATAACGCTTAAAGGGTCATCTACAAATAAATGATGCATTGTTCCTGGCACGCCTATAACCCTTTCTGGGGGTATATTTCCTACGTAGACAGTATAGTCAAGAATTTCCTGCGTAAAAATTTGGCTCATTAAACCATATACAATATAAATAGGACATTGAATTGCCATCAATGTCTCTGTTAAGTCTTTGGATTGATAGGTTTTCATCATCTTTCCATCTGATTTAAGTAGCCACCCTTCTTCAGTCCGTTTATATGAATTTATGGCGATATGATTCAAAAGAAATTCATTTCTGCAAGGTTGTGGGGGTATCAATCTGAAACTTTCTATAGCAGAAGCTTCATCTTCATAAATAAAGTCAGCTCTAATCATGGATCTATTTGAAGAATAATTTCTTACTTTGTCTGGTGGTAAAATAACAATGGAGTCTAATAAATATAGAGATTTAAAAATTTCAGGATAAATTGAAGTTGCATTTAAGGAGATTGATCCTCCCATACTATGAGCAATAAAATCTGCTGACTCCCAACCCATATCATCACACACGGCTTTAATTTCATTGGCGTATATTTCTTGAGAATAAGTTTCTCTGTGGTCGCTATCACCAGATCCAGAAAGATCTATAGCAACAACACAATAATCTTCGGTAAAGGCAGGAGCAATAAAATCCCACCAATGAGCATTGGCGCTAAAACCATGGATAAAGAATAAACCTGGATTTTTACTATCACCCCAAGTTGAATAATGAATCTTAGCGCCCTCTACTTCAACGAAGTTTTCCGTTGGTGTAGACAGTAATGATTCGTTAAACCACTCTTGGTTATTCATTTATGATTCCTTAAGAATTTGCTTCTATAGCGTTTCTTAATGCGTCTGATATTTGATGAATGTGCTCTTTAGAGGAAATAAGAGATGGAGAAAGAACTAAAAATTCTCCTGAATACCTAACCAAAACATCATTGTCGTAGCAGTGCTGAAACACGTTTGCAGCAAATTCAGCTGCTGGCAGCTTGCCAGGGCCGAACTGAACAGCCCCCATCAGACCTATATTTCTAATATCTATAACTTGATTAAGGCCTTTAAGACTATGCAATGCTTCTTCAAAAATAGGCTCTAATTCCTTTGCTTTATCAAACAAACCTTCTTCTTGATAAACATCCAGAGTAGCTATGCCAGCTGCACAAGCAACCGGATGTCCCGAGTACGTGTATCCGTGAAAAAGTTCTATCATCGCTTCTGGGCCTTTCATGAGTTGATCATGAATAGTTGTATCAAAAGCTACAGCACTCATTGGAATCACTGCACTTGTTAACCCCTTGGCCATGGTAATAATATCAGGACGTACGTTAAAACGATTTGCAGCAAAAGAATCGCCCAATCTTCCGAAAGCAGTAATTACTTCATCAAATATCAATAACACGTCGTGTTTAGTGCAAATTTCTCTTATTCGCTCTAAATAACCTACCGGAGGAACAATTACGCCACCTGAACCTGTTACGGGCTCTATGATTACTGCTGCAACAGTAGATGGATCTTGTAAAACTAGTATTTTCTCTAAGTCTTCAGCTAAATGCAGACCCCATTCAGGTTGACCTTTACTAAAAGCCATATTTTCTGGACTCCAGGTGTGTGGCATGTGATCTATACCTGGAAGTAATGGACCGAATGATTTTCTGTTAGGCGTTAGGCCTCCAACCGATACTCCACCAAAATTGACGCCATGGTATCCCTTTTCTCTTCCAATGAATTTCGTTTTCTGGCCATCGCCTTTAGAGGCGTGATAGGCAAGAGCAACTTTTAAAGCAGTCTCAACAGCTTCAGAGCCTGAATTTCCAAAAAATATCCTATCCAAACCATCGGGTGTTAAATCAGCTATCTTTTCTGCCAATTCAAAAGCTTTAGGATGTGACATATTAAAAGCAGTTGCGTAATCCAGTTCCCCAACTTGATGCTGTACAGCCGAAACTATTTTAGGGTGGCAATGACCTGCATTACAGCACCAGAGACCGGATATACCATCTAAGATTTCTCGGCCATCATCAGTTTTATAATGCATGCCTTTGGCTGAAACTAATAGCCTAGGATTTGCTTTGAATTTTTTATTTGGTGTAAATGGTAACCAATAATTCTCTAAATTTAGATTTTGTTGAGCACTCATATTTTTTTGGCCTTATTATACTTTATCAATTGGTTCTAATTCTCTTTTTGTAATAAAAATACACACAAAAGCAGCTAACAAGAAAAACATTAAATAGGGGTATATCTCCGATAAACTTTGGTCTAACAAAACCCATCCAAATACAGCCGGAGAAATTGAAGCACTTAGGAGCATACAGGCATTTAACCATGATCCTAATCTGCCAGATGGATCTATATCTGCTGAAGCACCGAGAATAAAGATAACCATTATTGTAAAGATAATATTCCAAGTTATATTTCCGTAATAAAACGTCTCGACCGTGGCAACTCCAAATATAAAGTAAATACAAAAACTAGATAAAAAGAGACAAACTAAGATAGGAATTTTTCTGCCGAGCCTATTTCCTACCAAACCTACAAATAATGGCCCAATTAAACTAAATATTATTGATATAGATATGACTTCACCAACACGGGAAACATTCATTCCTAAATCTTCAACACCAAATCTTTCCATAAAGGCCCAGATACCGCTAGAAGGGACTTCAAAAAAGAGGACGGCAAGAATAAGACAAGCAAATATATATAATTTTGAATTCTCACCATCATTAGAATCCTGAGTTAAAGATAAATTTGGTTTCGTGGCCAAGAAAAAAGATATAGAAAGAGCTGCATATATAAAAACAAAGTTAGTAAAGAACTGAACATAACCTCCCTCCTCTATCCAAATGCTTGAAAAATAAACTAATGTTGCTCCAGTGCAAGAAGCGAAAACCGTAAACATCGCATAAGTTCTATTGGGCTCTTTGGAAGCTGCCAAAATAGAATGTCCGCTAGCTATTAACATTCCACAACCTAAACCTGAAAAGGACTTGATAAGAAATATTTCAGATACGTTAGTTGAAAGAGAGCCCAAGTAATAACAAACAACGACAACAAAACAACCTAAAAAAGCTAACTTCTGACCCTTAAGATTAGAAGCTCCAAAAAAAAGCGCACCCATGGCCGCGAAAAATAGTTCTAAAGATACAACAAGACCTGAGTCTTGAGATGAGGCTACAAAGCCATCTGATATAACTCCTACATTGAAAGGTGCTAAAGTCGAAGACAAGTTACCTAGCTCTAACATAACCATGCCTGAGAATAGATTCAAATATCCCTTAATTTTCATTCTAATTTTTTCTGTAGTACCTGGCTTATAAAGTATATAGTCATTTATGAGAATTGGCTGATTAACTTATAAAAATGGAATCTTCTTCAGAAATAATAAAACCTCAACAAAAGAGAAGCATAAAGCGATTTGAAAAAGTTCTTGAAACGGCAGAATACATTCTTAAATCAGATTCTAATTATTCTCTAACCATACAAGACGTGGCTAAAATTTCTGGAATGAAAAGGCCTTCTATTTATAAATTTTTTCCCAGCAATGAATCTATCGTTGATGCTTTGTCAGAAAAGCATTGTTTGAAATTAATAAACTTAATTAAAAAGAACCTAGAAAACGTTAATTATTCAAATGTGTCAGAACACTACAAAATTATTATTGATGTATCCGCTATTTACATAAATCAAAATAAAGAAATTGCTGAAGTTCTTTTTACTAAATTTGCAGAGGATTTATTAAGCACTGCAATTAGTAAGGAAATTTCGAGACTCTCTCCCAACACCAAGCCTATTAAAAATCAAATAGCTACACAGATGTTTTTATCTTCTCTCTATAGTGGATTCAAGTCTGAGAAAAGTATAAGTCCAGCCTTTTTAGGTGAATCTAAAAGAGCCTGTCTATCTTATTTATCAAACTAAGTTTTAGATTCTTCAATCAGTTTATTAAGACCTAAAGCTAATGTAGCTCCAATAAATTGGAATGCTATAAAAAAGATCACATTGTCTAGATTAATACCTGTAAAGGTATCAGTAAAAGATCTAGCTATAGTAACTGCCGGATTAGCAAAAGAAGTAGAAGATGTGAACCAATACCCTGCTGTAATATACAAACCCACTGCTGGTGCAACCAAGAACTGATTTAATTCTTTAACTCTTAGGATCGTTAATATTAATCCAAAGGTAGCTACTGATTCTGCAAAATATATATTTATACTTGACCTGTAATTACCTGACAATTGGAATAAATCTAAATTAAACATGTAATGAGCCAAAACTACTCCAGTTAAAGCTCCTATGATTTGCACAAGTATGTATGAGATCAATTGCAGTGAAGTTATTTCTTTAGATAAATAAAATATAAACGATACGGCTGGATTAAAATGCGAACCAGAGGATTGCATAAAAATCCAAATTAGAACCATCAAGCCCGTTCCGGTTGCAATGGTATTGCCTAATAAAATTAATATGTTTTGTTCTGAAAGATTTTGGCCCATTATTCCGGAACCAACCACTATCATTAACAGGAAACAAGTTCCTGTGAATTCACTTAGTAATTCTTTAAGTTTTGGCATTATTAACTAGTAGGGAAAATGCATTTAGGGTCATTATTTGTAGGGTTATTAACATGTGTTGAAACGCGATGATGTTTAATGGATTTAACCATTGCCTCATCAAAGCTATTACTATCACTTCCTTCTAACCATTCCTTAAAATGTGACCTGGCAACTACAAGGGGCATTCTTTCATGGATTTCTTTAGTGGTCTCAAGAGCTTCCATCGTAACAATAGCGCATCCTAGTTTTCCTCTATAACCTCCATACACGCCTGCAAAAAAGAAAATATCGCCATCGGCGTGATGAAAGTAAGGTGTCTTTTCTTCTCCTTCTGTTTTCCATTCATACCAGCCATCAGCAGGAATTAAGCATCTATTAGAATTTTCAAAGGAAGGTTTGGAGTTAAGGGTTTCTGATCTTGCATTGATTAAATTAAAAGGTTTATCTGCCCAATAAGGAGTAAAAGACCAATTTATAGATTTTAGTTGATCCGTAAGCATCAAAATTGAGTTTCCGGGAGCAAGGTTATAACTTGGTTCAAAATCTATTTCTCCGTATTTAGACTTTAAAGTATCTACATTGCGTAAAGTAAAACGCCCACACATATAGACATATTCTTATAATTAGTTGCGTAAATCTATAAAAATATAGTTTTAACCAAATATGCTTTTAAGGGTAAAGAAAAATAGGATTGATAGTCCTGCACCAACAGGCAAAGTAACTATCCAAGAAACTATGATTCTTCCAACAACTGAAAAATCTATAGCGGCTATCCCTCTCGCCAGTCCAACACCTAAAACAGCTCCAACAAGAGTGTGAGTGGTTGAAATAGGCAATCCTGTTCCAGAAGCCAATACAACTGTCGTGGCAGCAGCTAATTCTGCAGCAAAACCTCTACTTGGAGTCAATTCAGTGATATTTCTTCCTACGGTCTCAATTACTTTATAACCTAAGGTTGCTAGACCAGCCACAATTCCTCCAGCGCCTAGTAATAATATCCACCAAGGCATGACTGACTTAGCTGCTATTTCTCCGCCGGATTGAACCACACTAGCTATAGCCGCCAAAGGACCCACAGCATTAGCTACATCATTTGAACCATGAGCAAATGCCATGGCGCAAGCTGTGAATACCATTAGAACAGCAAACACTTTTTCTACTCCATCAAAGACAATATCGCCTCTAGTTTGTGAAGTATTCTCTACCTTCCTAAGAAAGAAAGAACCAATCAAAGAGATAACAACACCTATCGCAATCGAATAAATTAAGCTCTCTGCAAATGTGAGTGGTAAGCCAATGTGCTTAAGTCCTTTTAACAAAGTGACCATTGAGATAACAAAGCCAACCAAGAACATATACCCTGGTACGTATTTCTTTGCGTTCTCAAATGGCTTATCTGTATTCAATATTAGTTTTTGAACAGACAGAAAGATTAAGAAAGCGATGGTTCCCGACATTAATGGGGATACAACCCAACTAGAAACTATAGATCCTACCTTAGACCAGCTAACTGCATCGACGCTTATACCAACCGCTGCAAAACCAACAATCGCTCCTACAATGGAGTGAGTAGTAGAAACTGGCCATCCTCTAGAAGAAGCTATTAAAAGCCATGTTCCAGCAGCCAGGAGTGCAGCCAACATGCCAAAAACTAATAAATCAGGGGTATCTTGAAGTAAGCTTGGATCAATAATCCCTTTTCTAATGGTTGAAGTAACTTCACCACCTGCTAGATAAGCACCAGCAAATTCAAATATACAAGCCACTAAAATAGCTTGTGCAAGTGTCAGTGCCCTAGCGCCAACTGATGTTCCCATAGCGTTTGCTACATCATTAGCTCCTATGCCCCAGGCCATAAAGAAACCAAAAACACATCCCGAAATTAGTAAGTAAGGTCCATATAAGATAATAGTTTCCATGTTTACTCCTATCTAGATGCGATTAATGAAATTCGATGACCAACTTGCTCTGCTCTATCAGATAATTCTCCTATCTTATTGATAATATTATATAAAAACATAACATTAACTGGAGGAAGGTCCTTTTCGATTGCAAATAACTCTGCTCTAAGAGTAATCTCAGATTGATCATTAGTATTTTCAAGAGAGTCTAGTTTTTCTATAAGTTCTTTCATCTTAATTGCAGCATTTCCACCAAAAGAAAATTGAAAAAGTTCATCGATATGATCAACAGCCTCGCCGGCTGCATCCGTGATAGCGGCTGCCTCTTTTGCAAAAAGCATGAATGAAGTAGATATTTCAGTAGGGATTTCCATTTGACGCCCTATCATCAATCCCGAAATATCCTTAACAGTGTTAGGAATGTCATCGGCTAATCTGATTAAATCCAGAATATCTTCTCTAGGAACAGCTAAAAACAAACTTTTCGTAAGCATGCTTCTTGTTTCGGCTTTTAAAACGTCAGCTTCATTTTCTAATTGTGAAATAACCTTTCTAGATTCAGTCGCTTTATTCCAATCAGAATTAACAGCTGATTCTAAAAAGTTAATTAACTCTTCAGTACTATTTTTGGAGACTTCCATATGAGCCTTAATTGGTCCAAATGGTGATTTTTTTATAATATCGCTAAAACCTCTAGATGCCATTTTTTGTTCCTCTCTTTATTCTTATATTTTATCTTTTAATTTAATAAAACTTGTTACAACTGTGTTACGTCTTAGTAACAGTTATTAAAATTTATACTCAAAACCTAATGCACTTATTTCTTTTTCTTTAGAAAGACTATCTCCTGAAAGGTCTGTATAAAAGACAAAAGCTTTTGCCTTTTTACTTAATTTATAGTCATAACCAATTGAAGTTTGTTTGCCGGAACCTATTTTCATATCTGATTCCGCTAACTGAATTTTGAATACTCCTTTTTCTCCTACCTTGTTTGAAAGACTTAAAACATAACCATCTTCTTTTAGGCCAGAGCTTAGTTTCTCAGTATCTTGATAAATAATACCTATTTGAGTTCTATCAAAAGGTACTTGAATAGAGATCCTCGTCGTATCGTAGCCTTTTAGCTTCGAATCAAAAGCAATGGCTGCGTACAAAGATTTAGTTTTATAGTTTAGAGACATAGAAGTGGAATCCCCAATACTGTTGTCTCCCTCTTCTTCAGTACCTTTGATGGCATTAAAAGTTGCAGAAAATCCGTCTCCTAAAGTCGGAGTTGTATAACCGATAAAATCACTCATCCTATTCTCGCCTTGTAAGATATTCTTAATATCAGCTGCGAGATCATTAAAAAGATCAATTTTTGCTATAGATCGCTTCATGGCTGTATCGTGTGTACCCAGGAATAAAGTTCCATAAGATCCTTTTATGCCAACAAAACTATTTCTTTGCTTTAAAGTCCTTCCATTTTTTTCATCAGCGGTACCGTCCACTGGATCAAGCTCATACTCTGCTTGGTAAATGGCCTCTAAGCCTTCCCCAAAATCCATTGAACCTTTAACACCCAATCTTGAAGAATTACTAACCATATCGATTTCTGTGCCCGATGAAGTATCTTGAGATTCGACTGAGATCCAAAGTTTTCCATAAACAGTAGGTTCAGATTTTAAAGAGAAACAAACGAATGTAATAAAAATGAATAAATAATTTCTAAGTTTCATTTAGTCTCCAATTTTTTAAATAATAAACTTAGAGTAATAAAAGATTGTTACAATCTTGTTTCAAGCTAGAAACGATTATGTAGTTTGTTTCTAATCAATATTTAAAGTAAACCAGAAAATAGTTCCGTTGGGATGAGCCTGTTCGTTGCCTACGGAGCCGTCCATGAGATGAACTAAATTTTTAACTATGGATAAACCTAGTCCAGTTCCAGTGTTTTCAAGAACTTCCTTTTCCTGAACTCTGTAAAACCTTTCAAAAACTCTTTTTCTTTCTTCCGGAGGTATGCCCTTCCCTTTATCTTCTATTTCAAATCGTATCTTCTGACCTACTGGCTTAGCACTTATCGATAAGGTATTGGAATTTTCGGTAGTGCCATACTTTATTCCGTTTTCAATTAGGTTGGTCATCACTTGTTCAAAAGCCTGAATGTCGCACATGACCATTAAATCTTCATTAATTGTTACTTGCATGTCTATTGAAGGATTCGCTTCTTTTAAGTTAGAAACTACATTATTAATAATGGGTGTGACATTAGTGGATCGAATATCTAGTGTGTATTCACCTGATTCAAGAGTAGATAAATTTAAGATATCCGATAACAAACGCGTTAATTTTTCCGCATTTCTAAGAATAGCAGTTGAGAACTTCTTAGCTGTCTCTTCGTCTTCCAGAGCTCCGTCGATCAAAGACTCTGAGTTTGCTCTTATTACCGATACAGGTGTTCTTAATTCATGAGATAAGTTGGTGATGAAATCTCTTCTAACGTTCTCTAATCTATTAGCACGAGTTGTATCCATCATGACAATTTGTGTCTCCTGGTTTTCTTCATCATAAGTGGCACTGACT
Source organism: uncultured SAR86 cluster bacterium (assembly GCA_902532015.1). Lineage (GTDB taxonomy): Bacteria > Pseudomonadota > Gammaproteobacteria > Magnimaribacterales > Magnimaribacteraceae. The sequence goes on along the minus strand of CACAGI010000009.1, from coordinate 16,921 downwards.
AAAAAATTCTTATCCCCTGCGTGAGTTCCGCTTATTTCTTCAACTTGATTTGTTGACTCTTTTACCTGCTTGATAAGATTGATTAAATCTACACTTTTTATAACCTCTACCGCTTTACTTCCAATGGTATTCTCAGATAGTCCAAGATAGCCCATGCTGGATTCATTAAGTTCCAATAAACAGTCATTTTCATCTATGACTATTAAACCCACTCCAACCGAGTTTAAAACTCCGGATAGATCTCTTGCCGAGCTATTATTAGTGGGTTCAGGCTGTTGAAAAGATTCTTCTTTCTTTTTAAAAAAATCTAGGAAACTCATGTATCTGAATTATAGTTAAATCGATACCCAATTGACCGAACTGTTTCGATTAAATTTCCAAAAGACCCTATTTTAGATCTAAGTCTTTTTATGTGTGTGTCGACGGTTCTTGTGGTTACGTCGCTGGAATAACCCCAAATTTGTTCTAATAAGTAATCTCTTGTTTGAACACGGCCATTGTGTCTGGCTAAATGCACTAATAAATCAAATTCTTTTGCCGTTAACGTAACTTCATTAGATTCAACGAAAATTCTGTGCGCGGCTAAATCAATATTTAAATCACCTAATTTAATATTCTCATCTGATTCTAAGGGCACATTTCTTTTGAGTAACGCCGCTACTCTGAGTGTTAATTCTCTGAGACTGAAGGGTTTAACCAGGTAATCATCAGCTCCAAGCTCAAGTCCAAGGATACGGTCCACCTCTTCTCCTTTAGCCGTTAACATCAATATGGGTGTGTTTTTACTCACGGGGTTACTTCTTATTTCTTTGCAAACGTCTAAACCAGAAATGTCAGGTAGCATTAAATCTAAAATGACTAGATCTGGATTATTCTTACCCGTAGCAAGACTTATTGCTTTATTGCCCTCTAAGGACGTGGAGACTTTATAACCTGCGTGCTTAAAATTGTATTCAAGGGTATCTAGTAGATCCTTTTCATCTTCAACAATAAGGATGTGTTTACTCATTGGTTACATTATCCAGCTTTGTGTGAACAATATGTTACGAAAATGAAAAGAATGGTAAAAAGATTTAATCTTTTTTTGCACTGAAATACTTGCTTGCAACACGTTCTCTTAGTTCTGAGGTTGAAAAATCATGAGGTCTTGAATTGAAATAGCACTTATCTAAAGACTCTTCTCTTCCTGTGAAAGGTTTATCTTTATATTCGTCGCCTAATATTCTTACATCCCAATCTATTGTATTTAAGATTTCTAAAATATCTGCTTCACGTTCGTAAATAATAACCTCATCAACGTGTTTACAGCCTGATACTTGTATTTCCCTTTCTTCGATAGATTGAACAGGTGAGTTTTTAGTGTCTCTATCCAAACTGGGGTCTGTTTGAAGAGCTACAATTAGATAGTCGCAGACGGTTTTAGCCTCTTTTAGCATTAAAACGTGGCCCGCATGGAATAAATCGAAGGCTCCAAATGTAATTCCTTTTTTCATGGGTAGTCATTATAGTGGAGAAGATGATTAAAGTTGATAAAAGCAACTCCGCTTTAGGTGCTACCGTAAGTGGATTTGATCTTTCTAAACCATTCTCCGATGATGAGGTATCTAACTTTATGCAAGTATTGTCTGAAAATGAGGTTGTTTTTATTAGAGATCAAGACGTCAGCTATGAAGATCATAAAAGACTAGCCTCTTATTTTGGGAGCTTACAAACTCACCCGGCTTATCCAACAATAGATGGCTTTCCTGAAATAACTATCCTAGAAAACGATCGTGAAAACCCTTCTAAAATTGAAGAGTGGCATACGGACATGACCTTTAAAGCAAGCCCTCCTCTTGGTAGCATTTTAATAGGAAGAGTTATTCCAGAAATTGGAGGTGATACTTTATTTGCTAGCTTGTCGGCAGCTTTTTCTGATCTTGATAAAGAAATGCAAGAAAAATTATTAGGATTAAACGCTATTCACAGTTTCGAGCATGGTTTTCAAGAAAGCTTAGCTGAAGAAGGTGGCAGAGAAAGATTGGCTGGAGCTCTTAAAGAGAACCCCCCTATTTCTCACCCTGTGGTAAAAATCCATCCTATAACTAACAAAAAAGTTTTATACGTTAATAGGTTATTTACATCGCACATTGAAAATATGGATTCCAACGAATCTAAAGACTTGCTTGAATTCTTATTTGACCATATTCAAAAAGATAAATTTATTTGTAGGTTCAGTTGGGAATCAAACTCAATAGCCTTTTGGGACAATAGATCAGTTTTACATAAGCCCGTGAATGACTATTGGCCGCAGTTGAGAAGAATGGAGAGGATTACAATTGAGGGTTAAGCCTTTTTAAAGAAATCTACCCACCACTGAGTTACTTCCAATCTATCAGAATCTTTTTTCATTAAGCTTTGACTGGCTTTACTGAAAACTTTTTCTCCTAATATGTCTTTCCTTAAATTGGCAACGTCATGAGCGTAATCTTCTGAAAATTCAGGATGACCTTGCATGGACATAATATGATCTTCAACTCTAAACATTGCCACAGGAACCTTGTCATTTTTTGCTATCAATTCAGCTTTTACAGGTAGTTCGGTTACTTGGTCTTGATGGGAATGAATTAATTGTACTGATTCGTTATGATTATTTACCCACGGAAACTTGGATAAGAAATTATAAGGCTGAATACCCAACGTCCAACCAACTTTAGCTTTTTCAACTTTACCTCCCAAGGCTTGAGCTATTAATTGGTGACCAAAACATACTCCTAGTAGATTTTTTTTAGAAGCATCTAGTGTTCTTATGTACTCCTCTAGAGTTTTAATCCAATGGACATCATCATAAGTACTGAGTTTACTGCCTGTAATAATATAACCGTCACACTCATCAATATCATTTGGGTACTCATCAATTACAACATCGTAGATCTTTAAGTTAATACTGGGATCTACTTTGTTAAAGATATACTCATAAAATTCATCTTGGTCACCATGTTTTTCAATTAACTTAGGAACCACATGATCCGTCAAAAGTATTCCAATGGTTAAATTTGAATCCATTTCATAATCTTACCCTATTTAACTTATAAAGAATGACTGTTATCCTTTCTATATTAATAAGGAGACTTAAATGAAAACTGATTATGAATTTTTAACAACTGAGATCAATGGGCATATTTTAGAGGTGACTATCAATAGGCCTGACGTAATGAATTCTTTGCACCCACCATCACATCTTGAATTTGATGAAGTTTGGAATGAATTTGCTAAGGATGAAGATCTTTGGGTAGGTATAGTCACTGGTTCTGGTGATAGAGCTTTTTCTGCTGGTAATGATTTAAAGTATCAAGCGGCTGGAGGAGATAGAACCATAGGTATGGCAGAATCTGGTTTTGCAGGGCTCACAAGTCGTTTTAATTTAAATAAACCGATTATCGCTGCCGTTAATGGTGTCGCTATGGGCGGAGGATTTGAGATTGCATTAGCTTGTGATTTGATTATCGCTTCTGATAATGCAAGATTTGCATTGCCTGAACCTAAAGTTGGATTAGCTGCTCTTGCTGGTGGTCTTCAAAGATTACCCAGACAAATAGGTATGAAAAATGCAATGGGCATGATGCTAACAGGGCGCCACGTTGGAGCTGAAGAAGCTAAAGAGCTTGGATTCGTTAATGAAGTTGTTCCTCAAGCAGATTTAATGGATGCAGCTAGAAGATGGGCATCAGAAATAGAAGCTTGTTCGCCAATGTCTATTAGAGCCACAAAGGAAGTTGCTTATAAAAATTTAGATGAATCTGATCTAGAGAAGTCTATGCAAAATGGAAATTATCCAGCTGTGCAAGCGTTGTATAAGAGTGAAGACTTCATTGAAGGTCCAGTAGCTTTTGCTGAAAAACGAGCACCTAACTGGAAAGGTAAATAAGACTAAAGGTCCTCTTTGTAATCAACAAAAATCGGAGAGGACCATGCTCTCTCTTCAACATCTCCTAGGCAATCATCCTGGTAAGGTGTTTCCAAGGAACTGCCTGAACAAATATTAGTCTCTAAGCAATTCCCAAATGAATCATATTCGCATCTTAAACCGCCTGCATTAATGGCCTTAGAAGGTTCCTCTATAGCTCTAACATAATAAACAACGTCACGTTTATCTTGATTAAATTCTTTATCAGTAAACGTAAAGCTGCATCCTTGTCTGTTATCTGGGCAATCGAAAATTTTCCATTTATCGTTTATTAGATTATCAATCTCTTCTCCCTCGTAAATTTGAGGAGTGATTCTAGCTACCTCAATTCTGGTTATTTTATTTCTAACGTCTGAGGGGTTATAGCATTCATTTCTACAAAGTCTTTCTACTTCTTCGGAACCTAAGGCATTAAATGAATATTCAGGACAACCTGGTTTTTGTTTAAAAGAACCAGCAGCCTTTACAACAAATCTTGGGTTCTTATTCATTATTGTCTCTGATCCCATAGAGATTTCTTCTCCATAAGGATCATTCAATAGGTCAAACCATAATAAAATTCTTGGTCCAGAAGTTGCGTATACTTCTTTTCGTTTTACAGCACTCCAAATTGAATCTCTACTTCTACCATTGGCATGAGCTGCAATAAGACCGCCAGTTTTAAAAAATGAAGCTGTTCTTTCGAATTCTACTGGCCCTGGAGGAACTGTATCTTTAGTCCAGTTTCTTGCAAGAGACTTACTGTAAGGTCCTTCCCCTTCTCTGAAAGCCAATAAGTAGCCTGTAGCATCTTCTGGTCCTCCAGCTTCTGTCATTTCTCTTCGGTTAATTTCTTTATATCCGGTTCCAGGTCTAGCCTTATGATTGTCACTAGAGCCAATGAAACCAAATTTAAATCTTTCTACGACATCGTCATTATTAAAATTTCTAAGCGCCAGCATATATTGAGCAGAGCCTTTGGGTCTTAAATTGAAAGCAGGCAGGAAACAGTCTTTACATTGACCGGCATCTAACCAATTAGAAGGTAATTCATTAAAGATTGTTGTCTCACCATATATTCCTTCATTTAAGTAATTGAGTCTTGCTTCATTTGCACGTTTTTTACACTCTCTTTTTGATTCACCTTCATCCAAACAACGCCTCTCTATTATTCTGCCTGCTTGCCTGCAAGGAGGCAGGAAGTCAGTTGTAGCTTCTGGGCAAGCAAGGTTACCCTTTTCGTTAATAAGATAATTCTTCCAACCCCTGTACTCTTCTGAATTTCCATGACCTGAATAAATTTCTACTAAAGTTTGAATATTAGGATCATGTAAATCGTCGGTGAGCTGATCGTTCCAGTCTGTATCTGGTGGAGTGTATGCTCCCCATGCAGTTCCATGCGGTATAACGATACTGTCTAAATCCCATTGATTTAATTTATCGAATAAAATTCCTGGTGTACGAGCTACTTCCTTACAATTTAAAGGAAGATCTCTAACTGGAACATTGTCTTCACAGATAGCTATTCGAGAATCATCCATAAATCGCATAAAATCATGAAGACGTCTATCACTCGGTCTCAAAGCAGAAAGCGTGTATCGGAGAAAATCTGGCATACCTAAAAGACCTGGACTGTCAGTTGCAGCTATAGGTCTTAATGGTATCTCATCTGCACTCGTTCCTTTCAAAATTATATTTTTATGACCGTAGTGAGGCTTGCCTAACCCACCTTCTTGAGTCCATTCCCAGCCTAAAAATGCAACGGTATCTAATAAGTCAGTTTGAGTGCCAATGGCATTACATTGTCTTATGGAGTTAATAGTTTCTTGCCAATCTGCTGCTGTTAAAGACTCAGCATGGTCATTTATGGACCAGAAATCTAGGGATGAACAGAATCGAGCAAAATTACAAGCATCAGCAGGTGGATGTGTTCCCTCCCCTCCCAGCATGGGTAGACTTAATAAAAAAGCATCAGCAGAAAAAGTTGTATGAACGTGAAAGTCTCCGAATAAGATCATCTTATTGTCTTGTTCCAATATTTTTTCTTTAGTTAGAATTTGGGAGATAACTCGATCTTCTAATATCTTACTTGGTACAGGAGAGTTTAATATTTCTCCTGAAGATTCATATCTTCCTAGATATCCATTTGCTGATAAAGAAACTAAAAGAAAATAGACTAAAAAGAAAAATATAAAAATATATGTTATAGGCCTTAACATTTTTGCAGTTTAACAAATTTAGTAAAAAAACAGCATGAGGTGTTTTTTAGCTATATAAGTTAGGATAAACTGTTTTGTCATTCTAGGAGGAGAAAAATGTTCGATTTAACAGGAAAAACAGCCGTCATAACCGGCTCGTCAAAAGGAATAGGAAAATCTATTGCTATGCAAATGGCACTTCAAGGTGCGAAGGTAGTGGTTTCTAGTAGAAAAGTAGATGTTTGTGAAGAAACAGCTGCGGAAATAAACAAAGCATGTGAAGGACAAGAAGGTGGCGCCATAGTTATACCTTGTAATATTTCCGATAAAACAGCTTTACAATTATTAGTTGATGAAAGTAGAAATCAACTAGGAAAAATTGATATCTTGGTTTGTAATGCTGCTTCAAACCCTTTCTTTGGATCCATGATGGACATTCCTGATGATGCGTTTGATAAAGTTCTTAATAATAATATCAAAAGTAATCATTTATTGTGTCAGATGGTTATTCCCGAAATGGTTGAAAGAAAAGATGGAAGCATAATTATCGTCTCTTCTATTGGCGGACTACAATCTAGTACAGTGATAGGAACATACAATATTTCTAAGGCTGCAGATATTATGCTGGTTAAAAACCTTGCAGCAGAATTTGGTCCTCATAATGTAAGAACAAATGCAATAGCGCCTGGTCTCTTCAAAACAGACTTCGCTAGAGCTTTGTGGGAAAATCCTGAAATTCTTAAAGCATCAACAGCAAGTTGTCCTTTAAGAAGAATTGGAGAACCTGATGAAATTGGAGGAGCTGCTGTATTTTTAGCTTCCCAAGCAGGGACCTTTGTAAATGGTCATACTTTAGTAATAGACGGAGGCTCTACAGCTTAATAAAAGGAGATAAAGATGAATAATGCAGTTTTGTATGAAAAGAAAGATGGTGTTGCAACAGTCACCCTCAATAGACCCGATAGATTGAATGCAGTTAATGATGAAATTAGAGCTGGTCTAAAGGAGAAGTTAGATGACGCAGCTAAAGATGATGAAGTAAAAGTGATTATAGTAACAGGAGCTGGTAGAGGTTTTTGTGCTGGAGCAGATATGGATGGTCTTGCAGCTACAAGCCAAGGAGAATCTCAAGGTTCACAAATTGAAGCCGAAGAGAGAGATTATGCAGTTAATGGTGTCAAAGGATTTGAAGGAGGGTTTAGTTATTTTCCTACAGTTCCTAAGCCCATCATTGCTGCAATAAATGGTCCTGCTGCGGGTGTTGGGTTTATTATGGCACTTTATGCTGATATTAGATTTGCAAAAGAAGGAGCAGTATTTTCAAGTGCCTTTTCAAAAAGAGGACTTATAGCTGAATGGGGTGTTGGTTGGATTCTTCCAAGATTAGTTGGTATAGCAAGAGCAAACGATATCTTATTTTCATCGAGAAAATTTACAGCGACAGAAGCTGAGCAGATGGGAATAGTTAATAGAACTTTTTCTGAAGCTGAGTTCGATAATGCTGTATTTGAATACGCTAAGGATTTAGCAAAGAATGTTTCTCCTAGATCTTTAAGAATCATGAAAGAGCAAATATACAACGCTCAGGGTGAAACCATTAATGAGAATCTTGATAGTTCTATGCAAGCAATGCTCGATAGCTTTGAATCTGAAGACTTCAAAGAAGGTGTGGCACATTTTGTGGAAAAAAGAGAAGCTAAATTTACTGGAAAATAAAATTATGGATATAAAAGAATTTGTTAAAAAAGATGCACGAGAAAGTCTTGCTAAGGAATTTACCAAAGAAGGATTATTCGAGCTTAAAGAAGAGGAAATTAGAGGTAATAAGTATCATGTTTTCGCAAATTTACCTCAAACACTTAGAGACTATTTTCAATTTCCATTAATACACGGAGAGTGGGACTTCTTAGCTTACGAAGATGAGACCTATTCTTATCAAGAAGTACTGAATACTTCAGCTGGACTAGCACATACTTTGATAGATCAGTATGGGATTAAGAAAGGAGATAAAGTTGCTTTTTCGATGAGAAATTATCCTGAATGGATTAACTGTTATATGGCAGTTACCTCTATTGGTGCTGTAGCTGTTCCTCTTAATTCTTGGTGGCTAGGTGAAGAATTAGATTATGGATTGACTCACAGTGAATCTTCAATTTTTATTGGAGATGAAGAAAGACTTCAAAGACTGGAAGGTCATGCAGAAGATATTCCAAGGATAGCTGTCCGTTGTGATGCTAGTAAATTTACAAATACAGTCTTGTTTAATGATGTTGTATCTCCAAAGGAAGCTTTTCCTGAAGTTGAAGTTGATCCTGAAGATGATGCAAGCATTATGTACACATCTGGAAGTACCGGATATCCGAAAGGAGTTGTGTCTACACAAAGGGCTGTTGTATCAGCGCCAATAACTTGGGCACTTATGGGTCAACTTGGTACTCAGATAGAAGTTGATGGAGAACCTTTAGCTTCACCTCTTGCTGGTGAAAATCCTTGTACGATCGCCGCAGTTCCACTATTTCATGTAACCGGGTCGCACGCAGTATTTTTACTTTCACTAGTAACAGCTAGAAAAATTGTATTTATGTACAAATGGGATGCTATTGAAGCTTTGCGTCTTATAGAAAAGCATAAGGTAACAGACATGACAGGCGTACCTACCATGTCAGCTGAAATTTTGCAGGCCCATAAAGATAATCCTGAAATAGATATATCAAGCTTAAAAGGACTAGGCTCAGGCGGAGCCGCAAGACCACCTGAACAAATTAAAGCTCAAGAAAAGGATCATCCTGATAAGGTCGCTACAGTTGGCTACGGTCTTACAGAGACGAATGCACATGCAACAAATGCTAGTGGAATGACTCTATATGACCGCCCTAGTACTGCTGGATACCCTACCCCTTTTCTGAACCTAATTAAAATAATGGACGAAGAAGGTAATGAATTAGGACCAAATGAACTTGGTGAAGTAGCTATTAAATCTACTTGTAACTTTAGATGTTATTTAAAAAATGAAGAAGCAACTAATGAAGTATTAGATAGTGAGGGGTGGTTTAGAAGTGGTGATGTGGGAATTATTGATGAAGACGGGTTTCTTTATATCAAAGATAGAATTAAAGATATCGTTATAAGAGGAGGAGAAAATATTGCCTGCCTTGAAATAGAAGCAGCTATTTATGAACATCCGTCTGTTAGAGAAGCTTCAGTGTTCGGTGTTCCTGATGAAAGATTGGGAGAAAAATTAGCCACAAGAATATCGCTTAATCCTGGAACTAAACTTACTGAAGAAGATTTATCATCTTTCTTAGCTTCGAAAATAGCTAAATTTAAAATTCCTGAATATACCTGGCTTCAAGAAGATGAACTTCCTAAGGTTGCAGCAGGAAAAATAGCAAAAAAACAAATGAGAGAAGAAGCTATAAAAGAATTGGGGTTAGATTAATGCAAGTAAAGGATAAAAGAGTAGTTGTAACTGGAGCTGCTAGTGGGATAGGAAAAGCTTTATGTGAAGCATTTAATGAGGCAGGTGCTAAATCAGTAGTATGTGTTGATATGAATTTAGCGGGTGCCACCGAGACAGCTAATGAAATAGGAGGTCTAGCTGTTGAAGCAAACGTAGGTAAAGAAGAAGATATAATTAATGTAATTGAGCAAGCAAATAAATACTCTGAAGGTATTGATATATTCTGCTCTAATGCGGGTATTGGTGGTGTGCATGGTTTTTTTGAAGTAGAAACTTCAGATTGGCAAAATATATGGGAGATAAATGTTCAATCTCACATATTTGCTGCTAAACATGTTTTGCCTCAAATGTTAGAACGCGGTGAAGGTTATTTAATGAGCACTTCGTCTGCAGCAGGTCTTCTGACACAAATTGGTTCGGCTGGTTATTCTGTAACTAAAGCAGCAGCGGTCAGTTTTGCTGAATGGCTCAAAATCACATACGGCAATAAAGGTATTGGTGTTTCGTGTCTTTGTCCTCAGGCTGTAAGAACAGCGATGACAGCGCAAGGAGCAGGTGTTGCTGGTGTAGATGGAATGATTGAGCCTGAAGTTGCAGCAGCAGATGTTTTAGATGCTATTGAAAATGAACGTTTCTTGGTTACGCCGCATGCTGAAGTTCTAGAATATGTATCAAGAAAAGGGAATGATAGAGATAGATGGATTTCTGGAATGCAAAGACTTCAAGAAAGATATGAAGACTGGAAACCAGGAGACGAATAAAAATGGAAATCTATCACTTATCAGCTACCGAATTAGCTAAAAAAATCAAATCTAAAGAAGTGAGTTCTAAAGAGCTTACACAAATGTATATCGATCGAATTGAAAAACTTGATGGAGATATTAATTCAGTAGTCGTAAAAATGTTTGAAAGAGCACTTCAAGACGCTGAAAAAGCAGATATTGCATTAAATAAAGGTGAAGATTTGGGGCCATTACATGGAATCCCTATGACTATAAAAGAGTCTTATGCGATAGAAGGCCAAAAGACTACTTGGGGCAATGAAGCTTTTAAAGAGAATACAGCAAAATCAGATGGGTTGGCTGTAAGAAGATTTAGGGAAGCAGGAGCACATTTCATGGGAAAAACTAATGTTCCTTTAGATTTAGCTGACTTCCAAAGTTTTAATTCAATTTATGGAACTACCAATAACCCTTGGAATTTAGAAAAAATACCCGGTGGTTCGTCAGGGGGAAGCGCAGCTGCTTTGGCAGCTGGTTTTACTGGATTGGAAGCTGGTTCTGATATAGGAGGTTCAATTAGAAATCCTGCACATTTTTGTGGAGTTTATGGGCATAAGCCCACACATGGAATAATTCCTCAAACAGGGCATGAGCTAATATCTAATGTTCCTGATTCAGATCTATCTGTATGCGGTCCCTTGGCAAGAAGCGCAGAAGACTTGAAATGTGCCCTTGATATAATGGCGGGTCCTGCTGAAAGAGAAGCAACTGGTTGGAAACTGCAATTACCTGAACCAAGTTTTAAAAGCCTAAAAGAACTAAAGGTGGCTGTTTGGGCAACAGACGAAGTAGCTCCCGTGTCAAATGAAATTGAAGAAAGAACAACTCAAGTAGGAGAAACGTTAGCTAAATTGGGTGCAAAAGTTTCTTTTGATGCAAGGCCAAATTTTGATACAACTTTTGCACATGCAAATTATCAATTACTTCTTCAGTCAGTAATGGCTGCAGGTATGGGAGATGAAGAGAGAGCTAAAATACAAAAAATGGTAGAAGAATTGGATGAATCTCAAATGACATCCGATGCTGCAGTTCTGGGAGATAAAACTGCACTATTCGAAGCAGCGTCAGCTAGAGGAGCTGTTTTGTCTCATGCTAACTGGCTTAAAGCAAACTATCAAAGAGAAAAATTAAAGATAGCTTGGAAGGAGTTTTTTGAAGAATGGGATATTTTACTTTGCCCTCAAATGGCAGTTACTGCATTTGAACACGATCAAAGAAAATTCAGCGAAAGAACTTTGATGGTAAATAATCAAGAGCAGCCTTATTTCCAACAAATATTCTGGTCTGGCATAATCGTTAACTCGTATTTACCAAGCACTGTTTTCCCTACAGGTCCATCAAGTGATGGTTTGCCAATTGGTGTTCAGGCTGTAAGCGGTGCATTTCAAGATTATAAAACAATCGAGTTTTCAAGACTGATAGCTGAAGAGATAGGAGGATATACAGCTCCTCCTAATTATGTTTAATAAAATTTAAAAAATAGAATGAAATACGAAAAAAAATTTATAGATGTAAATGGAAAACAAATGGCCTATGTTGATGAAGGGTCCGGTGACACTGTTCTCTTTCTTCATGGAAATCCTACCTCATCGTACTTATGGAGAAACATTGCACCTCATGTAGAAGATACAAATAGAATAGTTATACCAGACCTTATAGGAATGGGAGACTCTGAAAAATTAGATGGAGAGGATAATCCAGGCTACACATATCATGGCCAATATGAATATTTAACTGGTTTGATGGATAAATTAGATCTGGGAGATTCAATACATTTAGTCATTCACGATTGGGGTTCTGCCATGGGATTTCAATTTGCAAGAGAAAATCCAAATAGAATTAAATCCATAACTTATATGGAAGCCATAGTAATGCCGCTTACTTGGGATCAATGGCCAGATGCAGCTACGAAGATATTTGGACTGTTTAGGTCTGAAGTAGGCGAAGAACTTGTTCTTGAAAAAAACTTCTTTGTAGAAAGAATATTATTAGGTGATTCAGTCTCTGGTTACTCAGATGAAGAAAAAGAAGAGTACATAAGACCTTTCATAAACTCTGGTGAAGATAGACGCCCTACTCTTACCTGGCCAAGACAAATTCCTCTAGATGGAGAACCAAAAGAAGTTGTAGATGAAGTAGCAAAAAATGCTGATTTTCATAAAAATTCTGAAATTCCTAAATTGTTTATCAATGCAGACCCTGGAACTATTCTGACAGGAGATCAACGAGAATTTGTAAGAAGTTGGAAGAACCAAAAAGAAATTACGGTTAAAGGAAACCACTTTGTCCAAGAAGATTCTGCAGATGAAATAGGCTTGGCATTAAATGAATTTATAAGAAATCTTTAATATATTTAATAATATCTTCAGTTACAGAATCAGCTTTTTCCATTGGTAAGAAATGAGTAGCGTCGTTGTAACATTTAGAATTCCAGTTTTTTCCTAATCTGTCTAATTCTTTCCTAGCTCTCGGTGAATAAGTATGACTAGCTTCTGCATACACTACCTCAGATGGTATTTTTATTTTCTTAAGATACTTCCAAGTATCCATTGAGGATGCTCTAAAAGTAGCACTTTCCCACTCTGGAGCACAAGTTAATTGGATGTTTCCATCTTTAGTTTCTTCCGTACCTCCTAATAAATAACTTGAAATCCATTCATCCCCCCAAGTTGCAAATGCGCCTCTACCTTTATAGGAAGAAAGTGCATATTCTAGGCTCTCAAACTCTCTTCTTCTTTTCGCAGCACCAGATGCTATATCCAATTTTCTATTTATCTTTAAATTTGACATTAATGAAAATTTGAAAGATTCCCAGCGACTATATAAAACAGGTTCAATCATAAATAATTTCTGCACTCTTTTGCCTCTAAGTGAAGCAATTTTTGCAGCAATTACAGAACCCATTGAATGTCCAGAACATATTATTTTTCCTGATAAGGAATCAATAAATTCTAATCCATCTTCTAAAAAGACAGACCAAGAATTTAGTTCAGAAGGAACAGACCTTGCTTGGCTAAATCCATGCCCTCTTTGATCAAAAGCATACAAGTTTATTTTAGAATTGCTTTTTTTATTTAGCGCTTCGAGTAATAGCTCATAGGTTTGAGCATTAAAACCAGTTGCATGAAAAAAAACAAAATTAACATCATTCTGATCACTTTCATTGCTTAAGTATGAAAATTGCTCCCCTTTGCTATTTATAAATTCTTTTCTTTCCATAGAATTTAGATATGCTCTCATATTCAGCTTATAAAATCTCTAGAATTAAATATAATCACAAAAGGAAATAAAAATGAGTTTTAAACTAGCAAACATTGAAGGCAGGGCCGCGTTAGTAGACGGTGAAAATTATTATGATCTTGAGACTATCTCTAATGGTAAATTTAATAATGACACCTCTAATGCTTTAACTAACTTAGTTGGTCTTAGTGAATTAAGTGAAGATCTGTCTAAATCTGAACCTACAGGATTGTTGCATGATGTAAAAATTGATGCCCCTATATCAGCGCCTAAGAATTGTTACGCGGTTGGCTTAAATTACAGAAATCATGCCGAAGAAGCCGGCATGGATATACCATCTGTGCCCATGGTTTTCACTAAACACACAACTTGTTTAGTTGGACCGAACTCTACGATAGAAATGAGAAGTGATCATGTAGATTATGAGGCTGAATTAGTAGTAGTAATAGGTCATCCCGGTAAAGATATTCTAAAAGATAACGCTTGGAACCACGTAGCTGGATTATGTGTAGGGCAAGACATATCAGATAGAACAGTCCAATTTTCTTCTAAACCTCCGCAATTTAATCTCGGAAAATCATTTGATACTTTTGGTCCAATGGGTCCCTATTTAGTCTCGCCTGATAGTCTGCAAAATAAAGAAAGTTTGCAGATTGAATGTAAAGTAAACCAAGAAGTAAGGCAAAAGGATAATACAAATGATCTTATTTTTGATATACCTTCAATTATCTCTTATTTATCCGAAATTGTGACACTTAATACAGGAGATGTTATTTTTACTGGAACTCCAGGAGGGGTCGGAGTTATGGAAGGTAAATTCTTGAAAGATGGGGATGTTTTAAGAACTAGTATTGAAGGCTTAGGAACCTTAAAAAATGATTGTAAAAGAATATCGGATCATTCTGGTGTTAATAAGTCATAATGAAAATACAATAAATACTTAAAGTTATGAAATTAGATTGGTCGCATACAGTTTTAAATATTAAAGACAGAGAAAAAATATTAAATTTTTACACTAATACTTTGGGCTTTAAAATTACGGATAGAGGTCCTATAGTAGAAAATGGTCCTGAAATCATTTTTATTAGTCAGAATCCTGATGAACATCATCAACTTGCTTTTGTATTAGGAAGAGAAGATGTTGGAGCTCAAACATCTTTAAACCATCTTTCGTTTAGAGTTGAAACTTATAGTGAATTAAAAGAAGTGAAAGAAAAACTTGATTCAGTAAATCATGATTATTTGCCCCTCTGTCATGGTAATGCACTTTCTTTCTACTTTAGTGATCCCGAAATGAACGGTTTAGAGATTTTTATTGATACTCCTTGGGATGTAGAACAGCCGCAAGGTATACCTTGGGATCCTGAGTTGAATGAAAAAGAAGCTCTTGAATGGGTTGAAGAGACCTTTAAAGACGAGCCAAGTTTTATTAAAAGAGAAGAAAGTACTAAAGAGTTTGTTAATAGAAAATAAAGAAGGAATAAATATGAATGATAAATCATCAAACCCCGTAGCGATAATAACTGGTGGAAGTAGAGGTGTGGGTGCTGCAACCGCTAGATTGCTGGCTTCAAAAGGATGGAACATAACAATTACCTGCACTAGCTCAATGGAAGATGCGGAATCCGTAGTAAAAGAGTGTGAAGCTTTAGGTGTAGAAGCCCTCGCATTATCTGCTGATGTTTCAGATGATGCTGCATGTAAAAAAACTTCTGAAGATACAATTGAGAAGTGGGGTCGAATTGATGTACTAGTTAACAATGCCGGAACAACTAAGTTTGTATTTAATCATGGTGACTTGGAAGGATTAGATGCTGAAGATTTCTTACATATATATAAAGTTAATGTTGTTGGTCCTTTTCAAATGGTGAGAGCTTGTAAAGAGATGCTGTTAAAGAGTGATAATCCAAATGTAATTAATATATCTTCTATTGCAGGTATTAAAGGTATAGGCAGTTGCTTGGCTTATGCTTCTTCTAAGGGTGCATTAAATACAATGACTAAATCAATGGCCAGAAATCTTGGTCCAATTAGAGTTAATGCAATCTGTCCAGGCTTTATACAGGGAGAATGGTTAAGAAAAGGCATGGGAGATGAGATGTATAAAGCTGCTAATGAAAATCTCATTAAAAATACTCCTCTAGGATTAACTGTAACTCCAGAACAAGTAGCAGATGGCATCTATAATTTTATTGGAGTATCAAAGGTTGTGACTGGAGAGACTATGCTAATGGATGGTGGACACCATTTGATTATATAAGTTTCAATTCTTGAGTATTCAAGACGACTTCAGAATGTTCATAGATTTAGTACTGAAGGCATGAACCAGGACTTTGATGTTGCTGTCATTGGCCTTGGTCCCGCGGGAAGCTTAACAGCACTTCTACTAGAAAGTTATGGTTTGAAGGTTATAGCTATTGATAGAGATCAAGACATTTATTCTTTACCTAGAGCAGTAACGATTAGTGATCAAGGATTACGGATAGCTCAAACGGCTTCCATAGAAGACATATATCTAAGTAATAGTACTGAACTAGGAGGTGCTGGGTTTGTTGATAAAGACCTTGAAATAATTGGTGGAGCTCTAGATTTAAAAGGAGTAGTTACATCAAACGGATGGATGCCATCTAGAATGTTTCATCAACCACTAACAGACAAAGCAATAAGAGAAAAATTACAAAAAACAACAGCTACAATACTTCTGGAACATGAATTAATTGATATAGAAGATGAGACAACACATGTAAATTTCTCAATAAGAGATTTAAAGAACAAGTCAGATCTTCAATTCACATCTAGATATTTAATTGGATCTGATGGTGGTTCTAGTACAGTTAGAAAACTTCTTGAGATACCCCAAGAAGACCTTAATTACAATAGAGATTGGTAATTTGAGACCTTGCTTCTTCTCTAGAGATATTTTGATCTTCCATAAGCATCTCAGTCATAAAGACCTGTCTGTCTGTGTCAAACCTCTCTGGTAAAAGATTATTAATTGTTACATTATACTTAGCCACATCTTTAGAGACGCCTTTAGAAAAGGCTGTTAAACCTGTTCTGGCTGAAGTAGAAAGAGACATTAATGGGTGAGGGGATTTAACCATTGCTGAAGTAATGTTGACTATTCTTCCAAATTTTCTATCTATCATCCCGGGAAGAAGATCTTTAATCATGAATATGGCAGATAACATATTTGAATCTAAGGCTTTTAACCATAGATCTTTATCAGATTCCAGAAAGTTGACTGGAGGAGGGCCGCTATTATTGTTTATTAGAATATCAGCTTCGGGACAGCTTTTGATGATTTTATTTCTTC
>CACAGI010000008.1 GCA_902532015.1 uncultured SAR86 cluster bacterium | reverse complement strand
CAAATTCTTTCTTTATTTCTTTTCCAAAATAATCTTCAATAATTTCTATGAATTCCATTAGTTGGACTTTCTGCCCCCTGCCTATGTTTAGTATTTGCCATGGAGCATCACTTTGAGATGGACTAAGTTTAGATAAGTTATTTGTTTGTGGTGGTTTAGGGATAATGCTATTTATACCAGCAACGATATCATCCACGTAAGTAAAGTCTCTAGCATGATCTCCAAAATTATTTACTCTTATAGTTTTATTCTCAATGGCTGCTTTGGTAAATATGAATAACGCCATATCCGGCCTTCCCCAAGGTCCGTAAACTGTAAAAAATCTTAATCCAGTAGTAGGTATGTCATATAAATAAGAATAAGAATGAGCCATTAGCTCATTACTTCTTTTTGAAGCAGCGTAAATGCTTATAGGATGGTCAACATTATGATCTTCACTAAAAGGTATAGTTTTATTAAGACCATAGACAGAGCTCGAAGAGGCATAAAGTAAATGCTCTACAGCTTGCCTTTTAGAAAGCTCTAAAATATTTAAAAATCCAGTTACGTTTGAAGATATATATTCATGGGGATTAACAAGAGAATATTGGACACCTGCTTGAGCTGCAAGATTTATAACTATATCAAAAGAAAATCTATCATCTAAAGACATTATCTTAGAGTTATCTGAAATATCTAACTCTAAAAACTCAAATTTATTAAGATTTTGTAGTTCGGAGAGTCTATCTATTTTTAATTTTTGATCATAGTAGCTATTTAAGTTATCAATACCAATAACCCTATAACCTTCGGCTTCTAATTGCTTTGCTAAATGAAAACCTATAAATCCGGCTACGCCGGTTAAGCAGACTGTTTTCATAATTTGAAATCTACCTCCTCATCTGGAAAAGTTTCTTTCAAGTCATAAAATAAGACGGTGCTAGTACCCAAAGATTTAATCTTTTTATATCCAAACTCTTTAAAATCTTGGTGTGGTACCGCTACTAATATACAGTCGTAAAACTTCTTTTTTTGGGGAAATTTTCCTAATACTGATTTTTTTGGGTAATGTCTTAGTATTTCAGATTGATGAACTTGGGGATCATAAACATCAACCTTTAATGATTTAGAATTAAGATCTTCATAAATTTGTTTTACTTTAGAGTTTCTCATATCTGGACAATCTTCTTTAAAAGTCAGTCCCAAAATTAAAATTTGAGCATCCTTATATTTTATTCCTTTCTTTTTTAAATCATGCAAAAGGTTATTAGAAATATAGTGCGGAACAAATTCATTTGTCTGCCTTCCAGATAGAATCATTTTTGGCTCAAACCCAACTTCTTTTGCTTTGTGTGTTAAATAATATGGGTCAACACCAATACAATGTCCACCGACCAGTCCTGGTCTAAAGTCTATGAAATTCCATTTTGTTGCAGCAGCATTTATAACTTCGTTAGTATCAATATCTAATTTCTTGAATAATAAAGATAATTCGTTAACTAATGCGATGTTGATATCTCTCTGTGTGTTCTCAATAACTTTAGCAGCTTCAGCAACTTTTATAGATTTTACTGGGTAAGTTCCAGCCTTGATTATTGATTTATATATACCATCTACAATCTTTAATGCTTTGGAATTAGAACCACTAGTTATTTTCTTAATATCCGTTAATTTTCTATTATTATCCCCAGGATTTATCCTCTCAGGACTATAGCCAACAAAAAATTCTTTATTGAGACGAAGACTAGACTCTTTTTCTAATATTGGAACACAAAATTCTTCGGTAAGGCCAGGATAAACGGTAGACTCAAAAATTACCAAATCATTAATATTTAAGATCTTCCCAATATTTTCACAGGCTTTCTTTAAAGGTCTAAGATCAGGCTCTCTTTTCTTATCTATCGGGGTTGGAACCGTTATTATATAGACATCTTCTTCTTCTATATCTTTATGTTTATTGGTGAGACAACCCTTAAGTTTACTTAAGTCATTTACATCTACTTCATTTGTTATATCTTTAAGTTTTTTTAGTTCTGAAATCCTTTTTTTTGATAAATCAAATCCCTTAGCGTTATATTTCTTAGAAAGTTCTACCAATAACGGCAGTCCAACATAACCCAAGCCTATGACTGCGATTTTCTTATTCTTTAACATATAGATTTCTAGTGCTCATTTTAGAGTTTGAGTGAATTGCTTTGAAAATTTCTATGAGGATTTAGCTTTAAATAAATTTGGATTATACTCGAATCGTCATACTTCTCTAAGAATTTGTCTATTTAATCAAGCTACTCCAAAGTTTTGCTGTTTTTATAGAGACAATCTCATCAGAAAACTCTTTTTCTACTAAAAGTCTTCCATTTCTTCCCAATGATATTCTTAAATCCTTATCAGAAATTAATTTCGATAAACTTTGAGCTAAAATAACAGAATCTCTAGGCGGAACAAGATACCCATTTATTCCATCTTGAACTATTTCTCTACAGCCAGGTACATTGGTTGTGACTATAGGACGACCGCAGCTTGCTGCTTCTAGTAAAGCTTTAGGAAGGCCTTCTCTATATGAAGGAAGGCACACTATAGAGCATCTATGAAGATACTTAACCACATCATCCTTAAAGCCTAAAATTTTAACAAAGCCATCTTTTTTCCAATCTGTTATTTGCTCATCTGAAATACATTCAGGATTATGAGGATCAGCTTCCCCTAGAATTGAAAAATTTGCTTCTATGCCTTGGTCTTTTATGATCTTTGCTGCTTTAACAAATTCACCAACGCCCTTATCCCACAAAAGTCTTGCTGGCAAAATAACTTCAGGGACAGAACCAGTTTCTTCAAGATATGAGAAATTGTTAATATCCACACCAGCACCTTTTATCAGCTCAACTTTATTAGATTTAATCACTCCTAAATCTGTAAGCATTTTCATGTCATCAACATTTTGGATAATTAATCGAGATTTTTTTCCGCTAAACGCAAATTTGAGAAGCAATACTATAATTGGTCTTAAAATCCTAGCTAAAAATTTTTGAGAACTAAATATAAATCCTAGCCCGCCTAAGGCAAATACTTTTGATCTTAAAAAAACAAGCTTGCTTGCAAAAGAAGAATAAATTACAGGTTTCAGGGCAACCGCATGAATCAAATCAGGAGAAAAAATTATTAAGGTTTTTATAATTTCGAAAAATGCTCTCACCTCATAAAATATATTGAAAGAACCTCGAACTAATGACCAATCGAATACCTTAATACCTTGATTTGTTAGAAATTCTTTGTATTTAGAATTTTTAGATATCAACCCTACCTCGTATCCAAGTTTCAATGCATGTTGAGCTAGATGTAATCTATGGGATATAAAGTATCTATCCTCGACTATAACAAATAGAATCTTTTTTGGTTTTGCAGTCATAAAATTGAGCTATTCAATAGATAAAAGATAGAACTTTTGAGAATCATAGACAATTGAGCTTATTTTGGTGTCTAGTTTACACTCACTGCTAAGACGGTTATTAAGAGAGTTAACATAATTTACAGCAAGATCTTTATCTTTGTATCCATTATCAGAGATGTATGAATGTAGGCTTAAAGGTATAATTAATAAAGATGAGTTACCAGGCATATAACCATCATAAACTTCTTTACAAAATTCTTTGGGAATTTGAAGATTAATTTGATTTAGCGCAACTCCCTTTTGGTTTTTGTGCAAATATCTATTATCAACTGATTGTTTGAAATACTTATAAGAGGTCTTAGCGGTTGGGCTGTCTAGATCGAATTTTCTTGTATTCAAAACTTTAATTTTCTTTTGAGACTCTGTCATTACAAATGGTAATTCAGCTTCTTGATCACTAAACAAGTATCTCGAGTCTCCATATCTATAATCAGACCAAGCAAGGAAAATATTTTTTGATGCAAAAGAGCCGGCCGGATACAGAACTATATTGTCATATTTATCTATATAACTAGAGTATAGGCTAGTAAAACTTTCATCGATTTCTAAAGCTCGTTTATCAGAAATATTATTGAAATAGAGTTTTGTAGAAAAAATAACTAAAAATATTACAAAAAAGATAGGAAGATTAAATCTATGATTAGAAATCATCTTGGGAATGAAAAAATTTAATAGCAAAATGAACATTCCAAATAGAGGTATGTAATTCCTCAGCGAATAGGAAAAGGATAAATAATCATTTGAACTCCATGCTTTAATTGCAATAGCTATTAAGAGAAATATAGCAAATAGTAAACATGAGGTTTTATATATTCTTTTGTAGCTATACTTATAAATAGTTTTTATTCTTGTAACAATAAAGGCTAGCAAGGCTATGAATAAAACTATTAAGGATAAACTTATAAAGAAATTAGAAAATATAAACTCAAAGTCATCGTAAGAATAATCGTGATGTGTCAAAAAAAACGGAATGAAAGGGAGTACAGGCCAAGTAAAAATAGAAAAGCTTAAAACGGTGCTAAACAAAGAAAAGATAAGTATTTTTGAAAATTTTTGGTGGCTACTACCACTTAATAATAAGGCCAGAAAACATGGTATACCTAAAACTATTGCAGGAAACTTGATTGCTACAGCAAGTCCTAAAAAAATAGTAAAAAGTAGTAGATATATTTTTGAATCCTCATCTAATTTATAACCTAATGCAATGACCAAAATACTGATACCAAAAAGTATCCCGTTAGGAGATACATGATCTACTAATACAAAACCGGCTGGAAAAACAAATAGTAAGCATAAAATTAGAAAAAAGAAGTACAGCTCATGCTTCAGTAATATTCTAGAGCCGATGTATACCATAAAAAGGTTTATTAAAATTAGTATAAATCTGGACGAAAATATAATTTCCTCTACACCGTAAATGTCTTTAAAAAGAACTAATATAGACTTACATAAGAATACAATGGGTATTCCGGGATGGAGAAAATCCATAGAATGACCATTAATAAAACTACTAACAATGTTAGCAAAATAATCAGGCTCTCCGTCATATGCAGATTCACCAGAGAATCCACCAGCTAAAAAATACGGATATGGATAAACGAATGACAGGCAATATGCAACTATTAAAGCAAATAAGATAACTAAAGAAACTTCTTGAATATTAAATTTAATCCTGTAATTCATATTCACCAATTCAATAAAAGTTTTAAACAGAATTCAAACGGTCTTTCTTTAGTCTGTAAATATATCTGAAAGTTCTCTTCACAAGGTTCCATCGATTTATGAGGGAACCTCCACCCCCTTTCGCTACACCAAATTCTCTTTTTTTAAACTGCACAGGAAATGAAATAATTTCATAGTTATTTGTTTTAGCTTCATAAAGTGCAAATAGATCTAAAGAAAAATCTTTAGGCGAACGATCTTTTAAGAATTTATCATAAAAAGATCTATGGAAGACCTTTGGTTGAGCATTTATATCATTCAGTCTGACTTTTAAAAGGAAAAAAACAATTAATTGCATTCCGTAAGTTAGCAGTAAGTCAAAAAAAGGTCTGGATTTTCTTTTACCTTTTATAAATTGCTCATCTCCAATATTAGAAATAATAATTTCTAAACCTCTGATAACATCATTAGGATCAGTCTGTAAATCAGCATGAGTCCAACATAAATATTCATATCTGGCTTTTTTAAGTCCTTCTAAAATATCATTACCATATCCATTCTGGCTTTCCATTAGAATAAGTGAAAATATATTCTTATCTAAATTTCTAAACTCTTCCTTTAAAATTAAATTCGTATCATCACTAGAGCATCCATCAACAATTATCACTTCAATATTATATTTACTAGATAAGAAAACCTTTTGAAGCTCCTTAAGAAGTAAAGCGATATTTTCTGCTTCATTAAAACAGGGAATTACTACTGATAAGCCTATCTTTCTTTGGTCCATTCTTCGTTATTATAAAAATTAGTCCAATAAGAGATTGTATTTTCATAGTTTTCGTAATCAAGCGGAGTGCCCCAACAAATGTATTTAACATCAAAAAAGCTAACCTTTTTTTGGTCTTCGATATAATACTGGAGAACTTTATCAACATAATATTTCCCATCTAAAGTATCCTTAGACTGGATCATATCTTCTAAATAGCTTAAAAATGTTTTAGCACTTTTAAACCAGAACATGCCTGTTGTTGCATGATCTTTCATCGGGGTTGCGCTTACAGTTTTTTTTAAAGAAATTTCGATTAAATATTTACCATCATCTTTTAATTTAGCCCAACTATGAGCTTCTGGATTTTGAGCTATGTTTTCATCATTACTATGACTAATCATTAACGCGTCCGATTCAAGCTTTGCTTTCTCAAAGGCTTCTAAATCTATATCTATTCCATTATCACAAGCTCCGATTAGAAGTTCTTCTTCTTTATTGAGATGATCTTTCGCCAAATAACAGCCATAAGCTTGATCTAACAAAACATTATCATGTATGAATATTGTATCTTTAAATCTTTTCAAAATTTCTTTTTCAGTACCATTTTCCTCATGAAACTTTCTATCAATACATATGATCGTATTTTCTTTATCTTGAATACCAGGAAGATCTTTCATGGCACAAATAATCATTGGTAATTTCTCCCCTGAGTGTCTGTCTGTAGTAAGCAGACAAGCCTTATTTTCAGTATAGCCAGCCTCCAAGAACCTACTGCCTTTGCCTCCCATTGGAATCAAAATAATCATAAGCTAGCCTTTTTAATTTTACCTATAGCATTAATCCAGAAAAGATAATCTTCTAAATCTTCCGGGGTTCCCCACTGACAAAAATAATCTATGTTACTAGGGCACCAGACCTTCAAACCATCTCTAACTAGGTAATTGAAAGGAAGGCTCATATAGAATTCTTCGTTTATATGTTCATTTGATTGTATTAATTCTTTACAGTATTTTTTTAACATCGAAGCATCTTTAAAATAAAAAACACCTGGTGAATTAAAATCTTTAGTTTTATCTTCATTCCAAGCATGCTTTTCTTTAATCTGAATTAGATAATCTTCTTTATCGACCTTGCATGAGCCATATAAATTTTGCTTAGGGAGGAGGTGAGGATGAAAGCCTGAATAACAAGGGATAGAGCCATCACAATCTAAGTCTTTTAAATCAGACTTAAATTTATTGTAATTCCAATGCATATAGTAATCACAATAGCTAATTAAAATCGGTCCATTCAAATTTAATAATGAGACTGCCTTCAAAGTATCCATAACAGGGCCTTTTTTTTCCCAATCCTTTATAGAAATAATTCTTCCCTCTGGAGCGATTCGAATTAACTCACTCTCGAGATAATCAAATTCATTCAGATGACTTTCTCTACAGATAAAATTAATAAGATGTTCATCTCCCTTAAACATTTTTACTACCCATTCAATAATTGGTCTGCCATGAACTTCTATGAAAGGTTTCAAGCGACTATAGCCTTTGTTTACGAAACGAGAGCCATTGCCGGTCATAGGAATGAGAATTTGCATATCCTCTGTTAAACCCATAAATCTTGTCTCTTTGTACAAATAGCGTCAATTTCCATATCTTGTATCAAGTCTTTAAATACAGGAATCCGCTTTAAAGAATGACCCTGCAATTCTGGTGAAACTAGACAAATTTTAAAACCAGATTGCTTTAATTGTTTATATATTTCATGAGTTAAAGGAAGTTTATTAAAACAATCTATCCATACCCATCCAGCTTTTCCTGTAAAAGATAAAGCATACTCTAAAGGTTCAAATTCAGAGAATCTGACTGCTAAGTTTTTTGGAGATAATATAGGGTTTGCACCTTGCGTTAGAAGAGAATACTTAACTAAAAAGGGCATAGACATATCCAAAAAGAACCAGTTCTTTATTTCATAAGAATCCATCATGGAGATACATTCTTCTTCTATCCCTTCAGTTTTTATATTTATAATCAAAGGACCGTTATGCTTCCATTTCTCCAAAAAATAATCTAACTTTTCTGGATTATTTTTGTGATGCTGAAAAGGATCATGATGAAGTATCAGTTCATCATTGTGATATCTAACGTCTAATTCGATTCCATTTTCAAAAGGAACCGAATCTAAATCTGTTACCGTATTTATTCTATGATTGATAAATCTCATCATGTTATAAGGCTTTGACGATATTTTTCACCTTCCATATCAAGGAGCTTATTAACTTCTTTTTCTGGTAAAAAAGAAGGCTTAAACCCAATTTTTTCTATACTTTTAATTATATAATCATAGGAGCATATTGTTTCTTGTGCTTCTAATGAACTAATAAAATCATTGCTTGCCATGGTATAAACAGCCTGGTCAGGAAACAAAACTTCTTTTTTATTAGAACTTGGAATATAACTTTTTTCCTCATTAAAAACGAAATCATCTAAGTTAAATTTATCTTTTATAATATTTGAGACTTCATTATGTACTTTAAGAACTGTTTCTGAATCATCTGCCCAAACAATCAGTCCATGATTTTGAAGAAAAATACATCCCTCCTTAGCCAAAGGAGTCGGAATATTCTCTTTGAGTTCTAATGTTATATCTCTTCCAGGGGTAGCATATTTTATCCAAATGAATTCAGGGAATAGTTTATTAATCTCTTCTTTCCCCTCTTCAGAGCAGTTAAGTACGTTGACATATGCTGAGTGAGTATGAACAACGTATGTACCTAAAAGCGAATGAAAACCTGTTTCGATAGATGGTCTATTATCAGTTTCAACAACAAATGAGTGTATCTTTTCAGTAAAAAGTGATTCATTTAAGTCTGGGTTATTTAAATATTGATTTAACATAGAGTAATCTACGACGCTGAATCCTTGTTCATGAGTGATATCTTTTAATTTTACTCCCGAAGCCTTTATCGCCATCTGCGATTCATTAAATTTAACTGAAGTGTTGCCACCTCCTCCTTGCACATAAGATATTTTTTTTCCTATTTCTATAGAGGCTTTTGAGAAATTTTGAAGATGTTTATTCTTTTCCATAATTTGCATCTTCAAAAATAAAGAAAGTTAATATAACCAATAGCGCGCCTAAACTTGATGAGGGCCAGTCAGGATAATCAACGCCCAGATCTACTAAGCTAGTTATGTTGGAGTTTGCAACTTCAGAAATCTCTTCTTTTGATGCATTTCCAAATATTTCTATTTCCTGCTTATCTTCATCTAAATAATTGTGTGATACATTTAGATCTTCAATTCCATCAAGATTATCAACTAAATTTTCAATGAAAATTGAATTAGGCATTAATAGATGATATTTGATATCTATATTTTCTTGATTATCGCCTATATTATTTATAGGGTTGATAGGCTTAGGTGATATCAATATATCTGCGTACTTAGCTTGAGACCTTACATAATTCTTTGAATCCTCCTCCCTGTCAGATAACAAATCTAAAACCTTTTCTTTTGAATAACCTCTTTTTTCAATATCTCTAGTTATTTTCCAATGATCAGAAAGGTCTTTATCGGGCTGTATAAATAGTTTCACGTCATAAATTTGCCTTTGCCTGCTTAGATAAAATGCATGTAATCCTTCAAAAATGATAAGGTTATTTGGAGCCAGGTTAAGATCATTAGAAAAAGTACCATCATCATGATTGTACATTTTTCTTAAAATACCTTTGCCCGCTTTCAAACTATTCAACATATCTATTTCTTGATGTAATAAATTAGCTTTTGGATCCAAGTGAGTAAATTCTTCCCATTTTTCATGTCCTCTTTGCCACTTATGCATATCATCCCCTCGTATAACTAAGGAATTCATCGAAGTAAAAATATTTGACAGAGACTCAGATATCGTCGTCTTACCTGCTCCAGAATCTCCACCCACCCCTACAAGGTAGGGAGCTGAAGTTATTTTATGTTTACTGTAACTGTCTATTCCTCTTCTATATATAAAAAAACAATTTACACCAAGAGAAACTTGTAAGAGTGTAAATGCTATCCCTTTATAAGCTTCAGGATTAAGGCCTACTTCTGTTAATAATAAATAAATACTTGTATCAGATTGAAGAAGACTAAAAACATTTAGATAATCAGAATTCTCAACCAAAGAGAAATATAATAGATATGCAAATTGCAAAAGCATTAAAAGAAGAAAATACCTATCTACAGATTTTGCATAGAAATATGTTAGAAAAGGTATAAACCAAAAGTACCAACCCTGCATAGGTGTTATAAACATAAGGATTATTCCAAATGAAAAACCTAAAAACATCATAAAAATATCTCTGTTATAGGTTTTGATAAGAAATCCTCTCAGCGCCAATAATAGTAAGCAAGCAGGGATAAAATAGAAGGACGACTCCCCTATTAGAAAGGATAATTCAAAAATTCTTGTTTGTTCCTCATTAAAAAAAACCATCTCTTGAAAAGATGGATCAAAAATGAAAGGCAAGTTAACTAAAAAAAAGCAAATTGCAGAACTTAAAATAAATATAGAAGTATTTTTAAAACTATTATCTTTAGAAATAAGCAATAAAACTATAAATGGCAAAGAGAGGATTACCATTGTTTTAGTTGAAATTGCCAGGCCAAGAATAAGTCCCGATAAAAGAATATTCTGCTTAAACAAATAATTAAGACTTAAAAATAAGAGAAATATAGGGATGACATCTAACTGTCCATGAATATAACTGATATAAAAAAGGACTGGTGAAAACCAATATAACCAAATCAATCTCTTTTGTGATTCTGCTCTAACCCATGAACTTAATATTAATAGTATTCCTAAATCTGCCAGTAATAGGGGCAATCTGTAAATAGAAAAGCTTAATTGCACAGGAAGTGTTTCAAGGTCAAGAAAGAGTTCCGCTAAAAATACAGGAGTCGATAATATAAGAAGCATCAAAGTCGGATAAGGAAAATTTTGAGGACTATTTACATCTAAAAAATTTCTATAAGGATTTTCAAGATTAGTAACGAAGAAGTCTATAAAGGGAATGAAAAGATCTTTAAGAACAAAAGAAGCAAAAAGAGTGCCAATCAACAGCTTAAATACAAACCCCAAGATTATGAGATTTTTAGAATCTAAAATATTATTATTCATTTAAATTTACTAGGTAAGATCTTATTCCTAATTTTGATGCCCCTTCAATATCTTTAATTAAATTATCTCCAATCATTATTACTTCTTCAGCATTTAAATTAAATTTTTCCAAGGCATATCTAAAAATTGTAGCATTTGGTTTTTCTACTCCTACTTCTTCTGAAGTAATCAAGAAAAAATCTTCATATCCCAACTTACTTAGTTTTCTAATTTGATACGCTGTTTGCATATCACTTATAGCACAAATTTTTATTTCTGGAATCCGCTTTCGGCAAAATTCAAAAAAACTTTTCATTTCCTTATTTGGTTCAATATTTTGAATTAATGAAGACCAATAGATTTCCTCGAACTCTAAAGCATATTCGTAAGCACATATACTTGATAAAGCGGGCATTTCTTCAAACATATCTTTGAATGCAAGCAATCTTGATCTACAAGAACTTCCAGGAAAAAGGCGATCTGTGACCTCATCTCTAGCCTTTCTATATCGTATTTCAAATTGGTTTTGATCATAGAGAGAGATCTCAGAATCTTTACCAAAATATTCCATATATTTGTTATAGCAAGATTTAATAGCTAAGGGATGAGTTTCTTTATACGAATATAAAGTATCGTCTATATCAATAAAAATAGCTTTGATGTTTTCTAAATCTATTTCTTTTAGATCTTTTATGTTGAATTCTTGATTCATATATCGAAATTAATTAAATAAGAGACTTAAGATAATTCCCGTAATCACTTTCAGGTATATTTACTAAATTCTTTTCTAATTTTTCTTTACTTATCCACCCTTGAGAAAGAGATATTTCTTCTGGACATCCTATGCTCAAACCTTGTCTCTTTTGAATGGTACGAACAAACTCAGAGGCTTCTACTAGACTATCTTGAGTGCCAGTATCCAACCATGAAAATCCTCTTCCCATAAGTTCAACATCTAGTAAATCGTCTTGTAAATAAGATTCAAGAAGATCAGTAATTTCTAATTCGCCCCTTGAAGAAGGTGTTATTGATTCAACTCTTGTAGTAGCTGTTGAATCTAAAAAATACAAACCTGTGACTGCAAAATTAGAAGCAGGTTTGGCAGGCTTTTCTTCAATGGAAATTACTTTTCCTTTGTCATCGAAATCTACAACTCCATACCTTTCAGGATCTAAAACTTGATATCCAAAAACTGTTCCTTTTGCAGTGTTTTTATTTGCTGATTTAAGTAACTTTATAAGCCCCTGACCATAGAATATATTATCCCCTAAAATTAAAACCGAAGGAGAGCCTGCAAGAAAGTCTTTAGCTAAAGTATATGCCTGTGCAATCCCTTCAGGTTTGTTTTGTTCAATGAATTTTAAGCTGATACCCCACTGCTCTCCATCGCCTAGTAAATTTTCATATTGACTCCTATGCTTTGGAGTAACAACTACCGCAATCTCTTTTATACCTGCCAGCATAAGAATTGATAATGGATAATAAATCATAGGTTTATCGTATATAGGCAATAATTGCTTAGAACTTTCTATAGTTAAGGGGTAAAGCCTTGATCCTAAGCCACCTGCTAAAATTATTCCTTTTCTCTCACTCATAGATTAACCTCTTAATTCTTTTAAAACTTTCTTTAAATCATCTTTCCAGAATGGTCTAGTTATGCCAAACTTTTTTTCAATCTTAGAACAATCTAGGCAAGAATCTAGTGGTCTTTCAACCCTCGAGCCATAATCCAAGGTCTTTATCTTTTTTATCTGAACTTCGCCCTTATCTTGAAAGATGGCTTCTGCAAAAGAAGACCAGCTAACATCAGGAATTCCAGAAAAATGATAAATTCCTTTAAGGCTAGAGTCATCCAAAAGCTTATAAGATATTGCCACAATTGCTCTAGCAATTGATTTAGCAGAAGTTGGTCCTCCTATTTGATCATATACAATTTTTAAGGTCTTATTATCATTAGAAGCATTTAGTATATTTTTTACAAAGTTGTTACCATACGAAGAGAAAACCCAAGAAGTTCTCAAAATTAAAAAAATACAATTTGATTTTACTATTCCAACTTCTCCTAAAAGTTTTGATCTGCCATATGCATTTAAAGGATTAACGGCGTGATCTTCAGATTTAGGTCCTTTTTCATAACCATCAAATACATAATCTGTTGAAAGATGTATAAAAGGGCATTTAATGTGTTTTGCCGCTTCAGCCATAGCCGTCGGGGAATGACCATTTATTATATTTGCTAACTCCTCTTCATCTTCAGCTTTTTCAACATTCGTATAAGCTGCAGCATTAATAATTAAATCAGGACTGTTCAAATAAATTACTTCTGCACATTCATCAGGATGCTCTAAATTAGCAACTTTTCTATCTGCATAAATAATTTCAGCATCTTCATATTCTTTTAAACAAACCCCTAACTCTTGTCCTACTTGGCCTAGCTTACCAAAAACCAATATCTTCATTACTTAAGTATAAATGTTTATTTGAGAAGAATCTCACCCTTCCCTTCACCGCAGTAGATTAAGGCCTTATCTTCGTTAGACCGGTTTTCATAGACATTACAATCATTTTTCTGCCTCATGAAAGAACCCAAAGGAATAATCCAACCTCCGCCTCTATCAATAACTACGTTTGGTCCTGATTCAATGAATAAATCTTTGAAATCTTTAAGTCTATTAACCGGATCCAATAAATATCTGTCACTAAATACAACTAAAACTATGAATATACTTAATATAGATATCAAATTAACTACTCTTGTTAGTTTCAATAAATACGGCTCTACTAAAATAATAAAAAATATCATAGAGGGTACAAAATATCTCGGGCCTATAAAAAAAGTTTCAGATAACCTGCTAGAAAACGCTAAGAATAAAATTCCTAAAGCAAATAACAGGATGCCAAAATCTAATTGCTCGATATCTTTTTTGAAAACTTTTACTAAAAATATAAAAGACATTCCGAAAAAAGATACAAACTCAACTAGTCTAGAAGGAAGATCAGATTTTAAAACTATTTGAGGAATAAAGAAGCTAATTGGGTTTGATAAGAAAAAGAATAAATTTTCTTTCAAGATAAATGACATGTCAGCCCTCTCGCTATTCCAATTAGGCATTACATATAAAGAAAATAAAAGTATCCAAGGGATTAAGATTGTTAATTTAAAATCAAAACCGGTCCTTCTAAGCAAAATTAAATATAGAGGCAATGAAACTAAAACGGGAGCTTGAGAGGTTGCGAAAACTAAAACAGTAATAAATTCAATCCAAGAGAGTTTCCTATTCTCTTTATATGCCAGCACAGGAATAAGGGCAGTAATAAAAAGGCCGGTCCAAATAGAGTTCGTTAAGTTATAAAAAATTAATGGGAAAAATGCACCTAAGTAGCATACAAAAATAAGTATTAATAAGTTATTTCTTACAATTTTGCTAAGTATTGATATAAATAAAATAAAAGAGAATAAAGAAAAAGCCATGTACCCAAAGGCTTGAAAAAAAGGTGAAAAATTACTTAAACTGTAGGCAAGAAGTTGAGAGAGAAAGGCGATTTGACCATTATAATAAATAAATATATCTCCGCCTTGAAGGTAATTCAATCTATTAAAATAAACATTACTATCTTCAACATCTAAGAAATTAAAAATAAAGTAGGAAATTGCTATCAAAAATGAAAGCAAATATAGAAAATTAATATTCGATAAAGTATTTTTATAAAAATTTAAGTTAAAAAAACTCATTTAAAAGATAAGAATTAACTATTACTCTTCATAACTGCACAGTTTCCTTGTCCACAATCTTTTATAACCACAGTTGAGAAGTTATATTGATTATTAATTGCGATAATTAATTTTTTCCACTGAGAAAAGGATACAGGATCGTCATGTTGCGGCGTCCAAGCATCATTAGTATCACAAATTGACCAATCTTTTGCATCGTCTAAAGATATATTTCCGTTAAGGTATAAATTGATTCCGTAAACACTATTTGGAGATCTATTTATAAAATATCTTAAAAATTTAAAAGCTCCTTTTTTGTTTTTTAAAAAACTTAATAATTTGACCTGAATAGGGAACATGAAATCTACAAACCTCTCAACGAATTTCATTCTTTTCTCGTTTGTTCTTACTAGTCTAGAGAAAATAGGTCTTATAAGGTAAATCCAAGGATTATAGTGTTTAATATTATTCGAATAAATATCAACCAATATAAGTCCTCCATCTTTAACGTAAGATGAAAGGGTTTCTAAAGCAAGTTTATTATTGCCAGTATGCTGGATAACTCCGTAGCATAAGACTATGTCAAAGCTTGACTGCTCTATGGGTAAGTCGAAAAGATTTCCTCTAATACAAAGAAGATCGCCTTCCTGAGCATATTGTTTATGGTTTTCATAGTTAGAATATATTGCTGATGAAAAGTCAACTGAAACTACTTGCGCTCCAAATTTCAGTAAAATTTCTGTAAATCTCCCATTGCCAGCTCCTATCTCAAGCACTACCTTGCCTTTGAAGTCTTCTTGTGACATTTCACTCTGATTTATCAACCTATTTTCAGATTCTTTTGAACCGTTATATGAGTCTAACTGTAGCTTACTGAATCTGCTCCACTGGTAACCAAAGTTATCATGATATTGATCCTCTATAAGGGTCAAAACTCCTTCATCGGAATGGTTTACTTTCAAGTAATTATGTAAGTCAACTTTCGACATTTTTAATTTTTATTGTTTCTTCTTCCCACTGAGTCATAAAAAATGAAACCATTCGATAAAGCTTCTTCTTCACTATAAATATTTCTTAAATCAACTAAACGAGGCTTCTTCATCAATTTAGAAATTTTAAGTAAGTTTAGAGCTCTAAATTGGTTCCATTCGGTTAAAATCACAATAAGTTCTGAATCTTTTACTGCTTCGTAGATATCTGATAGCCACTCTACATCCTTACCAAATATTTCATTTCCTTCCCTATACCCTTGAGGATCTACAATCTTTAAAATAGCACCTTTTTTAATTAGGGCGGGTAAAATCACTGTTGAGGGAGCCTCTCTCATGTCGTCTGTGTTTGGTTTAAATGTTACACCCAAAATAGTAATTTTTTTATCTTTAACTGAGTCTTCCAATGAAGAGACAATCTTATTTACCATCCTTTTTTTTATGTTTTCATTTACCTTTATTACTGTCTTAGTAAGTTCCATCTCCGATTTAAATTCTTTTCCAGTTTCAACTAATGCTTTAGTATCTTTAGGAAAGCAAGAACCGCCATAACCAGGACCAGCATGCAGAAACTTATTGCCTATTCTTTCATCCAAACCCATTCCCTTTGACACCTCCTTTATATCGGCACCGGAATTCTCACATAATTGTGCTATTTCATTTATAAAAGTTATCTTAGTGGCTAAAAAAGCATTAGAGGCATATTTGATAGTCTCAGCTGATTCTAGGCTTGTGAACATTATAGGAAAGTCTCTTAAATATAGAGGTTTATATACTTCTAGCATTAGCTCTTTAGCCCTTTCGCTCTCAACTCCTACAACCACTCTATCCGGTCTCATAAAGTCATCAATTGCAGATCCTTCTCTAAGAAATTCAGGGTTGGAGGCAACATCGAATTTTAACTCTGGATTAGCTTTCTCTATAACTTTTATTAAATCCCTATTTGAACCCACTGGAACAGTTGATTTTGTAACAAATAAAATATAGTTATCTGATATTTTTGCAATCTCTTGAGCAGCTTCATGTACATAAGATAAATCAGCACCCCCATCTCCCCTTCTAGAAGGAGTTCCAACAGCTATAAATACAACTTCAGAGCTTCTTAATGAGTCGTCAATATTATCTGTAAATGTAAGGCGTCTAGATTTTACATTTTTCTTTACTAGAATATCTAGTCCTGGTTCATATATAGGAATTATTCCTTTTTTTAAGTCTTGAATCCTTTCTAGATTTTTATCTACA
Organism: uncultured SAR86 cluster bacterium; assembly: GCA_902532015.1. Classification (GTDB taxonomy): domain Bacteria; phylum Pseudomonadota; class Gammaproteobacteria; order Magnimaribacterales; family Magnimaribacteraceae. Next base: position 40,270 of record CACAGI010000008.1, on the reverse strand, counting down.
CAGACTACTTGATGACCAAAATCAGAAAGGCAAGCACCAGAGACTAGGCCAACATATCCTGTTCCGACTATAGTTATTTTCATAATATATTGAATATTATAGACAATTCTTTATTAGATTGGTGCCCGGGGACGGACTCGAACCGTCACGAAGTTTCCCTCGAGGGATTTTAAGTCCCTTGTGTCTACCAATTCCACCACCCGGGCAAATTCAAACATTATACGTTTCTAGTGGAGGCTGAGGTCGGAATCGAACCGGCGTAGACGGATTTGCAATCCGCTGCATAACCACTTTGCTACTCAGCCAAATACCTACATCACTCTACCAGGCTGTATAGCCGCCATCCACTAAGTGATTTATTCCTGTGACCATTCCAGAAGCATCGGAGACTAGATATAAAATAGCACTTACTAGATCCTCTGGTTCAGACATCTTCTTCAGCATAGTCTTTTCAGTATAATTATTAAAAAATTCATCAGGTTGATTATTATAAACTCCTCCGGGTGACAAACAATTTACTCGGATATTCTTACCTTGCCAATAAGAAGCTAAATAACGGGTAAAATTAATTAAGCCACTTTTTGTTGCAGCATATGCTATGTTGGAATTTAAACCAGAATCTCCATAAATCCTTTGATCACAACCAACAACTCCGTAGATAGAACTTATATTTAAGATTACTCCCTTCTCTCTTTCTAACATATGTTTACCAGCCTCCTGACAACATAAAAAAGCGCCTGTTAAATTTACATCTAAATTTGATTTCCAAACTTCTATTGGGAAATCTTCAAAATCAACTAAACTCCCTTCAAGAAAAGTAACTTGGACCGCAGCTGCATTATTAATGAGAATAGAACAATTTCCAAAAGTGTTCTTTACCTTATCAAATGAATCTATAACTTCTTCCTTATTAGAAATATCACACACTATAGATAAAACATTCTGGCGATAAGACTCTTCAAGATTTGATACATATTCATCTAAGGCTTCTTGGCTAGCATCGAAAAGAGCAACTTTGGCATTAGCTTCCAAAAAAGCATTTGCGTAGTGTTTACCCAGCTTGCCAGCTGCTCCTGTTAAAACAATAACGTCTTCAGAAAGGTCATACCATTGTGATATTTTGCTGTAAGTCATATAACTTATTTTAATTTAAATCTTCCCAATTAATAAAGCTATCTTCTGTAATATCTTTATTTAATGCTTTCCCCAAAGCATCATCCCAATCAGAGGTAGGTATTCCAAAGCAAGGTCTTTTATAGGTAATATTTTCTTCAGTTAACTTTTCACCTTTCTTTAAGTCTCTAACAGCTACGATACTCCTCCTGGCATTCTTTCTAGAAATATCTTCGGATTTGATAGGCTCTTTAATTATCTTATTACCCTTTAACTGAGAGATCTTCTTGAATTGATCTTTCAAAATAATCAAATCTAATTTGTCCATAGCATGGTAGTGGTCATTACCAGGCAAGCTTTTATCATCTGTGAAATGTTTTTCAATAATACAAGCTCCAAAATTATAAGCAGTTGTTAAGGATGTCATGTGTGCATCAGGTAGTGTGTGATCAGAATAGCCTATCAAATTTTGAGGATACTTTTCTTTTAAAGAACATATCATATCTAGATGTGCATATTTATCAGGAGTTGGGTAATTTAGGATGCAATGAAGAAGTGATATGGAAGGTATATTAAATTTTGATAATAAATTTAGACAGAAGTCTATTTCTTCATAATTAGAAGCTCCTGTGGATAGAACAACCGGCTTCTCTTTGCTACCTATTTTTCTCAATAAAGGTACATTTGTTATGTCTGCAGATGCAATCTTATAAAAAGGCATTAATTCGTATAAAAAATCAACAGCATCATGGTCAAAAGGCGTAGAAAGAAAATCTATTTTCATTTCTTTACAATAATCCGCTAAATCGCAGTAATCTTTCTCTTCAAAAGAGTCATATTTCTTGAATAACTGAAATTGACTCTCTGTAGACTCTTTAGATAGATCCCAGTAAGAAGGTGAGTTTTTAGAAGCAATCTTTTCCGCCTTATATGTTTGGAATTTTGCTGCATCTGCTCCTCCTTCTTTAGCTAGTTTAATTAATTCAAAGGCTTTTTCTTTAGAGCCTTCATGATTAACGCCTATTTCAGCGATAATATAAGGCATACTTTTGTATGAAATTTCTTTATTTCCTAGTCTGATGGCTAAACTGTTCATAGATTCTTATGCTTTTCTTTTAATTTTTTACTATATTTATTAACATTTTCTAAATTATTAGTGATATTGTCTGAATGTTTTCTATATCTATAAAGTGGCATTTCTAATCTTCCTAGAGAGTATTTAGATTTGAATCGAATTATAAAATCTATTTCTTCATGAAGCTTAAAATCTTCGTCATATTTTCCTATCTCTAACCAATGCTTTTTCCTAAAGATTATTCCACAGCCCAAAGGTTTTTTAAAACAATCCCTTCTTTTTAAAAAATTCTCTGAATCATCAACTTCTATATAATCACAGGCAACTGCATCATAATGCTCATTCATTACAAGAAAGTTATATAAAGCTTCTATATAAAATTCGTTCACGTAGTCATCGGAATCAAGTCTTAAAAAATATTTGCCCTGAGACTGCTCTATGCCTCTATTTAGACAATATGGTAGTCCCTTGTTTTCTTTATTCTCTATGCAAACTATCTCATTGCTTTCATGACTTAAAGATGACCATATTAATTTACTGTTATCTTCACTAGCATCATCTATAACAATAATTTCATATTTCTCTTTCGCAAATGACTGATTCAGAATAGACCGAAGACATCGAGCAATCTGATTTTCTGCATTAAATACAGGTATTATTATACTAACTAGAGGTTTGACTATTTCACTCATCGGCTTGATTATAATTCAATATTACGCAGAATAGTTCTTTGCAAAGTTTAATGCACTACTGACCATGTCATTAATATCCTTATCTGCTTGAAAACCAATAACATCTCTAGCTAATGAAGTCTCTGTAAAGCACTCTGCAACATCCCCTTCTCTTCTTTCTTCAAATACATGAGGTATCTTTTCTCCTAAAACCGCTTCAAAAGCTTTTATCAAATCTAGAACTGAATACCCCTTTCCAGTTCCTATATTAAGAGTATGATTTTTCTTATCATTTAAAATCTTTTGTAAACTTAAAATATGAGCCCTGGACAGGTCTTTTACATGAATGTAATCTCTTACTCCTGTTCCATCAATGGTTTCATAATCTGAGCCATATACTTTAAAAACTTTTTCGTTACCTAGAATTACATCTAATATTTTAGGAATCACATTTCCTTGTACTTTATTAGGCTTATCCCCAATAAGACCAGATTCATGAGACCCGGCAGGGTTAAAATATCTTAATACCCCAGCTATTAGTTTTTTCTCTTTTACGAGAGAACTTATAATCTCCTCACCAATTGATTTTGTAAAAGCATAAGGGTTCTCAGGACATAGACTAGCTTGTTCAGTGATAGGTTGAATTGCTTGCCGTCCATAGACTACTGCACTTGAACTAAAAATGAGATTCTTTACTCCATGATTTTCCATCGCCCTTAAAAGAGTTATTAACCCACTTACGTTAACGTCATAATATTCATAAGGATCTATTAAGGACTCACTTATTGATTTAAGCGCGGCAAGGTGCACTACGGCAGATATGTTATTCTTTGAAAAAACTTCTTTTATTGCTTTGTTATCTCTTATATCAATTTGATAAAACTTAAATTTCTTTAAAGAGATATCTTCAATAAAATTAATCGTAGAGATCTTCGAATTGACTAGGTTGTCAATTACTAAAAGCTCATAATCATTAGCAAGCAATTCTAAGCAGATGTGGGATCCTAAATAACCAGTTCCACCTGTAACAAGGATTTGTTTCTTATTCAAAATTTAGTTTGCGATATTTATTACGGAATATTACTTATTATTATCCTTTTTTTTATAGTTATAAGCTAATCTTCTCAAATAAAGTCGAACTTACAGAATAGCTATTAAAGTGATAAGCATTATTAATTGAAGAACTTTTTCCACTCACTTATATAAGAATATAAAGAATAAAGTGATAAAAAAGCAGCAAACCATAGAAAACCTACAGAGGTAAGTTCAAAGAAATATCCAAAATTAGGACTGATGATTAATAATGAAATAGCTATGAATTGTATTGTTGTTTTGCTTTTTCCTATATTCATAACTTTTACGTTATTATCACCTGCCAACTCAGCAATATATTGTCGTAAGACCGAAACTATTAACTCTCTAGATATTATGAATAATACTGGAATAATCAATAAAGTATCTGGATTAACATAAACATACCAAATCAAAATAATACATACTAATAATTTGTCCGCTAGTAAGTCTAAAAGTGCACCCAAGGAAGTTTCTGAGCTAGTCTTTCTTGCTACATATCCATCTAGGTAGTCTGTTAAACCTGCAACTAGAAATAATGAAAGAGCCCATAAGTTGTTCCAGAAAGATGGAGTTATGATTAAGTACATTATGGGAAAAATTAAGATTATTCTTAAAAGTGTTATGTATGAAGGGATAGACATAAAATTATTTTAACTGGTTATAAATTAAAGTAGCAGTTTTCTTGCCCAGACCAGGGACATTCATCAAATCTCTAATACTCGCTCTTTTAATCTGATCTACAGTACCAAAAAACCTAAGTAGCTTTTTCTTCCTTTCTAATCCCACACCAGAAATAGAATCTAAAGATGAACTTGTTGTGTACTTCCTCAATTTCTTCTTTTGATTGGTGATAGAAAACCTATGCGTTTCATCCCTTATCTCTTGTATAAACTTGTGAGCTAAAGATCCTCTTGAAACTTTTATAAGAGTTCCGTCCTGTTTATGAATTGAATCAAACTCTGCTTTTCTTCTAGCACCCTTAGAAATTGCAATTAAACATATATGACCTAATCCTAATTCGTCCATCTTTTGCGAAACATGAGATAAATGGACCTTTCCTCCGTCTATGATAATAAGGTTCGGTTCATCTAGATCTAGTGTATTATTTTTAAATCTTCTCTCAATAACTTCAACCATTGAAGCTATATCATTACCAGAGTTCTTTTTACTTATATTAAACAATCGATATTTGTCCTTTATCTTTCCTCTATCCGAGTAAACAACACATCCACCAACTGCTCCTGAACTAGAATGATGACTAATATCGTATGACTCTATTAACTCAATTGCATGATCCATCGACAGCTCTGCCCTTAAGGAGTTCAAAACAGGAGCTATTGATTGAGAGTTTCTAGATTTACTAAATGAAAATTTCGTATTGTTTTTACATATAGTGATTAAACCTAAATCTCTTTTCCCTAGCTTAGTGATAATTTTAATTTTCTTACCATGATATTGGCTTAATGCAGACTCAATAATGCCTTTATTCTGAATAGGCTCAGCTATGACTATGTTGGAAGGACAAAATACATCATTCAAGTAATGAACCACAATAAAATTCTCTATAACAGAGCCGTGAATAGGAACATTCTTCTGAATAAAGTTCTCATGGCCTATAACCCAGCCACCCTTAACATGAGTTATTCCGGTTTTAGTTTGGCCATTAACTGTAAAAATAGATATTGCATCTCTTTCCATAGAATGTCCTGCGACGCTTTGAACTCTCTGAATGTCTCTTAAGGATGAAATTTTATCTCTATAAGTAGCTGCCTTTTCAAATGATTTTTCTTTTGAGTGCTTATCCATGGACTGGTAGAAACTAGAAATTAAACTTTCTGACTTACCACTAAGCAGCGCTTGGGCTGACGAAACATCTTCCAAATATTCTTTTTTTGATATTTTTCCAATACAAGGGGCTGAACAACGACCTATTTCATTTTGAATACAAGGCCTTGTACGGTTTTTAAAAAAAGAATCTGAACAGTTTCTTAGTTTAAATGTTTTTTGTAATAATTTTAAACTATCCTGAACTGCGTAAGAGCTTGGAAAAGGACCAAAAAATTTACTGTTTAAATCTTTTTTTCCTAAATAAGACTTAGCTGACGGAAATTCTTTAGAAGTATCGATTTTTATCCATGGATAGCCTTTATCATCTTTAAACTGAACATTAAATCTTGGTTTTGTTTGTTTAATTAAATGTTGTTCTATAAGCAAAGCTTCAAGTTCACTTTCCGTTAAAGTAATTTCTATTTTCTTTGAGTATTTGACTAACTTTTTTACTTTCTTAGATTTCTTTTCAGAATCTCTAAAATAAGAAATTACTCTATTCTTTAAATTCTTTGCTTTTCCAATATAAATTGGTTGCATTTCTTGATCTAAGAATTTATACACTCCAGGATCTTCAGGTAAATTATTTGCAAGATTCTTGATGTTTTCTTTCGAATAAGGTATCTCTATAAGAGAATCATTAAAAGCTTGTTCTTCCATTAAGATCATTATAAATGAAAGAATTAAAGTAATTATCCAGAATGTAGCTAAGTCAAGATCTAAATAGGATTCAGCAATTCTATTCAGATGTATAGTAAATTAAGCAATTAATGATTTCTTGAGCCGTCAAATACGCAAACAAAATAAAGGTTATCTTCTGAATCATTGATAACTTGATGGAATTGCCCGTCTTCTATAAGTATTACATCCCCTTCTGTTACCGGAAAAACACTTTCATCTACTTTCATAGTCCCAGAACCTTTGACAAAATTATAAACTTCTTCTTGTCCTGCATGAGTATGGCCAGAAGTTGATTTTCCAGGTTTTAAGTCCGTGCTGCTTACAATAAGGTTCTTTAATGTTGAGTTATCTTTAACCTTATATCTATCATCCTCTTTAACTACCTTGCCGCCTATATCTAGTATATTTAGTTTCATGAATTTAAATCTGTAATGATTTCCTTGAGAGATTCTAAAGGATTTCTGCTTTTAGTAATAGGTCTTCCTATAACTAAAAAATCAGATCCATTATTGACAGCTTCGATTGGAGTCAAAACTCTTACCTGATCATCGCTTGAAGTCTCAAGCCTAATTCCTGGAGTTACAGCTATAAAATCTTTACCTAACTTATCTTTAATAAGAGAAACTTCTCTTGGCGAGCAAACGACTCCATCTAGTCCACATTCTTTTGCAAGACTGGCTAAATTTAAAATACTGTCAGAAATATCATTTATCCCTATTTCTTTTACATCTTCATTACTTAAGCTTGTTAGCATAGTAACACCAATTAATAAGGGGGGTTGTGTGTAAGAATCTAGAGCTTCTTTAGCTTTTTTTAACATTGATCTGCCTCCAGCAATATGGACATTTAACATCCACACACCTAGATCGGCTGCTGATCTTACTGCCTCATAAACTGTATTAGGGATATCATGGAATTTCAGATCTAAAAAGATCTCATATCCTAGTGCGTTTAACTCTTCGATAATTTTTGGTCCTGAAGAAGTAAATAGCTGATTCCCAACCTTTAATCTGCATAATTCTGGATTAAAGCATTTAGCAAGTTCTATTGCTTTATCATGATCCATATCTAGAGGAACAATTATTTGTTTATTCATTTTTGTTACCTCTCTTCTTTAGAAAAACTAAAACTTCTATACAAATAGTGATAAAACAACCTATCAAAAAAGTTATTAGTAAAACTGATCCAAGGCTGATATCTAATTCATAAAACAGTAAGTCTAGATGAACAATATTGCTATTAAGGTTTAAAAGTAAGAAACAAGAGAGGATGATAAGCGTTATAAAGAATAGTAAGAAAACAAAAGAAAAACTCATTTTTTAGTTTTTAGTTAGCCATCCGCTTGATAATAATTTATCTTCAATATATTGAAGCAAGGCATGGCCTGCAGTTATGTGACTTTCCTGTATTCTGGCTGTTACGTTACTCGGCACAACAAATGCTTCGCTGCAATATTTAATAGCCTCCCCTCCATCTCCACCCAAGAAACCAATAGAATATAAACCCTTTAATTGAGCAAATTTTAAAGCTTCAATAACATTAGTTGAATTTCCAGAAGTTGTTATTGCGAGTAGAGTATCACCTTCTTGCGCTAAACCAGATAAAACTCTTTTAAAAATTACATCAGGTCCATAATCATTCAAACAGGCGGTCAAAGTAGAGGTATCGAGAGCTAAAGAAATAGCAGGAATACTCTCTCTATTAACTTCAGAAGTTAAACGAACCAAGAATTCTGCTGCTAGATGTTGTGCATCTGCAGCCGATCCTCCATTACCACATATCATTAATTTATTACCATTCCTTATTGATTCAGCTATAGCATCACCAGCTTTAAGTAAAGGTTTATAAGCGCCTTTTTGAATAACGTCTTGCTTTACAGATATTGACTCTTCAAAGCATTTTTTTATATTTAATTGAATCTCTTCGGACATGAGTTTACTTCTCTTGTAAGAATATCACACGATTAAACAAAATTAATTGTTTATTGCATTTCTTAAGCTTTTTGACGCTCGAAAATATGGATGGTACTTAGTGGATACTGATATCGATTTACCTGTTTTGGGATTCCTGCCTATTCTTTTCTTTCGACTTCTAACTGAGAAACTACCAAATCCTCTTATCTCTATTCTTTCTCTTTTTGATAGGGAACTTGAAAGATACTCAATTATTAACTTGATAGAAGTCTCAATATCATCCTTATCAAAGAACTCATGCTTTTTAGATAAAAGAATAGCGAAATCAGATTTATTCATCTTCAGATCTAGTTTCTTCCATTTCCGCTTTTATAAGATCTCCAATGTTTGATTTTGTGGCTTCTTCTATTTCTTTATTCTTTTGAGCATTATCTTTAAGAGCACTCTTCTCTTCTTGTTTTTCAAGGGCTCTAAGAGAAAGAATTATTTCCCTATCTTTAGGATTGGTATTGGCTATAACAACTTCCATTTCAAGTCCTTCTTCTAAGGAACTTTCAACCGCAGAGTTTATAAAATCTTTCTGAGACATAGTACCTAAGACACTATCGGCTAAGGATAGCTTAATATTTTGATCATCAAAACTTACTACCTTACCTACAACTCTAGACCCTTTCTTGTTTTCCTTAATATAATCTCCGAAAGAATCTGATACCAGTTGCTTTATACCGAGAGATATTCTTTCTCTCTCTGCTTCTATAGAAAGAACCATAGCTTCGATAACTTGACCTTTGTTTAGAAGCCTTAAATCTTCAGGGTCTTCTTCCCATGAGATATCTGAAAGATGTACGAGTCCATCTATACCCCCTTCTAATTCAATAAAGACACCAAAATCAGTGATTGATTTAATTGCTCCGCTAACTTTATCTCCTTCTTTATGAGTATGTTCAAATACTTGCCAAGGATTTTCAGATAACTGTTTCAGGCCTAAAGAGATTCTTCTTTTTTCTTCATCAACTTCTAAAATCATTACCTCAACCTGATCTTTTAATTGAACAACTTTCGAAGGATGTATATTTTTATTAGTCCAGTCTATTTCAGATACGTGGACCAAACCTTCAACACCTTGTTCTATTTCAGCAAAGAAGCCATAGTCAGTTAAATTAGTAACTTTAGCCATTGCAGACGTATTCAAAGGGAATTTAGATTCTATACCCACCCATGGATCATCAATAAGTTGCTTAATACCTAATGAAACCTTTTTATTTTCTTCATCATATTTAATAACTTTTACATCAAGTTCTTGGCCAATTGAGATTGCTTCAGAAGGGTGGTTTATTCTACTCCAAGATATATCCGTTATATGTAAAAGCCCATCAATACCTCCTAAATCAACAAAAGCTCCATAATCTGTTAAGTTTTTAACTATTCCTTTTATAGTTTGTCCTTCTGATAAAGTTGATAGCAGTTTTTCTCTCTCTTCTGAGTTAACTTCTTGAAGAACAGCTTTTCTAGAAAGAACAACATTATTTTTATCTTTATCTATTTTGATAACTTTAAATTCCTCATAGCCTCCTACTAAGTGCTCTAAATCCTTGGTAGGTATAACTTCAGCTAAAGAGCCTGGCAAAAAGGCTTTAACACCTTGCACGTCTACAGTCATTCCTCCTTTAACTGAACCTGTTATTAGTCCTTTTAAAGAAGCATCTTCTGATAGACAATCTTCAATTCTTTTCCAAACTTCTTGTTTAATAGCCTTTTCCCTAGAAACTCTCGTGTTTCCATGGCCATCTTCAATAGCTTCTAGAGTTAATTGGACTTCATCTCCTATCTTTATATCTAATTCACCAGATTCATTATTAAATTCAGCTTTCGGGACTGCTGCTTCAGATTTCAGTCCAACATGAACTAAAACATGGTTATCTAAAATATCTAAAACAATTCCAGTGACTAGACTGCCTTGCTTCATCACTACAGTACTCAGATTTTCATTCAATAATTTCTCAAAACTAGCTGACATAATTCTTTATTTGTTAATTATAAGACTAAATATATCTCTTTATCTCTTCCAAAACTTCATTAGGGTCCAAAGCACTAGTATCTATTGTTACTGAGTCATCTGCAGATCTTAATGGTGAGTGCTCACGCTCAGTATCTCTTTTATCTCTTTCTTCTAACTCTTGCAAGAGGACGCGCATGTTAACCTCGCTACCTTGTCTTTTCAACTGTGTTTGTCTTCTTTTTGCTCTTTCTTCTAAAGAGGCCGTTAAGAAAAACTTATGTTTAGCATCATTAAAAATCACTGTTCCCATGTCTCGTCCGTCTGCAATTAATCCTGGCAAAGCCATAAATTCTCTCTGACAAGGCTTTATAAAGCTTCTAATCCGAGGATCTGCGGCTAAATTTGATGTTTCTCTGGCAATTTCTTCAGTTCTAACTTTTTTAGTAATATCCCTATCATTGAAAATTACTTTTACTGGTTCTCCAATAATCCCAGGGTCGAATTTTACTTTAAAGTTTTCCTTAATATATTCCTGATTTTTGTCAAAATCGTTAGAATTGATTTGTTCAATTAGCATAAAGTAAGCTAACGTTCTATATAGTGCCCCACTGTCTAATATGTTCCAGTTTAAGTCCAATGCTAGCATCTGAGCTATGGTACCTTTTCCTGCTCCACTTGGACCATCTATTGTTATTACTGGCACTAGCTGATGATTCATAACTGTTTTATATCAATGCCAACTTGTTTACAAACATCAACAAAATTAGGAAAAGAGGTATTAACATTCAGACAATCGATAATAGTAGATTCACCATCTGCTCTAAGAGAACCAATTGAACTTGCCATAGCTATTCTGTGATCTCCGAAAGAATTTATTTCTGAAGCTTTGAAAGTGCCTTCTTTTCCCAAACCATTTATTATTATCCCATCATCTTTTAACTGGAACTTAACTCCAAAAGAATCTAGAACTTCAGACATAGACTGCAGTCTATCACTTTCCTTAGTTCTTAATTCCTTAGCATCTTTAACTTTCGTAGTACCTTCTGCTAACGAAGCAGCAATAAAGAATGCTGGCATTTCATCTATCATGTTTGCAACTAAATTTGTATTTAAAGTTATACCTTTAAGATTAGAAGTTTTAACTAGAATATCAGCAGTTGGTTCAAAGGAATCTATTTCATTTTGCAACTCAATATTTGCGCCCATGTGCTTCAAAGCATGTAAAAAACCGATCCTAGTGGGATTTACTCCTACGTTCTTAAGTAATAATTCTGAATTCGGAGTAATTAATGCAGCTAAAATAAAGAAGGATGCAGATGAAAAATCTCCGCAAATATAAATATTAGAAGGATTTATAACTTCTACTCTGCTCATTTGAATTATCTTTGCTGCCTTTGATTGGGATATATCAATTGGAATGCCAAATTGGTTAAACATTCTTTCCGTATGATCTCGAGTAGTAACCTTTTCTTCAATCTCAGTGATTCCTTTTGAATATAAACCGGCAAATAATATACATGACTTAACTTGTGCACTTGCCACTGGTAAAGAATATTTAATTGATTTAAGGGATTCTACTGGTTCTATTCTTATTGGGAGAGTGCCCTCTTCCGTGCTTATTGTGTTAGCACCCATAAGTTCTAAAGGTTCAGTTATCCTTGTCATAGGTCTTGAAGATAAAGAGCTATCACCTAAAAGTATTGAAGAAAATTGTTGAGCTGCTAAAACTCCAGAACATAATCTTACAGAAGTGCCTGAATTCCTAAAATCTAAAGGACTAGAAGGGCTTGCAAGTCCATGGAGACCTCTACCTTCTACTACAAACTTTTCTTCATTTTTTGAAATATTTACTCCCATTTTTTTGAATACCTCAATAGTTGCAAGGCAATCCTCTCCTTCTAAAAAACCAGAAATCTCTGAATTTCCGTTTGCCAAAGAAGCAAGCATTATTGCTCTATGAGATATAGATTTGTCTCCAGGAACAGAGATTTCTCCTTTAAGGCCATTTCCCTTTTGTATTGTAAATTTCATTAGTCTTCTTTTCCTAAGATAGATTTATCTCTAGCTATTTTTACAGAAGAAAAGAATTTGATTAAGCCAGTTGCATTCTTAGAATCAATTAACCCAGATAATTCATCTAAACTTTTCTTAAAAGACTCTATAGAATTTAGTATAGATATATCATTTGAAACCATTATATCTTTCCACATAACTGGGTCGCTCGAAGCTATCCTTGTGTAATCTTCAAGACTGCCTCCCGAATAAAGAAAAGTTTTTGCACCAAGATCTTGGTACAAAGAATTCATCAAGGCATAAGCGATAACATGAGGCATATGACTAGTCTTACCAAATAATTCATCATGATCTTGAGCAGATAATTTCTTTGTATAAGACCCTAATGCTTTCCAAAAGTCTGTAACACTTGAGACTGCTTGTGCATCATTATCTTCATGAGGACAGATAATGCTTAACTTTTCTTTAAAAAGATCTGCAGAAGAGGACTTAAAACCGCTATGTTCGGATCCAGCTATAGGGTGAGATAAAACAAAACTTTTTAGAACATTTTTATCTAAAGCCTGTAAAGTATTAAGCACTGATGACTTGACACTTAACGTATCTGTATAAGTGACATTTTCGATACTTATCATCGTATTAATTGTAGACATAGCTTCTTGAATTGAAAGAACAGGAACGGAAAAGATAACCAAAAGATCATCTAAATCTCCAGGAATATTCTCGTCTATATTCTCTATCAACCCAAGCTCATATGCAGAAGATAAAGCATCTTTATCGACATCTATTCCATAAACACCACCTGCAAATGAATTCTCTTTTAGAGCTCTTATTATTGAGCCGCCAATCAGACCTATGCCTACTACAAGTATATTTCCAAATTTTATAGAAGAGTCCATAGATCTAAGTCAATTTTGATAACTTTTCTAAAAAAATTTCATTTTCTTGAGGAAGTCCAATTGTAACTCTCAAATGATTCGGCATTTTATAAACCCCTAAAGCTCTCACGATAACACCTTCGTTCAATAAACCTTCAAATAGCTGCTGACTATTATCATTACAATTAAAGCTAATAAAGTTCCCCTCGCTCGGTATGCAGTCATAACCTAAATCATTCAAACCTTTCATTAGATAAATTTTTTGATCAAAATTAATTTCTAAAGATTTTTTTAGATGTTTGTCATCTAATAAAGCCACTTCAGCTGCAAGCAAAGCCAGAGAATTAGCATTAAATGGCTGCCTAACTCTGTTTAGAAAATTAGCTATTTCATGAGAGGAAACAGAATAACCAATCCTGAAACCAGCTAGTCCATAAGCTTTTGAAAAACTTCTGCTGATTATTAAATTAGGATATTTATCTAATAATTTAAAACCGACATCTTCATTGTTATACGAAGAATAATCAAAATAGGCCTGGTCTAGTAAAACTATAATGTTTCTATCTAAATCATCTAAAAAAGATTCTATTTCTTTGGGTGACAAGAAAGATCCAGTTGGGTTATTTGGATTAGCTATAAATACTAATTTTGTATTATCTTGCACAGCTTTCTTCATTGCTTCTAGGTCATGACCATAATCTCTCGCTGGGACTTCGATACCTTCTGCCCCCAATGCTTGCACCACTAAAGGATAAACCGCAAAAGCATGCTCTGAATAGATTGCACTATCTTTATCTGAAAGAAAACTCCTAGCAATAAACTCTATTAAGTCGTTTGATCCATTCCCTATAGTTATGCAATTAATATTAACTTTAAATTTATTACTGAGACACTCTTTCAATCTTAAGGCATTACCATCAGGGTATCTGTGAGTGTCATTTAATATTTTCTTAACAGCATCAATGGCTAATGGACTAGGGCCTAATGGATTTTCATTGCTAGCTAATTTAATCGCATTTGTTATTCCTAATTCTCTTTCTAAGTCTTCGATAGGTTTACCTGGCTTATAAGGACTCAAATCTAGAATGCCTTTATTTACTAAATCTTCAAGTTTCATGATCTTAAGTAATAGCTTTAGGAAAGGACCCTAAGATCTTTACTTCTGCATTAAGAATATCTAGCTGTTTAAACAGTTGTTGGACGTCCTCTTGATCTTTATGACCTTCAAAATCTAGAAAGAAAGAATAATGCCATTTGTCTTTTTTTGAAGGTCTATATGTTAAATGACTTAAATTTAAAGCAAGTTCATTAAAAGGAAGCAAAACTGCATACAAAGCTCCTTCTTCATTTTTAGTTGTTACTACTATCGAAGTTTTGTCATTACCAGTTTGACTAGAATTACTCTTACCTATAACTATGAATCTAGTAGTATTTGAAGAACTGTCTTCTATATTGCTATCTAAGATATCTAAGTTATATTTTTCCGCTGCCTCTTTCCCGCCAATCGCTAAGACGCCATCATTTGAAGAAGCATTCATTGCTGCCTGCGAATTACTACTTACAGGCACTAGTTTTGCTTGAGGGCAATATGAAGACAACCAATCTTTACATTGTGCTAAAGATTGCTCATGAGCATGAATTTCTATACCTTCTTTAGGCATTGGTTTGTTATAGCCAATTAAATTATGCTCTATTCTCATCTCTATCTCACCACATATAGTTAAATCAAAATCCATTAGGCAATCTAAAGTTAGATTTACTGACCCTTCTGTCGAGTTCTCTATTGGTACAATCCCAAAATCACATAATCCTTGCTTTACTTCTTCAAACACAGATCTAATTGTAGGTTCTGGTTTTGTGTCGACGGAGGAGCCAAACTTATTTTGTAATGCTGACTGGGAGTAAGTTCCTTCAGGTCCTAAATAGGCCACTCTAAGATCAGACTCAGTAGATCTACAAGCTGAAATAATTTCATTGTATATAGAAATTATTTGATTATTGCTTAAAGGCCCTTTGTTTATTTTTTTAAGTTTATTAAAGATAGTTGCCTCTCTAGCCGGTTTATATTTTATTGATTCTTCTTTTGCTTGACCCGCTTCAATTGCTAGATTGGCTCTTTCATTCAAAAGGGATAATATTCTTTCATCTAGAGAATCTATATTATCTCTAATAGAATTGAGGTCTTTTTCTTTGCTCATATCGGATCAGGATCGTTCTTTCTCAAATGTTGCCATGAAGCTCACTAAGGCATCTACACCTTCTTCAGGCATTGCATTATAGATACTAGCCCTCATACCTCCAACTGACCTGTGACCTTTTAATGCTAGCAACCCTGCATCTTTAGACGTTTCTAAGAATATTGAATTTAAATCTTCATCTTTAAGTTGAAAAGGAACGTTCATGATTGATCGATCTTCTTTATTGATATTGTTTTCATAAAATTCTGATTGGTCTATAAAAGAATACAACTTTTCAGCTTTTATATTATTCGTTTTTTCCATCTCAGAAATGCCACCACTAGACTTTAACCACTTGAATACTTTGCCAGCTACATACCAGGCAAAAGTTGGTGGAGTGTTGTACATAGATTTGCCCTCATGCATCTCAGAATAATTAAGCATCGTTGGTGTTATTTTTTGGGCTTTTCCTAAAAGATCTTTTTTTATAATTGCGAAGCCTAACCCAGCAGGTCCTATATTCTTTTGTGCGCCTCCATAAATTAATGAGAATTTATTTACATCAATGACTTCAGATAATATTCCCGACGAATAATCTGCAACTATTGGAACTTCTAATTGTTCTACATCTTTTAGTCTTAAACCGCCAATTGTTTCATTAGGAGTGATATGAACATAAGAAGTGTTTTCCTTCAAATTCCACGAAGATTGTTTAGGAAAATAATTAAAATTCTTATCTTCAGAAGATGCCGCTATATTTACCTTGGTATATTTTTGGGCTTCATTTATTGATCTTTTTGCCCAATATCCGCTATCAACATAATCTACAACTCCACCTTCAGGAGATAAGTTAAGAGGAATCATGGCATTTTGCAGAGTTGCTCCACCATGAAGAAATAACACAGCGTAATCATCTGTAATATTTAGCAAACACCTAAAATCCTCTTCTGCTTGTTCTGCAACTTCAACGAATTCTGGACTTCTATGACTTATCTCCATTACCGATAAGCCCATACCTTTCCAATCAAGAAGTTCTTGTTGTACTTCCTCTAATACAATATCTGGCATAGCGCCCGGGCCAGCCCCAAAATTAAATTTTCTTGACACTACTCATCGTCCCCTATGAACTCTTCGCTTATGGGCGCGATGCTTATTAATTTTTCTGAATCTTTTAATCTAATGACTGTGACGCCTTGAGTGTTCCTACCTATGACATTTACTTCAGAAACCCTTGTCCTTACAAGCATTCCTTTGTCAGATATAAGCATTACTTCATCATCATCTATAACCTGCGCTGCTCCAATGAGCTGTCCATTCCTATCAGAAATTTGCATAGCTATAACTCCTTTAGCTCCTCTTCTGGTTTTCCTAAAATCTATAGATTTTGATCTTTTCCCGTAACCGTTTTCACTTACGGTAAAAATAGATGCTTCTTCTTCTGGAATAATCAAAGATATAACAAACTGATCTTTATCAAGCTTTATACCTCTTACTCCTTTAGCGCTTCTGCCCATAGATCTAACTTCCGTTTCTGAAAAGTGAGCAGCTTTACCTGCATTTGAAACCAACATAACAAACTTACTTCCGTCGGTGACTGTGGTGCCTACTAATTCATCTCCTTCCGATAAAGTTATTGCCCTTTTTCCACCTTTTCTTTGATTAGAAAATTCAGTTAATACAGTTTTCTTAACTGTTCCTGTTTTGGTCGCCATTAAAACAAAATGCTTATCATCATATTCTTCGACTGGGACCATGCTAGTTATTCTTTCCCCTTCGCTAAGCTGGATGAGATTAACTAATGGTCTTCCTTTAGCAGCTCTGCCTGCAGAAGGAATTTCATAAACCTTCAACCAATAAACTTGTCCCAAATTTGAAAAACAAAGTAACGTTGTGTGAGTATTTGCAACAAGCAATTGCTCAACAAAATCTTCGTCTTTAACAGAAGCAGCTGTTTTTCCAGTACCTCCTCTTTTTTGTGCTCTATACTCTTCTAATGGTTGGGTTTTTGCGTAGCCTTCATGTGAAATCGTTACCACCCTGTCTTCTGGAGTAATTAAATCTTCAGCGCTTAGGTCAGCTGCTGATTCTTGTATTTCAGTTCTTCTATTATCTTTGTATTTTTCTTGAATTTCTTTTAATTCATCAGTAACAACTTCTACTAACTTTTCAGAATCATTCAGTATTCCTAGTAAGTATGCAATTTGTTCAATTATTTCTTCGTATTCACCAATAAGCCTATCTTGTTCTAATCCGGTTAATCTCTGTAGTCTCATATCTAATATTGCTTGAGCTTGAACTTCAGACAATTGATAAGTCTTACCCACAAGGCCTAATGATTTATCTGAACCATCTACCTTGCAGGCATCCGGACCAGCCTTTTTCAACATAGAAATAACTTTTCCCGGTTTCCATTTTTTAGATAGTAGTTTTTGCTTAGCTTCTGAACCTTCTTTAGATTTTTTAATTAAATCGATCATGGCATCAATATTAGCTAAGGCTATGGTCAGTCCTTCTAACACATGACCTCTTTCTTTGGCTTTTCTTAGATCATAGAAAGTCCTTCTAGAAACTACCTCTTTCCTATGATTAAAGAACACAGAAAGCATTGATTTTAAATTCAAAAGCTTAGGCTCTCCATCAACTAAAGCTACATTATTAATTCCAAAGACTGTCTGCATCTGGGTTTGAGCAAATAAATTGTTTAACAAAACATCAGGAATTTGTCCTGATTTTAGATCAATGACCACCCTAACTCCGTCCTTATCGGATTCATCCCTTATATCCCTCACTCCTTCTATCTTCTTATCTCTAGATAGCTCAGCTATCTTTTCAATCAGCTTAGATTTATTGACTTGATAAGGCATCTCAGTTATCACTATCTTGGCTTTATCCTTATCCTCATCTTCAAAATGTGTTTTGGCTCGAATCTTCACTCTTCCTTTTCCACCTTCATAAGCGCTAACTATCCCAGCTTTTCCATTTATTATCCCTCCAGTAGGGAAATCTGGACCTGGGATAAATTCCATTAATTCTGAAGTAGAAATTTCTGGGTTCTCTATAAATGCAAGACAGGCTGAAAGAGTTTCATTAAGATTATGTGGAGCCATGTTTGTTGCCATACCTACTGCTATTCCAGCTGAACCATTTACAAGCATGTTAGGCACTTTCGTCGGAAGGACTTCAGGCATCGTTTCGGTGCCATCATAATTCTCAACAAAATTTACAGTCTCTTTATCAAGATCAGCTAAGAGTTCTTGAGAGATCTTTGCCATTCGAACTTCCGTATATCTCTGGGCAGCCGGGCCATCTCCATCCATAGAACCAAAATTACCTTGTCCGTCTACCAACGGGTATCTTAAAGACCACCACTGAGCCATCCTTACAATGGTTTCATAAGCAGCACCATCTCCATGAGGATGATATTTACCAATAATGTCGCCAACAATTCTTGCTGACTTTTTATGAGGTCTTCCATAATCATTATTTAAAACATGCATAGCATATAAAGCGCGCCTATGAACTGGTTTCAGGCCGTCCCTTGCATCAGGCAAGGCTCTGCCTACTATTACGCTCATCGCATAATCTAAATAGGATTGCTTCAGTTCTTTTTCTATACCTATTGGAACAATCTCTTTTGCAGTTATTTCGCCCATTTTTTATTTCCGTATGCTGATTTTAGAGGCAGAAGACACTGCCCATCCTCTTAAGAAATTAGAGTAATTTTTGTGTAATTTTCTAAGTATCAAGTTGATAAAATTTTACCATGTTTTGACTTAAAAAACTGCGAAAATGATCAATAAAAATAGGGGTAATTTAACCCTTAAATTCAGATACTATAGTTGATACGGTTTCCTTAGCATCTCCAAATAACATTCTTGTATTAGATTTAAAAAAAAGTGGGTTTTGAATTCCTGCAAATCCAGAAGCCATTGATCTTTTTAAGACAAAGACCGTTTTAGAATTATCAACTTCTATAATCGGCATGCCATAAATCGGACTTCCTTCATTGTCTTTTGCATCAGGGTTCACGACATCATTTGCACCAATTACCATACAGACATCAACCGTTTCCATAATTGGGTTAACATCTTCGGGTTCAACCAAAACATCGTAAGATACATTTGCCTCTGCCAGTAAAACATTCATATGACCAGGCATCCTTCCTGCAACGGGATGAATAGCATATTTAACTTCAGCACCATTTGCTTCAAGCAACTCACCTAACTCTCTAACTGCATGTTGAGCTTGAGCTACAGCCATACCGTATCCTGGAACAATCAAGACGGACGAAGCCGCTTCTAAAATTAGATACGCGTCTTGAGCATTGATTGGTCTAACTTCGCCTTGCTCTTCTCCCTCTCCTGAAGTTGTGTCTGAAACAGCTCCAAATCCGCTAAACAACACATTAGCTAAAGATCGGTTCATAGCTTTACACATAATATTAGTAAGAATCAAACCGCTAGCTCCAACTAGAGATCCAGCTACAATCAAAACATTATTAGTAATAACAAAACCCGCAGCGCAAGCAGCTAAACCAGAAAAACTATTTAGTAGAGCTATAACAACAGGCATGTCAGCTCCGCCGATAGGAATAACAAATAAAACTCCCAGCAAGAAAGCTAAGCTTATTAATAAAACGAGAGTTTGATTTGGACTGATTACCCCTTGTATGAATAGCATGTTAATTCCAACAATAAGAATAGCTAAAAGAAGTATTGCGTTTACAAATTGTTGACCTTTATAAAGAAAAGGCTTACCTGAAATGATTTCTGAAAGTTTACCGTATGCAACCAAGCTTCCTGTAAAAGTAAGGCCCCCTATTAAGACTGTCATATAAATTGCTCCCATGAGAGCTGGGTTATTTAAAGAACTTACTACATATTCCGCTGAACCAACTAATAAACTTGCTATACCTCCAAATCCATTAAAGATCGCCACCATTTCGGGCATAGAAGTCATTTGGACTTTAGTAGCAGCAAAATAACCAACTATACTGCCTGCAATTAACGCCCCTGCAATAAATCTATAATCAACAATATTTTGATCTAACAAGGTAATTACAACTGCTATTAACATACCAGAGGCTGACAAGAAATTACCTTGTCTAGCGGTATCGGGAGAGCCAAGCATTTTTAGGCCTACTATGAATAAAATAGAGGCTGCTATATAGATGAGATTAACTAATATTGAAATATCCATCATTTCTTTTTGAACATGCCAAGCATTCTATTTGTAACTAAATAACCTCCAACGACATTAATAGATGCAAAAAAAACTGCTGCTGTGCCTAATATGATTGTCATTATTTCTGAAGAACCTGAAGACAAAATAGCTCCAACAAGAGTTATGCCTGATATTGCATTAGCTCCTGACATAAGTGGCGTATGTAAAGTAGAAGGAACTTTAGTAATTAACTCTACACCTAAGAAAATAGACAAAACTAAAATAAAGATAAGTAAAATTATTTGGCTTTCCATGATTACATCCTGCTCTTTACTAGATTATTCACAATTTGCCCATTATGGGTTATAACACAGCCTTTAAGAACATCATCATGTAGATCAAAATTAAGGCTCTTTTTTTCCAAGTCCCAGTATTCTTCAATCATATTATATATATTAGATCCATAAACTTGTGATGCATCTTTAGCAACCTCTCCAGGTAAATTAGACATACCAATAATAGTAACTCCATTTTGAAAAACATATTCATCTGCCTTTGACCCTTCTACGTTTCCTCCAGTAGATACTGCCATATCAACAATAACGCTTCCAGGTTGCATGGCCTGAACCATTTCACTAGTGACTATTCTAGGAGCTGGCCTTCCAAACACTTGGGCAGTAGTTATTACAACATCGGATTGAGAGCAAATCTTTTTCATTCCTTCTTGTTGCATCTTAATCTGTTCTTCTGTAAGTTCTTTCGCATAACCTTGGTCAGTTTCTTCAGTCGCGCCTATATCGATCTTTACAAATTTTGCACCTAATGATTTAACCTGCTCTTCAACAACAGGTCTCGTATCGAATGCCTCCACTCTTGCACCCAACCTTTTAGCCGTCGCGATTGCTTGTAACCCAGCTACGCCAACCCCTATAACAAAAATTCTAGAAGGTGAGATTGTGCCTGCAGCAGTCATCATCATGGGAAAAGATTTATTAATCGTACGAGAAGCTTCTACAACTGCAGCATACCCTGCTAAGTTAGCTTGAGAACTAAGAGCATCCATTTTTTGAGCTCTAGTTATCCTTGGAACTAACTCCATACTAATCGCACTTATTTCATGTTTTGCAAAATCCTTTACAAGATCTTTTTCATTAAAAGGATCTAAAAAACTTATATGAATAGAATTCTTTTTCAAGGAAGACAGTTCCTCTTTAGGTGGTTTGTTTATTCTGCAAACTATATCTGCAGAGTTGAGAGCGTTTTCTCTTGAGGTGGCTATTAATGCTCCTGCATCTGAATAAAGCTCATCAGCGACAAAAACAGAAGACCCTAAACCTTCTTCTACAACAACATCGAGACCTAAATCAACAAACTTCTTAGCTACTTCGGGTAGAATAGTAGCGCGGATTTCTTGACCTTCTTCTTTAGGAAAGAATATTTGCATAATAAAATTTTTCTGGAAAGTTTGAATTCTAAAGTAATTTTAATGAAAAACTACAACAATGAACATAAAAAATTTAGATCCTGAAGAAGTAAAAAAATTCAATGATATTGCTGAAAAGTGGTGGGACCTTGACGGTGAATTCAAACCACTACATCAAATCAATCCATTAAGGTTAAATTTTATAAAAGAAAGAACGGAACTCAAAGGAAAACGAATCCTCGATATAGGGTGTGGAGGTGGAATATTATCAGAAGCTCTAAGCAAAGCTGGTGCAGATGTCATAGGAATAGATGCCTCAACCCAAACAATTGGGGTAGCAAAGTCTCACGCAAATTCTGTTAATAGCAAAGTGACTTATTTAGAGTCGACAGTTGAAGATTTTATATTGAATAACGATAAAAATTCGTTTGATGTAATTACCTGTCTAGAAATGTTGGAGCATGTCCCTTCACCAAGTAAAATCATTGAAAGTTGTAGTGATTTACTAAAAGATAATGGTGATATCTTTTTTTCAACAATAAATAGAAACCCTAAATCTTATCTATTTGCTGTTATAGGAGCAGAGTATATATTGAACCTTTTACCAAAAGGTACTCACGAATATTCTAAATTTATAAAACCTTCAGAGCTAGCTAGTTGGATAAGAAATTCAGGATTAAATCTTAAAGAAACAATTGGATTAAGTTATAACCCTATAACTGATAATTACTGGCTTGGAAAAGACATACAAGTCAATTACATGGTTCACGTAACTAAAAGGTAATAATGGAAGAAATTCAATTATATGCTTTTGATTTAGATGGAACATTGTTAGACACTGCTCCAGATTTTTTTTCTGCTGTCAATAAACTAAGAAAAGCAAATGGATTAGAATCTGGAGATTTCTTGCAAGTAAGATCAAGGGTTTCTCAAGGTGCGGCTAGTCTTGCTCGTTATTCCTTAAACTTGAAAGAAAATCAAAAGGAAGAAATAGAGAAATTTAGACTTGAGTTGCTAGCAATCTACGAAAATTGTTGTTTGGATGCAAAACTATTTGAAGGAATAAACCAAGTTTTGGATTCACTAAATGAAAAAAATAAAAATTGGGGAATAGTAACTAACAAACCTAGAAGGTTTGCAGAGAGAATTGTAAATGAGAAATTTTCTTCCCTGCAACCTGATTTCTTAATTTGTCCTGATGATGTAGGTGTGAGGAAGCCTAGCCCTAAAGGTTTAAAATTAGCTTGCAAATTAGTAAAAGTATCATCAAAAAACTCCATATACATAGGTGATCATTTCATTGATATAAATTCTGGTAAATCTGCAAAAATGAGAACAGCTGCAGCAGCCTATGGATACATACCAGAAGGAGATATTGTTTCAAACTGGGGTGCAGACTTCATTATCAATCATCCTCGTGAAATTAATAGGATTATAGAAAGTTATTAATCATGGATCATTTCAAAGTTTCAAAAAATTGTTTGAAAGATAAAACTATTCTTATCACGGGAGCAGGTTCAGGAATAGGAAGGGCTGCAGCAGAAACATTGGCCCAATTTGGAGCACAGCTAATACTTCTAAGTAAAGATATAGAAAAACTGGAAAGCCTCTGCCAAGAAATTATTAAACAAGACTGCAAAGAACCTTTAATTCATTCTATGAATTTTGAAGATGCTGAAGAGAAGCAATATCTAGAACTTCGGGAAGCGATAAAAAACAAGTTTGGTAAATTAGATGGCCTTATAAATAATGCAGGCATTTTAGGAGAAAAAAAATCTCTTGAGCAATATCAATATTCTATGTGGAAAAAGGTACTGAACGTAAATCTTGATTCATCCTTTCTGCTTACAAAAACCTTATTACCTTTATTAAATCATTCAAAGCCTAGTTCAGTAGTTTTTACTTCTTCGGGTGTAGGAAAAAAAGGAAGAGCTTATTGGGGTGCATATGCAATAAGTAAATTTGCTACTGAAGGCATGATGGAAGTTTTTGCAGATGAATTAGAGAATACTACAAAAATACGGGTTAACTGTATTAATCCTGGTGCAGTAAGAACTAAAATGAGACAAGAAGCTTACCCAGCTGAAGATCCAAAAAACAATCCCCAACCTAACGAAATAATGGACTTATATGTTTACCTTATGTGTGATGACAGTGAAGAAATAAATGGTACATCTATAAATGCTCAATAACTTTTACTTCGCTTTTTGATAATTCTTTATATGCGCCCTGTTGTAACTTTGCCGGTAAAAATAAATCACCATATCTCACTCTTTTAAGTCTTGACACTTCTAGGTTTTGACTTTCCCATAACCTTCTAACTTCTCTTGTTCTTCCCTCCATAATTACCATTGCAAACCACTGGTTAGTCTTACCTTTTCTTCCTTCTTGTACATCAGTAAATCTTGCGAGTCCATCTTCTAGACGCACTCCATCAACCAGATTTTGTACAATCTTCCTAGTAACTAAACCATGGATTCTTGCTACGTATTCACGTTCAATTACTGAAGAAGGATGCATAAGTTTATTAGCTAATTCACCATTATTAGTGAATAACATTAATCCAGAAGTATTTAAATCTAACCTTCCTACAGAAATCCACCTTCCAGAATTGAGTCTAGGCAAATTATCAAAGACGGTACGTCTGTTTTCAGGGTCATTTCTGGTAGAAACCTCTCCAACCTTTTTGTTATACATTAGAACTCTAGTCTCTTTAAGGCCCTTGCTGCTAAGAACGATTTTTTTTCCTTCAATTTTAAAGGAATCTTTTTCGGAGACTAACTGGCCTATCTTTGCAATCTCGCCATTAACTTCAACTTTATTTTGCCTGATTAGCTCTTCTATCCCTCTTCTAGAACCATAGCCATGTTCAGCAAGGACCTTATGAATCCTTTTTTTCACTGCACTTTTAACTTAATGATTTAGAAACCTGATCTTCGTGTTGATCAGAGTCTTTGATAGGAAGCTCTAAGTCTAAAGATTTTAAATCAGGTAATTCAGGAAGCTCTGGAAGTTCTCTTAGGTGCTGTAGGCCAAAATAATCTAGAAATTCTTTTGTTGTCGCATATAAAGATGGCCTTCCTGGTACATCTCTTTGACCCACAATTTTAACCCATCCTCTCTCCATCAGACCTCTCATTAATTGAGTTCCAACTGTAACTCCTCTTACTTCTTCAATTTCACCTCTAGTGATTGGCTGCTTGTAGGCTATCAAGGATAAAGTCTCTAAGGTAGCTTTCGAAAATCTCTGAGGCCTTTCTTCCCATAGCTTTGCAACATAACTAGAAAGATCCTGTTTAACTTGCAATCTAAACCCACTTGAAACTTTTTTTAGTTCAATACCTCTATTTAAGCAGCTTTCCTCTATTTCATTTAATGAATTTCTAATCTCTTCTCTAGAAGGAGGGTTTTCAACAAAAACCTTTTCTATCTCTTCTATACTTACCGGTCTTGAAGCGGATAACAAAAGAGCCTCGATGATTGCATTTAATTGATGTTCCATTTAATGTACCTCTTCAATTCCTTTAATATGTATAGGTCCAAATTCCTCTGATTGAACAATTTCTATCAGAGAATCTTTTAGTAATTCCAAAATTGCTAGGAAAGTAACAACAACACCTATCTTACCTTCTTTTGAATCAAATAAAGAAGTAAATTCTATAAAAGACTCGTTTCTCATTCTTTCCAGAATTTGACTCATCCGTTCTCTTGTAGAAAGCTCTTCGAAATTGATCAAATGAGCTTGAGATTGTTCTGCTCTCCTCATGACTTCTGACAAAGCGAAAGCTAAATCCTCTAAAGGAACTTCGATATGCGGTGTTTCAACTGCAAATTCAGGTAATTTAGCCTGTGCAGCAAAAATATCTCTATCAATTCTTGGAATTTGATCTATTTTTTCTGCAGCCTCTTTAAAGCGCTCATATTCTTGAAGTCTTTTAATAAGCTCAGCTCTAGGGTCTTCTTCTTCCTGTTGCTCTTCAGGTCTAGGTAATAACATTCTAGACTTCAATTCTGCTAAATAGGCTGCCATAACTAGGTAATCTCCAGCGAGCTCTACCTGCAATGCGTCCATTAAGTCAATATAAGCTGTGTACTGTTCGGTGATCTCTGCAACATTTATATCTAATATATCTAAGTTCTGTTTTCTAATTAGGTAAAGAAGAAAGTCTAATGGACCTGCAAAGCTATCAAGAAGAACTTCTAAAGCATTGGGTGGAACATATAAATCTTCTGGTAGAGTAGTTTCTTTTCCTTGAACAGTCGCTAAGAACATCTCCTCTTGTCGAGGATTACTACTTTTTTCCTCCTTAAGAGGAGGTTTTACGGCTTTAAGATCAACCATTTATCCAATATAGATGTATTGGTTCTACATTATAGCTACTTAATTTTATTTGGGTAAATAGTGTTTTATTTAAAAAACTTATTTGTAATCGGATACCTTCTGTCTTTTCCAAAACCTCTAGAAGTTATTTTTACTCCTAATGGTGCTTGGCGTCTCTTGTATTCACTTAAATCTATTAATTTTATGACTTTTGAAACGATCTTTTCCTCAAAGCCTTGTCCAATTATTTTATCTTTGCTTTCATCTAATTCAACATACATTTCTATGATCTTATCTAAAATATCGTAACTTGGTAGGCTATCACTATCCTTTTGGTTCTCAGATAATTCTGCAGTTGGAGGTCTATCAATAATTCTTTGAGGAATAGCCTTAGATTGAGTATTGCGATATTCTGCTAGTTTGTATACCAAAGTCTTAGGAACATCTTTCAAAACAGCAAAACCTCCAGCCGTATCTCCATATAAAGTTGAATAGCCCACTGCTGTTTCGCTTTTATTGCCAGTTGTTAAAACTAGATCACCTGACTTATTTGATAGAGCCATTAACAAGACTCCTCTACATCTTGACTGCAAATTTTCCTCAGTAACGTCTGGTTCTTTATTGAGGAATTCTTTTTCCAATATGTCATAAAAAGAGTTATAAATATCTTCAATAGGTAGAACATGGTGCTCTATTTGTAGGTTTGAAGCCAATTCTTGGGCATCATTTACACTAATATCCGAAGTGAATTTAAATGGCATCATATAAGTCTTAACCTTTTCAGGGCCTATTGCATCTCTAGCGATTGCTGCTGTCAAAGCTGAATCAATTCCTCCTGAAGACCCAATGAGGACTCCAGGAAAATTATTTTTAAGAATGTAATCTTTTGCACCCAATACTAAAGCGTTGTAGATATCTTCCAGCTCATTTTCTTCCGTAAGTTCATCAACTTCAGTTATTTCCAAATCACCTTCAAGAGATTGATTAAATCTTACGACTCTATAATCATTTTCAAACTTCTTGAGTTGCACTGCTTGTTGACCATTCTTATTCATAATCATTGATGCTCCATCAAATACTAATTCATCCTGTCCTCCAACTTGATTTGAATAGACAATTGGGAGTGAGTATTTCTTACTATGCCTTGAGATAAGATTCTTCCTTTCATTTAGCTTACTCAAATGAAAAGGAGAGGCATTCAAATTGAGTATTAAATCAGCTCCCCTCCTAGAAGCCTGTCTAACAGCTTTCGTATGCCAAATATCTTCACAAACTGTTAAGGCGACTTTACGCTCTCCAATCTCAAATATCCCTGGACCCTTACCTGGACTAAAATATCTTTTTTCGTCGAAAACTTCATAGTTGGGTAATTCTTGCTTATGATATTCAAGTAAAATTTTATTCTGATAAAGAACTCCTGCTGTATTGTAAATGATGTGTCCAGACTTCCTTGGATATCCCATAACTATATGAGTTTCAGGAGTAATTCTAGACAATTCAACTATAGCTTTATCAACTTCAGATAAAAGATCATCCCTAAGTATTATATCTTCTGGCGGATAGCCGGTTATAAACATCTCAGTGAAGAGAATAATATCCACCTTCTCTTCTGAAAGAATCTTTGCAATAGCTTCTTGAGCTAGCTTTAAATTGCCTTTTATATCTCCAACAATTGGGTTTTCTTGCACTATTCCTAAAGATAAATGCCTTGAATTCATTGATTTATTAATTAATAAGTAAGATTTTTATATTTTTATGAGAGTAATATATCTCATTGGTGCAGAGAATTATATTAAGGCTTAAATTTTAATCTATTAATAATATATGTAGAATGCACGTCCAATTTTAGTTTATTTATGCATAAAACTAGTGATTTAAGAATATCTGATAGGCAGGAAGTAATTTCTGCAAGTACTTTATTGTCTGACCAACCTATATCTAACTTATCATCAGAAACCGTTCACCAAGCTAGAGAGGACTTTTCAAAGATCTTGAATAAAAAAGATAAAAGGTTGGCTGTTATTGTAGGACCTTGCTCTATACATGATCCATCAGCTGCAGTTGATTATGCCCAAAGACTAAAAGAAGAAAGCCTCAAATATAAAGATCAATTGCATATCATAATGAGGGTCTATTTTGAAAAACCTAGAACAACTGTGGGCTGGAAAGGTCTTATCAATGATCCTGACTTAAATGATTCTTTTCAAATCGATAAAGGGCTTGCTATTGCTAGACAGCTTTTAAGAGATATAAATGACTTGGGATTGCCAGCTGGTACAGAATTTTTAGATGTAATAACACCTCAATATATTGCAGATTTAATTTCATGGGGCGCAATTGGAGCTAGAACTACTGAGAGCCAAGTGCATAGAGAATTAGCATCTGGTTCTTCTTGTCCCATTGGTTTTAAAAATAGCACCTATGGCGGTGTTCAGGTTGCAGCGGATGCAATTGGTTCTGCTCAAAATCCTCATAAATTTTTATCTGTAACGAAAGAAGGGAGAGCAGCTATATTTTATTCCAGCGGCAATAAGGATTGTCATGTGATTCTTAGAGGTGGAAGTAAACCCAATTACAGCAAAGAGGATATAGATAAAACTGCGACTATACTTAAAGATAATGGATTAGTTGAGTCAATAATGGTTGATATGAGCCATGGAAATAGTAGTAAGCAACACAAGAATCAATTGATAGTATGTCAAGATATTGCTAATCAAATTGCTTTAGGAGAAGCTCGAATTACAGGAGTGATGATTGAAAGCAATATCGAAGAAGGCAATCAGAGCGCTAATGACCTAAATAATCTTGTGTATGGTCAAAGCATTACTGATGCTTGCATAAATTGGGAAGATACAAAAACTTGCCTAAATCAATTAGCAGAAGCTGTATCAACTAGAGAAAACTAGTTGTAAAATAAAAGTTATTCTTGTTTACTTGGAGAGGATAATTTAATCTCCTTCTTCCAAGTTTTTTATGTCAGATTCAACAATAAGTTTTTCAAAAGATGTAGCCAGTACGATAGGACTTTCTGAAGCTGTCTTACTTGGTATATTGAAAGAATCTGGAAGACAAGGTTTAAACTTAGAAGAATTACAAGAGGTCCTTACTTTCTGGAACGAAAAAGAATTATACGAATACCTATCAAATTTATTGAGCAAAGGTTTAATTACAGAAATTAAAGAAAACTCTAACTCATCAATTTTTGTAGTTAAAGAAATTCAGGTGCATAGCAGAAAGAGGAGTTATATGGAAAACTCCTGGCAACCAGAAAAAGAGCTTCTTGATCAAATACAAGAATATGGAATCCCAGAAGAATTTACTTATTCTCAGGTTGAAGACTTCAAACATCTGAATCAAGAAAGGGAAGGTAAAGATAAAACTTGGGGTATAAAATTCCTTCGCTTTGTCATAAAACAATGGCGACAAAAGGAAGCATCGGATAACCAAAAGAAGAAAAGAAAACCCATTGACAGCAATTGGAAGCCTACAGATGAAGCTCGTGAGATATTAGTCAAATCTGGAGTAGATGATGGTTTCATAGAAAAAGAGATTCCCGAATTTGTTCTGTACTGGAACGAAAAAAGAGAAGAGTCAGATATCTGGAACTCAAAATTTATTTCTCATATAAGGAGGCAATGGAGCAGGTTTCAAGATATTAGTGAAATTGATGATACGCCCTTTAAAATTGATTCTAGATGGCTGCCTAATGAAGATTTCTATGACGTTTTAAGTCTTACGGAAATTCCAAAAGAGTTTGCTGACTCAACCATGGCTGAATTTATTCTATACTGGAAAGAAACTGGTCAATCACTAAATTCTTGGAATAGTAAATTTCTTCAACATGTAAAATTCCAATGGCAGAAATATAACCAAGATAAAAATTCAAAAGGACAGAATCTAATGGATAAAAGAATAGAATCCAGTTGGAGTATTTCAAAGCCAAATAAAATAGAAAAAAAATCCCTGAAAGTTAGTGAACAAACAAAACTTAACTTCAAAAAACTTAAAGAAAAACACCAAATTTAATTTAAAAATATAGTATTTTAGTGTTATAGTCATGTATAACACCTAAGTATTTAAGTATGAAAATTAAACAAACCTATAAAACTGCTGCAATTACTGCAACCTTTCTTATCATTTGGATGATTTCTGGATCTTTAGTTAAGGAAAAAGTTAGTCCAAAGAGTGAAAGTTCTCTTGCAACGCTCTCTTCAGTCACTGTGTTAAATAGTAAAGGCATTATGAAGTCCAAAACCATAAAGGCTAGCGGTTTCACTGAAGCTGATAAGTTTATTCAAGTTCGCGCTGAGTTAGGTGGTAGAGTCATTTCTACACCTTTCAAGCAAGGTGACTACGTGAAAGAAGGTGATCTATTGTGTCAATTATATGTAGCAGGTAGAGAAGCTTACCCAAAAATTGTTGCACCATTCTCAGGTTATTTAGAATCCTTAAAAGTGGATAAAGGAGATTACCTTAATACAGGTGGAGTTTGTGCCTCACTTATAGACTCAAATCCTATGCTTTTAGTTGCTGATATTGCAGAAAAGGAAATAGCGGATATTGATGTAGGCGCAAATACAATGGCCCGTCTAATATCTGGAGATAAAATTCAAGGTAAAGTTTCATTCATAGCCACTTCCGCTGATAAAAATACAAGAACCTTTAGAGTAGAAATTCAAGTAGATAACGAGGATAGATCTATCAGAGATGGTGTTTCTGCTGAAATTTTTATAGAAAGTAAAAAAGTTTTCTCCCACAAAATATCACCTGCTATTCTTGCTTTAAATGATCAAGGAAAATTAGGTATTAGAACGGTAAATCAAAGTAATGCTGTTGAATTCAGAGTAATAGAAATACTTGAAGATACTACCGAAGGTCTTTGGATTTCTGGTCTTGGAGAAGATGAGAGAATTATTACTCTAGGTCAGGAATACGTTTTTCAAGGACAAACGGTTAAAGTTAAAGAGACCAGCTTACCTGAGGCATGAGATCTTTTATATTTCAAGCTATCAAAAAAAGTAGAACTTCTTTAAGTGTCTTAATACTTTTAGTCTTATCTGGCTTCTATGCTTTAAATTATTTACCTAAAGCAACAGAGCCTGATGTTTCATTTCCTGGAGCTTATGTTGGAGTTTTCTATGAAGGTGTGTCTCCAGAAGATTCAGAAAGACTTCTTTCAAAGCCTTTAGAAGACTCGCTAAGAACTATAGAAGGAGTTGAAACAATAAGGTCAACATCAGCTACTGGCTACTCAGCAATTGTTATTGAGTTCGATCAAGACATGGATCTGGATAAAGCCTTATCTGATGTGAGGATTAAAGTTGACGAAGCCAAAAGGCTACTTCCTGATGACGTCAGAGAACCGACCATAAGAGAATTTAATAGTTCAGACCGACCTGTACTAACTGTCAGTATCTCAAGTGATGTTCTCCCACAACGAGTACTAGTAAACCTTACCCAAGATCTTCTGGATGTAATAGAAACCCATCCTAATGTCTTAACAGCAGACTTAAATGGAGTGCCAGAAGATTTAATAGAAGCCGTTGTAGAAAAAAGTAAGTTGGAATCGTATGGAATCTCAATGAGCCAACTGTACCAGGCTGTTGCTAATAATAACAGAGTAATTCCAGCAGGATCTCAAGACACTGGTAAAGGAAGATTTGCCGTCAATGTTCCCAGTGTATTTGCAAGTCTAGATGATATTGAAAGATTACCTATTAAAGTTTCTGGAAGTTCAGTAGTAACTTTAAGAGATGTAGCTAATGTTAGTCTTACTTATAAAGATCGAGGAGGATACTCACGAATAAATGGAAAGCAATCACTCTCCATTGATGTTTCAAAAAGATTAGGTACAAATATTATTTCCACTGTCGCGGATGTAAAAGAGATAGTTCTTGAAGAGGCAAAGAACTTCCCCAGCGGAGTAGAAGTAAATTTTGTAAGAGATGATTCAGTTTTTGCCTTGGCAATGATTTCAGAACTGCAAGGAAATGTACTAACTTCAATTGCCTTGGTGATGATTGTGGTTTTGGCTGCTCTAGGTTTCAGGACTTCTATGTTGGTTGGCATGGCTATTCCATTTTCTTATCTATTTGCCTTATTGATACTGCTAATCTTAGGAAAAGAATTCAATTTCATGGTTATGTTTGGGATGTTAATTTCAATGGGTATGACAATCGATGGTTCAATCGTAATAACAGAGTATGCGGATAGAAAACTAGCTGAAGGAATGGACAGAGTAGAAGCTTATTCCGCAGCTGCAACGAGAATGTTCTGGCCTGTATTTTCCTCTACTATAACAACTTTAATAGCCTTTACTCCATTAATGTTAATGCCTGGATTTGGTAAGTTCATCAGAGATATGCCCATTACAGTCTTTTGTGTTTTAGTTGGTTCTCTTCTTTATTCTTTAGTTTTTGCTCCAATTTTAGGCGCCATGTTTGGTGGTCTAGCAAAACAATCTGAAGAAGAAGTAAATAATGTTAGAAGGCTAGAATCCTCAGACCCCCTATCCCTTCCTGGCTTCACAGGAACATACGCAAGAAAAATTAATCAATATCTAGACACCCCCGGGCAAACAATTTTCATCATTCTTTCAGCAATTATTCTATGCATTGGTTTATGGTCTCAACATGGAAAAGGAATAATATATTTCCCAGATGTTGCACCCCAGTTTGCAGACGTAAATATATACGCTAGAGGCAATCTTTCGGTAGATGAAATAAGAGATTTAGCAATTGATGCGGAAGAAAGAATTATCGGTATGGAAGATATTGAGATGCTAGGGACCTACAGTAACTCAGGTGGCTCACAAGGCATGCGAGGAATAGACTCAGATAAAGTAGGAGGCATGTATGTTGATTTTTACTCTGAAGATAATGCTGTTTCCGATAGGAATGGATATGAAATTCTCGATCTTATGAGAGAAAAGCTAAGTGATATTTCAGGTTATATAGTATCAGTAGAAGCTGAGAAAGGAGGACCTCCAATAGGTAAAGCCCTTCAAATAAATGTTTTAGGAAAAGATGAAATAGCTTTAATAAAAGCTATAAAGAAAATTAGAAATTATATAGAAACCGAAGTTACCGGTTTCACAGACATAAGGGATAGCTCTGAATCAAGAGGAATTGAATGGGAACTAAACATAGATCGAACAAAAGCTGCCCAATATGGCGCTGGACTATCAGATGTAGGAGCAGCTGTTCAAATGGTAACGAATGGGATAAAAGTTGGAGAATATAGACCTTTAAATCTTGATAGAGAAGTTGATATAAGAGTCAGATTTCCTAAGTCGGAAAGAAACATTGATCAACTCGAAAACTTAAATATACAGACGATGAGAGGCCAAGTTCCAGTTAGCAGCTTTGTAGACACAAGCATTAAACCTGCAACCAAAACAATTAGTAGACAGGACGGTAAAAGGGTTCTAAAACTCTCCGCTGAAACTATGCCAGGCGTCATAGCGTCAGACAAAATAAAACAAATAAAAAAATGGGTAAATGCCACTGATTTTGGAAGGGGCGTAACTATAGAATTTGATGGCTTTGATAGATACAACCAAGAAGCTACTGATTTTCTAGTACTAGGCTTTATAACTATGTTGTTTGTAATGTTGATT
The DNA here is from genome assembly GCA_902532015.1 of uncultured SAR86 cluster bacterium. Lineage (GTDB taxonomy): Bacteria > Pseudomonadota > Gammaproteobacteria > Magnimaribacterales > Magnimaribacteraceae. The sequence goes on along the minus strand of CACAGI010000008.1, from coordinate 6,324 downwards.
GTTTTAGTCACTCAATTCAACAGCTTCTACCAAGCAAATATAGTGCTTTCGGCTATACTTTTATCTTTTGGAGGAGTATTTATATCTCTTTTAATTTTAGGAAGATCCTTTAGCACACTGCAAACAGGGATATGTTGTGTGGCTTTAGCTGGAATAGTAGTTAATAACAATATAGTACTTATTGATACTTTTAATTTGCTGAAAAAAAATAATCCTGGTTCAGATATAAAATCTTTGGCTCTTAGAAGTGCTGTACTAAGACTGAGACCGGTATTTTTAACTTCATTCACCACTATTGCTGGTCTGATGCCTATAGCTTTGGGATATAGCATAGACTTAATTGATAGAACAATAAAAAGCGGTTCTTACATAACTAGCTTCTGGGAGCAAATGGCTGGATCTTTGGTTGTGGGCCTAAGTGTTGCTACTGTTCTAACTTTAGTAGTCACTCCTTGTGCTTTAGCTTTTAGTGATTCTATTAAAAGCTTTCCTAAAAGAACAATTAGATTCTTATTTAGACCAATCATTAATTTTAGAAAAAAAATAAACCAAAATTAGATTTTTAAATAGAAATTAGTCTCCTATATTTTACAATGTGAACTTAATTCTCATGTATTGAATAAAAGGAAATTATAAATGCAGTCACTTGTTAAATTATTCACAATAGGCTTTTTACTTTTTTGTTCGCTGTTGTTCGCTGAAGAAAAAGTAGAAGATGAAATTATTGTTTTAGAAAAAAAGATATCCAATTTAAGCGGGTGGTCAAAGAATGTATCTATAACATCTATCAATTCTTATGAACTGGATAGACTTGATGCACAACATCCAAAACAAATTTTTAGAAGAATGCCAGGGCTCTGGATTAGCAGAGGTTCTGGGCAGGAGCATTTAACGGCCATGCGTTCTCCCGTCCTCACTGGACCTGGAGCTTGTGGATCTTTCTTAATATTAGAAGATGGAATACCCGTGCGTCCTTCCGGATTTTGTAATGTTAACGGGCTCTTTGAAACTGCATTTGAGCTGTCTGGAGGTATTGAAACAATAACTGGACCAGCCAGTGCTAGATATGGGGCTAACGCTATGCATGGCGTTATAAATGTAATTTCAAGACCTATAACCTATAAGAATACTGTCTCAACAAACTTCGGTCCAAATGGGTATAAAAATCTCAAAGCAAAGCTTGGAAATCAATCTGACTGGAGTCTTAATGCTTTTACTGCTACAAACAATGGATTCAGAGAACTTTCGGGATACGATCAACAAAAATTAAAAATAAGATCAGATTACCAATGGAACGATTTCATAGCATCTCTCAAGATAACATTGACTAATCTAAACCAAGAAACTGCTGGATATATTACTGGTATAGATTCCTATAAAGATTCAAGCTTAAATCGTAAAAATTTTAATCCTGAAGCTTTTAGAGATGCTGATTCACAAAGACTGTCATTGAACCTGAAACGAGAAGAAAAAAATGGCTTATCTACAATCACACCCTATCTAAGAAGAAATGACATGAAATTTCTTCAACATTTTTTGCCAGGAACACCGGTCGAAGAAAACAATCATAGTAGCTTAGGTCTAATATTTAAGAGATTATTCAAATCTGAAAACTTCTCCGTAACTAGCGGCTTTCAAATTGAACTTGCAGATGCAGAGTTAATAGAAACACAAGCCAATGCATTGACTACAAGCTCTGCATTTAATAATGCCACTAGACCTCAAGGAAAACATTATGACTATGAGGTTGATTCTAGGATTTACTCTTTATTTCTTGGTATTGAAGATTTATATATTAAAAATGATCTTCTTTTTTATGCTGATTTTAGAAGTGAATCCATAAAATATGATTACAACAATAAAATGAATAGTGGCAATACGCGAGAAGATGGGACAAATTGTGGTTTTGGAGGATGTTACTACAATCGCCCTGATGATAGATCAGATACTTATAATGAATTAAGTGCCAGAATCGGTATATCAACTGATTACGATGTCGTAAATTATTTTATACAAACTAGTCAGGGGTTTAGGCCTCCTCAAATAAATGAAGCTTACAGGCTTCAAAAAAAGCAAAATGTAAGCGACCTGGACTCTGAAAAACTTACCATGATTGAAATAGGAACAACTTTCAATTTAGAAAACCTAAATGGGTCTTTAAGTGTGTATAAAAGTAAAAAGAGAAACTCTATATTTAGAGATGCAGAGAATTTTGTTATTGATAATGGCAAAACAAATCATCAAGGCATTGAATTAACTCTAAATTTGAATATTAGCGAATCAATAAATCTAATCAGCAACTTTACTTATGGTGATCATAAATATGATTTTAATTCAGATACGTCAATGCGAGAGAAGATAAGGATAGGAAATAAAATTGATACTTCACCAAAGTTGATGGCAAATGCAATTTTGAACTCTCAAATTAACGATATTCTTTCTTTTTCGTTAGAACTAGAACGAATGGATTCTTATTATACTGATGCAGCCAATCTACATGAATATGAAGGTCACACACTTCTTCATTTTAGATCTGAATTAATATTTTCGGAAAAACTAATGTTATACCTAAGGGTAGATAATTTAACTGACAAGGATTATGCAGAAAGAGCTGACTTTAATGCTTTTGGAGGAAACAGATATTTTCCTGGCTTACCTAGAGAAACTTATGTAGGTTTAGAGTATTCATTGTAAACTTATTATTTATGGCTACTAAAAAGACAGATATAAATTTTGAAAAATCTTTAGAAGAACTTGAAGGTATTGTGGAGGATCTTGAATCAGGGGATTTAAGTCTTGAAAACTCTCTAAAATCTTTTGAAAAAGGCATTAAATTAGCAAGGCAATGTCAAGAACAATTATCTAAAGCTGAATTGCAAGTTCAAAAACTCATTGAAGAAAATGGAGAACTTAAGACTACTCCATTGAAAGATGACTGATTTTGAGAATCTCTTAAAAGAATACAGAGACCAAGTTAATAAAAGCCTTCAAGAAGTCCTGCCTTCTGAGGAATCAAGACTGGCTGAGGCAATGAGATATTCTGTGCTTAACGGGGGAAAAAGGCTTAGACCGATACTGGTTTATTTGTCTTCCGGATTAGGTACTTGCGATAATCAGCCAAAAGAATTAGCTGCTTGTGCAGTAGAGTTAATACATTGCTACTCTTTAATTCATGATGATTTACCTTCAATGGATGATGATGATTTAAGAAGAGGTAATCCTACTTGCCATGTTAAGTTTGATGAAGCTACAGCAATTCTTGCAGGAGATGCTCTTCAACCTTTAGCATTTGAGCTCATCTGCAGTATAAGCATTGGAGAAAAGACAAAGATTAAATTACTATCAAAATTAGCAAATGCATGCGGTTTCTCAGGAATGGTAGGAGGTCAAGTGAAAGACATACAAATGGGACAAAAACCCCATGTTGACGACCTTGATCTTATGCATTTTCAAAAAACAGGCAGATTAATTCAAACTTGTTTAGAAATCGGAGGACTCTTGTCCGATTTAAAAGGTGAGGATATAAGTCTTCTAAGTAGTTATGGAGAAAAAATTGGCTTGGCTTTTCAAATACAAGACGACATTATTGATATTGAATCACCAACTTCAGTTAGTGGCAAGAATCAAGGATCAGATCTCAATCAAAATAAAATAACTTATCCTTCAGTTGTTGGTATAGAGGAATCTAAAGCCAAAGCTTATAAATTAGCTGAGCAAGCAAAAGAAATTCTAGTTCCTCTTTCTAAAAAAGCTGATAATCTACGACTTTTAGCTGACTATGTGGTGACTAGAAATAATTAGATCATGAAAATTTTTGAATCTATACCATCCGAAGAGCCTGTTTCAAAATTTCTCAATGAAATTAACTCGCCAGAAGATTTAAGGAAACTAGATAAAAATCAAATACCCATAATAGCTGATGAGTTAAGAGAATTCTTACTCTATACGGTAGGAAAAACAGGCGGACATTTTGGAGCCGGCCTTGGTGTTATTGAATTAACACTAGCACTTCATTACGCTTTTGAGACACCTCATGATCGCATAGTCTGGGATGTTGGGCATCAGACTTACCCACATAAAATTCTGACTGGCAGGAAAGATGCTATGGAAAGTATGAGACAAAGTAATGGCCTTGCACCCTTCCCTGTTAGATCAGAAAGTGAATATGATACTTTTGGAGTAGGTCACTCCAGTACCTCAATTAGTGCAGCCCTTGGCATGATTACTGCGTCTGAAAAGAAAAATGAAGATAGATTTGTGACAACAGTTATAGGAGATGGAGCCATGACAGCTGGAATGGCTTATGAAGCATTAGCTCATGCAGGCTCAATAGATAAGAACTTAATGGTCATTTTAAATGATAACCAAATGTCTATCTCTGAAAATATTGGTGGAATGCGAAACTATTTGGCACGAATATGGGCTAGTAAAACATATAATAGAATTAGGGAAAGTGGAAAAAGTGTTCTCACATACCTACCCGGAGCAAAAGAATTTGCTAGAAAAGCAGAAATACATGCAAAAGGAATGGTTGCCCCTGGATCGCTTTTTGAAGAATTGGGTTTTGAATACTTTGGTCCTGTTGACGGTCATGATGCAAATAATCTAATCAACATATTGGAAGACTTAAAAAATATTAATGGTCCCAAATTTCTTCATGTTATAACAACTAAAGGAAAAGGTTTTGCTCCAGCCGAAAACGATCCTGTAGGATTTCATGCAATAAATAAAATAAAAAAAGAAGATTTGCCCTCTCACGATAATTCTCAACCTAAAAAATTAACTTATTCACAAATTTTCGGAGAATGGCTAGCTTTTAAAGCAAGGCAAGATCAAAGATTAGTTGCTATTACTCCTGCAATGGGTGAAGGATCTGGGATGATAGAGTTCTCAAAAGAATTTCCTGATAGATATTATGATGTCGCTATTGCCGAACAACACAGTGTGAGTTTCGCTGCCGGAATGGCTTGCGAAGGAATGAAACCTGTTGTTGCTATTTATAGTACGTTTTTACAACGAGCCTATGACCAGATGATACATGATGTAGCGCTTCAAGATCTTGATGTTCTATTTGCACTTGATAGAGCAGGCCTTGTTGGGCTTGATGGAGCAACACATCAAGGTGCATTCGACTTATCTTTCGTAAGATGTATTCCAAATATGATAATAATGGCTCCCTCTGATGAGAATATGGCATGGAAGATGTTCAATACAGGTTTCGATCATCCTGGTCCTGTAGCTGTTAGATACCCCAGAGGAAACGGTATGGGTTTAATATTTAAGAGAGATGACGAAAAAATAGAAATTGGTAAAAGTTATACAGTTGTTGAATCTAACGAAAAAGAAATAATCATTTTATCTTTTGGCAGTCTTCTGAAATCAGCGATTGAAGCAGGTAAGAAATTCAATGCACGAGTTGTCGATATGAGATTTATTAAACCTATAGATCATAAACTTATAGAAGAGATTAGTGATAACTACAAGTTAATAGTAACCCTTGAAGACAATGTTATAGCAGGCGGAGCAGGTTCAGCAATAAATGAACAACTGGCTTTACTGAATTCAACAACAAAAATTTTAAATCTTGGACTACCTGATGAGTTTATTGAACACGGAGATCAAGAACAACAAAAGATATTAAATGGTTTAGACGCGTTAGGTGTAGAAAAATCTATAGAAGAGAAACTAATGCTAATCTGAACTCTTCATCATGTGACCTAATTTGTCCGCCTTAACTTTGAGGTAGTCCTCGTTATGTTTATTGGGGTCAACTTGAATGGCAACTCGTTCAGTAACCTTTATCCCAACATCTTCTAAGCCATTAATTTTACTAGGATTATTAGTCATCAGTCTTACTGATTCAATATTCACTGAAGATAAGATTTCTTTGCAAAAAGAATAATCTCTTTCATCAGCAGCAAAACCTAATGCTTCATTAGCCTCTACTGTGTCCATGCCTTTGTCTTGAAGTTCATAAGCTCTTATTTTATTCACAAGCCCTATACCTCTTCCTTCTTGTGCCATATATATGATCATCCCTTTTCCTTCTGATGCTATCTTCTCTAGCGCCATAGCTAGTTGAGAGCCGCAATCACATTTTAAGCTATATAACGTGTCACCAGTTAGGCATTGAGAATGTATGCGTAGCAGAGAATCATTAGCAAGTTCTCCCATATACAGAAGTAGATGCTCCTCAGCATTTTTCTCATCTTCGTAAGCTATAACTGAAAAGTCTCCCCAATGTGTAGGTAGATTAGCTTCAGCCTTTTTTTGGATTGTCATAATTTTAAAGGTGGCTATTCTACTTGAGAAATTTAAAAATCA
>CACAGI010000007.1 GCA_902532015.1 uncultured SAR86 cluster bacterium | reverse complement strand
GAGATTACATAAATGAATAAATACGAATATATTTGGCTTGATGGATATGAACCAGAAGCCAACTTAAGAAGTAAAGTTAAGGTTACTGATGGAGAACCACCTGAGTGGTCCTTCGACGGATCTTCAACTTTGCAAGCAGAAGGAGGAAGTTCAGACTGTCTATTACTTCCGGTCCAACAATATGAAAATCCAACGAATGATGGTTCTTTAGTTCTTTGTCAAGTTGAAACCGGTGAGCATGAGACACATCCTTCAAATTTTAGAGCAGCTGCAGATGCTGTTCTTAGTGATGATTGGTGGTTTGGATTTGAGCAAGAATATTTCCTAACAAATCCAGATGGTACTATTCTTGGATGGGAAGACGGAACACCTAATAGGCCACAAGGAGAATATTACTGTGCTGTCGGAGCAAGTAATGTTAAAGGAAGAGAAATAAGTGATGCACACTTAGATGCTTGTTTAGATGCTGGTATCGAACTCACAGGTACAAATGCAGAAGTTGCTTTAGGTCAATGGGAATATCAATGTTTTGGTAAAGGAATCAAAGCAGCTGATGATCTATGGGTTAGCAGATACTTGCTCTATAAAGTTGCTGAAGAATTTGGTGTATCGGTAAATATCCATCCTAAACCCAAAACAGGAGATTGGAATGGATCTGGTATGCATACAAATTTTTCTAATGAAGAAATGAGATCTTCAGGTTCTGAGGAATTATTTAATTCAATGTGTGAAAAATTAGGTGAAGTGCACAAAGAAGGTATAGCGCTTTATGGATCTGATAATGATATGCGACTTACTGGTCAGCATGAAACACAAAGTATAGATACTTTCTCATATGGAGTAAGTGACAGAGGAGCAAGTATCAGAATACCTATATATACTGTTGAACATGATTGGAATGGATATCTAGAAGACAGGAGACCTGCTTCTAATGCTGATCCATACAAAATTATTGCTCATATAGTAGGAACCTTAACTTCGTAGGTTTCGTGTTAAAGTCTGAATAATGCCTAGAGATTAAATGCTCTAGGCCTTTCCTCATGGATAATTTAAATAAAAAATACCTTTTAGAGCTCAATACTGGCATCTTAATCCTTGATAGTTCCTTAAAGGTTGTAGAGATCAACCCTTCAGCTATGTCTTTTTTAGATATAAGCGAATCAGCATCTTTAGGAAATAATATAGATCAATTATTTTATGAAGAGCCAGATAATAAAAAAGCTCTTATTAATTCTTTGAAAGAACACCGAGGCTACACAAAGACTGATGCACTTTTACATTTAAAAAAAGGAGATAAAGTATTATGTGACTATAGTGTTCACCCAATTACTCAAGAGTCTGATAGTCTATTATTGATTGAAATAATCAATAAAGAGTCATCTTCAGAATTAAAAGAAAGATATAGGATGAAGTCTAATCAACAAATTTCACAAGATTTTATTCGTGGTATGGCACATGAAATAAAAAATCCCTTAAGTGGAATAAGAGGCTCAGCTCAACTTCTTAGTAATAAATTAAAAAATATTCAGCACAAAGAATACACTGACATTATTATCAAGCAAACTGACAGGCTCACCGCTCTAGTGGATAACATCCTAGGTCCAAATAAAAAACCTGATTTTAAACTGCAAAATATTCATTACCCAATTGAAAATGTAATTAATTTAATTGAAAAAGAACCTTCATATAAACGAATTAAAATTTTAAAAGATTTTGATCCAAGCATTCCAGAATTATTTATCGACAGTTACCTAATGGAGAATAGCATCTTAAACCTAATTAAAAATGCTCGAGATGCTCTTGTTGATAGTGATTTAGCATCTCCAAGGATAGAAATTGTTACTAGAATCTCTTATGGAGAGATAATAGAAAAGAATCAAACTGCAACCGTCTGTAAAATATCTATTATTGATAATGGGCCTGGTATTCCAGATAAAATAAAAGACTCTATATTTTTTCCAATGATCACAGGTAAGGAGAAGGGTACAGGTTTAGGGCTTTCTATTACCCAAGGAATAATATCGCAACATAAAGGGAACGTTCACTATAATACTAGGTCAAATAGAACAGAGTTTTTTATTAATTTACCCATAACAAATTCACAGGAACAAATACAAGAGATAATAAATGGATAATAGACATATTTGGGTAGTTGATGACGATGAGTCTATAAGATGGGTATTAGAAAGAGGCCTTTCTGAAAAAGGTATGGACGTAAAAACTTTTGATTCTGCGAATAAAGTAATCAAAAAACTCGAAACAGAGAATCCTCAGTTAATCTTAACCGATATAAGAATGCCAGGTAAAAGCGGCATTGATCTCTTAGATCAAGTAAAAGAACTTAGACCAGAAATTCCTATTATAGTTATGACTGCACATTCTGATTTAGAAAGTGCAGTTGAATCCTATGAACATGGAGCCTGGGAATATCTTCCTAAGCCTTTTGACATTGAAGAGGCGGTTTCTATGGTTCAAAGAGCCACTTCTAAAGAGGGTCAAGAGAAGGAAGAAATATCAGATTCAGAGGCTGAGATAGTTGGAGAAGCTCCGGCTATGCAAGAGGTATTTAGAGCTATAGGCAAACTCTCAAACTCAAACTCAACTGTATTGTTAATGGGGCAATCAGGAACAGGTAAGGAGCTAGTGGCAAAAGCTCTATATGAACATAGTCCTAGAAAAGAAGAAGCGTTCATAGCATTAAATATGGCCGATATACCTAAAGAACTTCTAGAAGCCGAGTTATTTGGACATGAAAAAGGAGCTTTTACAGGGGCAGATGAGAAGAGAATAGGAAGATTTGAACAAGCAAATGGAGGAACTTTATTTCTTGATGAAATTGGTGACATGCCCTTAGAAACTCAAACTAGACTCTTAAGGGTGTTGTCAAATGGAGAGTTTTATCGTGTTGGCGGAAGAGAGCCAATTAAAGTAGATGTGAGGATAATAACAGCTACCCATCAAAATCTTGAAGAGCTCGTTAAACAAGGTATTTTCAGAGAAGATTTATTCCATAGATTAAACGTAATAAAACTATTATTGCCTCAATTAAATGAAAGAAAGGAGGACATCCCTGCGCTTGTGAAACACTTCTTTCAAAAGTCTTCTGAAGAATTAAAAGAAGAAAAAAAATATCTTTCTGAAGAAGTAGAAAAATATTTCAAGACCCTTTCTTGGCCTGGGAATGTAAGACAATTAGAGAATATATGCAGATGGCTGACAGTAATGTCCCCAACTAAAGAAGTACGATTGGAAGACTTACCAGAAGAGCTAAAATTGGAAAATGCTGAAGAAGAAAATAATTGGAAAAAAGTTCTTCAGTCTTGGTCAGAAAATTACTTAGAAAATGGGCATTCAAATCTCTTAGAAGAAGTAGGTCCCGAATTTGAAAGAACTTTAATCAATGTTGCTTTAAAGAAAACTAAAGGTAAAAAGAAAGAAGCGGCTGACCTCCTGGGATGGGGAAGAAATACTCTATCTAGAAAAATTAAAGAGCTTGGAATTGATAATTAAAACTTAATTCTGATTCTTGACAAGAGGCATTCCACCTTGGACCCACCCCATCATTCCGCCCGATAATACGCTAACATTTATATATCCTGCCTTCTTAAGGATATTAGCTGCTGTACTGGAGTTACTGCCTGTTTTACATATAAGTACGATCTTGTCTTCTTCTTGGGCTTTAAACTGGGCGTTTCCTTTTACTAAATCGCTAGCTTGGATATTTATAGCTCCAGATATAGTTCCTGAGTTAAATTCTGATGAACTTCTTAAATCAAATACATAAGGTTCTTCTTTATTAATGACTCTAGTAAGCTCCGAAGCATCAATTTTTAATCCACCCTTTCTTCTTTCATAAATAATTAAAATTGCAATCAAAGAAATAAGAAGAAGAAATGCTAGAAAGTTTTCACCTACAAACAATATAAATTTTTCCATCTTGGGACGAGATTATATAGATTCCTAAGTTAAAATAAGAATTTAAAATTAAAAAATATAATGAAATCTTGTTATTTAGTATTAGTCAGACATGGCCAAAGCGAATGGAATGAAAAGAATTTATTTACAGGCTGGAAAGATCCTCAACTTACCCAGAAAGGTATTGAGGAAGCTATAAAGGCTGGAAATGAATTAAAAAAAATGGGTTATAGATTCGATAAGATGTTTACTTCAGATCTATTTAGAGCTCAAGAGACAGGCAGGATTATCCTAGAGCAGATGGGAACTCCTTTGATTCCCACAATTTCAGATCAATGTTTAAATGAAAGGAATTATGGAGATTTGGCAGGCTTAAATAAAGATGAAGCTAGAAAGAAATGGGGAAATGATCAAGTACACGAATGGAGAAGATCCTTTGATATACCGCCTCCTGGTGGAGAAAGTTTAAAGGATACCGCAGAAAGAGTGCTTCCTTACTTTGAAAATAATATTATTCCTGACTTGCAAAAAGGGTTAAATGTTCTAATAACTGCTCACGGCAATTCATTAAGAGCCCTTGTTATGAATCTTGAAAAAATACATTCGGAAGAAATAGTGAAATTGGAAATAGCAACTGGTATTCCTTTGATATATAAATTTGATAAAGATAGGATAGAAAGGGTGAGTTAAATTCTAATTTCTAACCCTGACTCCAACATAGCATTCTTAGCTTCTTGAATAGTGAACTCTGAATAATGAAAAATACTTGCTGCTAATACTGCTTCTGCACCTCCTTCCTTGATGCCGTCAACTAAATGTTGAAGATTCCCCACTCCTCCTGAAGCAATTACCGGTATAGAAATTGCAGAAGAAACAGCTTTTGTTAGTTTATTATCAAAGCCTTCTTTAGTCCCATCTCTATCCATACTTGTTAACAAAATTTCCCCTGCTCCATAATCCTTTGCGTTTTGCACCCATTGAAGTACATCTATCCCAGTCCTTTTTCTACCTCCATAAGTCACTACCTCCCAAGAGGTAAACGTATCATCTATAGACTTTGCATCTATAGCAACTACTATGCACTGTGACCCAAATTTATCAGAAGCTTCTTTAATAAAATCTGGATTCTCTACTGCAGCGGTATTGATACTTACTTTGTCAGCGCCTGATCTTAATAATCTTTTAATATCTTGTGTATTTCGAACGCCACCGCCAACAGTTAAGGGTATAAAGACCTGCCCAGCTATACTTTCTACTGTCTTGTAGGTGGTTTCCCGTGTCTCACTACTTGCAGTAATATCGAGCATAGTTAGTTCATCTGCTCCTTGCTCGTCATATCTCTTAGCTATTTCTACGGGGTCTCCGGCATCCTTGATGTTTACAAAGTTTACTCCTTTAACAACTCTGCCTTTATCTACATCTAGGCAAGGTATTATTCTTTTGGCTACACTCATTTTAATCGATTTGCTACTTTTATGGCTTCCTCTAAGGTGAACTTTTCTTCATACAATGCTCTTCCACAAATTACACCATGAATTCTCGAAGAAGAAGATAACTCTCTGATATGCTCTAAGCTAGAGACCCCACCTGAAGCAATGATAGGTAAATCTGTTTTGTGAGATAGTGACAAAGTAGATTCAATATTTGGTCCAGACATCATCCCATCTCTAGATATATCGGTATATATTAGTCCTGCAAGCTGCATACCCTCGAAGTTCTCGACTAACTCTTCTGGTTTCAATTTACTAGATTCAAGCCACCCATCAGTTTTGACATATCCATCTAAACAATCTACACCCAGGATTAGTTTATTCGGATACACTTTACAAAATTCTTTTAACATTTCAGCGTCTTTCACTGCGGCTGTTCCCATTATGACTCTTGAAATTCCTTTCTCTATGTAATGTGAAGCAGAATTGAAATCCCTGATACCTCCTCCAACTTGGATCTGTTGGTCAGGAAACTTAGAAGAAATAGATAATATATATTTATCGTTTATAGGTCTTCCTTCAACAGCCCCGTCTAAATCGACTATATGAAGATATTCAGCTCCTTGTGCAAACCAAACTTCAGAGGTAAGAAGAGGATCTTCAGAAAAAATAGTAACCTCATCCATTTTTCCTTCTTTTAGACGTACACATTTTCCATCTTTTAAATCAATAGCAGGTATAACGATCATGTGACTAAATCTTCCAATCAAGAAAGTTTTTATAAAGTTGTAATCCAAGATTCTGACTTTTTTCAGGATGAAACTGAACTGCAAAAATATTTTCCTTACTTAAAGTGGAAATAAAATTAGTTCCATGACTTGTTTCTGAAATAGCATCTGATGAAGATAGACAACAGTAACTATGAACAAAATAAAAGAAACTTCGATCTGGTATTTTCTTCCATAAAAAATGATCTGACATGAAGTTAACTTTGTTCCATCCCATGTGAGGCACTTTTATGTCTATTAGAGGAGGGATTTTGACTATTTTCCCATCAAGGATTTTCAAACATGTCACTCCTTCATTTTCTTCACTGCTTTCAAGTAGCATTTGCATCCCTACACAAATAGCTAATGTAGGTTTATTGCTAATAAGTTCTAAAGTTGTTCGCCTTAATTCATCTGAAAAAGCTTCTAGACAGTCTTTAATAGCTCCCACGCCGGGAAGTACAATTTTATCTGCGGTTTTGATGAGTTCAGGTTCAGAAGTTACTAATATTTCTTCGTTAGTAGAAGCTGCTTCAAGGGCTTTACTAACTGAATGTAGATTTCCCATGCCATAATCAATTACAGCTATCTTAGTCATGTTTTCAAAAGTATTTGTTATAAAGAACCTTTAGTAGAAGGTATAGCATTCTCCTGGCTTGGATCAATTGATAGAGCCATTCGTAATGCTCGTCCAAAAGCTTTAAAAATAGTCTCTATCTGATGATGAGTATTATCTCCAGTAAAATTTTCTATATGTAGGGTTAAGAAAGCATGATTACATAAAGATTGAAAAAAGTGCTCAAACATATCTACCTCTATATCCCCAACAGTGTCCTTAACAAAATCTACATTCATATGTAATCCTGGTCTGCCTGAAAAATCTAAAACTACCCTAGATAGAGCTTCATCTAGTGGAACATATGAATGACCATACCTATTTATTCCCTTTTTATCGCCAACAGCCTTATTTAAAGCTTCTCCTAAAGTTATACCTATGTCTTCAATGGTGTGATGATTATCAATATGCAAATCACCTTTGGCTTTTATCGTTAAATCAATCATGCCATGCCTTCCAATCTGATCTAGCATGTGTTCTAAAAAAGGTAAACCAGTCGAAAGGTCGGTTTTTCCTGTTCCATCTAGGTTTAACTCGACAATTACTTCAGTTTCAGAAGTGCCTCTATTTACTTTTACTTTTCTCATTGTATATATTGATTTAGGGCGCGCATTATATCCAATATAGTTAACTTGTTCATCTTAACCAGAACAAGCATAATATTTTCTATGTCCAAATTCAGCAAAAGACTTCTTGAGTGGCACAAAAATGAAGGAAGAAAAGACATGCCCTGGCAACAGGATATTACTCCATACAAAGTATGGATTTCAGAAATAATGCTTCAACAAACTCAAGTATCTACTGCCATCCCCTATTTCTTAAAATTTATAAAGAGATTTCCGGATATAGATACTTTGGCTGATGCCTCTGAAGATGAAGTATTAAGTTATTGGTCTGGATTAGGCTACTACACTAGGGCTAGAAATATTTTAAAATCAGCACAAGCAATAAAAATTGAATTTAAATCTAACCTTCCTAAATCAATAGAAGAATTAGTAACTTTACCTGGAATAGGAAGATCTACAGCTGGGGCAATCAGATCTATTGGTTATGGTCTCAAAGCCCCGATTTTAGATGGTAATGTCAAAAGAGTTTTATCAAGATACTTTAAAATAGAAGAAGATTTAAATAAATCTTCTATTCAAAAAGAACTGTGGCTTCTATCCGAAAAAGTATTACCTAAATCTAATTTCAATGTTTATACACAAGCCATCATGGATTTAGGGGCGCTTGTTTGTAAAAGAAAAAACCCAGATTGCGCTTCCTGTCCACAGAATAAGTATTGTTTAGCTAATAAATATAACCTAACTGAATCAATACCGTTGAAGCAAAATAAAAAAGAAAAGCCTTTGAAGAACCTTTACTGGTTGGTAGCCATTGATCAAAAAGGTAGATTTGCATTACAACAGAAAGAAAGGAACGGAGTCTGGCAAGGTCTTTGGACTTTCTTAGAATTCGAAGAAATTGAATTAAGAGAACATTATTATAAAAACTTTATGGAAGAATCTGCTTTGATTTCAAGAGATAAACTAAAGATCAAACATAGCTTTAGTCATTACAATTTAGATATAGATAGCCTTATTTTGAAGTTTGATTCCAACTTTTCAAAAAAAGTAGGAAATAATCAGATGTGGTTTGATAAAAATGATTTAAAATCACTAGGAACTCCAGCTCCTGTTACAAAAATAATTGAGAAAGTGATTTAAATGTCCAAAAAAGTAATCTGTCGCAAGTATAAAGAGGAATTAGATGGAATGGAAAAACCTCCTTATCCGGGACCTAAAGGCGAAGATCTTTTTAACAACGTCTCTCAAAAAGCTTGGGATGAATGGCTAGAACACCAAAAGATGTTAATCAACGAAGGGCAACTAAATCTTGCAGACAGAGAGTCCAGAAATTGGTTAAACAAGCAGATGGAATTATTTTTATCTGGAGAGGATTATGCAAAACCCAGTGGATATAGACCTTCTGAATAAAACTTATTCTTTTGTTTCAATTATTTGTATACAATCCTCAAACCTTATTGCCCAGATAGCTCAGTCGGTAGAGCAAAGGACTGAAAATCCTTGTGTCGGTGGTTCGATTCCACCTCTGGGCACCACTTCTGCTTAAAACTTAAAGAGAACTATATTATTATTCAGGTATGAAAATTAATTTTTTTCTTTTTCTCCTTCTTGCATTTAATGCAGTATCTGCTGAGTTGGTTAATGAAATACTTGTAGATGAGTTTACAGATGAAGAAACTGTTGCCTTAACTTTTTTAGCTGATGATGATCATGAAATATTCAGAAGGTGGGGACAAATATCATGCAATCAAGGCACCTTAATACTTGGAATAGAAGATTCGGAACTTTACCATGGTGAAGATTATGTAAATGCAAAGTTTAGATTTGATAAAAATACGACCTTTGAAAGAACACTTAATTTTGATATTAATTCTTCTGTGGCCTTGACTGACTCTGAAGAAATTATATTTAAATTTCTTGACGAGTTAAGAGGGTCTAAAAACCTGATTATAAAGCTCCAATCAACAGATAGTTCAATGAAATTTTCGAATTTTCAGGATTCAGAAAAGAAAGTAGAGCAATTTCTAAAGACAATAATCAATCAGACAAATTGTTAGTCTAGAGATATCATTCTTCTAAAAATATCAACCTTTATATCGATGACTCAATTTATCCTATGAGACCCCAATTCTAAAATACTATGTTTTACTCAGCTAGGCTTTATCTCCAAAATCCTGCATATGTTCAGCCGTTCTTTCATTAGTACCATACATAAAATGATTTTCCATTTTTTCTCGATATTTACTTGCAGGAACGACTAAACCGGCTGCTTCAGCAACCTCTCTTATGTGCATAGGAGTAGCTCCGCAACAAACACCTAAATAGTTAATTC
The DNA here is from genome assembly GCA_902532015.1 of uncultured SAR86 cluster bacterium. GTDB lineage: Bacteria > Pseudomonadota > Gammaproteobacteria > Magnimaribacterales > Magnimaribacteraceae. The sequence continues at coordinate 48,482 of CACAGI010000007.1, read as the reverse complement.
CTAACTTCGCTGCTTCTTTACCAAATTCATGGATTTCATATCTATTGCAGTAAAGAGGGTCTAGAGCTGTAGGAAAAGTTCTGCCATGAGGGGCAGGACATGTACAGGAATCATCATCAGGTAAATTAAAGAAGGTAGGATGTGCTTCTGAGGTCCTAAAAGGTATGGGGAGAGCTGCCATATGGCACTTAAGAGCTTTTCTTGCTTCTCTTAGATAAGGCATCATAGTTGCTGGTCCTCTAAAACAGTTCATACCAACAACGTCAGCTCCTCTTTGTTCAAGTTCTTTTAAGGTATCTAAAACAGTAATTCCATCCATCATAGTATTTACACCCATTGGTGCTATTGTTATTACTGATGGTAATCCAGATTTTTGGATAATATCTAAAGCCTTGTACGCTTCTTCAGCATAGTAAAATGTTTCGCCCACTAGCATATCAGCGCCCTCATCTACTGCCCATTCAACCATCTCACTAAACATTCTATGAACTTCGTTTTGGGCATCATTATCACCTTCTTTCCATATATTTGAATTAGAAATATTTCCTGCCATCAAATTCGGTTCACCTCCATCAATGGGATTATCAGCTACCTTTTTAGCTATCTTAAGTGCAGCTCTGTTAAGTGGCTCGAGAAGCTCCTCTTTCCCAATTACACGCATTTTCTCTCTGTGACCGTTGTATGTAAAAGCCTCAACTATATCTGAACCGGCATGTTGAAAATCCTTATGTAAGTTTTCGAGAGCTTCAGGGTGTTCTAAAGCAACCATTGGAACGAATTCACCAGATGCTAAATAACCCCTTTTTTCTACCTCAAATAAAAATCCCTCTGCACAAATCACAGGACCATTATCTAATCTTTCTATTAATTTTCTTTTCATTTGTTTATCACTCCACGATATGAATTAGATTGCGCAATAGACAATTTAGTTCTTAGTTAAATCCTGGAATTTCCTTTTCCGTTTTAGCTTTTCTTTTAGGTCGTAGCAATAGGATCAAATCCCGACTTACACATTAAAATAGAATATCTAATTTTTGTAAAGGGTTTTAAAATTAAATTCTTATATATCAAAACTTTATTATGAAATTTTTAAATAAAACAAAAAAACTATTTCCTCAGATAGAACCTTTCGATAAAGGCTATATAGATAAGGGTATGCACAGTATTTACTATGAGCAATGCGGTAACCCAAATGGTAAACCCGCTATTTTCCTTCATGGCGGTCCTGGAGGGGGAGCAGGAAAACTTTCTAGAAGATTTTTTAATCCAAAGAAATATAGGATTATTCTTTTCGATCAAAGGGGTTGTGGTAAGAGTAAACCACACACCTGTCTAGAAGAAAATACTACTTGGCATCTTGTCGATGATATTGAGTCCATCAGGAAATTACTAGATATTGATAGATGGTTAGTTTTTGGTGGTTCTTGGGGTAGCACACTTGCTATAGCATATGCCCAAAGTCATCCAGACAGAGTTACAGAACTGATCCTTAGAGGAATCTTTATGTTAAGGCAAAAAGAACTTCAATGGTTTTATCAGTATGGAGCAAGTGAAATATATCCTGAAGCTTGGCAAGGATTTATAGAAGAGATTCCTGAAGATCAAAGACATAACCTCATTGAGGCATATAGACTAATCTTTAATGGTGAAGATAAAGAAAAAAAATTATCAGCAGCTAAGGCATGGTCAAAATGGGAGGCTTCAACAAGCTTTATTAACCACAACCCAGAAGCCGTAAAAGATTCAGTGAATAGCGAATTCGCTCTAGCTTTTGCACTAATTGAAAATCACTATTTTGTTAATAAAGGCTTCTTAGAAAATGAGAATCAGCTCTTAAATAATATAGACGTAATTAGAGATATCCCATGCGTAATTATTCAAGGGAGGTATGACGTAGTGTGCCCACCTACTACGGCCTATGAGTTATATTCAAAATGGCCTGAGGCAGATTTAAAAATTGCTCCTTTTTCGGGTCACTCTGCTTTCGAAAAGGAAATCACACATCTTTTAATAGAAGCTACAAATAAATTTTCTCAAGATCTCAAGGATTAAAATTTTATGAGGGTTGTAAAAGCAGACGATTACCAAACTTGGTTTATTGAGGAAGATGATTATGGAGTGCTGATTGATCCATGGTTAGATAAAAAACTTAATCCATCAAATTCTGTATTACTGCAAAGAGAAAGAAATGAAGCGTCTTCTCTTTCACAAGATGAGTTAGATAAAGTTAAAATAGTCATTATTACAGCTCCATTTATAGATCATCTTCACATTCCCTCTATAAAAAAACTTAATAAAAAGGTTAAGATAGTTACCACAAAGAAGGTAAAAAAAATTCTAATTAAAAATCAAATTGAAAACTCTATCTGTTGCATTAATAATCAGGGTATGGAATTTGGACCCTTCAAACTCTCAATATTCCCTGCAGGATTTCCCTACTCTTGGACTGCATTTTGTTTTTTTCTAGAAAATAATGAAGGCAAAGTATTATTCCATGAAGGTCATACAGCTAATTTTAATGCCTTAAAAAGGATAGGGAAAAAATGCGATACAGTTTTAATTACACTAGATGAGGTTAAATTTTTAGGACTTATTACACTTTCGATGGATTTTAAAGAAGGATTGAGAATTGCTTCCTTGTTAGGTGCAAAGCAAATTATGGCTACTGGAACTCAGCCAAACGAAGTAAAAGGATTAATTAAATATTTCTTATCAACAAATCAGGGTCATGAATTAAAAAGTAATGAATTTGACCTGTATACAAAAAAAGGTGACGAAGTACTTCTTTAACTGCCATACTAATGCCATAAAGGTAATTCTTAAGTAATGGCAGAAGTTAAGCATATATCTATTGATACACCAAATGAAGAGGCTTTGGGGATTATTGATAACGATGCAGCAGTCATTATCGATGATGTAGTTCCTGAAAGTGAAATTGATAAAATATTGGATGAATTAGATCCTTTTATAAAAGGAAACCTTAAGGGAGCAGATGAATTTACAGGGTTTCAAACAAGCCGAGTTGGTGCATTAATAGCCAGATCACAAGGATGTCGCGATTTAGCCTTGCATACAAAAATCAATTCACTTGCAGCTAAATTCCTAGAACCTCACTGCGATAATTATCAATTGCATTTCACTTCTCTAATTACTATTGGCCCTGGAGAGACAAAACAAATCCTTCATAGAGATAGAGGGCTTTGGGGGGGTTATATTTCTCGAAAAATTGAAACTCAATTTGCAGTCGTATGGGCTGCAAGTGACTTTACTTACGAGAATGGAGCCACTCAACTTGTCCCAGGGTCCCATAAATGGCATGCAAAAAGAGAAGCTAAACAAAATGAGATAGCCTATGCAGAAATGAAGAAAGGATCAGTCTTAATATATACAGGCTCTGTTTTACATGGTGGTGGGGATAATACTTCTAAAGATTTAAGATCTGGTATATTCATACATTACGCTCCGGGTTGGATTAGACAACAAGAAAACCAGTACTTATCTTGCCCTCCTGAAATAGCCAAAGAATTATCTCCTGAATTAAGATCGCTCATTGGATACTCAAAAGGAGGCTATGTAATGGGTTTCTACAGTGATCCTAACAATCTAGATGGTAAACTTGAGTCCGTGACTCCCGAAAAGATTTTTAGTGATAAAAAGGATAAATTTACTGTATTAGCAAGCCCAGCAAATTTAGTTAAAGGATCAACAAGGGAAAAAACTTAATTGATATTTATTACGGCCCCTGATTTAAGCATAGGCTGATCTTTAGGCTGGTAAGTGATTATGTATGCCCTTCTCTGTTGATCAGATAGGTTCGGTTCAGAGCCATGAACAATGTGCTGATTAAAAAAAACTAAAGACCCTGATGGTATTCTTAAATTAACTGCATCGCTTTCATTAAAGCAATTGGGATCAGTATAAAACCCTCCTAATTGAGTTCCATCTGCAGTTCCTGGTAAACATCCTTCTTTGTGACTAGCTCTTATAACTCTAAAACAACCGTTATCTTCATCAGCATCATCTAGAGATAAATAAACATTAGGAAGTAAATCTATATTCTTACTGTCATGAATCCAGTATGGGGAGTCTTGATGCCACCCAAAGCCAGACCCTCCTCTCGGTCTTTTTAAATTTAATTTATCCGTCCAAAGAGAAATTTCAGTTTCTTTAAGGATAGATCTAACTGGATCAGTTATTCTCTTATCTCTTGTAAGAGAATACAGCTGCTCGTCCAGAATATGTGCTGGTTCTATGACTCTTAATATATCTTCACTAGGTTTAGGCTCATACTGAAGTGTCATGTAACCGACATCTACGAATTTCTTTTTATCTAGATAATAGACTTTTCCCTCATTTGCTTTTTCATGTGCAGAATTAACAGCTCTCTCAAGGGCACCTCTTAAAGCATCTACTTCTTCAATCGTAAATTGATTTTCTCGAACTAAGTAGCCCTCATTTATATAGAAATTATTTTCTTCTTCTGAAAGGAAAGAACTCATCAATGATTATTCAATTACATTAATGCCACGCCCATCATAATTAAACAAAGTAGAGCGCCAAACCAAAGTAAGGTTCTAATATAAATAAGCCCGAAAACATAAGTTAAAAAGTAGAGCGCCCTTAGCGCAAGCCAGTACATAGCTAAATTATAATTATCAACTCCTTCGGTCATTAAAGACAAGATTGCTAAAGCAAAAAAGACTGGAAGACTTTCTAATAGGTTGTTGTTTGCTCTCCTAGTTCGACCTACTATTGCACTTTCCTCTACCTCACCTTCCCGATTTCCAAGTAAAAAGTTTAAGTTGTTTTGATTTAGTAAAATTTGCGTAAATATTCCTATTAAAAATAGGGCCGCAGTTAAAATCATTAATGTTGTCATGCTTAACTCCATTTTATTAATTACGGATAAGATTAACTCAATTTAATGATATTTGCATAAACTTATAAAGAAATAACTTGAAAACTCTAATATTGTTTCTTCTAATGAGCATTTAAACTAGAAATATAGACCCATGAGCAAAACAATAACTATTCCCGCAATATTTGCCAGCATACTAATTGGCTATTTAATAGCTTTGGCTGGAAGCCAAGGTTCTGCGGAGTATGCAGGTCTTTCTCTTTTCGCTATTTGTGCATCAGTAAGTTATTTACTGCATTGGATTATCTTTGTACCTTCTTTTATTGGACAAACAGAACACTATTTCGACCTTACAGGAACTATTTCTTACTTAACAGCAATAGCTCTAGGCTTCTACTTAAATCCATCTTCAGATCCTCGTGATTTATTAATTGGTGTCTTAATTACTATCTGGGCCATAAGGCTTGGAACTTTTCTTTTCACTAGGGTTAAAAAAGATGGTAAAGATAAGAGATTCACTGTAATGAAAACACAATTTGTATGGTATCTCATGACTTGGACTATTGGTGGATGTTGGGTTTTTATAACTATGGCAGCCGGATTAGCAGCTATAACATCGAATACTACTGTTGCATTAGGATGGCCAGCTCTTGTAGGTACATTATTGTGGATTATCGGCTTCTCTATAGAAATAATTGCAGATAAGCAGAAAAGAGATTTTAAAAAAGATAATTCGAAGGATAAAGAATTCATCACTACAGGCTTATGGGCATGGTCGCGTCACCCAAATTATTTTGGCGAAATAATGCTATGGATTGGAGTAACTATAATTGCCTATCCAGTTTTGGTTGGTTGGCAATTGTGCACTCTTATATCCCCTATATTTGTTTACGTCTTGTTAACAAGAATAAGTGGGGTTCCTCTGTTAGAAAATAGAGCTATTAAGAAATGGGGTTCAGATCCAGAATACACAAGTTATCTTGAAAGAACCCCAGTATTGATCATGAGAAAGCCTGGTAAATAAAGGATCTAAATATGAGTAATATAATTCAAAAAGGTGGATGTTTATGCGGAAAAATCAGCTATAAATTCAATCAGGCAGATATACTTAGTGCTCATCACTGTCATTGTAAGGACTGTCAAAAAAGTACTGGAAGTGGGAAAGCCACTATCTTACTCATCCCAGCAAGCTCTCTTGTCATTGAAGGAGATATAAAAAATTATAGCGTTACAGGTAGTGCAGGGTCACATATATCAAGAGGGTTTTGTGAAAATTGCGGCTCTCCGCTGATATCGTTTGTTGAAGAAAATCCAGATCTTAAATTTATAAAAGCAGGAAGTTTGGAAGACTCTTCTTGGGTATCTGCAAATTCCAGTTTTTTTAGCACTTCGGCAGTTCCCTGGTCTCCTGTGGATAAAGATATTCATAGTTTTACTCATAATCCTGATTTTACATAAATACCATTGAGTCCTTCTGAAGCGTACATGAAGATGGTCGATAAAGATCTTCTTATTTTTGATGAAAAGCAATTCGATCTATTGCAGAAGCTCGATAAGATCAATAAGGGAATTAGCTTAAAATCTAAAAGTTGGTTTTCTAATAAAACTACAAAAGGTATGTATATAAAAGGAGATGTAGGTAGGGGTAAAACACAAATAATGGATCTTTTCTATGAGAATTTAGAAATCAAAAAGAAGAAAAGGCAACATTTCCACAGATTTATGAAAGGATTACATGAAGATTTAGAAAGATTGTCTGGTCAAGAAGATCCTCTAAAAATAGCTGCTAAAGAAATCTCTCAGTCTACAGATGTGCTATGTTTTGATGAATTTTATGTAGAGGATATTGGTGATGCAATGCTACTGGGAAGATTTATTACAAAACTATTTGAAAACGAAGTAACTTTAATAGCAACCTCGAATACTCATCCTGATAATTTATATGAAAATGGTCTACATAGAGATAGATTTCTACCGGCTATAAAGTCTTTAAAAGAAAATTGTGAAATACATGAACTAAATTCGCTGCAAGATTACAGACTAAGGACTCTAGAAAAATTAGAGATATTTACTGTTAGTAAGGATCACTTGAATGATGAAGAATTATCAAAAAATTTTTCAAATTTGACCGGAGGGGACTACAAAGAAAATGGAGAATTGGAAATTCTTGGAAGGAAAATTTCAACCTTTAAGAAGGCACAAGGATCAGTTTGGTTTCAATTCAAAGAGTTATGTGAAGGACCTCGTAGTGCAAAAGATTATATTGAGATATGTACCGAATTTCATACCGTTTTCATATCTCAGATACCTATATTCACTATAAATAATGAAGATTCAGCCAGGAGATTTATAGCGCTAATTGATGAATGTTATGAACGAAAAGTAAATCTAATTCTTTCTTTAGAGGCAACTATAGAAGACCTCTACCAAGGTAAAAAATTGATAGAGCCTTACAAAAGGACCTTGAGTAGATTGGAAGAAATGAGGTCCAGAGAGTACTTATCTAAACCTCATCTTGGTTAAAACTATACAGACTGAAGAACTTTTATCTCAGGAGCACCTGCCATAAATGGCCCCATTTTTGCTCCTAATTCCTTGAAGTAATCTGTTTTGCCATGAGCATCTTGAGCTTCTTGATCTTTATATCTTTCTAAAAAAACATAAGTAGTATCATCTTGCTTGTATAAATCGTAGTAAACAACACCATCTTCATTTGCGTTTACCTTTTCAACAAGTTGACTTGCTATAGCTTCAAAGTCACTACCTGAACCTTCTTTAATTTTTAAAGTTGCTACTATTCCTATCATTTTATTTCTCCATATTTGATAAATAAGTTGTAGACTTTATTCATAAACAAACAAATAATCGAGAACTTTTTAGTAAATGGAAAAATTAATAGTAATTGGAGCAGGGCAAGCAGCAATACAGTGTATTACCTCTTTAAGGAAAGAAGGCTATTCAGGTTCAATAACGTTAGTTGGAGAAGAAAATCATTTACCTTATCAGCGCCCTCCTCTATCAAAAGGCTTTCTTAGTGGTTCAACTATACAAGATAGATTGTATCTTAAGAAAATTGAATTCTTTCAAGAAAATTCTATTCAACTCAATTTAGGTGTTAAAGCAACAAGAATAGATCGAAATAAATGTATAGTTCATTTATCAGACAAAAAATCCATTGGTTATGACAAACTTGTAATAGCTACAGGCAGTAAGGTAAGAAAACTCAAATTTCCTGGATCTGAGCTTGAAGGAATTCACTATTTAAGAGGTATAGATGATGCAGAGTTGCTCAAGGAAAGCCTTGTAGCAAGCAAGAGTTTGGTTATAGTTGGTGCTGGTTACATAGGACTAGAGGTCGCAGCAGTAGCAACAGAATTTGATACTAAAATTACTGTCATAGAGATGGCTGAAAGGGTAATGAATAGAACTGTAGATCCAATAATTTCAGATTATTATCAAAAGCTTCATGCTAAAAATGGAGTTGAGTTTATTCTTAATGAAAGTATAGAAAAAGTTGAAGGTAAAAAAATAGTTGAACGAGTACTTTGTTCTAGCAATTCTTCAATTCATGCAGATACACTGGTAATAGGGGCAGGAGTCACTCCTAATGTTGAGTTGGCTGAAGAATCTGGATTAAATTGTGAAAATGGAATTTGGGTAGATGAATTTGGACAAACTGAAGATAAGAAAATATTTGCTTGTGGAGATTGTACCAACCATCCAAATGAAAAACTAAATCGTAGATTAAGGTTAGAGTCAGTGCATAATGCAATGGAACAATCTAAGACAGTTGCCTACTCAATAATGAACAATAGGGTTGCATACAATCAAGTGCCTTGGTTTTGGTCTGATCAATACGATCATAAGTTACAAATTGTGGGCCTATCAGGAGATTATGATGAAGTGCTAATAAGGGGTCAGCAAGAAGAGCAGAAATTTATGCTCTTTTACTTGAAGGAAGAAAAGCTTATTGCAGTTGATGCAATAAATAACCCAAAAGAATTCTTAATTTGTAGAAAGTTAGTTGAAAATAAAGTTAAAATAAGTTCTGATGATATTCTTAATCAATCAAAAAATCTAAACGACTTAATTATATGAAAAAAACAGTAGAAACAGCTTACTCTTTAGGTCAGGTTGTTAAACATAAGTACCTCGATTTTAGAGGAGTTATTTATGATGTAGATCCTGAATTCAATAATACTGAGGAGTGGTACAAATCAATTCCAGCTGCTATACGACCTAAAAAAGACCAACCCTTTTACCATGTTTTTGCAGAAAATGATCAAGTCTTCTATTCGGCTTATGTTTCTCAACAAAATCTATTAGTCGATGACAGTAACATCCCAGTAGAACATCCAGATGTACCTATATTTTTTGGTGGATTTGATGGGGATTCTTACGAAATACTAGAAAATAGTAAAAATTAATTACTTACTATTCTCTTGGTAAGCTAAACCAAGGCAACAAACTAAAACTTCCATTGCAGAGTGTAGCTCTTCTATTGAACATGCTGTTGGCGCGATTCTTATATATTCATCCTGAGGATCTATACCATAAGGGTGAGTTGATCCTGCAGGAGTTAGTTTAAGCCCAAGTTCACTTGCCAAAGAGATTACTCTTTTTGCGAGACCAGGATCTGTCTTCAATAAAATAAAGTATCCGCCGGTGGGTTTGGTCCATGAACCGTACACTTGTCCTTCAAGCCATTTATTAACTAATTCAAACTTAGGTCGAATTAAGTCTGCGTGTTTCATCATATGCTCTTTCAAGTCATTTTCTTGGAAAAATTTAACATGCCTAAACTGATTAAGTTTGTCAGGTCCTATTGTTAAGGCTGAATAAAATGAAGAAAAGGATGCTTGGTTAGATTTTGACAAGGCTATAAATCCAATGCCTGCACCTGCATATGTTATTTTTGAAGTAGAACCAAATCCTACAATTAAATCTTCATTACCCTTTTCTTCAGCAATAGAAAAAATATCCTCTAAAGGTTTAGAATCTATAAAGTCATGAACAGCATAAGCATTATCCCAAAAAATCATGCTTTTCTTTTTTGTATTACTAAAAATTTCTATCAATCCTTCAATTGTTTCTTTATCAAAGGTTTCGCCAGTAGGATTAGAATGTTTTGGAACACACCAAATGCCTCTAATGGATGAATCTGACTCTACATAGGACCTAACTACGTCTAATTTGGGCCCTGAACCACCTAAGGGTACTGGAATCATGTTAATTCCTAGATTTTCACTCAAAATAAAATGTCTATCGTAGCCAGGAACAGGACAAAGAATAGAAGCTCTCTCTTCTGCGGACCAAGGTCCATCTCCATTCCCTTGAATACATAAATAAGTAAGATACTGTGACATCAAAGTGAGGCTGCTATTTCCTCCTGCCCATACATATTCTTTGTTACAACCCAAGATCATGGAGCCTAACTCTCTACATTCAGATAAGCCTTTTAATTGGCCATAATTTCTTATATCGATTCCATCAGAACCGTATTCATCTACTTTCAGAGATTCAAGTGATGAGGAAAGATCCAACTGATCTTCAGCAGGTTTACCGCGAGTTAGATCAAGATTCAATTTTTGTGCTTTTAACTCTTCAAATTGTGACAAATAATCCATCTTAAAATTATTTTATTTTAATTTATCAACTATTATAACCATCAAATAATTGTTAGCAGATATAAAATAAATTGTTCAAATTTTAAACAATATTAACTAGCCCTTCTTTTACCTTAGATATGACATTTAGTTAACAAACTTATCCACAATATTAGTGGATAAATTATAATTTTTTTTAGTACAACTTTTTTATAAAGGTTACAATTGTCTTTTAAATGCAGTTCCTTGATAAAAAAAACTTCACTATTTAATAACCATGTCATCGCACATGGAAAGATGACTGATTTCCACGGCTGGTCTATGCCAATTAACTATGGATCTCAGATATCTGAGCATAAAGAAGTAAGGAAAAATTGTGGCGTTTTCGATGTCTCACATATGGTTGTTGTGGACTTCAAGGGACCTGATGCCAGAAAGTTTACGAGGAAGCTTATTGCAAATGATGTAGATAACTTAAAAGAGGACTATGATGGCATTTACTCAGCAATGTTAAGAGAAAATGCAGGAGTAATTGATGACTTGATTGCATACAAGATGGAATTTGGGTATAGATTAGTCCTTAACTGTGCAAGACGAGAAGAAGATTTAAAATGGATATCATTGGTTTCGTCAGGTTTTGATATAGAAATTAAGGAAAGGGAAGATTTGGACATAATTGCAGTTCAAGGCCCTAAATCTCTGAGCATTTTAAGTGATTTAGGTCTAGATTCTTTAGAATCTAAGAAAAGAAACCAGGGTATTTATAAAGACAAAGTTTTAGCGGTAAAAACTGGTTATACGGGTGAAAAAGGATTCGAAATTATACTTCCTAATGATCAATCAAAATCATTTTGGGAAAAAATCCTAAAAGCAGGGGTCAGGCCTATTGGACTAGCTGCTAGAGACACGCTAAGACTGGAAGCTGGAATGAATCTTTATGGTTTTGAAATGGATGATTCAATTTCTCCACTAGAATGTAATATGGCATGGACAATCTCTTGGCTGGATGAAAATAGAAGTTTTATTGGGAAAGAGGCTCTAATAAAAAAATTTGAATCAAACAAGCATCATGAACTAGTTGGAATTATGCTAGACGAACGAACTATCTTAAGGCACGGTCAAAAGCTTTTTTTAGATGAAGCAAAGGAATTTGAAGGAGTGGTAACTAGTGGAACCTATTCTCCAACCTTGAAAAGACCTATAGCGTTAGCAAGACTACCAAGGCAAGACAAAAAGTTTTGTTTTACAGAGGCGCGTGGTAAGTTAATACAGGCTAAAATAGGATCTACTAAATTTGTGCATGAAGGCAAAGAAGTTTTTAAAGAAAGAAAATGAAAGATCTCATTAACCAGATTAGATATCTACCCAGCCATGAATGGGGAAGAATAGATGAAATAGGAATTTTAACAGTTGGAATCAGCGATCATGCTCAAGATTTATTGGGAGATATTGTTTTTGTAGAGCTCCCTGAAATTGGAAAGTATCTTGATGCGGAAGAAGAATCAGCAATTGTAGAATCTGTTAAAGCTGCTTCAGATATATACGCTCCACTATCTGGAGAGGTAATAGAAATCAATGAGATACTTATTGATGAACCTGAAATAGTTAATGAATCTCCTTTAAAGGACGGTTGGTTCTACAAAATAAAGGTAGCAAATATAGAAGAGTTTGATGACCTTATGAGAGAAGATGAATATCAAGCTTCTTGTGAAGAAGAGTAATTTTTAAATTGGAAGATAATAAGAATCTAAACCTTTTTTCTAGAAGGCATCTTGGACCAAATGAAGTTGACATAGAGTATATGTTGAAAACCATAGGATTCGATTCTATGGAATCTTTTATTGAATCTGTTATCCCCGATAGTGTTTTAGATAGAGAAAGAGTTGACATAGGAAAAGAAAGAGACGAAGAAAGCACATTAAAGGAATTAAAGAAAATTGCATTAAGGAATAAAGTATTCAAAAGTTACATAGGTCAAGGTCACTACAATACAATTACACCCGGAGTAGTTTCAAGAAATGTATTAGAGAGTCCAGGTTGGTATACATCTTATACACCTTATCAAGCTGAAATTTCGCAAGGAAGATTAGAGGCTCTAATTAACTTTCAAACAATGGTCAGTGATTTGACTGCAATGGAAATTTCCAATGCATCTCTGCTAGATGAAGCAACTGCTGCTGCAGAAGCAATGACTCTCTCCAAGAGAGCTGCGAAATCTAATTCGAATACTTTTTTTGTAGATAAAAACTGTTTTAAAAATACGATTAATGTATTGAATACCAGAGCATTGCCATTAGGGATAAAGATTAAAATAGGATCTGCTGAGGAGGCAAATTCTTGTGATTACTTCGGGATACTTCTTCAGTATCCAGGTTCTGATGGAAAAATTACAAATTTTGAAAAAACTATTTCTGAAGCCCATAAGAAAGATGCTCTAGTTATATTTACTACTGATTTATTAGCACTTACTTTGTTGAAAGCACCTGGAGAATTTAATGCAGACATAGTAGTTGGATCATCTCAGAGATTTGGTGTACCGCTTGGATGTGGAGGACCACATGCTGCATTTATGGCCACAAAAGAAGATTTAAGAAGGTCTTTACCTGGAAGGATTGTTGGTGCTTCAATAGATAGCTCCGGTGATCTGGCTTATAGATTGGCCTTGCAGACAAGAGAACAACATATAAGAAGAGAAAAGGCTACTAGTAATATTTGTACGGCACAAGCATTACTAGCTATTGTGGCTGGTTTTTATGCCATTTATCATGGCTCAGAAGGATTAAAACAAATATCCAGAAATGTTAATGATCTAACGAACCTTTTAGCTCAAAATCTTAAAGAAAACGGATTTGAATTGCTGAATGATAGCTTTTTTGACACCTTAACAATATCTACAAAAGAGAATACAGAAGAGATAATTAATAGGGCCTTAAAAAAGGAACTGAATCTAAGAATAGTGGATGATGACACTCTTGGAGTTTCTTTAGATGAAACCTCTACATTAGGAGATGTAAAAATATTACTTTCAATCTTTTTAGGCAAAGATATAAAAATTAAAAGATACGAAAATACCTCCATCCCTAAAGATTTAATCAGAAAAACAAAATTTTTAATACATCCTGTTTTCTCAAATTATCAAACAGAGACCGAAATGTTGAGGTATATCAGAAAGTTATGTGATAAAGATATTGCCCTTGATAGAGCCATGATCCCCCTTGGATCCTGTACTATGAAATTAAATGCAACTTCAGAAATGATTCCTATTAGCTGGCCTGAATTCTCTCAAATTCATCCCTTTGCCCCCAAAGACCAACTGCATGGCTATGAACAGCTAGTATTAGATATTGAAAATATGTTATCTGAATTAACAGGCTATCCTGCAATCTCTCTACAACCAAATGCTGGTTCTCAAGGTGAATATGCTGGCCTATTAGCTATAGATGCCTTCCATAAAAATAATAATGATAACGAAAGGAATATTTGTTTAATTCCTAAATCTGCTCATGGAACTAATCCCGCATCAGCACAAATGGCTGGCTTGAAAGTAGTGCCTATTGAATGCGATGAGCAAGGGAATATAGATTTAGAAGACTTAAAAAATAAGGCTGATAAGCATTCCAATAATCTATCTTCTTTAATGATCACTTATCCTTCAACTCATGGCGTTTTTGAAACGACAGTTAAGGAGGTTTGTGAAATTATTCATTCATATGGAGCCTTTGTATATATAGATGGAGCAAATTTTAATGCCATGGTTGGGCTTTGTTATCCTGGCTTGTTTGGAGGTGACGTATCTCATCTAAATCTTCATAAAACTTTTTGTATTCCGCATGGGGGTGGAGGTCCGGGCATTGGGCCTATAGGCGTAGTTGATAAATTAAAAGAATTTATTCCTAGTAATCATGATGAAATTAATAAAATTGGCCCTGTATCTGGAACGAACTGGGGAAGTGCAAGTATTCTTCCGATCAGTTGGATGTACATGAAGATGATGGGCACACAAGGCTTAGTGAAAGCAACTCAATCTGCTATATTAAATACTAACTACATAGCTGCAAAACTTAAAGATCACTACCAAATACTTTTTAAAGGCGAAAATGGATTGGTGGCACATGAATGCATCATTGATATAAGGCCCTTTAAAGACAAAACAGGAATTGAAGTTGAAGATATTGCTAAACGATTGATTGATTATGGATTCCATGCTCCGACAATGTCTTGGCCTGTGCCGGGAACTTTAATGATAGAACCTACAGAAAGCGAATCTTTAAAAGAAATAGATAGATTTTGTGAAGCTATGATAAAAATAAAAGAAGAGATTGATGATATTGAGAAAGGAAAATATAGCAAAGAAGATAATCTACTTAAAAATTCTCCGCATACAGCAAAAAAGCTTATTTCAAATGAATGGAGCCACGCTTATAAAAGATCTGAAGCTGCTTATCCTGTAAGTGCTCTAGAAGATAGAAAATACTGGCCTCCCGTTGGTCGTGTAGATAATGTCTATGGAGATAAAAACCTCATGTGCAGTTGCCCTTCTATGGAAGATTACGACTAAGCTTAAAGTCTTGAGATATCTATGCGCCAGTTCCTTTGCTTAGCTTCTTCCATTAATTGATTGTCAGGATTCACTGCAGTCGCAAAATCAGAAAATTCTAATAGGGCTAGGTCGTGTATAGAATCCGAATAGGCATATACTTTTTCATAAAATTTACCTTCAATCCATTCTTTAATTCTCCTTACCTTTTCTTCTGAAAAGTTTGGATGCCCAAATACTTTTCCAGTATAAAAACCTTCAATAATTTCAGGATCTGTTCCAAAGCAGTGATCTACTCCTAGTTCATTAGAAATTTGTTTTACTAAGAATGACAAAGTACCCGAAGTTATTACGCATTGATCTGCAGAATGGCTACTAAGAAGAGATTCTGTTGTTTTGTCAGAAAGTTTATTAACAACTTCTGTAGAGAATTCTTTAACTTTGTCTTTAATATCAAGAACCTTATAGCCCCTTAATGGTTTTAATAAGAAATTAGAATAATCAAAAATATTTAAAACTCCTTTTCTATAATCAGCTGTAAATACTGACATTTTGTCTAGGAAAGAGTCATCCTGAATCATGCCGTTATCTAACATAAATTGAACCCACTCTCCTTCTGTATCACCAGATAGAAGCGTGTCGTCTAAATCAAATAAAACTAAATTCACGTCTTTAAAATAATAAAAGCCTATTATAGTTACAAGAGAACATTCATAATAAATTAAAGTGAAAATTAAAGAAAAATATAGGCCAAATGTCGCCATCATTATAGTAAATAAGCAAGGCAAAATTCTTTGGTGTAAGCGAAAAGATGGAAAAGGATGGCAGTTTCCTCAAGGAGGTTTAGATAATAAAGAGAGTCCTTTAGAAGCTATCTACAGAGAAACGCAAGAAGAAGTTGGCCTGCAAAAACAAGATATAAGAATTATTAGAGAAAGCCAAGAGTGGTTTGACTACAAAGTACCGAAGAACAAGATTCCTAGTTATTTTAAATTTGAAAATAGTAAATTCGTTGGTCAAACTCAGAAATGGTTTTTGGCTGAATTACTTTGTGATGATAGCCATATTAATTTAAAGACTTCTTCTCCTATTGAATTTACTGATTGGACTTGGTCTAGTTACTGGCACCCTATTTCAGGTGGCGTAGAATTTAAGAAAAGTACTTACAGAAAAGTTCTTAAAACTTTTTTACCTTATTACACTTCTTTAATTAAGAATCAAAAGACTTAATATTAAAAGCGAACTCCTTCATTTTTCCAGAAACACCCTCTTCTGAATAAGATTGCTCACAAAATTGGATATCGCCTGAAGGAAGTGTTCTGCAAACGCTTGTGCATCTTGTTCCATAAATACTTGATCTAATAAATCTATAAGGAATCTCAACTTCCTCTTGAGGTTTTAATTCCTCCTTAGACTTCTCATGCAATTTTCCATATTCTTTTTTCATCATGTCTAAAGCCGATTGGACTTTAAATTCAGAAAGGAAAAGTTCTTCTAAATCCATCTTGACCGAGCTAATTTTAGGAGTATCACTATTGAGTGTTAAATTTCCTAAAGCATGAATACCTTCAGGGAGAAGATATATATCATCTGATCTATTGCAGTAATAAAATAATCCATTCTTATCTCCAACTATCAGATTAAATCCTGCATAATCTTCCCCATTCAAGTCCTCTAAATAATATTTGGCAGACAAATTAGATTGCAAAAAATCTGTTATCAATAATCCTCTAGATAATTTAAATTTTTTTGAGGTACTCTCTTTATAATTTGTTAATGCAGCAAATCTTCCTGTTTTGCTAAAGCCGAGCCATGTCCCACCTGCAAGCTCATCTTGGCCTGCTAAAATATTATCTCCCTCCCACCAATGTAGATGTTTAGTGGGCCGATCGTGATACTCATCTCTATTAGCTACTATGGTAAAGAAATAACCTTCTTTACCTTTCCAATCAAGTTCCTTTTTTATGGATAATGCAATTAAACACATATTATTTTTTAAGAGATAACTTGGTTAATGGTAAAATAGTATTTTGGAAATCTTTTTATACTTCTTACTTGGCACATTCTCTGGTGTTTTAGCTGGATTATTTGGTATTGGAGGTGGAATTATAATTATTCCCACATTTTTCTTTATTTTTTCATACCTAGGTTTTGCAGATCAAATTTTAGCACATATGGTGTTAGGCAGTTCACTAGGAGTTATTGTTTTTAGCTCTATTGCTTCTACTTTTTCTCATAACATAAAAGAAGCTGTGGACTGGAAATTAATCAGAGTTGTTACTCCAAGTATAATTATCGGATCAGCCTTAGGTGGAATAACGGCAGGACAGATAGAAAGTGAAACTTTACAAGGTTTAGTGGCTTTATTCTTAGTTGTAGCCTCAGTACAACTTATCTTCGAATTCCCGCCTCCTCCTCAAAATCCACATACAAATTTGGTTGGTCCCTTTGTAGCAGGCGGAGGAATAGGTTGGCTTTCAGGAGTCTTTGGCATTGGTGGAGGAATATTTTCTGTACCTTATTTCTATCATCGAGGACTTAAAATGATGAATGCCATAGGAACTTCTGCTGCTTGCGGTATACCAATTGCTATTGCAGGATCTCTTTCTTATATGCTAGTGGGTCTAGATGATAATGCTCTACCAAATTACTCTATAGGTTATGTTTACCTGCCAGCTACAATTATTGTTGGGCTGATGAGTTCTATAACAGCAAAATTTGGTGTAAATATAGCCCATAGAATGAAACAAAAAAAACTAAGAATAGCTTTCGCATTTTTAGTTATGATAATGGCCTTAAACTTATTAATGAGATAAATGGATAACAAAAGTAAAGAGTATTGGAATTCTAATTTAAAAATAGTCTCCATACTGTTAGTTATTTGGTTTTTAGTATCTTTTGGATTCGGCATTTTATTTTCTGATACTCTTGATCAGATAAAGATCGGGGGCTTTAAATTAGGTTTCTGGTTTGCACAACAAGGAAGTATTTATATTTTTGTACTGCTAATATTTGCTTATGTTAACTTAATGCAAAAATTAGATGAAAAGATCTCTCAGGAAGAAGATTCCGACGAATGATTGGAATGAACGTTCAGCTATTAACTTATCTTTTTGTAGGACTTTCTTTTGCCCTATATATTGGTATAGCAATATGGTCTAAGGCGCAATCAACAAATGATTTTTATGTTGCTGGAAAAGATGTCCACCCAATAGCTAACGGTATGGCAACTGCAGCTGATTGGATGTCAGCTGCCTCTTTTTTATCCATGGCAGGGTTAATAGCCTTTTTAGGAAAGGATGGATCAGTATATTTAATGGGATGGACAGGAGGATATGTCCTTTTAGCCTTATTGCTTGCACCTTATTTGAGAAAGTTTGGAAAATTTACTGTTCCTGACTTCATAGGAGAAAGATATTACTCTTCGTTTGCTAGAAAGGTTGCCGTTCTTTGTTTAATTTTTATTTCTTTTACGTATATCGCAGGGCAAATGAGAGGTGTGGGAATAGTCTTTTCTAGGTTTTTAGAAGTTGATATAGAAACAGGAGTTATTGTTGGAATGGGAATAGTCTTCTTTTATGCAGTGTTAGGAGGCATGAAAGGGATTACCTACACACAAGTAGCACAATATTGTGTTCTTATCTTCGCTTACTTGGTCCCTGCAATTTTTATATCCATACTAATGACTGGCAATGCTATCCCTCAGATAGGCTTTGGAAGCACTCTGGTAGATAGCTCGATATTCCTATTAGATAAGTTAGATCAAGTAACCGTGGAACTGGGCTTTAATGCCTATACTAACAATACTAAAAACACTATAGATATATTCTGCATAACTGCTGCGTTAATGTTTGGTACTGCAGGACTGCCCCATGTAATTGTTAGATTCTTTACAGTTCCAAGTGTTGGTGATGCAAGAAAGTCTGCAGGATATGCATTAATCTTTATTGCCCTCTTATACACTACTGCACCAGCTGTTTCAGCTTTTGCAAGAATGAACTTGATTGACTCAATTCAAGATCAAAGTTACTCAACGGCACCTCAATGGTTTAAGAATTGGGAAGAAATTGGATTAATAGCCTGGCAAGATAAAAATGATGATGGAGTAATTAGATATTCTTCTGGTAATGCATTAGAAGGAACAAAGCCTATATATAAAGAGCTTAGAGGAGACTATGGTGAAAGATTACTCGAAAATAAACCTAATCAAAATAATGCAAATGAAGTTTATATAGATAGAGATATTATTGTTTTGGCTAATCCTGAAATAGCTGAATTGCCTGGATGGGTAATTGCTTTAGTTGCTGCAGGTGGTCTAGCAGCTGCCCTCTCGACTGCTGCTGGGTTGTTGTTAGTGATCTCCTCTTCTATTTCTCACGATTTATTAAAGAAAACCTATATGCCTCATATCACTGAGAAACAAGAATTAAG
Organism: uncultured SAR86 cluster bacterium; assembly: GCA_902532015.1. Taxonomy (GTDB): domain Bacteria; phylum Pseudomonadota; class Gammaproteobacteria; order Magnimaribacterales; family Magnimaribacteraceae. Next base: position 29,050 of record CACAGI010000007.1, on the reverse strand, counting down.
ATATGCAAGAATAGCCGCTGCTATAGCCATAGGGATAGCAGGCATTTTTGGGATTTATCCTCCTGCTTTTGTTGCTCAAGTAGTAGCCTTTGCTTTTGGGTTGGCAGCTGCCACTTTCTTCCCTGCTTTATTCTTAGGTATATTTTATAAAAGGCTCAACAAAGAAGGAGCAATAGCTGGTATGTTGGGCGGTTTAATTTTTACTGCAACTTATATTATTTATTTCAAATTTATTAATCCTGGACATAATATTGAAGAATATTGGTTAATGTCTATATCTCCAGAAGGAATAGGAAGTATTGGTATGCTAATTAACTTTATTGTTGCAATAGTGGTTTCGTCTCTAACTAAAGAACCGCCGAAAGAAGTTTATGAAATGGTAGACATGATAAGAAAACCTTTATGATCTTGCCGGAAATAGACCCCATTGCTCTTCAAATTGGACCACTCGCTATAAGATGGTATTCATTAACTTGGATAGCAGCCTTCTTTACAATCTATTACTTGCTTCAAAAATCCAAAGACAACCTTGATGCAAAAAAAATTGAAGATCTGATGTTTTATGGAATATTAGGTGCAATATTAGGAGGAAGATTTGGGTATATGTCTTTGTATGGAACTGAAGAACTACTCTCAAACCCGATTTCGATCTTTTATATATGGCAAGGAGGTCTTTCCTTTCACGGCGGTCTAATTGGTGTACTTATTGCTTGCTATATATTGTCCAGAAAATGGAAGGTGGAGTTTTTTTGGTTAATGGATAAAGTAGCTCCCTGTATACCACCTGGACTCGGTTTGGTCAGAATAGGAAATTTTTTAAATTCTGAACTCTTAGGAAGGCCAACTACCTCCTCTTGGGGAGTGATATTCCCTTCTGATCCTTCAGGCCTTTTAAGACATCCTTCTCAACTATACCAAGCCTTTGCAGAAGGTATAATCTTATTTATTTTTCTTATGTGGATATCTAGAAAACCGAAACCTACTATGAATATTTCTGGATACTTTTTAATTGGTTATGGAATATTAAGATTTTTAACTGAGTTTTTTAGAACACCAGATGCCCATATAGGATTTGTTGCTTATGACTTACTAACGAGAGGTCAAATTCTATGTATACCAATGATAGCAATAGGAGTTTATCTAATTTATTATTCACATAAAATTAATAAACTACACAATGAAACAGTATCTTGATTTATTAAAACTAATAAAAGAAAAAGGAATAAAAAAAGAAGACAGAACTGGGACTGGCACTTTAAGTATCTTCGGCCATCAAATGAGGTTTAACTTACAAGAAGGCTTCCCTCTTATGACTACAAAGAAAGTTAATCTAGACTCCATCATTCACGAACTTCTATGGTTTATAAGAGGAGACACAAACATAAGATATTTAGTTCAGAATGGTGTAAATATATGGAATGACTGGCCTTTTCAAAGTTGGCTCATCCAAACTGGACAAGATAAGAAATATGCCATGCATTCTAAAGAATGGAAAGACATGATGAAGACTTTTGTAGAAATGGTTAATACTGATGACAGGTTTGCTTCCCAATATGGAGATCTTGGACCAGTATATGGTAAACAATGGAGAGATTTTGAAGGGGTAGATCAGCTTAAACAAGTAGTAAAAGACATCAAAAGTAACCCCAACTCTAGAAGATTAATTGTTTCTGCTTGGAATCCAAAAGACATCCCTGTCATGATCAAATCAGGCCTGCCTCCTTGTCATACTCTTTTCCAATTTTATGTAAGTAATGGAAAGTTGTCGTGTCAGTTATATCAAAGAAGTGCAGATGTATTCCTTGGCGTTCCCTATAACATTGCTTCATATGCTTTATTAACTCTAATGATTGCAAAGGTAACTGGTCTTGAACCTGGGGAATTTATTCACTCTTTTGGAGATACTCATATCTATCTAAATCACTTAGATCAAGTGAATGAACAACTAACTAGAAATCCTCATTCTCTTCCTAAGTTAACAATCTTAAAGAATAGAGATAACCTCTTTGAATTTGCTGTAGATGACTTTCAATTAACAGAATATAGTCCTCATCCGTTCATATCAGCCCCTATTGCTGTTTAATGGATATATTTCTAATTGCAGCAGTAGATAGAAATTTAGCCATCGGCAAAGATGGGAAAATCCCTTGGCATATAAAAGAAGACCTTCAGTATTTCAAGAAAAATACACTCAATACCTCGATGATTATGGGGCGATCGACTTTTGAATCGATTGGTAGACCTCTACCTGATAGACAGAATATTGTAATGACGAAATCTCCATCTAATAGAGAAGGAGTTATTGAAGTTACAAGTGCCACTGGTGCAATTGAAGAAGCAAATAAAACTTCAAATAAGATAAGTGTAATTGGAGGGGAGAGTATTTATAAAACGTTTCTTCCTCTTGCAAATAAGCTACTCCTCACAGAAATCAATATCACTGTTGAAGATGCAGACACTTTCTTTCCTTCATGGGAAAAGGACAATTGGATTGAACAATCTAGAATCGATTCTGTGGAGAATGGAATTGAATACTCGTTTGTTGAGTATTTAAGAAATTAAATTCCTAGTGCTCTCTTTTTAAGTATTAAAGCTTCTACCCTTTCTTCTTCACCTTCAGTATAGGTTACCCATTTTCTAGCTTGGTCTTGAACTTTCTTTTTCTTCTCTTTTTGTTTCTTCTTTTCATCATCGTATTGTCTTTCTGCTACATCAATACATTCTCTAAAAGAAACTATTGCACTTTCCCATTTTTGATTTTCGAAATTGATCTGACCAAGTAACATATGAGCAGCAGCTTCGTCTTTCAACTTACCTTTCTTTATTCCTGCTCTTATTGCTGCCTCCGCTTCTTCAAACTCGTCTAGACCAAAATGTACTTGTCCTAAAAATATATAGAGTTCACCTTCTTTAGCGACCTTAGCAGCCTTTTTATAGTAAGGTTTTGCCTTTTCTAGTTCTCTAGATGAATGCCAATACTGAGCAACAGCCTTCAATGTCTTTTCTTCCTCTTTGACAATACCTTGATTCAATCCATCTTCAATCACTTTTGCTGCTTTCCTCGGGTTTTCAAACATGAATAGTAATTGAGACAAGGCTGTAAATTCTCTTTGTTTATCAAGCAATCTATCATCATATGCTGCTTCAAGTGCTCCCATCTGATCTAACTGTCTATCTTCTTGGCCATAAAGTGCTGATAGCTGCGTCCAATATTTTTTCTTTGGATAGTTCTGCGCAAGTTTTTCTACTATAGGCAGCACATATAAATCCATTTTAAGCTCACTATAAAGAGCCATTTTTAATAGATAATGATTTTCTTTTGCTACACCTTTAACGGTCTCTCCTGTTTCTACCATCTCGCCTGTTTCATTTCCTTCATCGTCTAGAACAGCAACTTTAATTGGGATATCTCTTGCTTCTTGCATATCTATAGCAATATCTATATTTTGTTGAGAGCTTACAAAATCTTCGAGTTGATAATAGGTCATGGATAAAAGGGCATAAGCATCAGAGCTTGGAATTTCTTCTAGATCAAACCACTGTAATAAATAGTCCACAGACTTTCTGTAGTCTTCACCGATGTAGGCTAATTGGGATAAAGAGTAAAGCGCACCTAGGACCTCTTGATCATTAGAATCAGGTTCTGCAATCAAACTTTTGTAAGCTGATTCTGCTCTTACATAGTCTTCCATAGAGAAATATATGTACCCCTGATAGTAAAACATCTTGGCTCTATCTGTGCCTGTAAATTTAGACTCAGGATTAGCTATTGGAGTTAATGCCAATAAGGCCTCATTCCATTGTTCGGCTTCAAGCAAAGGCTGCAGGCCTTGCAAGATCCTTTGTGCTTTCTTGCTAGGCAGCTTAGTCCTTCTTCTTTTTTTCTTCTTTTTATCTTCATCCGCTGCTTGCAAGGAGGCTCCATGATAATCTAACGGAGATATATCTACAGCTACTGGTAATAAACTTATTACTGCTGAGATAAGTAAAATCTTAATTGGAAAACTTATATTATTCATAACTATTAATCACATCCTTCGGGAACATAGTCCATTGGTTTATTTGCATCTTCTATTTTAAAAATAACAACTGTTCTTACATTGGGCACTTCAATAGCTTCGCCATCTCTAATTTGAGGTTTATATTTATATTTTAACGCTGATCGCATAGCTGCTCTATCAAATATACCTGGAGGCACAGCCCATTCAACAGAAGGGTCTTTAGTAGAACCAACTTTTGTGACTGTAAATTTAAGCATCACACAGCCTTCTATACCTCTCTCTAATGCTCTTCTAGGGTAAACAGGAGGCACCTGGAAAATAGGAACATATGAACCATCTGCAAAGACACCTGCCTTCTTACCTTTAAAACCAAGATTAGGTCTAGCAGCTGAACTATCTACTTCTGCTGGTGGAGTCATATCAAATTCTGGAGGCATTGTTTCTGGAGGAGGTTCTTCTTCTTGAGGCCTTTCCATGTCCATAAGAAGTTCTAGTTCTCTCTCAGGCATTGTTACATCAGCTATTTTGATAGAAGTAGTATCCAACTCAACATCGCCCACATCAATTAACCATTGCATTAAATAGAAAATACCAACGGTTAAGAAAAGAGATGCTGTTAGGGTAGACCCTAACATTTTCATATTTTGTTCAGCAAGAAATCCCATAAATCTTTAAAACTTAGGTTCAGAAGCTAAAGATATAGCATAAACTCCAGCTTCTCTTGACTGGTCCATTACCTGAATGATCGCATCAGCTTGAGCTTTTTCATCAGCCTGAATGACTACTGATCCTTGAGGGTTATCTGCTAAAAGTTTAGTTATATTTGCTTTTACTTGTCTTACATCAACTCTACGTCCATCAATCCAAATATCATTAGTAGCCCCTATTGCTATTAAGATAGCTGCATTTTCCTGTATATTTGATGTCTCTGCATCAGGTCTATTAACTTCTAGTCCAGGTTCTTTAATGAAATTTGCAGTTACAATAAAGAAAATCAAAAGAATAAAGACTACGTCCAACATAGGTGTTAGATTAATATCTTCTTCTTCTGCTACTGCACTACTTATTGGTGATCTTCTCATAATTTATCCTTTCTATTATTCTGCTACTAAATAATCTACTAGTAGATCTTTTTCTTTTTGAGCTCTATTAACCAAATATTGATTAGCAAAGGTTCCGGTTAAAGCAACTGCTAGTCCAGCCATTGCTGGAATAGTGGATCTAGAGACTCCTCCAGCCATAGCTTTAGCATCTCCTCCGCCAGTAACTGCAAGTAGATGAAAAACTTCTATCATGCCCGTTATAGTTCCAAATAAACCAAATAGAGGTGCTATTCCCACACACATCTTGATTAAATCAAGATTCTGATCAATTCTATTGGTGTTCTCAGAAATCAACATATCTCTAATTGCTATAGAGTTCCAAGAAAGTTTATCTGTTCTTCCTTCCCATTGAGAAACTGCATCGTTTATGTGATCGCCATGAGTGTAAAAATAATACCAAATCCTTTCAAAGATAAGGAACCACATAACAAAAGCTAAGAGTCCTATCAAATAAAGCGTATCTCCACCCCTTTGCATAAATGCAAATAAAGCATCTGAAGCATCATAGAAAAAAAACATAATCTAAATTTTCTTTTCCGTTATTACGCCTTACCTTCAGAACGTTTAGCGGCCATTCCTGTACTAGACTCTTCTATTGTTCCTAAAATGCCCTTAGCAAAATTATTTACAGTGGCATACATGAAAGTAGTTGGTATTGCTACCATCAATCCTAACCATGTCGTTACAAGAGCTACTGAAATACCGCTAGCCATTGTCTTAGGATCTCCCGTTCCAAATAAAGTAATCATCGTAAAAGTTTCAATCATTCCAATAATAGTTCCAAACAGACCCATTAAAGGAGCAACAACCGAAACTATCTTTAGAACCCAATTAAGGCCCTCAATCGTTGGTCTCTCTTTTAAGATTTGCTCTGCCATCTTAAGTTCAAGAGTTTCCGTATCTGCATTTTTATCTTCTTCTGCTATTTTTAGGATTCTTCCTAAAGCATTATCATCAGATAAAGTTGTAGATGCTGCTTGGGCTCGCACTCCTGCTCTCATGCCCCATAATTCATAGAATCTCCAACCAAATAAGGCCGTTGCTAGAAGACCTATGGTCATAATAATCCAACCAACAGGTCCTCCTAAGGTCATTCTTTCAGCGGTACTTGGCATAGAGATCAAACTTTCTAGTAATGATCCTCCTTGCGGACCAGTTGGATCTACAGCAAATTGCACCGGAAAGGAGTCATCAAATAAAATATCTGAAGTTGTTGAGGTGTATCTTCCAGCCGGCTGAGAAGGTAGCTCAGAATACATTCCTCTTGAAGGAGAATAACTCAAATATTGTCCATCAGAAACAACATTAAAATTCCCGACTCTAACGACATCTCGTGATTCTACATTACCATCAGTGCTAATCACGTCAGCAGTAAACTTAACTACCTCTCCAGAAGCATTGATTTCTCTTTGCAATTCATACCAAAGGGTTTCTAGCTCCTCTATTGAAGCTAATTTTATGCCTTCGTTCATTTTTGAACCCAATTTGGTCATAAAATCTTCTCTATCCTTACCAAATTGAGCTGCAGTCAAGGACTGCTCCATTATATTTCTTGCTTCAGTTGTATTGCCTGCTAAATGACCGAAAATTTCATTTAGGGAACCAAGCCTTTCTCTTAGTTGCTCTTCAGCGACTACTAAAAGAGCTTCGTTCGCCTCAAACTTTTGTTCTAATCGAGCAGCTTCTTTCTCTAGCCTTGCTCTTTCTGATTTTGCATCTGCTAGTAGTTTAGCTTGCTGGTTTTTTTCATTCCTGAATCGTGCTTCTCTATCTCTTTGCTCTTGTGTATCTGCATATTGTCCTCTTTTAACTACTTCAAGCAGTTCTTGAGGGTTGGAAGGTACTACGATATTTGATTCTTCTTCAACAGAATTGTCATCTTCAGCAGTTAAATAGGCTGGCACAGAGCCCATAACTAACAGAAGTATAAATAATTTTATATGTTTCATTTTAGTTGACCTCCTTTGCAGGCTGAAGCGGTAACTCCATTAGATCTACGGTTGCCAACTTATTAGCTATTCTTATACCTTTTCTAGTTGGATTTCTGTAACTATTGCTAAGTTCATCCCATGATCTAGTTGAATTATTCCATGCATGCGTTTCATTTTCATCGGCCGTTTGAAATACCATAGCAAGCCTTCCGACTCGCAATATATTCCCTTCTCTTAGCTCTCCCTCTATAACAATGCTATCTTTATAGGAATCTATTTTTCTTCCATATTCAGCCTCTACATTAAAAGCTTCCAATACTTGCCTTAGACCCTCAGCTGGAGAAACAGTAGGATTATCTAGAGCGGCTTTTGCAAAAGCTATTCTTTCTTTCCTCTCCGCCAAGTGGAAAGGCATATCTAATTCGATAGATTTTTCTATACCTGAAAGCATTCTTCTTGTGAAAGGCGGTATTTGCCTTTGCATAATCTGAGCTTCTTTTAGAGTTCTATCTATTTCTTTAAGACGATCTTCTTGACGTTGAATTTGGAATCTCATTTGAGCGTTATAAACTCTTAGACCTTCAATTTGTTTGCTTACAGTTTTATATTCACTAATTATTACTGAAGTTTGTTCGTCCATTTGATCTATTTTTGCTTGTGAAGCCTTTTCAGCTTTCTGCCTATCCCCAGCAACATCCAGCAAAGGCTTAATTTGATCGGTATATATAAAGGCAGGTTTGATTAATACTGCCGCAAGGAAAACAATTTTACAAAGACGCTTCATAGCGTATCTCCTATTTACTTTAAAAATTCTTTATTTACTTAACGCAAACTAGCAAAAAAGTGATATTTTTCAACTCTTTTTTACTCTCCCCGTCCACGAAATAGTAAACTATAGAGAGAATATCAAGGCAATGCAACGCTAATTGAGAGAATAAAGAACTTAAAATATATGTCATTTTTTCTATTTTTCATGATTTTATTTTCAGTCAACTTCGTCTGTAATTTAATTTTAATATTTATAAGCATAAAAAATAAAAGCCCTAGACTTTATATAAGGTTCTTTTTCCTCTCGATCTTGCTAATCGCTTGGCTGGCAATGCTATTACAACAACTTAGTGGAGTTGATTATTTGTCAACTAGACAAGTTTCAGGTAATTTTCTTTTAAGTTTTTGGATTCTTGTTAGCTTTTACCTTAATAAATCTTTAAAACTAAACTTACTTACAGATTTCTTAAATAAATTTAAGGACGAAGTAATTAAGAAGAGGCCCAAAAAAATTATCGGGATGATTTTGTATATCTCGCTGCTACAACTTATATGCTTTAGTCCACTGATATCACTTAACTTTCTTTCAGGCCCTCTAAACTTATACTGGTTGGATTTCCTTGCTTTAGCTTTATGTTTTTATGGCTTATTTATCTACCTTAAATCTAGGAACAATACAGAATCCTATTTAGTCAAATCAGATAAATTACATTTGCAATATTTCATGCACCCCAACTACTTAGGTAATTTAACATTCTTCTTAGGGCTTTTCTTGTTAAGTGTAGGAACTACAGGAGGTATTTGGAGTATTATTGGGCCAATAACAATGCTTTTGTTGATGACTAAAGTTATTATTCCTGAACATCAGAAGAGGGTTAGCAGCAGAGTGAGCCTGTCAGAAAATTCAATATAAAACTAAAATCTACATTTAATGCATTATCTAATTCCACATTTTATTTTGACAAGGCTAATGGGTATATTGGCAGACTCGAAGAATCAATATATTAAAAAGTTTCTTATAAATTCATTTATAAAGATTTACCGCCCAAAATTGGAGGAGTCTCTTATTGCAGATATAAATGACTACGCTACTTACAACTCATTTTTTACTAGAAAGCTATGCAAAGAGGCAAGGCCAATAGAAAGTTCTTATCTCAGTGTTGTGTCTCCAGTAGATGGAACAATTGTGGATCATGGTTTAATTGAAAGAAATATGCTGATTCAGGCAAAAAAGCATAATTACTCTCTCCATGAATTATTAGGAGAAAAGGTAAATAAAGAACGCAATACTCCTGGATATTTTATTACAATATATTTAGCGCCAACAGATTATCATAGAATACATTGTCCTTATGAAGGATATATCTCCTCTACATCTCATATAGGGGAGTCATTATTTAGCGTTAATGAAAAAGCTCAAGTAAATATTTCGGATCTATATATAAAAAATGAAAGGGCTGTAATGAACATTAAAAATAGCGTGCTTTCATATTCGTTAGTTTCAGTCGGCGCTTCAATTGTAGGTAGCATAGTGCCCTTCTGGTTTGATAAAGATACGGCCGTAAGAAACGATTTTGTAAGAGAGTGGAGGAAGGGGCCAGAAGAAGGTGAAAGACAAGTATTAAAAGGACAAGAACTTGCATATTTTAAAATGGGCTCAACTGTCATAATAGTTTTCGAAGACTCTGATAAATTAGATTTGCATTCCTTGACAACCAATAAGTCTGTAAAATTTGGATCACAATTAATAAACCTTAAGAAGGTATAGGAGAAAATTTGGTATCTTATTCAACTAGTGACTTTAGAGTAGGCTTAAAAATTCTAATAGACAATGATCCTTGCGTAATAATTGAGGAGGAGTTCAATAAGCCTGGTAAAGGTCAGGCCTTCAGTAAAATTAAATTTAGAAATTATTTAACAGGTAGAGTTGGGGAAAAGACTTGTAAAGTGGGTGAATCTATTGAATCAGCAGATGTAGAAGAACTAGATATGCAATTTCTGTATAGCGATGGTCAATCTTGGTATTTTATGCACCCGGAAAACTATGAACAAATCAATATTTCCTCTAAGGTAGTTGGAGATCTTGAACAATGGATTACTGAGGAAGATATTTGCAAGGTACTTCTCTGGGACGAGAAGCCTATATCAGTAATTGCCCCAAATTTTGTTGACTTAGTTGTTGCTCAAACCGATCCGGGCGTAAAAGGTGATACCGCAACTGGCGGAACAAAACCTGCTACCTTAAGTACTGGAGTCATAGTAAAAGTTCCTCTTTTTATATCTGAAGGTGAAATTATCACTGTAGATACAAGAAATGGTGAGTATCAAGGTAGAAAATAGAGTTCATTGATGCAGCAACTAATAATAGACCAACTTTCATTAATCGTAAGCAAGCTCCTGCAAGAGTCTGATGTTAATGACGCTAACTACAAAATAAAACTACAAGAAAGTAAAGATAAAGAGCACGGTGATTATGCAAGTAATATAGCCATGATTCTAGCTAAGACGCTATCTAGAAACCCTAAAGATCTAGCTGAACAAATCTCTAAGGCATTCCCTTTGGATGAACAAATCCTAAAAGTAGAGATAGCGGGACCAGGATTTATAAATTTCTTTGTTTCTGAAGAATCTCATTCAAAGATTCTAAAGACGATAGATTTAGAAAAAGAAAAATATGGACATAGTCAAAAGCAAGATAGCAAAGTACTCATCGAATATGTTTCAAGTAATCCTACCGGACCATTACATGTAGGTCATGGCAGAGGAGCGGTGTTTGGGTCTGTATTAGCAAAACTTTTAAGTGCAGCAGGACATGAAGTAGACGAAGAATACTATGTGAATGACTATGGAAGGCAGATGAGCATACTGACCGTAAGTGTTTGGATAAGGTATATGCAAAATTCAAGAGAAGACGTAACTATGAGCGCTTTGGGCTATCAAGGTGACTATATAAAACTAATTGCAGATGATCTAACTAAAAAAAATAAAGAGATATATCTTCTTTCAGACAAAGATCATGAGCGAATACTTTCCTTTCTTAAAATTCAGGAAGATGAAAAGGACATCGACGCCTTAATCACATTTATGCAAGAAACATTAGCAGAGGGATTTACAGAAATCAGATCTTTCGCATTAGACAGTATGCTGAAGATCATCGAGAAGGATTTAATGAGATTTGGAGTAAATCACAATCTGTGGTTTTTTGAATCTTCCCTTTATGTCAAAGAACAAGATGAAGACTGTAAAGCTAATAAAGCTATATCAGAATTAAGCTCAAACAACTATGTATATGAGGAAGATGGCGCACTCTGGTTTAAATCATCTGACTTTAAAGACGATAAAGATCGAGTTCTGCAAAGAAGCAACAAAGATCATACTTATTTTTCATCTGATGTTGCCTATCACTTAGATAAATTCAATAGATCTTATAACAGAATTATTAACATCTGGGGTTCTGATCATCATGGATATTTACCAAGAGTGGAGGCCTCCATGAAGGCCTTAGGTCAGAATACAGATAAACTTGAAGTAGTTTTTATACAATTTGCAAATCTCGTTAGGAATGGAGAAAAGATTTCTATGTCAACTAGAAGCGGAGAATTTATTACTCTAAGTGAACTTCTGGATGAGGTTACACCTGAAGCAGCGCGCTTCTTTTACATAAATAGAAAGGCTGATCAACATCTAGAGTTCGACCTTGAGCTTGCAAAAGAACAGTCAAAAGATAATCCCTTGTATTACATTCAATATGCTCATGCCAGAATATGCAGTGTATTTAATAAAGCACAATATAAACCTGAAGAAGATAGTCAGAATTTAGACCTTTCTTTATTGACTGCTGAGAAAGAAATAGAAATTCAAAAACAGCTAGCTAATTTTCCTTCCTTAATAGAAAAATCTGCGAAATCAAATGATCCTCATTTAATATGCTATTACCTTAAAGATTTAGCAAGTCTATTTCATAGCTATTACAACAATGAAAAATTCATAATTGAAGATAATGACCTTATGCATTCAAGACTTTTTCTTCTTAAAGGTATTAAACAAGTGATTTTTAATGGTCTTGAGATTCTTGGAGTAAGCTCTCCAGAAAAAATGTAAAAGTGCTCAAAGAAAACATTACTCTTGTAAAAGAGAACATACTCAAGGCATGCCTGGCTACAAGTCGAGACCCTAAAAAAATTATACTAATGGGTGCAAGCAAATCTCAAACTATTGAAGATATAGAGAAGGCTTATGATTATGGCCTTACACATTTTGGAGAAAATTATCTACAAGAGGCTGAATCTAAGATAAATCAGATAGATAAAGATATTGTATGGCACTTTATTGGCTCTATACAAACAAGAAAGACTAAAAAAATTGCTACTCTTTTTGATTGGGTTCATACGGTAGATAATCTAAAAATTGCAGAAAGGCTCAATGAAGCAAGACCAATATCACGAGGTAAACTAAACATATGCTTACAAGTGAATATAGATAATGAAGACACTAAATCAGGCGTTCCTATAGATAAAATTGACAGTCTGTTAATTGACCTAATTAAACTCAAAAATATTAAAACCAGAGGCTTAATGATTATCCCAAAACCTAGAGAATCTTCTGAAGAAATGGGAGAAGTTTTTTCTTTTCTAAAATTAAAAATGGATTCTCTTAAATCAAAATACCAAGAACTTGATACACTTTCTATGGGCATGTCATCTGATTTTTCAGAGGCAGTTCAAGAAGGGGCTACAATATTAAGAATTGGGACAGGTATTTTTGGAGCGAGAAGATGAATGTTTTTAGTAAAAAAGTAGGGTTTATCGGAGCTGGTAACATGGCTTCTGCGATTATTTCTGGAATGATAACAGCTGGTTTCGAACCTAAAAATATAATCGCCAGTGCACCAACAAAATCTCACTTAAAATCTTTATCAGATACATTTGGAATTAACACATCAACTGACAATGAAGATGTATATAAAGATAGTGAAATTGTAATTTTTGCTGTGAAACCTCATAAAATGAATATTGTGCTAGAAGAATTTAATAAAAAAACACACCCTAAGGATGTGTTAATAATTTCCTTAGCAGCTGGATTAAAGATTATAAATATTGAAAAATATTTACCTTCGGGGCAAAGGATCATTAGAGCTATGCCAAATACTCCTTCAAGTATACGCGAGGGAGTAACTGCTATTTGTCAAAATAAGTATGCAACTATAAATGATCAAGAAAATGCAGAGACCTTATTTTTGTCTGTAGGAGAAGTGCATCATTTACAAGAACAAGAAATGGATATATTCACGGCATTAATAGGGTCTGGACCAGCTTACGTATTCTATCTAATTGAATCACTTCTTGAGTCTGCCAGCAAAATGAAAATGGAAGAAAAGTCTAAAAAAGATATGATTGCCTCAATGATTGCTGGGTCTGCTCGTTTGGCTTACGAAGAGGATTCACCTCTAGTACTAAGAAAAAATGTAACATCTCCCGGAGGAGTCACGGAAAGAGCAATAGAAGAATTTGAAAAAAATAATTTAAAGAAAACTATCCTTAAGGCAATAGAAGAAGCTATAAATAAGTCAAAAGAATTAGGAGAAAACTAAAGATGTCTGAAGCAACATTTTTCTTGTTCAAAGCTTTGATGGATATTTTAACCATCGGAATCGTATTTAACTTTCTATTTAGACTTCTAAGAGTGGATTATTATAACCCTCTTGTACAAGGAATTATTAAGGCAGTAGATTTTCCAAGCCAAATATTAAGATCATTTATCAAACCTATATATAGTCTAGATCTTTCTTCTTTTTTAATTGCATTATTTGTACAAGCTGGAGCTTTTTATTTAGCAGCTATTGCAGGATCTTTAGAATATGAACCTATAAAGATATTAATTTGGTCTACTTATTCTGTAATTTTATTATTGCTGAAGATGGTCTGGTGGATAATGTTAGGTGGGATAATATTAAGCTGGGTTGCTGGAGATAACAATCATCCTGCTATTGTCTTAATTAGACAAATGTCTGATAAACTTTTTAAACCTTTCAGGATCTTCCTACCTCCTATGGGCGGTTTAGACTTTTCGCCAATTTTTGCATTTATTTTATTAAACTTCTTTCAAGCAATATTTGTTCAATTTGCAGTCGAGTCTGGTCTGCCTGTCTGGTTATCAGTTGGCTTCTAATAAAACTTTCAATATAATTATAAATTCGCCGATTTGAGACAGCTTGCGGGCGTTTAATTGAAATACAGCTAATGCATTGAATTAAACCTGTTTAGCTTAAGCAAACAGGTTTTTTTATGAGTAAAGGTCTAGGAAAAGTAATTAAGCAATCTTTTAAATTGCCAAGTGACCTATTGCTTGAATGTGGAAAAACGCTTAAAAATATTGAACTTACTTATGAAACTTACGGTGAACTGAACGCAGATGCTTCAAACGCCATATTAATATGTCATGCTTTAAGCGGGAATCATCATGCAGCTGGATATTATGAAGATGAGAATGAAAGACCTGGATGGTGGGATGCTTTAATAGGTCCAAACAAAGCAATAGATACCGATAAATTTTTTGTGGTTTGTCCTAATAATATTGGAGGATGTCATGGTTCCACTGGACCCTCCTCTATCAACCCTGAAACCAAAAAATTCTATGGGCCAGACTTTCCAGTTATTACAGTAAAAGATTGGGTTAATAGCCAAGCATTATTAGCAGATCATTTAAATGTAAAATGTTGGCATGCTGCAATTGGGGGAAGTTTAGGAGGTATGCAAGCTCTTGAGTGGTGTCGTTTATTTCCTGACAGAATTTTAAAAGCATCTGTGATTGCTGCAGCACCGAAGTTAAGTGCTCAAAATATAGCATTTAATGAAGTTGCTAGACAAGCAATTATCACCGATCCAGATTTCCAAGAAGGTCATTATCTAGATACAGAAAAATCTCCAAAAAGAGGTCTTAGACTTGCAAGAATGGTTGGGCATATAACTTACCTATCCGATGAGGCTATGAGAGATAAATTTGGGAGAGAACTAAAAGAAGGAAAGTTAAATTTTGGCTTTGATGTTGAATTTGAGGTTGAAAGTTACCTGAGATATCAAGGTGATGTTTTTTCTGAATCATTTGATGCAAACACCTACCTCTTAATGACGAAACTTCTAGATTACTACGACCCGGCAGAAAAATATCATGGCAACCTGGTTAAAGCATTTGAAACCATAAAGGCCAAGATTATGGTTATTTCCTTTTCAAGTGATTGGAGGTTTTCTCCTGAAAGATCAAAAGAAATAGTAAATGCCTTGTTAGCTGCCGAAAAAGACACTACTTACCTTGAGATTGAATCATCACATGGACATGATTCATTTCTTTTCGCCGAAGATAGATATGTAAATGCATTAAGTGCATTTCTAGAAAATTAGATGAAGACTCTTGAAATAATTAATAATTGGATTGCTAAGGATTCTAAGGTCTTAGATTTAGGCTGTGGAAAAGGTGAAATTTTATTAGATCTAATCGCATCAAAGAATATTAAGGCCGTAGGTGTTGAGATAGATGATTCAAAGATTAATGAATGTATAAGCAATGGGATTAATGTAATAGAACAGAATATTGACGAAGGGCTAGCTAATTTCATAGATAAAAGTTTTGATGTTGTGATAATGAGTCAGACCATACAGGTACTAAGGGATCCAAAAAAAGCTTTAAAAGAGATCACAAGAATAGGCAATGAATGCATAGTCACAATCCCTAACTTTGGTCATTGGCGAGCTAGGCTTATTCTTCTTCTAAAAGGAAAAATGCCTGTTACAGGGCCATTACCGGACAGTTGGTTTAATACTCCGAATATTCATCTCTGTACCTTAGAAGACTTTGAATTACTTTGTTCAGATGTTTCAATTCAAATAACAGAAAAGGTTTCATTTGATTCAAAAGGAAATTCGAATATATTCACCAGAACTTGGCCCAACTTTTTTGGTGCTTCAGCTATATACAAAATCTCAAATTGAAGATTATATTGGCCACACAGAATCAAGGGAAGCTTAGAGAATTCCAGCAACTATCTACAGGAAAGGATTTTGAATTCATCTCTATGCCTGAAGAATTGAAAGATATGCCCGAAGAAACAGGAAGAACATTCAAAGAAAATGCATTTATCAAAGCAAAATATGTTTCGGAATATTTTCAAATGCCTGCACTTGCAGATGACTCTGGTTTGGAAGTTGATGCTTTGAATGGAGCTCCGGGAATATATTCTGCTAGATATTCATCTGCAGGATCAGATATCGAAAATTGCAAAAAATTATTAAGTAAGATGAAAAATATTGCTCAAAAAGATAGAACTGCAAGATTCAAATGCTGTCTACTAGCATATAGTAAAGGTAAGACGATTTTTGCAGAAGGCTGTCTAGAAGGAGAAATTGCAAAAGGGTTTAAAGGAAAAATGGGTTTTGGCTACGATCCTATATTTCGCGTACCAGGCCATAACCTTCATTTAGCCGAGATACATAAAGACGAAAAGAATAAGATAAGTCATCGTTTTAAAGCATTTACAATCATATCAAGCAGCTTACCTTCTTTAAATTAATTTATTTTCCTAACAATCTTAGTATTTAAAGATCTATTTGCTCGAATAGCTTTATTCTCAAAAGAAGTTGGTGGAATATCACTTAATTCCTCTTCAAGGTCTTGTAAGTTTAATTCTTTCCAACTTGGATCTTCATCAAATAAACGACTAACTACATTAAAATAATCTTTCCAATCTGTTTTAAAATAAAAGATCCCACTAGGTTTTAGCTTCATATTGAGCAACGCAATAAACTCTTCTCTGATTAGCCTTCTTTTATGATGCTTTCGTTTGGGCCACGGATCAGGATAAAACATAATGATGGTATCTAAACTTTTATTAGGAATCTTATACTGAAGAAGATCCTCTGCATCTTCATTTACAACTCTTATGTTGTTTAAGTTAAATCTGTCAGCTTTGCTCAAAACACTACCTATACCAGACAAATAAACCTCCGCCCCAAGCAAACTTATATCTTTGTTTTTCTGAGCAATGCTGATTAATGTTTCTCCAGCACCAAACCCTATATCCAACAAAGAATACCTTCCGTTAAGAAATTCTTGTATATGCGAAACATCATTAATGATGTATTGATTCCAGAGAGAATCTAGCGCTTTCTTTTGATTGGCAGTTATTCTTCCCCGCCTTTTTACAAAACTTTTGGGCTTGCTGTTAAAACCCACCTAATGACCTGAAGCAATAGATTGCTTAACTTTTTTCATGGCATTTTTTTCTATTTGCCTCACCCTTTCTGCAGAAATTTCATATTTCTCAGCTAGATCATGAAGAGTTAGCTTTTCATCTGCTAACCATCTATCTTGGAGTATGTCTCTACTTCTAGCATCCAATTTATTGATAGCTTCATAAAGCTGTGAAGTGCTTTCTTCAGTCAAAGATTGATTTTCAAATAAATCTGCAGGGTTTGCTTCTTCATCTTCTAAATATTGAGAAGGGGCATATGAAGCTTCGTCATCATCAGATTCAGATAAAGGATCAAATGACATATCTAATCCGCTAAGTCTTTTTTCCATCTCTCTCACTTCTGAGGGCTTTACTCCCAAGTCTTTTGCTACTTGCTCTATTTCTTCTTCAGTAAACCACTCCAGTCCTTTTTTCTTTCCACGCAGATTAAAAAACAATTTTCTTTGAGCTTTGGTAGTAGCGATCTTTACTATTTTCCAATTCTTTAGAACATATTCATGTATTTCAGCTTTTACCCAGTGAACAGCAAAAGAAACTAGCCTAACTCCCATTTCGGGATTAAATTTTCTAATTGCTTTCATAAGGCCTATATTCCCTTCCTGTATCAAATCTGCTTCGGAAAGACCATATCCTGAATAACTTTTTGCAATATAAATTACGAACCTTAAATGCGCTAAAACTAGCTTCCTTGCTGCGTCTAGATCATTTCTATAGTACAAATCTTCTGCCAACTTCTTTTCTTCTTCAGGAGTTAAAACCCCAATGCTATGCACAGAATTTATATAAGCTTGTAGATCACCTCCAGGTGTCAATGCTTCCATTCCTTGGAGTGCAGTGCCTGGTGTTTTTTCCTTTTTTATTTCCTTTTTGGTCATAATTTAAGTGAATTCTACAGTTTTAGTGAATATTGATGCAAATTTAACCAGTGTTGTAAAAAACTAACAGCTTGTAAATTTAGTAAAAATATTAAAACATTCCCATTAATATTAGTGAAAAACTATAATACCTTAGATGAAATCTATAGACGTTATTGAAGGAGAATTAGCTCTATGCGAAGCAGAAATTCCTTCAGTTGGGCCTAATGATATTCTTATTAAGGTTAAGTCAACTGCCATTAACCGTGCAGATTTAATGCAAAAAAAAGGACTTTATCCTCCCCCTCCAGGAGCTAGCGAAATACTAGGGTTAGAATGCAGCGGGATTGTTGACTTAGTTGGTGAAAAGGTAACATCAAGGAAAGTGGGTGACGAAGTTTGTGCACTTCTTGCAGGAGGAGGATATGCTGAATATGTTGCTTGCCCAGAATTTCAAGCCATACCAAAACCTACGAATCTCAATTGGGAAGAGGCATCCTCTCTTCCAGAGGTTTATGCAACCTGTTGGTTAAACCTTTTTATGGAAGGGAAATTAAGTAATAACAATAAAGTTTTATTTCATGCTGGAGCAAGCGGAATTGGAACGGCAGGCATTCAGCTTTGCAATGCATTTAAGTGCGAAAGTTTTGTTACTGTAGGTACTAAAGAAAAAATACAATTTTGTAAGAATTTAGGAGCTTCTGAAGGCGCCGTTAGAGGTGAAAAAATGTTCGATGAAGTTAGAGATTGGGTCTCTGATGGATTTGACTTAATATTGGATCCAGTTGGAGCAAATTATTTTGAAGAAAATTTAAAGGTTTTGGGGCTTGAAGGTAGACTAATAATTATTGGATTAATGGGGGGGCTGGAATCCAAAATTAACTTAGGTCACCTTATGATGAAAAGACAGAGAATTATAGGATCAACAATTAGGGCTAGAAGTGAAGAGCTTAAAAAAATAGTTATGCGAGACCTTCATGAGAAAGTTTGGCCATTTATTGAATCAAACGAGATACAACCAATAATTCACGAAGTGTTTAGTATGTCAGAAGTAGAAAGAGCCCATCAAGTAATGGAAGATAACGAGAATATTGGAAAAATTGTATTAACTCTAGTTTAATTCTCTAAAGAGCTCTAACCAAGGGAAGTTTTTATCACCAGCGCAGAAGAAGTGAGGATTCTTTATTTTAGAATTAAATTTGTAAGTCAAAGGGTTGCCATGTAAGTCATTAACAATGCCTCCGGCAGCTTCAACTATTGCTTGCCCTGCTGCAATATCCCATTGATAAGTGGGGCCCAGTCTTGAGTATATGTCTGCTTTTCCTTCAGCTACCTTACATAACTTTAAAGAACTACCTGTAGGGAGTTCATGAACAACATTAAATCGCTTTTTGCATTGGTTGATAAACCATTCATCGTCTTTGCTTTTATGACTCTTACTAAGAGCAACACTACATTTATCTTCTACCTGTTTTCTAGGCAAGATCCTTTCTCTTTCTGTTCCGCTTACTTTGAATGCTCCTAAATTAATTGATCCAAAAAAATTCTCATCTACTGCTGGGGAAAATACTATTCCTAAAATAGGAAATCCCATCTCAACTAAAGCTATATTTACAGTAAATTCTCCATTTCTATTGATAAATTCCTTAGTTCCATCTAGCGGATCTATCAGCCAGAATAAATTTTCATCAGGCATAAAATTTACATTACCTTCTTCTGACAAAACCGGTATTTTATTGTCTAACTTGCAAAGGCCCTTATTGAGGATTTGGTGAGAGGCAATATCAGCTTCAGTTACAGGAGAGCCGTCTTTCTTGCTTTCAAATTTCAGATCAGCAGAATTATAAATTTCTAAAACTTTCTGAGAAGCTTGGTCGGCTAACTCCAAAGCTCCGTCTATTAATTCAATCAATTGTGATTCTTTCATTTGTCAAAGAAGTCTTTTCTTCTACAATAGCTTACAAATATCTCATATGAAAGATTAATATGGAAAATAACGAAAAATTAAAACAAACTGCCAAGGAACTAAAAAAAGGACTTGAATTATTGAGTAGAAATAGGAAAGTAGTATTGCCTCACAATAAGGCGTTTGATTTAGTGGATGAATTACAAGAAAAAGTAGGCGAGATAATAAACATTGCAGAGTCTACTTAAATAAGGAGTATATTATGGATTACAGTTGTTTTGATGTTGAAATTAAGGATAAGATCGCTCACGTTAAAATGAATAGACCGGACGATTTCAATTCTATGAATAAAGCTTTCTGGTCGGAATTGCCTCACTTAGTAGAAGACCTTTCTGACAATGCTTCTGCTAGAGTTATAGTTCTTTCTGGTGAAGGCAAGCATTTCTGTGCAGGCATGGATTTAGCGAATTTTACTCCCTCTGATTCACCTCCTAACGCACATAACGGCATGAGGAGTGAATCAGCTTATAGAGTAACTTTGGATTTACAACATACTATTACTTGTCTAGAAAAAGCTAGAATGCCTGTTATCTCTGCGATTCAGGGCGCATGTATAGGTGGTGGAGTTGACCTAGCAACTGCAACTGACCTTCGTTATTGCACTAAAGACGCATTCTTTTGTATACAAGAAATAAATATAGGGATGGCAGCGGACGTCGGCACATTACAAAGGATACCAAGACTAGTACCAGAAGGTATAGTCAGAGAATTAGCCTATACAGGAAGAAGGTTTATGCCTGAAGAGGCTCTGAAACATGGTTTGGTAAATAAAGTTTTTGACAATAAAGAAGATATGATGGCAGGAGTAATGGAAGTTGCTAATGAAATTGCTTCGAAGGGACCGCTTGCTATAGCGGGTTCCAAAGAGTCCTTAAATTATGGTAGAGACCACACTGTAGAAGAGTCATTAAATCATATTGCACTATGGAATAATGCTATGGGTATAGGCGACGAGATGTCTGTAGCCTTTAAAGCAAAAGCAGAGAAAAAAGATCCTGAGTTTGAAGACATGTTACCTAGAAGAAAATATCTAGATGGCGAAATACCTTCTTAATTCTTTCTTAAAAAAACAGGTGAATACTCTGAAGAGTCTTTCTTGCTGTAGTTATAACCATCTAAGTTAAATAGTTTTAAATCTTTTGGATTTTTAATCTTATTTTGAATAATAAATCTAGCCATTGTTCCTCGTGCTTTCTTCGCAAAGAAACTAATAATTTTATATTGACCATTTTTATAGTCCTTGAAAATAGGACTATAAACTGGCGTAACCAAATTTTCTGTTTTTACAGAAGAAAAATATTCAACAGAGGCTAAGTTTATAACGCCCTTTGAGCTATTCTCTTTAACAAGGTCATTGATGCTTTCTGTAATTTTATTTCCCCAAAACTCATAAAGATTTTTACCCTTTTCATTCTTCATTTTGGTTCCCATTTCTAGACGGTAGGGATACATGAGATCCAAAGGTTTTAATAAACCATATAGACCTGACAATATTGCTAAATTTCTTTGGGCATATTTTAAATCTGATTTACTGAGTGTTGCTGAATCAAGACCAACATAAACATCACCTTTAAATGCAAATATAGCTTGTCTTACAGAATCAGAGGGCTTGTTTGGTAACTGCCAATTCATGTTCCTTTCAAAATTTAGCATCGAAAGGTTTTCACTAAGGCCCATCAAAGCAGAAAGGTCTTCGGGACTCTTTTTTTGTAACTCTTTTATCAGCTTCTTACTTTCTTTTAAGTGTTCTGCAATAGAGAAGTCCTTCATAGAAAATTCAGATTCATAATCTAATCTCTTTGCGGGAGCGATAAGTGCAAGCATTTATAATCCTAAAACTAATTTTGCCATTATATTTCTTTGAACCTCGTTTGATCCAGCATAAATACTTGCTTTTCTATAATTGAAATACCTAGGAGCTGCAGTATTTGCAAACCTGCTTCCAATAGGAGGTTCATTAACGCCAATTTCTGGGCCTGGATTATTAAAAGGCAATGCATAATATCCAACAATTTCTATAGCTAGTTCAGTTATTGCCTGACCAATTTCTGTTCCTCTTGTTTTAAGTAAAGAAGATTCAGGTCCCACATTCTGCCCCGCAGTTAAGCTTCCTAAAATTCTTAGTTCTGTAGCTTCCATGGCATTTATTTGAACTTCGATCTTGGCTACTGCCTCTTTAAATTCAGACTCATCTGCCAAAGTATTTCCACTTGCATTCTCCGTCTTAGCCTGCTTAATTATCTTTTGTAATTGAGAATAAAGTTCCGATGAATAACCATTGCCTCTTTCGAACTCAAGCAAATATTTTGCGTAAGTCCACCCCTTACCTTCTTCTCCTATTAGATTTTCTTTTGGTACCTTAACATCTTCAAAAAAAACTGTGTTAACTTCATGGTTTCCAATTGGCGTGTTGTCTAATGTATTGATCGGTTGAACTTCAATACCCGCACTGTGCATATCTATTAGAAGAAAAGAAATGCCCTTTTGACGAATATCTTCATTGCTAGTTCTAACCAGACAAAAGATCATATCTGCATGTTGAGCACAGGTTGTCCAAGTTTTAGCTCCATTGACTAAATAATGGTCTCCTTTGTCTTCAGCCTTTGTCTTTAAAGAGGCTAAGTCAGATCCAGAGCCTGGTTCAGAGTAACCCTGACACCACCAAGTTTTTGATGACAAAATATCAGGTAAATATTTTTTCTTTTGTTCATCGGTTCCGAAAGCCATTATCACAGGAGCTACCATCGAAACACCAAAGGCTAAAAAACCAGGTGCGCTAGCAGCAGCCATTTCTTTGCTGTAAATATATTTCTGAGATGCTGAAAAGGCTGCTCCTCCATATTCAGCGGGCCAATTGATTCCGGCCCAGCCTTTGGCATATAAAGATTTTTGCCACTGTACTTGCTCCTCTTTAGTTAGATGTCCATTCGGAGCGCTTGTATACCTCTCGCGCATTTCCTCTGGGTAGTTTTCTTTTATCCAATCTTTAACTTCCTTTTGAAAATCGAGCTCTTCTTGTGTAAATTGTAGATTCATAAATACCTCCCCATAATTATAATTCATATTTTAAATAACTATAAACTATTAACCATTGCATAAAATTAGCGAAAACTTAGATACCTTTTCTGAATTAACAGGAAAGGTATGTTCATGGTTTGTGGCCATTATGGTTTTAGTAACCTGCACTGTAGTAGTTATGAGATATGGTCTGGACATGGGGTCAGTATTACTCCAAGACGTAGTTCTTTATCTTCATGGAGGATTGTTTCTTTTAGGATCTGCTTTCGCTTTAAAAAGAGGCGCTCATGTAAGAGTTGATATCTTCTATAGAAGCTTTTCAGATATAAAAAAAGCATGGGTTGATTTACTAGGAAATGTCATCTTTTTACAACCTGTGTGCTGGATGATCTTCTTTTATTCTTGGGGTTATGTGGAATTTTCTTGGAGAATATTAGAAGTTTCCCCCGAACCAGATGGTCTGCCATTTGTTTACATACAAAAATCTTTACTAATTGCTCTAGCAATTTTGTTGGGCTTGCAAAGCTTATCTGAAATTTTTAAATCACTAATAACAATAAGAAATGGTTGAATTCATACCCCTGCTAATGTTTGGTGTTATATGCATAGTTTTACTTGCAGGCTTTCCAGTTGCTTTCTCTTTGGCTGGTACAGCTCTAATATTTGCATCTATTGGTATAGCAACCAATACATTTGAAAGTGCTTTTCTGGGAGCAATACCAAATAGGCTATATGGGGATATGACTAACATGACATTAGTTGCAGTGCCTTTATTTGTATTTATGGGAGTATTACTTGAAAAGTCTAACCTTGCACAAGACCTTCTTAGCAACATGGCAGAAATAATTGGTGGATTCAGAGGTAGCTTAGCTATTTCTGTGATATTTGTGGGGGCGCTAATTGCTGCCAGCACAGGGATAGTAGGAGCTACTGTTATAGCAATGGGCTTAATTTCACTTCCAATTATGTTGTCTAGAAAATACGACCAAAGCCTAGCTGCAGGAACAATCTGTGCTACTGGTACATTGGGTCAGATAATACCGCCTTCAATTGCTTTGGTAATCCTAGGCGATGTCTTATCTGCTTCATATCAGCAGTCTCAATTAAGTATAGGAAATTTTTCTGCTAGAACCGTTTCTGTAGGAGATCTTTTTATGGGGGCTATAGTTCCGGGCTTTATTCTTGTTCTTTGTTATGCAGCATACGTTGGCATAAGGGCTTACATTTCTCCAGAAATGGCTCCCGCTCAAGAAGTAAAAATCATAAAAAATAGATGGAAAATACTTTTAACTACTTTACTTCCCCCTTTTGTTTTAATTACTTCTGTTTTAGGGTCAATACTTTTAGGCATAGCTACTCCTACAGAAGCTGCAGGTGTAGGCGCTTTTGGAGGACTCCTTTTGGCTTTAAGTAAAAGTAGCCTTACTTGGAATAATTTAAAGGAAGCAGTAGAAACTACTACTGAGATTACGGCTATGGTGTTTATGATACTTCTAGGGTCTTCAATTTTTTCACTAGTATTCAGAGGTTTTGGTGGTGATGATTTAATCACAAGTATATTTACTCAACTTCCAGGAGGTGCTTTGGGAGCAGTATTAGTGGTTATGATTATTATCTTCCTATTAGGCTTTATATTAGATTTTATTCAAATTACTCTTGTGGTTGTACCGATAGTTGGGCCAGCATTATTAATGTTGGGTATAGATCCTATCTGGTTAGGAATTATGATTGCTATTAATCTTCAAACTTCTTTCCTAACGCCGCCGTTTGGATTCGCGCTATTTTATCTGAGAGGTGTAGCACCAGATAACCTGTCCACCCAAGCAATTTATAGGGGTGTTATACCTTTTATACTAATACAAATTGCTTTACTTGTTATGTTATCTATTTTTCCTGAATTAGTTACTGCACTCCCAAACGCAGTCTACGGATAGTTATTTGATCAAATTCGCTATTCTGTCAGCTCTATAGGAAGATCTAACCATCGGACCAGAAGCAACTTCTAGGAAACCTAAGCTAATAGCTTTTTCTTTTAGAAAAGAAAACTCTTCAGGAGAATACCATTTCGCAACTGGCAAGTGATTAATTGTGGGTCTTAGATATTGGCCTAATGTAAGGATATCTACACCCTGATCTCTTATATCTTGCATAGCTCTGTAGATTTCATCATAAGTCTCTCCAAAACCTAATATTAAACTGGTCTTTGTAAGAACCGATGGTTTGTATTTTTTTGAATAACTTAAAACTCCTAAAGTTTGAAGATAGCTGGCCCTTGGATCTCTAACCTCTTTAGTCAATCTATCAACCGTTTCAACATTTTGAGCAAAAACTTCTAATCCAGAATCAAGCAGGATCTCAATGGATTGTTTCTGTCCTAAAAAGTCTGGCACAAGAGCTTCTACAGTAACTTCTGGTGTCTTTTTTCTTATAGCTCTTACTGTTTTGGCGTAATGGAATGCCCCACCATCAGCTAAATCATCTCGATTCACTGAAGTTAAGACTGCGTATTTAATACCCATTAAACTAATTGAATTAGCAACTTTTTTCGGTTCTGTTTTATCTAATCTGCCATTGGGATTCCCTGTGTCAACAGCACAAAATTTACATGCTCTTGTGCATACAGAGCCCAGCAACATAAAAGTGGCAGTTCCATGATTCCAGCATTCATGTATATTTGGACACATTGCCTCCTCGCATACAGTTTTAAGATTTCTTTGGTGGACAATCTTCTTTAATTCTTTGTACTTAAATGAGATCTTGGGATTAACTCTAAGCCATGTAGGTTTTCTTTCTACAGGTACTAAATTATTCTTATTTGATTTAATTCCGTTTTTTATAGTTACTATGCCATCATCATTAATTATTTTTGTAGGGATTAAATTATTCATCAAGCTACTTTAAAATTCCTTTCCTTTATAAGCTCTTCCAAATCTTGTTTAACTTTTTGTACTGAAACTGCGGTTAAGTCATTAATTTGAGTTACCTCTAAGGACTCAACTCCACAAGTATTTATATAGTTGAAAGGGGTTAAATTCATATCAATATTTAGACTAACACCATGGTATGAAAAGCCTCGTTTTATCCTTAATCCGATTGAAGCAATTTTTTTTTGCCCCACATAGATTCCTGGTGCCCCTTCTTTGTTTTGTGCATCAATACCGTATTGATCCAGCAAGCTCATAAAAATTTCTTCTAAATAAAATATGAGTTTTTTAGGACCCCAACCTAACCTTTTAATATTGATTAGAAAATAAACTACTAGTTGTCCTGGACCATGATATGTTGCTTCACCACCTCTATCAGATCTAACCAGTGGTATATTGTTCTGCTCAAGTATATTTAGATCAGATCCTGAGTAACCCAGTGTATAAACTGCTGGATGTTGAACGAACCATACTTCATCAGGTGCATTTCGTTCTCTATTTTTAACTGAAGAAACCATAGACTGCCAAACCTCTTCATAATCTAAAAAACCTAAATCTTTTATTCTTAGATCTGTCAATCCAGCTCCCTTGTATCTATATAAGCCTTCTCTGATATGCGGTGATAATTAATAACTTCTTCCTTAAACTCTTTATAGGATTTATATACTCTACGGGCCATCTCATCATCAGCTATGAAATCCTCCATTACCTCATCAGTAATTCTTCTAAGCTCAACAAGGACATTATCGGGTAACTTCTTTAACTCTATATCATGCTTCTCAATTAATTCATTAAGCGCTTTATTATTTCGAGCGGTATATTCATCCAACATTTCTTGGTTGGCCGCTCTCGCAGCATATTTAATAACTGCTTTTAAATCTTCAGGTAAAGAATTATAAGCATCTTTATTGATGATTATTTCCAGTGTTGAGCCTGGTTCATGCCATCCCGGATAATAATAGTAATCAGCTACTTGATGGAAACCAAATGTAAGATCATTATATGGCCCTACCCATTCTGCTGCATCAACAACTCCTTGTTGCAAAGATAAAAAGATTTCGTTTCCAGGCAAGGTAACTGTTTCTGCACCAGCACGTGTAAACACCTCTCCCGCGAGTCCAGGTATCCTCATTTTTAATCCCTTTAAGTCATCTAAAGAGTTAATCTCTTTTTTAAACCAACCAGCCATTTGTACTCCTGAATTTCCACCTGCTAGTGGAATCAAATTGAATGGTTCATAGGCTTCCTGCCAGAGCTCTAGCCCTCCTCCATAATGTAGCCATCCATT
The DNA here is from genome assembly GCA_902532015.1 of uncultured SAR86 cluster bacterium. Lineage (GTDB taxonomy): Bacteria > Pseudomonadota > Gammaproteobacteria > Magnimaribacterales > Magnimaribacteraceae. The sequence continues at coordinate 1,953 of CACAGI010000007.1, read as the reverse complement.
CATTTCTTGTGCCGTTAATCCAAAAGGCACAGCCGTAAAAAATTGAGAAGATTTAACTTTGCCAGTCCAATAATAAGATGCCCCATGTCCCAATTGAACATTTCCTTGAGAAACGGCATCAAAAACTCCCATAGCAGGAACAAATTCTCCAGCACCATAAACCTTGATCTTCATTCGTCCACACGTCATCTCATCAACATATTTTGCAAAGTTCTCAGGGCCCATTCCTAAACCAGGAAAGTTCTTAGGCCAAGTTGTAACCATGGTCCATTGATAGTTTGAGTTTCCATTGGAAAAACATGTGCCTTTTTCTATGGATACCTGGTCACTTGAGCAAGATGCTAAGATCAAGAAAAGAAACGTAGTTACAAATAATTTTTTCATAATTTTCCTTATTATATATTCTGCAGTTTAGCGTATGAAACCATCAACCATTTAGTTTTACTTGAATCGAAGTTTACTTCTACCCTGGCATTAGATCCTTGTCCTTCATAGTTTAAGATAACACCTTCCCCAAATACTTCATGAAAAACTCTTTGACCTAGTTTAAAGTCTGTTTCAGGCACACCTCCTTTAACTATGCTCCCAGTTGAAGCATTTCTTCGCGGAATACTTCCACCCGACCTAACTTCCATTGTAAGTTCTGATGGAATTTCTCTAAGGAATCTAGAAGGAGGGTTAAAATTCTCTGTCCCATGTAGATTGCGCATTTCTGCATGGACTATAAAAAGTCTTTCCATCGACCTAGTCATACCAACATAACAAAGCCTTCTTTCTTCTTGTAGTTGATCAGGTTCCTCTACGGAAAGTTTATGTGGGAAAAGACCTTCTTCAAAGCCTGTTATAAAAACAAGCGGGAACTCTAAACCTTTAGCAGAATGTAATGTCATTAGCTGAATAGCAGATTCATATTCAGATGCTTGCGTCTCACCGGCATCCAAAGCAGCGTGATCTATAAATAATTTTAATGGTACTGCTTCAGTCTCATCTAAAGGTTCAGGTTCAAAATCGGAAGCTGCAGTTACTAGCTCAGCCAAGTTTTCTACCCTGGTTCTTCCTTTTTCACCTGCTTCTTTTTTATGATATTCAACTAAGCCGCTTCTTTGAATAACATGATCAACAAGATCCTTCAAAGGAAGCTCGTTGGTTTCAACTTCTAAGCTGTCAAAGTCTGACATAAATCCTTTTACTGACTGACTTGCTCGAGGGGTAAGGCCATCTGTTTCTATTAAATCTTCGCAAGCCTTCCAAAGCGAGGACTCTATCTTCTGAGCTCTTGATCTAATAATGTCTAAAGTTTTAGCTCCTATTCCTCTAGGAGGTATATTTATTACTCTTTCAAAGGCAGCATCATCCTCTCTTCCAAAGACAAGCCTAAGATAACTCATGGCATTTTTTATTTCTGCACGTTCGTAAAACCTTAAGCCGCCATATATTCTATACGCCAACCCCTCTCTTAAAATTGCTTCCTCTAAAGCACGTGATTGAGCATTTGAACGATATAGAATGGCAACCTCACTTAAATCTCTTCCTTGCTCTATCCAATTCTGAATGCTCCCCACAACATATCTTGCTTCATCATCTTCGTTGAAGGCTGAATATATAGATATAGGTTCTCCTTCTTTTTGATCTGTCCATAGTTCCTTACCCATCCTTCCTTGATTGTTCTTAATAACAGAGTTTGCGGCTCCTAAAATAACTGAAGTCGAGCGGTAGTTCTGTTCTAATCTAATTATTTCTGTGTCTTTATAATCTTTAGTAAAACGGTTTATATTTTCGCTCTTAGCTCCTCTCCAACCATAAATTGATTGATCATCATCCCCAACAGACATGATATGGCTACCGCCTTCGCATAATAATTTTAAGAATTGATATTGAACTTCATTTGTATCCTGAAACTCATCTACAAGAATATGCCTAAATCTTTGTTTGTAATGATCTAAAACGCTTTTG